>NZ_JAKRGA010000001.1:0-600000 GCF_022347785.1 Psychrobium sp. MM17-31
TTGGTTGGTCGCTGTGCCCTCTAAGCTGTAGCTCACGTCTTGATTGTTCGGGTCAGTCGCTTTGGCCGTAATACCCACTTGGGTACCCGCTGGCGCGTTCTCTGAAATCTTGCCATCGAAACCGTCGATGTCGTTGACTTCACCAACTGGTAAATTGACCCTAATTGAGAACGTTGCAGTTGAAGTTGAACCGTCGGACGATGTCGCCATCACATTAATATCAATCGTTGTCTCATCAGGAGCAAAATTTTCTTTTACGGTCACGATTCCTGACTGACTATCAATCCTGAATTGATTGTTGCTTTGTCCAAATAAGCTATAAGTTACGATGTCACCATCGTCTGGGTCTTTAGCGAATGCTTGCACTCCAATTTCACTGTCAGCAGGAGCATCGTAATTAATAGTTAAATCTCTATTATCAAGATCACTAATTAGCCCAATAGCATTGTCAGTATCACCACCTGAGCCACCAATACCTTCGTTATTATTGCCGACATTAATCACAAAGGTTTCTTGACTTGTTGAACCGTCAGCCGACGTTGCAATCACTTTAATAGCATGTGATGGGGCCGTTTCGTAGTCTAGGTTACCAATTAAGGTAATAACCCCTTTTGTTTCATCAATGGCAAACAAGGCTTGTGATTCTGGGGCGAGTGAATACGTGACAGCGTCGCCATCTTCATCTTCTGCAAATGCTTTAATGCCAATTTCTGTACCAGCAGTGGCATTCTCTGAGACTTTATCGTTGATTGGGTCAAGATCAGTGATCGCACCAACTGCGTTATCTGTATCACCTTGTGAGCCTTCACCACCACGACCATCGTCGTTGTCACCTACTTCGATGGTGAATGTTTCAGCAGAGCTTGAACCATCATTTGAGCGTGCAATAACTGTTATGTCGTGACTTTCATTCGCTTCAAAGTTCAAATTACCTTTGAGAGTAACAACACCTGAAGTTGCATCGATTTCAAATAGACCATCAGCGATGTCTTGCTCAGATAAGCTGTAAGTAACAACGTCGCCCAAATCGGCGTCAGTCGCTTTTGCCGTGATACCAATTTCGGTACCCGCCGGCGCATTTTCTGAGATTTTGCTCTCGCGCGAATCTGTATCGCTAATTGGACCTACCGCATTATCAGTATCACCACCGCCATCACCGCCAGCATTATTCCCTACCGCAATACTAAAGCTTTCTGTTGAGGTTGATCCATCCGTTGAGGTTGCTATTACAGTAATAGTGTGGGATTGCGCTGTTTCAAAATCAAGGTTACCGTCTACGCGCACAACGCCTGTTTTTTCATCAATGCTAAACAGCTCGTTATCACCGCCAGCTTCTAATGCATAAGTGACGCTATCAGACACATCATCGTCTTCAGCAAAAGCTGTGATGCCAACAATATCTCCTTGCTCGGCATTTTCTGACACGCTGTTAATCGCATCATCAGTATCACTAATCGCTCCCACTGAGCGATCTAAGTCAAACCCTTCATCTTCTACGGCAATGGTATAGACTGCTGTACTGGTTGTTCCGTCCGTTGACTCGGCAATAACTGTAATATCATGGGATGGAGTAGTTTCAAAATCAAGATTGCCTTTAACAGTCACTAAGCCTGATTCAGTGTCAATATCAAACAAGCCATCGGCAACATCAGAGGCTGATAAACGATAGGTTACCGTATCGCCATCTTCGTCTTCAGCAAAGGCAATAAGCCCTACTGCAGAGCCTTGCGGCGCATTTTCTGATACTGTATTCGCGCCATTGTCTTTATCAATGAGCACGCCTAAGCCGTGATCTTTATCGCCGGTTTCAGTGCCACCGCCAATGCCATCGTTGTTATCACCAACCTCAATTACAAAGTCTTTTTGACTTGTCGAGCCATCGCTCGATGTAGCGATAACTTCAATGGTATGACTTTGTTTCGTTTCAAAGTCAAGATTCCCCGTTAGCGTGATAACACCAGTCGTTGGATCGATGTCAAACATCGCTGCATCTGCATATTTATCAGACAAGCTGTAAGTAACAACATCACCATCGTCATCTTTGGCAAATGCCGTAATACCAACTTTTTCGCCAATGCTTAGATTCTCTGATACTTTGCCTTCAAGCACGGTATCAACATCTGTAATATCACCCACCGCATTGTCTTTATCACCCGGCTCAGCACCACCGCCAATGCCTTCGTTATTATCGCCAACGGCAATAGTAAAGGTTTTCGTCGACGTCGAGCCATCAGTTGACGAGGCAATAACCGTCACTTCATGTGATTGAGCTGTTTCATAATCTAAATCACCGATAAGACGGATTATCCCTGTGCTACTGTCTATCGCAAACAGCCCAGTAAGCTCGTCTGCTGCCGATAGGTCATAGCTAATCGTATCTTCATCGTCACCATCGGTGGCTTTAGCGGTGATACCTACAAGCGAACCAATAGGCGCATTTTCTGAAATCGGGCGTACTTCTGGGTCAATATCAGTAATATCACTGATAAGGTTATCTTTATCACCGGTCTCCGTGCCGCCGCCAATACCTTCATTGTTGTTACCAACGTTGATCACGAACTCTTCGGTCGCAGTTGAACCATCAACTGATTTCGCGGTAATTGAAATGGTGTATTCGTTCTTAGTTTCAAAATCGAGGTCACTAATGACTGTCACAACACCGGTATTGCTATCAATCGCAAATATACCATCGGCAATATCGGCATCTGATAGGTGATAGGTGATATCATCGCCGTCTTTATCTTCAGCCAGTGCGGTAATGCCTACTTGGGTATTAACAGGCGCGTTTTCTGAAACGATGTTCTCACGCGCATCGTTATCACGCAGCATTTCTACCGTGTTATCGGTATCCCCCGTTGAACCTTCACCACCGTAACCATTGTGGTTATCAGCCACATTAATCACGAAGTTTTCACTGCTTGATGAGCCGTCAACAGAGCGAGCAATCACAGTCACGATATGACTTTCGGCAGTTTCAAAATCTAAATTGCCATCGACGGTAATAACACCGCTTGTCGCATCAATGGCAAATAGACCAGCTGCCATATCGCTATCTGATAAATGATAAGTAACGGCATCACCATCTTCATCAATCGCTTTTGCGATAATGCCAACCGCGGTGCCTATAGAAGCGTTCTCTGACACAGGACCATTGTCATCTAGATTTATATCGGTAACAGAGCCAACCGCATGATCGGTATCCCCTGTTGAGCCTTCACCGCCGCGGCCATCTTCGTTGTTGCCAACGTCAATAGTAAAGCTTTGAGTTGATGATGAGCCATCGTTTGAGCGCGCAATCACGGTAATGCTGTGTGATTCAGCTGTTTCAAAGTCTAAATCACCGATAAGCGTTACCACACCGCTGGTGCTATCAATGCTAAAGAGTCCGGCATCAATATCTGCTGCCGATAAGCTATAAGTCACCACATCACCATCATCGCTATCGATGGCATTAGCTTTAATGCCTACCTCCGTGCCTGCTGGCGCATTTTCTGAAACCTTACTCTCACGGCTATCGATATCACTAATCACGCCAATGGCGTTATCGGTATCACCGCCATTATCACCACCTAAATTATTCTCAACGTTGATGGTAAAGGTTTCAGATGAGGTTGAGCCATCATCAGAGCGTGCAATCACTGTAATGGCATGAGAAGTTGCTGTTTCATAGTCAAGATTACCAGCCACTGTTACTAAGCCAGTTGTGCTATCAATGGCAAAGAGCCCTGCATCGATATCTGTTTGTGACAGGCTATAAGTGACGGTATCTGAGGTATCTTCATCTTTGGCGAAGGCTGTAACACCTACAATATCGCCGATATCAGCGTTTTCACTGACTTTATTAGCGCTATCGTCCGTATCACTTAACGGACTAACGGCGCGGTCTTTATCACCGCTTTCGGCATCTGTGACATTAATAGTAAAGCTATCACTGCTGGTTGAACCATCAGTCGAAGTCGCTATCACAGTCACTGTATGTGATGCCGCAGTTTCAAAATCAAGGTTACCAGCAATAGTGACAATGCCTGATTCACTGTCGATGGTAAAGAGACCTGCATCGATATCCGCTTGCGATAAGGCGTAGGTTACAGAGTCTTCAGTATCCGCATCTGTTGCTAATGCAGTAATACCAACCGTTGTGCCGACTTCATCATTTTCTGACACACTATTATCGCGATTGTCTTTATCGCTTAAAATACTAATAGCGTTATCTTTATCGCCACCTTGGCCGCCACCACCAATACCTTCGTTATTATTACCAACGTCAATACTAAAGGTCTTTTGACTGGTTGAGCCATCTTCTGATGTGGCAATCACTTCAATGCTATGAGTAGTGGCCGTTTCAAAGTCTAAATTACCTTTTAAAGTAATCACGCCGCTATCACCATCGATAGCAAACAGCCCCTTCGCCGCCTCAGAAGCGGACAAGCTATAAGTCACCTTGTCGCCATCGGCATCAACCGCTTTGGCTGTGATGCCTATCTCAGTGCCAATGTTCGCATTTTCAGAGACTTTATCGTTAACTGGATTATCATCAGTAATTGGCCCAATCGCGTTATCGGTATCGCCGCCACTACTACCGCCACCAAGACCAGTGTCGTTATCACCAACGTTAATGGTAAATGTTGTGGTTGACGTTGAACCATCTGTTGACGAGGCAATCACCACAACATCGTGTAATGGTGCACTCTCAAAATCTAAATCACCAATTAGGCGGATCACGCCTGTATCACTATCAATGGCAAAGATACCCGCAAGTTGATCGGCTGGTGATAGCGCATAGCTAATGGCATCACCATCGGCATCGGTTGCTTTGGCTGTAATGCCAACTAACGTACCTGTTGATGCATTCTCTGAGATTGGGCGGTTTTCTGGATCTGCATCGGTAATGTCGCTGATAAGATTATCTTTATCGCCTGTTTCACTGCCGCCGCCAATGCCTTCATTGTTGTCTCCAACTTTGATAACAAAATCTTCGGTCGCCGTTGAGCCATCAGTAGATTTAGCAATAATCGAGATGCTGTATTCATCTTGCGTTTCATGATCAAGCTCACCAATAGCCGTTACCACACCTGTGTGGCTGTCAATGGCAAACACACCATCGGCGATATCTTTATCCGATAGGTGGTAAGTTATATCATCGCCGTCTTTATCTTCGGCAAGCGCTGTAATACCAACTTCGGTGTTAACTGGCGCATTTTCTGAAATGATATTTTCGCGGGCGTCGTTATCACGTAGCATTTCAACCGCATGGTCGGTATCACCACCGCCGCCATTGCCATCATCGTTATCACCAACTGCAATGATAAATTCTTTTTGCGACGTTGAACCATCCGTTGAAGTCGCTATAACCGTAATAGTGTGCTGCTGAGCAGTTTCAAAATTCAAATTTCCAGCTAGCGTTACAACACCAGATGTTTCGTTGATAGTAAACAGCTCGTTATCACCACCTGTTGCAAGGTTATAGGTTACACTATCACCATCAGGATCTTCGGCAAACGCCGTAATTCCAACTAAAGTGCCTGCATTAGCATTTTCAGAAACAGGACCATCAGTGGCGTTGTTAATGTCAATAATCTCACCAAGAGGACGATCTTTATCGCCAGTTTCTTCACCGCCACCAAGACCTGCTTTATTGTCACCGACACGGATGGTAAAAGTCTGTGTCGAAGAGCTATCATCTGCTGACTTCGCAATGATGGTAATATCGTGGCTTTGTTGAGTTTCGTAGTCTAGGTTGCCAGTAAGCGTCACTTTGCCCGAATTTTTATCGATGGCAAATAGACCAGCATCAATATCAGCTTGCGATAATGCGTAAGTAACAGCATCGCCATCTTTATCAGTAGCAAAAGCTGTAATGCCAACATAAGTACCAACTTCAGCATTTTCAGACACTAAGCTGCTGATCTCTTGGTCATTATCAACAACATCGCTCACTGCATTGTCAGTATCACCTTTAGTGCCTTCACCGCCAGCACCAAACTGATTGTTACCAACATTAATCGTAAATGTATTGCTTGATGTTGTGTTATCTGGCGACGTTGCGATTATTGTGATGTCGTGTGTTTTATTTGTTTCATAATCAAGGTTTCCAATCAGGGTTACGACACCAGAACCAGCATCGATGGTAAAAAGTCCTTTTGCTAAATCTGCTGGCGACAGCTTATAGGTAACACTACCCGTTGAATCTTCATCTATCGCTTTAGCAGTGATTCCAACGGCTGTTCCAATAGGTGCATTTTCAGAAACGAAATTTGAAATTTGATTACCATCTTCATCTGGATGGGTTGAAGTATCTTCGTCGATAACTTCGCCAATGGCCTTACTACCAACAGTAATAGTAAAGCTCTGCGTGCTGGTTGAACCATCGCTACTCGTAGCGACCACTTGTGCAATATGTTCATCACCTTGATTACCAAGGTTACTAATATCACCTAGATAAATTTTCCCATCGTTGCTATCGATAGTTAAAAGTCCATCTAAGTCATCTAATAATTGATAAGTTACTTTGTCTTCATCTAAGTCATCTGCAAATACTTGGATTTGTGTGTAAGTACCTGAATTACTGTCACTAGCTACAATGTTTTTATCACCGTCAATATCCGTCGCTTCTCCGATGGAATTTAATGTCGGATGCTTAACAATGGTGTCTGATACGCTGCCTTGATTACGAGCTTGGTCAGTCACATCCATGGTAACTGTCAACGTGCCATCTGCAAATCCAGATAAATCAACACTTGAGACTCTGATAACACCATCAACTATTGAAATGTTACTCGCGGGGAGGGTCAAATCTGCATTAACGCCATCACTTATAGTGATACTATTTAACGTGGCGTTTGATTCGATAAACCCAATCAAATTGACACTTGAGGCCTCGCTGTCATTAATATATTCGTCATCCTGTTGAAAACGAATATAGTTGCCACTGCTATCGACTTCACCATTCTCGCCGCCATTTTGTCCTGGTGGTGTTAAATCAATGTTTAGGGTAAAGCTCTCGCTTTTAGGTCCGACATTGCCAGCTGCGTCGGTTTGAATAGTGCTAAATCGATGTTCACCTTCTGATAGGCTGTCAATAAACTGATATTGCCAGCTACCATCGTCATTTACAGGAACAACAGCAATGGATTCGCCATTTTTGTCGAAAATTTCAATTGATGCGCCTTTTTCTGCGCCTTCGCCGTTAATCAACGGCAAGGGATCATTAGAATAATCACCGTTGTTAAGACTGATATCAGAGTCGCTCGCGTCATCGATTATCGAAAATTGTGCAACGGTAGGCGCGTTGATATCGAAAGTGAAATTTACAAGAGGACTTGGAATACTTTCGTTACCTAAGCGATCTATGACTATAGCACTTATGTCATAATCACCGTCTTTTGTAAGCTCGGTTAAAGCATTAATTCCAAGATCAACAGTTACAAAACCATTTACAATATCGGATTGACCGATATTGAATTCAACCACAATTTCACTTCCACCTTCAGTAGGGTTAAGATTTACTCTTAGGTAGTCACCAAAATTTGTGCCCTGAGGAAGATCAACTCGTAAAGGAATATTTTGACCATTTACTATAGAGTCAAAATCATCGCGATTAATATATCGATCACCAGTTAACTCATCTGTTTCTATTAGCGTAATCACGGGCGCCAAGTCGGTCCCACCAACTCCTTTTTCTCGACCAGGACCTAAAGTATCAACGTTGATAACTATGTCATCGTCTGGCGCACTGATGTTGCCTGCTTTATCTTCAATAGTTGTGGTAAGTAAATATCGCCCTTGTGATTCAAATAGCTGTTTTAAAAGGTCTAACTCTATGACGTCCCCTGCATTGTCAGTCTCTTTGACTACATAGTTAACCTCACCGACTTTTATGCCATTGGGATCAGTAAGCGTCAATGTGAGCTTGTCACCCGGTTGAGTATCAGCAGCCAATACAATCTTAGTTGTAACACCATCCTCGAGTTCTTGTTGGTTAACCCCAAAATTATCGAATTCTGCAATAATAACCTGTGGTAATTCAGGTGCTTGTCTGTCTACAGACAGAACTAAAATATTACTTTGTGCACTCTCATTACCGACTTCGTCATTGAGTGTTGCGCTTACTTGATAACGACCTTCAAGTGGAAAATATGTCGGAGATAAGCTGACTTCAATTTTTTGACCACTTGTTACCTCACTAACAATTGGATAAATCAAGCTCTCTTTTTGGCCATTGTTTTCAACGGTAATTTTAATGGAGTCACCAACTTCGACTCCGTCGCCTACAGTAACTTTAACTTTGACATCTGCCAAAGATTCGCTGGCACTTATACCATTAATAATCGCTTCTGATACTTCGATAGTCGGTGATTGCCCAATGGAGTAATCTGCGTTAAAACTCACCAACTCACTAGGTTGAGACTGATTACCAGCAATATCAACAACAGTTGCGACTACCTCAATGTCACCTTCATGTTGCAATAGCAAATCTGCTTGAATTGGAAACTCGATAGTCCCTGCATTCAATTCTTGTTGAGAAATAGTAGTGATGAACGGAAGAATTTCATTATTTGGGAGCTTGACGGACAGATTAACTGAATCTCCAATTTCTGCATCATCAGGCAATCGTACAGATATATTTAGTCCATTAGTCGCCTCTTCTAAGCTTAAACCATTTTGCGCTTTGCCTAGGTCAACCACAGCTTGATCTGGTGCAATAGTATCAACTGTAACACTCTTTAAATCTGCGAGGTCAGATCGGTTTCCTTGTGCATCGACTAAAACAATATTGGTAGCGACAACCCCTTGTGCTACTGCCTGTGGTAATTCAACGGTTAATTCGTTGGCATTAATATCACGTCGAGTCAGTGTAAACTTTTGCCCATTAATCTCTAGAAAATCACCAGATTGAGCATCTGTACCATCCAGGTCAACCAAGAACTTGATATGTGTTTGTTCGGCTAATTCTTCTGCATTAAGAATCCCATCACTACTAGTATCTTGAACAAGGGACACAACAGGCTTATTTGGCGCTTCGAAATCGAGGTAAGTTTCTTTTGCCTTTGAAGCTACAGAAGTCCCGTTATCGATAACACTAACTGTTAGATATATTCCACCTTGCTCTACATTGATAAGGTCTGTTTTTTCAAAAGTATGTGAAAAAGTGCCATCCGCTTTAATCTCGATATTGTCGAAGGTATCGCCACCGAAGAAATCATCAAGAAAATCAATTTCAATTGTCGAACCAGGTCGAAAGTTCTCCACGTCACCGCTAACAACAATCTGACCATTGGTCACTAGTAAGTCCATATTATTAACGGTAAGCTTTGGTTCATATGACTTTTGAATAACCGAGAAGGTTAACGCATCGTGATTTAACGTTTCTTGGGCTATAGACTCAAAATCTGACCCTTGCGCAATTTCAGATTCGTCATTTTCAATGACAGTATTATCCCTTAAAGAATCAAGATACCTACCAACGTTATTTGCCAACACAGTATTGCCTGCGGCGGTCTCTTCTTCGATAGCTTTATCTAATATTTCATAGTCTTGTGCGGTTAAAGAGAGGGATTCGAGCTGAGTATCTACTTCGACCTGATTGTCATTTCTAGCATCTAACCTGAGAGCTGAATCTGGCTTAATTGTTTCTTGGGTGCCATCTAAATAAATGAGGGTGAAATGCGTATCAGGATAAAGTACTAGGACCGTTCCAGAATCTAATACATCTCCAACTTTTATTGCTTGCTCAGTTGCTTCGTTTACAGCAGATTTTTCAACGCTAATGATCATAGCGTTTTGAGGAATGACGAAGTTACTCATGCGGTGAATCCTTTACTCAGTAATATTATTAGCTTTACTATCAATGACCTAGGAAGCTTATCCATAAGCAATTACGCTAAGTTATCAACGTCAAACTAATTATTTAATAAATCCCCCAAATTAATAAGTACGGCGAAACAGGTCATTTCATCTTATTAGGAAGTGTCTAATTTGGTACCAGTGGATTTATTGTTAAATTTAACAGTAAGTTAAATTTACAGTCTCTGATCCCGTAGTGCAATAAATCGCCCTTAAAATAAGCAGAACGGATTAGATAAGCATTAGATCTAATCCCTAAAACCATCCCAAACAAAAAGGCCACTAACAGTAAACTATTAGTGGCCTTCTTTATCGGTTTTTTCGATGAATTAACGTTTTGCTAAATCTAACATCAATTCATTCATCTTATTAATGAAGCCTGCTGGATCTTCGATTGAGCCGCGCTCAGACAATTGTGCTTGACGGTATAAAACGTCTACCCATTTTTCAAAACGCGCTTCATCTTGTTCATCTGCAAGATGTTTAACTAGCGTATGCTCTGGGTTGTACTCAAAGATAAACTTAGTTGGTGGAACCGGCTGACCTGCAGCTTCCATCAGTTTAATCATCTGACTTGTCATGTCTTGACCGTCAGATACGATACAACTTGGCGTGTTAGTTAGACGGTGTGATACGCGAACGTCTTTCACTTCATCGCCTAATACTGACTTAATACGCTCAGTCACTGATTCTAGTGATTTTTCAACTTCTTCTTGCTTAGCTTTAGTCTCATCATCAACTTCACCTAAGTCTAAATCCGCTTTAACCACTGACTGGAACGATTTCTCACTGTATTCAGTCAAGTGGCTCATTAACCACTCATCGATGCGATCTGACATCAGTAATACTTCATAACCACGAGCACGTAATTGCTCTAGGTGTGGGCTATTTTTAGCCGCTTGGAAGCTATCAGCAGTGATGTAGTAAATCGCGTCTTGACCTTCTGGCATACGCGAGATGTAGTCTTCTAATGATACTGACTGCTCTGCCGTATCGTTATGGGTCGATGCAAAACGCAGCAACTTAGCGATAGCTTCTTTGTTAGCTGTATCTTCTGCAGGGCCTTCTTTCAGTACTTGGCCAAATTCTTTCCAGAAACCTTGGTACTTTTCGCTGTCTTTCTTAGCAAGCTTATCCAACATTTGTAGGACACGCTTTGTACAACCACTGCGCATTTGTTTAGTGATGTTGTTCTCTTGCAAGATTTCACGCGATACGTTTAGCGGTAAATCGTTTGAATCAACAAGACCTTTAACAAAACGCAGGTAGGTTGGCATGAATTGCTCGGCGTCATCCATAATGAATACGCGTTGCACATAAAGTTTTAAGCCATTGTTGCCTTCACGGTTGTACATATCCCACGGTGCTTTTGCTGGAATGTATAATAAGCTAGTGTACTCAAGCTTTCCTTCTACCTTGTTGTGGGCCCAAGTTAATGGATCTTGGAAGTCGTGGGCAACGTGCTTGTAGAACTCTTGATAATCTTTATCTTCTAGCTCTGATTTACTTAATGTCCACAGCGCAGTTGCTTTGTTGATGGCTTCCCAGTGCGCCGGCACAGCTGGAATATTGTCACCGTCTTCTACTTCAACTTCAGCCACTTCTTCTTTAAACATTTCAACGCTTACTGAAATGTGATCAGAGTATTTACCAACAATTTGCTTTAAGCGGTAATCGTTTAAGAACTCATCTTCGCCTTCGTTAAGATGCAAGATAATCTCAGTACCGCGATCTTCTTTGCTGATATCCGTTAAATCGAAACTACCCTTGCCTTCTGATTCCCAGCGCACTGCTTGGTCTGCTGACTCACCAGCTTTACGGGTATTAACCACAACCTTGTTTGCTACGATAAATGCCGAGTAGAAACCAACACCAAACTGACCGATTAATTGACTGTCTTTTGCTTGATCGCCAGATAGACTTGCAAAGAACTCCGCTGTACCAGATTTAGCAATAGTACCTAGGTGATTAATCACGTCATCACGTGACATACCAATACCGTTATCGCTAATCGTAATGGTGCGTGCTTCTTTATCGAAACCGATACGAACACGTAAATCGCCATCACCTTCGTATAGGCTATTATCTTCTAACGCTTTAAAGCGCAGTTTATCGGCAGCATCAGCTGCATTTGATACCAATTCACGAAGGAAGATCTCTTTGTTTGAATACAGTGAATGGATCATCAATTGTAAGATCTGGGTTACTTCCGTTTGAAAGCCATGAGTTTGTGTTGTTTCTGACATGCTTAACTCCAAAAATTTACTAACATAATCATGCGTGTGTGATTAACTTAATCGACGCTTAGCATTAGTTATGGGGGACTATCACAGCTTTTCAACGGCTAGTTTTAAAAATTATCGATATTTTTTTGAGGCATAAAAAAAAGCCGAATAAAAATTCGGCTTCAATCGTTTATTTAACAGACATCTTAGAACATATCATTTGGCATTGCCATTAACGAACTTACGCCCGCTTTAATCGATGCAGCACAAGATAATTGCTTAGTTAATAGACGTGCAAAAAAGAACTCTGCAACAAAGAGTTTATTTTCGAGATATGGATTATCGCTATCACTTTGCGCAACCACAACATTCAGAGAAATCATACACCACATATAAGCAGTCGCTGCATAACCAAATGCGTTGAGATAATCGACTGCATTACCATTTAACTCATTACCGTCACTTGCACGCTCTAACACAATAGCAGTGAGTTCATCGAGCGTTGTAACCGCTTGTTCAAGCGAATTAAACATCGCATTGAGGCGTTGATTACCCGCATGTGCGCCCAAGCGATATTGACTAATATACGCCTTAACTTCTTCACTAAACAATTGATAATCCGCGCCGCCATTAGCAGCGACCTTTCGGCCGATTAGATCAAGCGCTTGAATACCATTAGTGCCTTCGTAAATTTGCGCAATTCGTACGTCACGTACTAGTTGCTCCATGCCCCATTCGCGAATATAACCATGGCCGCCAAAGACCTGTTGTCCCGCTATAGTTGAATCTAAACCAAGGTCAGTAAAAAATGCCTTAGCGACTGGTGTTAAAAGCGCGACGAGACGAGTCGCTCGTGCTTTGTCATCGGCATTTTCTGAAAACTTTGCAATGTCTAATTGCTTAGCAATATACAGCGCCAACGCTCGGCTACCTTCGTTATTCGCTCTCGCCGTTAACAACATGCGGCGAACGTCACCGTGCACCACAATTGGATCCGCAGCTTTGGATAGATCACGCAACTCGCCAACGCCTTTACTTTGTAAGCGATCTTTAGCGTATTCGGCTGCCCCTTGATACGCCATTTCACCACAGCCAATACCTTGAATACCGATTGAGAGACGCTCATAATTCATCATGGTAAACATGGCTGCTAAACCTTTATTTAGTTCCCCGACCAGATAACCACGTGCACCATCAAAATTCATGACACAAGTCGCTGATGCTTTAATGCCCATTTTATGCTCGATAGAACCACAAGAAACCCTATTGGCTTGGGTTAGTTCGCCGTCTTCTACATTAATTTTTGGCACCAAGAAAAGCGAAATACCGCGCGCGCCTTCTGGCGCATCAGGAAGTTTAGCTAACACTAAGTGGATAATGTTTTCGGTTAGATCGTGCTCGCCACCAGTGATGAAGATTTTGGTTCCAGTGACTTCATAACTGCCGTCGTCTTGCGGGATCGCTTTTGTTTTGATCAAACCAAGATCGGTACCACTATGAGGCTCGGTTAAACACATTGACGCCGACCATTGGCCGCTATAGAGATTTGGTAAATAGGCTTCTTTAAGTTCCTCGCTACCATGAGCACTTAATGCTAAACAGGCGCCAGCCGTCAGTGTCGGATAAAGCGTAAAAGAACTATTGGCGCCATACATCATTTCATCAAACAACACGCCAAGCATTTTAGGCATGCCCATACCGCCGTAGTTTGCATCACCACAAAGACCGCCCCAGCCACCTTCGGCAAATGTTGCGTAGGCTTCTTTAAATCCGGTCGGCGTTGTAACGACACCGTCATTCCATTCTGCACCTTCTTCATCACCGCTGCGATTAAGGGGTGCAATCAGACTGCTCGCTAGCTTACCGCCTTCTTCAAGAATCGCTTGCGCCGTATCGACATCCACAGACTCAGCAAGTGCTGGAATACTCTGCCACAACTGTTCAACATCAAAAACGTTAGTAAGTAAAAAGTTCATATCTTCGAGTGGTGCTTTGTATTCAGCCATGGATTATTCCTATCATTGTTAAACACTTCTTTTAAACGTATGTTTGAATATATAACAAAAATTTTCAAAGTTGAACCTAAGGATGATAAAAACTTGTTAATTACGGGTCTGACCAGACAAATAAAAAAACCGCCAACAGGCGGTTTTTGTAAAGACTAATTAGCGCTACGCCAATGAGGCATTGATTGTTGATAAAACTTGTTGTGGATTATCAGATTGGGTTATTGGACGCCCTATTACCAAGTAATCACTGCCTGCCGCAACAGCTTTTTCTGGTGTCATGATACGTTTCTGATCGCCGACGGCACTTCCCGCTGGACGAATTCCTGGGGTGATCAGCTGGAAATCTTGTCCTAACTCAGCCTTTAGTTTCTGTGCTTCTTGCGCAGAGCAAACCACACCATCAAGCCCACTGTTTTTTGTCAGCGTAGCTAAACGTAGTACATGTTCATCTAATGGTGCTTCAATACCAATTAATGGTAACTCTGCTTGTTCCATACTGGTTAGCACAGTAACCGCAATTAAAATAGGCGCTTTGTCGCCGTAAGGCACTAATGCTTCTTTAGCCGCACGCATCATTTTTTCACCACCAGTGGCATGGACATTAACCATCCACACACCTAGCTCTGCTGCCGCAGTGACTGCCTTGGCCACAGTATTAGGAATATCGTGAAACTTAAGATCTAAAAAGACATCAAATCCCTTGTTTACAAGTTGTTTGACGAATTCAGGGCCGAAATAAGTAAACATCTCCTTGCCAACTTTTAAGCGACAACTTTGTGGATCTATTGTCTCAACAAAGGCCAAGGCTTTATCTTGGTTGTCAAAATCTAATGCAACAACCACTTTTGATTGATTACTCATGTTCTCTTTTACCCTCATTTTACTTCATAAATTAATCGTAAATTAGATGATGGCTAATCGCCATCTAAACCGCGAATCGGTTTAACGCTGCCCCATGACAAACACGAAGGACATTGCCATTGAATTTTCTTTGCACTAAAGCCGCAACTTCCGCAACGGTAAACCGGACGAACTTTCAGTTGCTCGGCTACTAGCGCCTTTAAATGCAGTAAACTTTCTTTTGCTTTGCCATTTTCAGCATTACTAATTTGTGCGCTCATCAAATGATAAAACCCCGTCACACTTGGCGCTTCAAATAGGTGCTTGGTTAACAGCTCTTCGATTGCATCGTCATCTAAATCAGCATCATTCAGTTCAATCTTTGCCATCACCGTTGCTATACCAGCGCCTTTTGCAATGGCGTCATCAAATTTTGCTGCCAATAAATCAAGCTGATTTCTAGCTTGATAACAGGCTTTAAACAACGGGATTGCTTCGCGGAAAAAATCGATATCTTGACCAAGAAACTGGTCTATAACTAACTGACACTCTTCATATTGTCCGCGGTCGAAAAAGTATTGTCCTAACATTAATCGCGCGCGAGTACAGCCAGCATCAACTTGCAATGCTCGTTGCAATAACGTGATGTCATCAACATCACCATTACTCTCGTACAATTCGCAATAAAAATGTGCTCGCGCCGGAATCAGCTGTCTTCTACCTAAATCGACTAGTGCGCGAGATGTGTCGATTGCTTGCTGCCAGTCTTTAGTTTTTTGATAAATACACACCAGATGGGCAAGAGATTTCTCTCGATAAACTTTGTTATCGCTAAGCTCAATAAATAGATTGGCACTGCGATCAATGAGGCCAGCTTGAAGATAATCGTTAGCTAATTCGAACAACGCATTATCCCGTTGTTCGTGACTTAAGTTCGGACGCGCTAATAAGTTTTGATGGATACGCAAAGAGCGATCGACTTCACCGCGCTGGCGAAATAAGCGTCCTAAGGCAAGGTGGGTTTCTATGGTTTCACTGTCAACTTCAACGAGCGAAATAAATTGGTCGACGGCTTTATCTGGCTCGTCAGACAATAAGTAATTGAGGCCAGCAAAATAATTTTTTGAATGTTCACTGGCATTTTTTTGATGTTGATGGCCGGCACTTCTTCTTCCCATGTACCAACCGTACGCAGCGGCAATGGGTAATAAAAGAAAAAGTAACTCCATAATAACTATCTAAGCGTTGTCGTTAACGGCTATCGCGTTACTTGATGACTGAGCATCGGACGACTGTGCCTTATGCAACTTTTTATTGGTCATCGCTAACTTGAGCTTGAGCTGTAAATACATCGAATAGAAGATAACCCAACAAATCACAAAGCCACTAACAAAGGCTAATCCCAACAAGGTGCTTACATTGAAATTTCCCTGTCCCACCAGATAATTCAAATCGACAGTCGCTGTATTGACAGCACTAAACAATGCAGCAATTGCAAAGAAAACAATCACGAACATTGTCGTCAGAATACCTTTCATTATCGCTCCTTACAAAAATCGCTATAAAATGATGAAACTTCCGAGCTTACAACACGTAAGACGCCGTTTATTATCCAAGAAAATCAAGCGCCTTACTAGCGATTATTTGATGAAATAGTTGTTGAAATACTCACTTGCATCAATAAACGACACTATATTATTTAGCGCCCTATTAGCTCAGGCATAAAAAAAAGCGACCACAATGGCCGCTTTTTCACAAACAGTTACTAATGGTAACTACGCATTAAGACTGGCGTTGACTCGCTCGCGAAGCTCTTTACCTGGTTTGAAATGAGGTACGTACTTCGACCCTAGTTCAACCGTTTCACCAGACTTAGGATTACGTCCAGTGCGCGGTGCGCGGTAATGCAACGAGAAACTACCAAAACCTCGAATTTCGATTCGGTCACCTGATGCCAAAGTGTTTGCCATCATATCAAGCATGTCTTTTACAGCACTCTCGATATCTTTTGCTGACAAATGTAATTGTTTCAGGGCTAATCTTTCGATTAATTCTGACTTAGTCATAAACCTTCCTCTTAGCAGTATGATTATTAATAGAATGAGGCGTTTACACGCCCCAGTCAACTAATAATTAGTCACGGTTTGCGTTTTTGAACGCTTCAGCCATTGCATTTGAAGAGAAGCTCTCTTCTGCATTGTTTACGCTTTCAACTGCTGATTTTTCTTCAGCTTCGTCTTTAGCGCGGATAGATAGGCTGATTACGCGGTTCTTACGGTCAACACCAACGAACTTCGCTTCAACTTCTTGCTCTACAGATAGTTCAGTAGATGCATCTTCGATGCGGTCACGTGAAATGTCTGCAACGCGGATGTAACCTTCAACGCTATCAGCTAGTTCAACAGTTGCGCCTTTTGCGTCAACAGCTGTAACTTTACCTTTAACGATAGCACCTTTTTTGTTATCTGCTAGGTAGTTGTTGAATGGATCTTCTTCAGATTGCTTGATACCAAGAGAGATACGCTCACGCTCTGCATCAACTGCAAGAACAACAGCTTCAATCTCGTCACCTTTAGAGAAATCACGTACAGCTTCTTCACCAGCAACATTCCAAGAAATGTCAGATAGGTGTACAAGACCGTCGATACCACCGTCAAGACCGATGAATACACCGAAGTCAGTGATAGATTTGATCTTACCAGAAACGCGATCGCCTTTAGCGAACTTAGAAGAGAACTCAGACCATGGGTTAGCAACACATTGCTTAAGACCTAGAGAAATACGACGACGTTCTTCGTCGATGTCTAGAACCATTACTTCCACTTCGTCATCCAAGCTAACAACTTTAGATGGGTGGATGTTCTTGTTAGTCCAATCCATTTCAGAAACGTGTACTAGACCTTCTACGCCTTCTTGGATTTCAACGAAACAACCGTAATCAGTTAGGTTAGTTACGCGACCAGTAAGTTTGTGACCTTCTGGGAAACGACCAGCGATTGATACCCATGGATCTTCGCCCATTTGCTTAAGACCAAGAGATACACGAGTCTTTTCACGATCGTACTTAAGTACACGAACGTTGATTTCGTCACCAACTGCAACGATTTCGCTTGGGTGCTTAACGCGTTTCCAAGCCATGTCAGTGATGTGTAGAAGACCGTCGATACCGCCTAGATCTACGAACGCACCGTAGTCAGTTAGGTTCTTAACGATACCCTTAACTTCGATACCTTCTTGTAGGCTAGCTAATAGCTCTTCACGCTCTGCACTGTTTTCAGTTTCGATAACTGCACGGCGAGAAACAACAACGTTGTTACGCTTTTGGTCTAGCTTGATAACTTTAAATTCTAACTCTTTGCCTTCTAGGTGAGACGTGTCGCGAACTGGGCGAACATCTACTAGAGAACCAGGTAGGAAAGCACGGATAGTGTTTACTTCAACAGTGAAGCCACCTTTAACTTTACCGTTGATAACACCAACGATAGTTTCTTGCTCTTCAAATGCTTTCTCAAGAACGCCCCAAGACTCGTGACGCTTAGCTTTTTCGCGAGAAAGTTGAGTTTCACCGAAACCGTCTTCCATTGCGTCGATAGCTACGTCAACAACGTCGCCAACAGCCACTTCTAGTTCACCAAGTGCGTTTTTGAATTGGTCAGCAGAGATTGGGCTTTCAGATTTTAGGCCTGCGTCTACTAATACTGTGCCGCGTTCGATGCGTACTACAGTACCTTTAACGATGGCACCTTGGCGAGTTTCTAGTTCTTGAAGAGATTCTTCAAACAGTTCAGCAAAAGATAATTCTGTCATGTTTAATTCACATTTTTTAATCCGACTACGCAGTCCTGCGATAACGGGGTAGTTAATAAAAAGGTCTTATCCATCCTGGAGTCAACCTGAAAGTTGTTAACAGTTCTATTCTATTTCGGCGTCAATCGACACATGTTCGAGTACTTTTTCAAACACTTGCTCAATAGAAAGTCCTGTTGAATCGATTTCAAACGCATCATCAGCCGGAACAAGCGGTGCAACTGCGCGGTTGCGATCTCGCTCGTCACGCTCGGTGATCTCGCTCAAAAGGGACTGGATATTAGCATCAAAGCCCTTTTCTTGCAACTGATTATAGCGACGCTGGGCGCGCTCTTGCGCACTTGCCGTTAAGAAAAATTTAATCGGTGCTTGTGGGAAAACGATAGTTCCCATATCACGACCATCTGCAATTAATCCATCTTCACTTAAAAAAGCGCGTTGGCGACGTAATAAGGCTTCGCGAACACGAGGAAATGCGGCGACTTTTGACGCGCTATTACCCACTTTTTCACTGCGGATTTCGCGAGTCACGTCTTCGCCTTCAAGGATCACTTTAATTGCATTGGTATCAACGTCACTCACAAAGCGAACATCTAAATGACCCGCTAGTGGTGTTAACGCATCTTCGTTATCAAGTGCAACGTTATGATGAATTGCTGCTAATGCAAGCACGCGGTAAATCGCACCGCTATCGAGTAATTGCCAACCTAGTTTATCAGCGAGTAATCTTGCGATAGTTCCTTTACCGGCGCCACTTGGTCCATCAATAGTAATTACTGACAAATTTTCGGCCATTGTATACTCCTAATTAAAACGCCCAACACATGGGCTGCATAACTAACTCGGCAGGGCTAATGACCCTACCGGAAAAATTTCGGTGCATATTCTACATTAGGAAAGGTTAATAAGATAGAAAGAAACAAAAAATTAACCTTTATAAAACACGGATTAAATCAAACAATTATTGATTACTCACCTTGTCAAATTGCTCAAAATAAGTTGGGAAAGTTTTGGCAGTACAGCCGGGATCATTGATGGTCACTGGTGTGCCACTTAACGCAACCAGCGAGAAACACATGGCGATACGATGATCGTTATAGGTATCAATAGCGGCATGAGTTAAGTTTTGAGGTGGCGTAATTGTAATAAAATCGTGACCTTCATCAACTATTGCACCAACTTTGCGCAGCTCTGTTGCCATCGCGTTTAAACGATCGGTTTCTTTCACGCGCCAGTTGTAGATATTGCGAATAGCGGTTGTGCCTTTTGCAAACAATGCAGTTGTCGCAATGGTCATAGCAGCATCAGGGATATGGTTCATGTCCATGTCAACTGCGGTTAGCTCTCCAGCCTTCACAGTAATGGCATGAGGATGCCAAGTGACAGTTGCTCCCATCGCTTCTAACACATCGGCAAAATGCTTATCACCCTGCACGCTATCGCTACCGACACCAGTTACTGTAATTTCACCACCTTTAATCGCCGCTGCGGCCAAGAAGTAACTCGCCGATGACGCATCACCTTCAACAAATACCTCGCCCGGCGATTGATATTGCTGCTGGCCTTTAACAACGAAATTTTGAAGATCGGTATGTTCAACAGTAACGCCAAATTTAGCCATTAAATCTAGGGTAATCTCAATATACGGCTTAGAAACAAGCTCCCCGACAATTTCAATCTCAATATCGTCTTTTGCAAGTGGCGCTGCCATTAAAAAGGCTGTTAAAAACTGACTTGAGACAGAGCCATCAATCTTTACCTTGCCACCAGCAATACCTGTTCCCTTAATAGTAACTGGTGGAAAACCAGGAAAATCGTGATAACTAATATCACAGCCCATAGCTTGCAGTGCTTCAACCAGCGAATCAATCGGACGCTCTGACATACGAGGTTCACCGGTTAGCTTAAATTCACCTTGCCCTAAACACAGCGCCGCACACAAAGGCCGCATTGCCGTGCCGGCGTTGCCTAAATACAGCTCAACCGCATTATCAATATTAATCGGACCACCATTGCCCTGCACAACACAAGTGGTTTTATCATCACTTAATTGATAGCTAACGCCTAATGCCGTTAGAGCATTTAGCATATGACGAATATCATCGCTGTCTAACAGGTTATGAATAGTCGTTTCACCGCTAGCAAGCGCCGCTAATAACAGTGCGCGATTTGATAGGCTTTTTGAGCCGGGTAAATTAACGGTGCCGTTGACCGATGAAATAGGTGATAACGTCAGTGAATCCATGATTTCCTTTAAACCTGTTTAATGCTTTCTTCTTTAATTTGGTCAATCATAATGCCAGTCATTAATCAGGCTGCCAATGGGCCTAAGTCACTAAATCAGCATAAAAATGCATATTTTAGACGAAAAAAAACGCAGTTAAACTGCGCTTTTTTCATACCAACTAAAAATTAGTTTGTTTATTAATTATAAACCCTTAAATCTTCGATAACCTTGCCGTCATTAGCGATACAATTTAAGCCGACAAGTTTAACCCGTCCTGTTAATTTAGTGACTGCTTTAATTCTGTCTCTGAGTTCAGCTTCATTTATCGATTCTGGCTCACTACTTTCACAAATGAGTAACATCTCATCGTTGTGGTTCTTACTGCTAACCACCAGTCGCGCTTTGTTAAGGCTTGGATAATGACAAACAATTTGCTCGATTTGCTCTGGGTGAACAAACATACCTTTTACCTTAGTGGTTTGATCGGCACGGCCTAACCAGCCTTTGATCATCATATTAGTGCGACCACAAGGACTTTGCCCCGGCAATACCGCTGATAAATCACCAGTGGCAAATCGAATGAGTGGATACGCTTCGTTAAAACACGTAATAACAATCTCACCGACTTCACCTTCGCTAACGGGCTTATTAGTGCCCGGTCTGACTATTTCAACAATGATATCTTCGGCGACAATCATGCCCATTTTTGCTTTGGATTCATAGGCGATAAGGCCCGCATCGGCATTGGCATAAGCTTGTAGAACGCTAATACCACTATCTTCAAAACTTAAACGCA
The DNA here is from genome assembly GCF_022347785.1 of Psychrobium sp. MM17-31. Classification (NCBI taxonomy): domain Bacteria; kingdom Pseudomonadati; phylum Pseudomonadota; class Gammaproteobacteria; order Alteromonadales; family Shewanellaceae; genus Psychrobium; species Psychrobium sp. MM17-31. The sequence continues at coordinate 21,748 of NZ_JAKRGA010000001.1, forward strand.
ATGATTCAGGCAATGCTTCCCCAGTAACGAGCGCTTTTTTGATAGAGCTAATATCGCCTTTTTGACGCAAAATATTCAAAAAGGACGGCGTGCCACAATAACCTTGAGGTTTTAGATGTTTGATGACTTCAAGCTGTTGCTCGGTTTGCCCAGGCCCAGCAGGGATCACGCTACAGCCACAAGCTTTAGCACCTGCATCGAGAATAAAGCCCCCCGGAGTTAAGTGATAAGACAGACAGTTTTGAACTAAATCCCCTTGCCTAAACCCTGCGGCGTAAAACGCGCGACCTGTGCGCCAATAATCGCTGCCGCTGCCTTGTGGATCATAAATAGGCCCTGGTGATTGAAAAACGCGTTCAATTGGCGCGTTGTTTGAATTAATGCCTGCAAACGGATATTGCTGTTGCTGGAGTTTAATCAAACTACTTTTGCGCAAAATCGGTAGTTTTTCTAACGCTTCACGCGAGGTAATAGTCTGTGGGTCAACATCGATTAAGCTCGAGCGGTAGTAGTCACAGTCAGCCTTGGCACGCGCAATCAGCTCAGGCAATTGCCCCAACAAGTGTTGCTCTCGCGCAGTTGCATCTTGCGTTTCTAGCTCGTCAAAAAATTCACTCATTGTGGATATTCCTTCTGTTATAACCAGCGCTTACGACGCTTATAAGACTTAAGGTTCTTAAAGCTTTTGCGCTCTTCATTACCGCCGCCGAGGTAAAACTCTTTCACATCTTCATTATTGAGTAGCGATTCGCTGGTGCCGTCCATTACGATTTTGCCAGATTCCATGATGTAACCATAATCGGCTGCACGCAGTGCGTAATTCGCATTTTGCTCTACCAGTAACATCGTAATGCCCTGCTCTTTATTGATACGCTCAATAATAGAAAATACTTCTTTTACCAATAACGGCGATAATCCCATTGATGGTTCATCAAGTAAAATCATTTTTGGACGCGCCATTAACGCGCGGCCGATTGCCAGCATTTGTTGCTCACCACCTGAGAGATAACCGGCAAGCCCAGTACGTTCTTTTAGACGCGGGAACAAATCAAATACCATTTCAATATCGCTATTTATTTCGCGATCATTTCGGGTATAAGCCCCTAGCTTTAGGTTATCGATACAGGTCATGTCTTCGACAATACGACGGCCTTCCATTACTTGGAAGATCCCGCTACGTACAACATCTTCAGCGAGCTTTTTATCGAGGCGCTCTCCCATAAAATGGATGTCGCCCTTGGTTACTTCACCGTATTCCGTTTTAAGTAAACCACTAATTGCTTTTAATGTAGTTGATTTACCTGCGCCGTTTGGACCCAGTAAGGTAACAATTTCGCCTTCCGGTACATCAAGGCTTACGCCGCGAAGTACTTGAATAACATCATCGTAAACGACTTCAATATTGTTGACACTCAACAAAGGTGTTTGGGTTGCTATTTTTTCTACTGCACTCATTTTTTTCTCCAACGAAACTACACCGTGTCCCAATAAGTGGCTGACTCTGCATCAGCCACTTTGGGCTTTATTGATTAGTAGCCTAACCAGTCGTCGCGACGCTCTAATGTCACTTCGTCAACTTTGTCGACTTTTACTTCACCGTTAACGTAGTTACCTTTATAGATTGCAACAGTGTTAATACCGCGATGATCTTCCGCTGTCCAAGTTGCAGGCATACAAGCACCTTCTAAACCTTTTGGCTCCCAATCTTTGACGGCATACATACCTTTCTTGATGTTTTCACCTGTGATACCACCATTTTTCTTGGCCCATTGCATTGCTTCTTTCATGTAAAATGCACTACAGACGCCGCGAACATAGTGGTGGGTACGCGCCTTTTGACCAGATTTATCAGATATTTTAGAAATTTCGCGCACTAACTCCATGCCTTTAACTTTATCCGTCCAGAACGGTGTCATAGTTGGGAAGACGTAATCTTTTACACCATCGCCAATTGCATTGAAAATCTCTTTATCGCCACCCCAGATGTTAGACATTAACTGAATTTCAGTACCCACTGTCTTACACGATTTTACTAGTGATAATACCGAACCACCTAAGTTGCCAATATAACCATAGTTAGAGCCCGAGTTTTTAAGAGTTAAACACTGCGCCTTGAAATCACCTGGTTTCATCGAAACAACGACTGAAGGCATGACTTCAAAACCAAGCTCGTTGGCATATTCGGCACAGGCTTTTTTCGGTGCGTTAGGGAATGGGTGGTTTGCGCCAATGTGAGTAAATTTAGGCTTACCTTTATTACCTTTCGCTTTCCAGTCGTCCGCAGCCCACTTAACAAGTGCGCGACAAGCATCTGAATATGATGCGCCGTAGAAGAAGTTATATGGTGCAGGCTTTTTAGTGTGCGGGTTTTTCCCCATTGGATCCGTTAAATGCCCCGAGTAAGACGCAGAGTAAACGGGAATTTTATCTTTAGCGGCAAATGAGATGAGTGCTTCAGTATCTGCAGTGCCCCAACCTTGCATTGCCACCATTTTCTTACGTGATTTCCATTTTTTATAAGCGCCAATTGCTTGCGGTACTTTGTAGGCGTAATCAATGGTTTCAAAGTTCACGGTCGTACCGTCAATACCGCCGTTTTTATTAATATAAGCAAGTGAGTCGCGTACACCATCGGCATAATACTTACCAACGAATGCCGTTGGGCCCGAAAGATCCGCTAAGTGACCAACAAACACCTCATCTTTCGCCTGAGCTGCTGCCGACACTGCTAAACTAACTGCGCTTAGTGAACCTAGTAATACTTTATTCATTTTACAATCCTCTTGTTTTAATTATGTGGCGAAGCGAACTTCGCCGTTTTGGGTTTTAAATGTTTGTTTACTGTTTTGATTAATAAGAAAATGGGTAGAATTTCCAGTAATTTTTGATCTGTGCCCAGCGGTGCGCTAGACCTTCAGGTTCAAAGATTAAGAACAGGATAATCACCAAGCCAATAGCCATTTCTTTGAGATAAGCAATGCCATCAACTACCGCTGGAATGTTGCCCCAGCTCGTTTCTTTCATGATGCCAACTACCGACTCTAACGATTCAGGTAACATAACCATGAAAACTACGCCCATTAAGGTGCCTTTTACCGAACCCAGACCGCCGATAATACACATGGCTAAGAACTGAATGGACAACATAATGGTGAAGCCCTCTGCTGATACATAGCCTAAGTAATGACCGTATAACGCGCCACCGATACCAGCGTAGAACGCTGAAACACCAAACGATAGCAAACGGTATTTAGTTAAGTTAATCCCCATGATTTCAGCAGATAAATAATGATCGCGCACTGCGACAAAAGCACGACCATCACGCGTACGCATCAGGTTTGAGCCCCAAAGGTACATGGTCACCAATGCAAAAATAGCGACATAGTAGAAGCTTTGGTCGGTATCGAATAAGAAACCGAAAATTTCAACGCTTTCAGCCATCGCACCAGCAGAGCCACCTGAGAACCACTCTGCACGAGCGAAGAAGTCTTCGATGATGAATTGCGCCGCTAGCGTCGCGATTGCAAGGTATAAGCCTTTAATACGCGCCGCTGGCAAACCAAACATCATTCCCACTGCCATGGTTAAGAAACCCGCGAGTGGAATGGCAAAAAACACTGGAATACTAAATTGCGTGTTTATCCAAGCTGAGGCGAACGCGCCAAAGCCAAAGAACGCGCCGTGACCCAGCGAGATTTGCCCAGTAAAGCCCACTAAGATATTTAGACCTAATGCCGCAATACCAAGATATGACACCTGAATTGCTAACGATAAAAAGTACTCATCAAGAAATAGCGGTGCTAAACACAGCAAGCCAACGCTTGCGATTGCTAATAACCAAATAAACTTGGTTTCAAAAATTGTATTGTCCTGCTGATAACTGGTTCTAAAGTCACCACAAGGACGCATAGATGTTGTAGACATAATTAAAATCCTTATCGAGTTTAGATACGTTCGATGTCTTTAGTGCCGAACAGACCGTAAGGTTTGAACCACAAGATAATTAACAAGACATAGAATGGTGCGATGTCATATAGGTTGCCCCAATGTAGGTATTGGCCATCGAAGAATTCGGCAACGTTTTCAAGCACACCGATAATTAAACCGCCGACAATTGCACCGACAATTGAATCTAAACCACCTAAAATTACCGCTGGGAATACCTTGATACCGATGACTGAGAGCGAATCAGAGACACCATTTACCATTCCGATAACGATACCCGCGGTCGCAGATACTGTTGCAGCAATTGCCCAGCTCATGGCAAATACATGCTTTACAGAGATGCCTAAGGATTGTGCAACTTGCTGGTCGAATGCTGTTGCACGCATCGCTAAGCCCTGCTTTGAGTATTTAAAGAACCAATAGAACATTCCCATGATCACAATGGCGATACAGGTACTCATTAAGTAAGCCGCTTCAATGTTTAATCCAAAGATCTCAAATGATTGAGTATCGAATACTTGCGGATAACTCTCTGCCGATACACCGAAGATCCACTTCATTAGTGCTTGGAAGAACATCGATAAACCGATGGTGATCATAATCACCGAGATAATTGGCTCACCAATCATCGGGCGCAACACCACCATTTGCAGCAAGATACCGAATCCCGCCATAAAGACGAGGGTCAACAGGAATCCGAAGATAAACGGAACTTGGAAATAGACCAGAAAGGCCCAACACACCCAAGCGCCGATCAATAAGAACTCACCTTGGGCAAAGTTTACGATTTGGGTAGATTTGTAAACCAATACAAAACACATCCCCACTACGCCATATAGCAAACCAACAATGAGTCCGTTTACTACTAGCTGCATTAATAATTCAGTATTCATGATGCTTGCTTCCTATCCATTTCGATCACATTGTTTGATTCAATAAGCGTCGCCACTTTCAAACAAGTCTGAATGCGCGTCTTACTGCCATCTTGGAAGGTAATCTCTGTATCGATATCAACCGAATCATCACCTGAGTAAATAGATTCGATAATATCGCCGTACTTGTCGTTAATAACACCGCGACGTACTTTACGGGTACGCGTTAGCTCGCCATCATCGGCATCCAGCTCTTTGTAAAGCAGTATGAATTTTTGAATCTTCTGCGCGTCCGGTAGGGTTTTGTTTACCCCTTCAATCTCCGCTTGGATTTTAGCGTAAACCTCTGGCAGTGATGAGAGATTGGTATAGTTGGTAAAGGCTAAACCTTGCTGCTCTGCCCATTTTGATAAGATACCAAAACGGATACAGACAATAGCGGCAAGGTGGTCACGCTCATTACCCAAGATAACGGCCTCAGCAATAAACGATGAGAACTTAAGTTTGTTTTCGATGTATTGCGGCGAGTAACTCACGCCATGAGCGGTTTTCGCCATATCTTTAATACGGTCGATAACAACCAAGTGACCGTTATCCTTCTTAAAGTAACCAGCATCACCGGTGTGCATCCAACCATCAACCACATCTTCGTTATAAGCTTTCTCGTTATTGAGGTAACCTGTAAACATACCCACGGTTTTGGAAATGATTTCGCCAACGCCTTCAGAATCTGGATTAATGACCTTAACTTCAGCGTTATCGAACGCAAAGCCCACACTGTCGTAATCAATATCGTTGTCATGGTGCACTGTGTAAGCACCACACATTTCTGTTTGACCGTAAAGCTGACGCAGCGGCACGCCGATAGCGTGGAAAAACCTAAAGGAGTCAGGTCCCATTGCCGCGCCACCAGTGGCTGCTGAATCGAGGAAACTAAAGCCTAAACGATCACGCAGTGCTTTTAACAGGATCCATTCAGCCAGTTTAGAATGACGACCTTCATCCAGCGCCTTGTAGGCTCTATCCATCGCAAACTTAAACAACTTTTGCTTAAGCGGCGTCGAGTCCATCATGCGGGTTTGCACATCAGCAATAATGTTTTCCCACACACGAGGTGCAAGTAGTACGAAGTTAGGGCCGATTTCACGTAGATCCGCCATCATGGTCTCTTGCTCTTCCACAAAATTGACAATTTGACGGCTAATTAGCGCCATACCAACGGCGTACACTTGCTCCATGATCCAAGGTAATGGCAATACTGACACATAATTGTCACCTGCTTTTCTCGGATCTGCGCGTAAATACGCCTGACAGTGCTCCACAAATCGGCCACCAGGCAATAGCGCAATCTTCGGTTTCGAAGTCGTCCCCGAGGTTGTACAGTAAATAGCCGTATCATCAGGGTTAGTTGCATCCACCAACGCATCATAGGCACCAGCGTTTTTAGCCTCGATTTGGCGGCCTATTTCATACACTTTTTCGACGTCGATTAAGCGTGGATCATCATACTTACGCATGCCGCGTGGATCGCAATAAACAATGTATTTAACCGATGGTATTTCATCGCCAAGCTCTAGCAGCTTGTCACATTGTTCTTCATCTTCGGCAATAACCACTGTCGCTTGACCGTGATTTAGAAGATAAGCAACTTCTTCGTGCATTGAGTCTTGATAAACACCCAAGGAGAAACACTTCATGGCATGAGCCGCAACTTCACCCCATACCCATTCAGGACGGTTATCGCCAAGCAATGCCACCGCATCGCCAGGTGCAATCCCTAAATCAAGCAAGCCTAACGACAACCACTTCACGCGATCGTTGTAGTCTTGCCATGTAAATTCGTTCCAGATACCAAATTCTTTTTCGCGCATCGCAACATCATTAGGATATTGCTTAGCATTTTCTCTTAGTATCTTTGGAAATGTATCCAATGTTTTCATGTTCTAAGCTCCAACCGTCTCAGATTCGTCCACTTCTTCACCCAAATAAGCGCGTTTAACGTGTGGATCTGCCATCACCATTTCTGGATCGCCACTAATCAGTTTCTTACCGAAATCCAATACCATCACCTGATGTGAAATATCCATTACAACACCCATATCGTGCTCAATCATCACCACAGTGATACCGAACTCTTCATTGAGATCGAGAATATAGCGCGCCATGTCCTCTTTCTCTTCCAAGTTCATGCCCGCCATTGGTTCATCAAGCAGAATCATTTTTGGTTTTAATGCCATCGCCCTTGCTAACTCAACACGTTTGCGCAAACCGTACGAGAGCGTTCCAGCTGTCGATTTTCGAATATGCGAAATCTCAAGAAAATCGATGATCTCCTCGACATGACGACGATGCGCGAGCTCTTCTTTTTGCGCACCGGATAACCAATACAATGGACCAGTTACCCAATTATTTTTCAGCAGGTGATGTCGGCCAACCATGATGTTATCTAACACTGACATGTGTCCGAATAATGCGAGATTTTGAAAGGTTCGACCCATACCGAGATTGGCACGATCATTTGGTCTTAGATTAGTTACGTCTTTCCCGTCGAAATTTATCACCCCTTGTTGTGGTTGATATCGACCAGAAACACAGTTAAGCATGCTGGTTTTTCCTGCCCCATTTGGCCCTATAATAGAAAAGACGCTGCCTTTTTCTACTGAAAAACTAACATCAGTTAAGGCTTTCACACCTCCAAATGCTAAAGATATGTTATTAACATCTAATATAGATTCTGCCACTTACGCCTCCTCTTCCTAGACGGTTTGGTGCTCTTATCTAGTTATTGCACCGTTAACGTTTACGTAAACTAAATGTTAAATAAGTTACGTATTGGTAAAGCAATATCGATAATACGGAGTTGAATCTGACTGAAAATTAGACGTTAGTATATTTAAGCAACAATATTAGAGACACCGCTTTACCTTAAGGTAAAGCGGTGTGGTTGAAAGTAGAGTGGGATTACTGAAGTAGAATTAAAGATTAATAAAGAACAACATGCACAGCGGAGCCATAATACTGAGGATGAAACCACTGACAATAGCAATAGGCACTGCTGCACTGCCCCCTGTCTTTTGAATAATTGGCAGGGTAAAGTCCATTGAGGTAGCGCCGCCGATGCCAATAGCGCTATGACGTTTGGAAGCGATTAATAATGGGATTATAAATATTGCTACTAGCTCACGGCCAAGATCATTAATTAGTGCAACAGCCCCTAGCAGTGGCGAGATACCATCGCTAATCAGAATTCCTGATAAAGAGTACCATCCAAAGCCAGAACTTACCGCAAGACCATGATTTAGCGGCAGTTGCAACAGCTTAGCAACCACTAGGCCACCAATCCAAGAGGTCACCATCACGACTAATGCGATTTGCATCCCGCTTTTATTGAGTAGAATATCCCGCAGCGCAATGCCGCTGTTACGCAGCGAAATACCAATAAGGAGTAGCAACAACATTAATGCCCATTCACTGCTTTTATCAATCCACGTTTTATCAATAACCACAAAAAGTCCAATAACAAAACCCAATGCGACAACACCAAGTAGCGAAATCGACTCAATAATCATTGGCCACTTATCAATGACGACCTTTGTCACCTTGTTGATTTTTTGTCGATGCCAGCGATCTAACGCATATAACCCGATTAAGTTTACACCGAGAATAACGCCGATAAAGGTTACGGCTTGAATGACGACTTCTTTGGCATTGCTGGCGAAATTATCGATTAAGCTAAGACTGATGCCCATGAGAAACAAAATGAAATAGACCATATAGCCGCAGCTTTGATTAACACGATGGAGCAATTGTTCAGATTTAACGACAAATAAATAGCCAATAACCAGCGGTAACAATATAAATAGTAAATCGACGTACATGAATTTCTCAGGCGAAAAAAGAACGCATTATATACTGCTTCACTGCTGCGGGGAAAAGATCTGTAACGGCTACACATTATTAATGACAAGCGTATAATGACCTTCAATTTTTCAACCTAAGTCCCTAAGGATCATACATGCTCATCAGTGCTCATGACCAAGCCACCCTTCCCCTTCACATTCTAGAGAAAAGCCAATTTGAACAATGGTTGACTGAGCAATCATCGGCAACCAAGCAATGGCTAACTGCAACAGGATACAAACAACAAGGGCTCAGTTTGGTACCAGATGCTGATGGCAACATCACTTTTGCACTTTTTGTAGCGGATGATTTAAGCGATTACTTCGCGTGTGGCGACCTTGTAAAATCGCTACCTATCAATACTTATCAGTTAGTTAGCCAGCCACAATTCGAGCAAGCTATCGCTTTTGGTTGGTTAGCTGGTTGTTATGAATTTACTGACTACAAAAAGACATCAAACACTTTCCCAACGCTAGTTATCAACAATGACGAGCTAGTCGCACAGGTCAATTTAGATCATCAAGCGCAGTCGTTAGTGCGTGATATGGTAAACACACCAGCAGCCGATATGATGCCGCAGCATATTGCCCAAGTTGCTATAAACCTTACCGAGCAATATGGCGGTGGCGTAAAGCAAATTGTTGGCGACGAGTTACTTGAGCAAAACTATCCGACCATTCATGCGGTTGGCCGCGCAAGTGACAATACACCACAACTTATCGACTTAACTTGGGGTGATGAAAATGCACCAAAAGTTACGCTCGTTGGTAAAGGAGTTTGTTTCGACAGTGGCGGTTTAGATTTAAAACCAGCAGCAGGCATGCGCAACATGAAAAAAGACATGGGCGGTGCAGCACACGTGTTAGGTCTAGCGCAACTTATTATGGGTAACAACTTACCCGTTCGTCTGCGCGTGCTTATTCCAGCAGTAGAAAATGCTGTTTCAGCCAACGCCCTGCGTCCAGGCGATGTTGTGACAACGCGTTCAGGGATCACGGTAGAAATTGATAACACTGATGCAGAAGGCCGTTTAGTGTTGTGTGATGCGATTAGTGAAGCTATTACTGAGTCGCCAGAAATGCTGATTGATTTTGCCACGCTTACAGGAGCGATGCGCGTTGGACTAGGTACTGAATTGCCGGGCTTCTTTGCAACGAATCAAGATACCGCAAATTCACTACTGTCACACGGTTTAACCAACTCAGATCCTGTATGGCAAATGCCGCTGCATCAACCGTATAAAAGTTTATTGAAGAGTAACGTTGCCGACATTAGCAACTGTGCAACAGCGCCATTCGGCGGTGGTATTACGGCAGCGCTTTATTTACACGAATTTACCGACAATCACAGCGATTGGCTCCACTTTGATATTATGGCGTGGAACATCCGCCATTTATCAGGCCGTCCAGTCGGTGGTGAAGCCTTTGGTGTGCGTACTGTGTTTAAACATTTACAGCAGAAATATGCATAAAACTAAAGCTTAAACTCATGCCTAAAACTCATGTCTAAAAATAAGAAACGCCGCTAAATGCGGCGTTTTTTTACAAATTTATCACCTTCGCAAAACTCGTAAATTTCAGCATTTGCAAAAACTCAAGTTGATTTGGGTGTAGCAAGGACGCGTGTAAATCACCCCACCGTTTGTCCTTCTCAAACAATAAATGCGTGTTAATAACCCGTACTTTTTGCGATTGAATTGTCATTAACCCCACATAAGTTAGTGTCACACCATCATTGTGCGGTGTAATTGATACCGTGTTTTCTACCACCTTAATTACGCCGCGTTTGCGCACTTTATCAAGCACACAATTAGCGTGGTGTTGCGACGTATAATCTCCTTTACACATCGCATGACCAAGATTAAAGGACACTTGCATCTTGCCAATGCTTCCCTTGCGATAAAAACGCGTCTGACTTTCAACTTGCCTAGGATTAATTAGCGTTGGCGCGCGAAAACTCACCCCGCTATTAATTGACGATGCAACCCATTGATGAAGCGGTAATGTTGATTGGGCCTCAAGTCGCTCTTTAACTAATGCAACGGCTTTGTCACTATTGACTGAGAAAGGTTGCTCTTCCTCAGGGCCAGTTGCGCAGCCCAGCATGATCATTGCTGCAGCCAAAGTTAGCGCTGGCATAAAATAGCGCCTGATGTGATTATCCCTAACACTACTCATCGAAATTCCTATTTTGTTCTAGGTTTCAACCCTAGCTCTTTAAGGGTCTTGGCAATGTCTTGTGCCGCCGTTTTCGGGCTAATATCTTTATCAATTTTTGCAATTTTACCCGCCTTATCGATATAAAACGTCCAGCGTTTAGCAAAGCCCATAAAACTCAACACATCATAAGCCTTGGCAGCTTCTTTAGACGGATCACTAAGCATCGGAAAATCCGCTTTGGTCTTCTTCGCAAAATCGATGTTATCTTCCAGCGGGTCAACGCTCGCCATAAAATAGCTCACATCAAAATTGCGGATAAGATGACCATCCTTCACCAAGGATAAACACTCAATGGTGCAGCCGCGAGTATTCGCCATCGGATACCACGCAAGGACCACCGCTTGGCGTCCTATGTAATGAGCTAGCGTATAGGTTTTTCCATTGGTCGCTTTAAGTGAAAAATTAGGTGCATCATCACCAACTTTTAACTCAGCATTGGCGCTACATGCGCCAATGCTCAACACACTGCCTAACAACAACGATTTAACTAGTGCTTTCATGCTACTTATCCTTGTTTCTTGTATTCGGTAATTGCTTGGGATACCCGCTTCTCTGAGATTGGGTATTGGGTACCCAAAGTTTGCGCAAACAGCGACACTCGAAGTTCTTCTAACATCCAACGAATATGGATTAGCTCAGGCGGCATTGATGCGCGTTTTGGCAGTTTGTTCACTAACACTTGATAATCTTTAGTCACACGCTCAACGCTGAGCATCGCAAGTCTGTCTTTATTGACATCGATAACCAGTTTCTCTAAACGCTTTAAAATAGCTTGTAGGTAACGTTGCAGGTGCACCATACGTTCAAAGCCAAGCTCAGTGACAAAGCCTTTAAATATTAAACCTTCCAATTGCGATTTAATATCGCCGTGAGCCATGATCATATCAAGCCCCACCTTGCCCTTAAGCTTTTTATTCACCTGATTAAACAAGCTCAAGCACTGCTCTACCGACTGTGCAATACGCACCACGGTGTCAGCAAGATCACTGCGCACGCGATCTTTTAATAAAGTGAACTGCTGTTCATTATTTACACTAAGCTCACTATCTTCGATAATAACGTCCACCGCAGCGCTAATAATGTCATCTATTAGCACATTAAGCTGGCCAAAGCCGTGATAATACAAACCCAACTTGGCTTTATTTGGCAAGGTTCGCTGCATATGAGCGATTGGCGATGGTACGTTTATCAGCAACAATTTACGCAAACCAACGCGATTAACACGACTTGCCTGCTCTTCACTGTCAAAGAGTTTAATTTCTACATCGTCTTTATTGGCAACCAGTGCTGGATAAGCCTTAACTTCAAATTGACCGCGCTTCGAGGTGTAACTTGACGGCAACTCACCAAAATCCCACGCGGTAATATTTTTCTTCTCAATGCCATCGTCTGCCACTTTCACTAATGATTTAGCCACTTTATCACTGAGATCTTCTTGCAGTTTTGCTAAATCGCGCCCCTGACCAAGCAGCTTATTCTTGCTCCCTTTAAGTACCTGCTCCACTTTAAAGTTCATCAGTAGGTGCACTGGCAGCTGATTTAAATCCCAGGCCTCTTTATCGATGCGCACACCTGACATACGCAGCAGTTGTTTACTCATTGCCTCGATTAACGACGATTCCATCACTGGCATCGCCGCCATACAGGAATCAGCGTAGTTCGGCGCTGGCACAAAATTACGGCGGATAGCCTTTGGCAACGATTTAATTAGCGCAATCACCTTCTCGTGACGCAAGCCATTAACTTGCCAATCAAAATCCACCACTTGTACTTGATTAAGTAATTCAATCGGAATATGAATACTCACGCCATCGTCAATTTCACCGGGTTCAAAGTTGTAGCTCACTCTAAAGGTCAGGTTGCCTTGCTGCCATGTATCGGGAAAATCATGCTTAGACACACCGCCAGCGTCGCTGCGAATAAGCTGCTCTACGTCAAACTCCAGTGCTTTGGGTTGTTTCTTACCTTCCTTTCGCCACCAACTATTAAGCTGAACTTCGTTAACAATGTGCTTTGGTAATGCCTCTTCATAAAAGAGATAGAGATCGTTATCGTCCACCAAAATATCGCGGCGACGTGATTTATGCTCTAAGTCTTCAACCTGTGAAACCAGATTCAGATTATGGCGATAAAATGGAATATTTGAGTTAAGCTGCCCTTCCACCAAGCCTTGACGGATAAATAACTCTCGCGATTCAGCGGAATTTATCGGTGAATAGTCCACCTTGCGTTTGGCCACGATCACCACGCCAAAGAGACTTACTTGCTCGAACGCCACCACTTGGCCGCGCTTCTTCTCAAAATGCGCTTCGCTATAACTCTTTTTAACTAAATCGCCAGCTAGCGGCTCAATCCAAGCTGGCTCAATTTTCGCCGCAACGCGGCCAAATAAGCGAGAAGTTTCAACGAGCTCAGATACCATTACCCATTTAGGCGGCTTTTTCGATAGCGCCGAGCCTGGAAAGATATAGAATTTACTGTTGCGAGCGCCGCTAAACTCGTTATCTTGATCTTTAAAACCAATATGACTGAGCAAACCAGATAAAATCGATTGATGGATCGCATCGAAGCTACTCTCATTATCCAGTACTTCGATACCCTGCTCATTAAGAACTTGCATCAATTGCGATACCAAGTCTTGCCATTCTCGCACGCGGTTATAATTTAAAAACTGCTCGCGACAGAGCTTGCGAAAGCGCGAATTAGACAAGGCCGCTTGCTGCTCTTTCAAATACGTCCACAGATTTAAGAAACCGATAAAGTCCGACGCTTTGTCCAAATGCTTTTGGTGTGCACTATCAGACTTTTGCTGCTGCTCCAAAGGACGCTCACGAGGATCTTGAATACTCAGTCCCGCCGCAATAACTAACAGCTGCGATAAAGCGCCATTTTTTTGCGCTTCAATCACCATGCGCGCTAAACGAGGGTCGATTGGCAATTTACTGATTTGTTTACCGATAGCGGATAAGCTCAATTGCTCATGGCCGTATTGTTTTTTCTTGTCGTGCTCTTTTGACAGCGCGCCAATTTCTTCGAGTAAACGAATACCGTCGTTAATATTGCGACTATCAGGCGCCTGTAAAAACGGGAAGGCTTCAATGTGCCCTAACCCTAAACTCACCATCTGCAAAATAACTGACGCTAGATTGGTGCGCAGAATTTCTGGGTCGGTAAAGGGTGAACGGGCATCAAAATCCGATTCGCTATAAAGACGAATACAAATACCATCGGCAACACGACCACAACGACCTTTACGCTGATTAGCACTGGCCTGTGAAATCTTCTCAATCGGCAGACGCTGCACCTTGGTGCGATAACTATAACGACTAATGCGCGCCGTACCAGGATCGATCACATAGCGAATGCCCGGCACCGTTAACGAGGTTTCAGCAACGTTAGTAGCAAGAACAATGCGGCGTTTGTGACTGGATTTAAAAATCTTCGACTGTTCGCTATAACTTAAACGGGCATATAGCGGTAAGATATCGGTATTGGGTAATTTTTGCTTTGAGAGCGCATCGCTAGTATCGCGAATTTCTCGCTCGCCATTCATAAAAATCAAGATGTCGCCATCGCCTTCAGCCATCAGCTCATCGACGGCATCAAAAATTGATTGCAGCTGATCTTTATCTTCATCACCATCATCGATGTGATAACGCACCTCAACGGGATAGGTACGGCCACTGACTTCGATCACAGGCGCGTCATCAAAGTGCTTCGAAAAACGCTCGGTATCGATAGTTGCCGAAGTAATTACCACTTTTAAATCAGGACGTTTCGGTAAGATGCGTTTAAGGTAACCAAAAAGAAAATCGATGTTTAAACTGCGCTCATGCGCCTCATCGATAATAATCGTATCGTAGCGATTTAAAAAAGGATCATGAGCAATTTCGGCAAGTAGAATACCGTCCGTCATTAGCTTGATATAACTGTGATCATTAAGCTTATCCGCAAAGCGAACTCTAAAACCTACAGCATCACCTAGTTCACAATTCATTTCATCGGCAATACGCTCTGCCACGCTGCGCGCCGCTAAACGTCGTGGTTGAGTATGACCAATCATCCCTTTAAGGCCGCGCCCTACTTCTAAACAAATCTTCGGCAACTGGGTTGTTTTACCAGAACCGGTTTCACCCGCCACAATAACCACTTGATTATCGCGAATTGCATCTGCAATTTTCGATTGCAATTGGCTCACTGGCAGTTGCGCTGGATAGCTTACGTTAGGCACATTTGCCACACGCTGCTCATAGCGATTAAGCGCCTTTGAGCAATCGATGCTAATTTTCTCAAGCGTTTTCGTTAAACGCTTTTCATCTTTAATTTTTTTAAGAGATCGCAAGCGCGCCCGAAGCTTGATGCCATCGAGTAAGGTGGTATGAAAAGACTGCTGTTTGATGATGTCAATGATTTGCGAGTTGGATAGTTCGCTGGCGTCATTTGTCGCTGGAGTTTGCTCAGACAAGGTTCTACAAATTTGCTAAAAAATAAGGCCGATTCTAGCAAATATAGGCGCTTGGTAAAATAGCGCACCGCAGATTAACTTTTTAATTGAAGACTGTCTAAGACAATGATTTATTTGCTATCATGCACCACAAATTATCGAACTGAGAAGCTTATGTCAGATTTAAATCTACTCTCGTCGCAAAAGCTATTTGACGGCCAACACAATCAATATCAACATCAGTCAACTGCAACTAACTGCACCATGACCTTTTCGGTGTATTTACCGCCGCAAGCAACTGCCGAAACGCCAGTGCCAGTGCTGTATTTTCTATCTGGCTTAACCTGTACTGACGAAAATTTTTCCGTAAAATCAGGCGCGCAACAATGGGCAGCGAAGCATGGTATTGCACTCGTGATGCCAGATACCAGTCCGCGTGGCGAAGATGTGCCAGATGATTTAGAAGGCGATTATGCCTTTGGTCAAGGGGCTGGTTTTTATATCAATGCTACCCAAAAGCCGTGGAAAACTCACTTTAATATGTATGACTATGTAGTGAGTGAGCTGCCAAAACTCATTGAAGAAAATTTACCTGTTAACGATAAAAAATCAATTTTTGGTCATTCAATGGGTGGTCACGGCGCGCTAGTCATTGCCCTGCGCAATAGCAAGGCATATCATAGTGTGTCAGCATTTAGCCCGATTGTTAATCCAATAGAGACACCATGGGGTCAGAAAGCCTTCTACAATTATTTAGGCGATCATCTCAATTCTTGGTTGCCATATGACACATGCCACCTAATCAAACAAGGTAACAACCAATTACCTATGCTGATTGACCAAGGCAGTGCCGATGACTTCTTAGAAGAAGAGCTG
The DNA here is from genome assembly GCF_022347785.1 of Psychrobium sp. MM17-31. NCBI lineage: Bacteria > Pseudomonadati > Pseudomonadota > Gammaproteobacteria > Alteromonadales > Shewanellaceae > Psychrobium > Psychrobium sp. MM17-31. The sequence continues at coordinate 38,004 of NZ_JAKRGA010000001.1, forward strand.
CTGACGGACAATTTAGTCGATGCAATTAAAGAGGCCAAATATGAAGCGACTATCAATATGCGCGATGGCTACAACCACAGCTATTTCTTTATCGCGAGCTTTATTGAGTCGCACATTGCGTTTCATGCTAAGTATCTGAAATAACGCCAATCAGACAATAAAAAAGCACCGCTTAGGTGCTTTTTTATTGTATATAATTTGTTGCGCTAACGATTAAAATAACCTTCAGCACTTCGTTCGCAAGCTTCTCGCCAGCCTCCTAACCATTGTTCTTTTTGATCGATATTTTGGTAGGGACAGTTATCTCGACTTTGTTGATGAAGTCCTGCTTGATAGCCTTTAGAAAATGCGCGCTGCTTACGATCTCGCTTCTGTCTATTCATTAAAAATTTCCTCTTTATTCCAATAGTTTAACCTGTAGTAAACTAATTGAAGTGTTTAGATAATTACTAACTTCTTGACGTTTTAGATGAACGCTAGAATAAATGCTTCTTCCTGAATATATCTTCAAGCGCACACCAGTTGCTGAGGGTACTCTCTGTGCTGCGGTATTATTTTTAACCAATACAATTGCGGAGATCAAGCAAAAAAAAGGACCATTCCCCTAACTAAATGTTAAGTGAATGATCCTAATATGAATTTATTGTGAAATATTTTTAACGGCGAAAGCGACGAATAAATAATCCAGCTGTTGCCATCAATAGTGCGCCAATGCCAAATCCAGCACCTTGACGTTCTTGTTTGTAATCAGCAGAGTCTTCTTCCACGACACTACAAGCTTCACCTTCAGTTGGTTTTAAAATTACGGCACGTGGAATCTGCTCAGTAATTGGTTCACCTTGTGAGTTAGTATCGAAAACTGGTTCACCATTAGCGTCGACCACCAGTTCCTCAACTGCCCCTTCGGTCGTTGAAGGCACTTCATTACCCTTATCATCTACCCAACGGGTTTTGACGCGAGGAAGTGTTACAAGTGCTGTGGCAATGATATTTCCATCTTCATCAATTTGCGCAGCATCTACTACTGTAATATCAGCATCGTAACTAATTTTCTGTTCATTACCACCAGTCGCTTCAACTTGATACTTTTTCCAATCGCTACCAACTTGGACATAACCTTTAGATTCACACGTCAATAAATCATTCAAGTCACTAAAAGATTTATCATTATGATTATAAATAAAGCCATGAGTACGACGACCAAAATCAACTTTCTGACTATCAACTTCTATCGAGCCAACAACCTGATTCTTATCATTGATACCTTTGGCATTAGAGGCGAAATCTGATTCACTAGAAGAAAAATCATTCGGGAAGGTTAATGTAGTATTCTCGCTATTTGCGTCATAAATGAAGAATTTCTTGCGAATAAAACCACTAATATTTTTCTCCATAAAGCCAACAACCAAATCATTGTTGTTTATCGCGTTAGCACTTGAGTAGCGCCAGTCTGTCTCGCTGTGATCCATTAGATCAACCACTTTTTCATCTTTAAATACTACAGCGACATCTAAACGATTCGAGTATTTTTTATCATTATCACGAAATGTTTTACTACGCCCAACCGCAATTCCTTTATCGTTAACACCGAGAGCAATACTGTTATATGAATCGGTATCAGTGTCGTTAATTGGAGTCGTCAAAATACCCAATGGTTTTGGATTGGATAGCTCACCATTACTGTACTCCCAACTATACGCTTCAAGATAGTATCTAACTGCTGAATTGTTTTTGCTACCGTCACTAAAGCCTCTAGCGCAAACTTGTAATGGCACTGTTTCTTTGTACGTATCGAGACAGTTCGAATCAATATTGGTTTTCGAACTATATTCAAGGCCTGTACTTGCATAGCCAACCACTAGGCCGTTGTTATTAATTGATGTTAATCCACTTTGGCCACCATAGATTGAAAACTCCGGCGCAAAAGTTTTGACAACACCATTATCAATCACAAGTGCACGTTGCGAATAGTCGTATACATAGAAAGGGTCATCTTTGTCAGCGTTATCATCACTCTGATCAGGATCATCAATAGCATAAGCTGCTGAGCTTGTGGTCCCTACAATCACACCAGTGTCAGAAACATCAAACGCAAATGAATCAATTGTTGAAACTTCGCGTCCATCTCGCGTAATTGATTCGTCAAACACTTTAATAAATTCAGGAAGCTCATTCGTATCGAACTTAAAAATAGAATTGTTAGATTGCGGAATCAGTTTCACTACCCGCAATGGATTTGTACTGCTATTGGATGCTTGTGCATTAAGCTGTGTAAGTGAAACATCAACGCGATTATTGTTGATCGTATTTTGATCGTCTTCACTGAGAAGCGGTGCAAAAGTGCCAGAAGCGCCACCTAAAATATCACCACTATTATTTAGTGTAACCCCAAAGCCACTGCGACTATTTTGGATGGTGCCATTAACTTTGTAAAATTCATCGATATTTTCAATTTTGTAAACTGTGGCTGCTTGAGCGCCGAAACTAGCCGCTAGTGCAAGGGCGAGTACTGTCGGTTGTAACTTTTTGTTCATTATTGTTCCTGTTACCTGCAAAACGTCTAACATTCACTTGTGGTGTAGCCGTATGCGAACTTCTCATTTAATTGCAAAGCATTATTCATGGGAAAACGCTTTGATGCAATTAAAGTTATGTTTTTATTTGTAAACGCCGTATTACAGCGTTTACCTTAAGGACTAAGTAAAGACTCGTAACCTGTCAAAAGGTTCAGCTTAATCTTCAAAACTTGCCAAATATTCCCAGCGCTCCATCGCCTGCTCTAACTCTTCATTCAGTTTGGCAAGTTTATCGATTTGTGGCTGCGTTTCAGAAACTGGCCTGGTAAAAAAGTCGGCTTGTGCCATAGCTTCTTCTAGCTGCCCTATTTCATCTTCTAAGGCTTCCATTTTATCCGGCAGATTATCGAGCTCTCGCTGGTCTTTATAACTAAGTTTTGCTTTCGCTTTTGCCTTTACAGGTTCAGCAGCTTTGATCTGAGCTTGTTCTTCTGCCGCTTTCTTGGCAGCAATTTGCGCTTCATGGGCTTGCGGATCAAACAATGAGGCGCCTTGATTCATAGCATCTTCATAACCGCCAACGTATTCACTTAGCTGACCATTAGCACCAAACCACCAGCTTGAAGTCACTGTATTATTAATAAATTCACGGTCATGGCTCACTAACAACAAGGTGCCGTCGTACTGATGGACAAGTGATTCTAACAGCTCGAGCGTTTCGATATCCAAATCATTGGTTGGCTCATCCAGTACCAATAAGTTGTTCGGTTTTAAAAATAATTTGGCCAGTAACAAGCGGTTTTTCTCACCACCAGATAACGCACGCACAGGCGTACGGGCACGTGCAGGAGAGAATAAGAAATCTTGTAAATAGCCTAATACATGGCGTGAACGACCGTTGTGCATCACATCGTCTTTACCATCACCGACATTTTCTTGTACGGTTTTATCGAGATCTAACGCGGCGCGGTGCTGATCGAAATAGGCTACATCGAGCTTAGTACCGGTCTTAATTTCACCGCTTTGTGCTTCAAGCGAGCCAAGCAACATTTTAAGTACAGTAGACTTACCACAACCGTTAGGGCCAACTAAAGCAATACGATCCCCGCGCATTACTTGAGTGGTGAAATGTTTAACGATGGTCTTGTTTTCCCATGCGTAACTAATGTCATCGACTTCAAACACTAACTTGCCAGATTTAGAAGTACTGGCCAGTGACATCTTCGCCTTGCCAACCACTTCACGGCGCGCCTTACGCTCACGACGCAATTGCTCAAGGGCACGAACACGGCCTTCATTACGAGTACGGCGAGCTTTAATGCCTTGGCGGATCCAAGTTTCTTCTTGCGCTAACTTTTTATCAAAGAGTGCGTTTTGCTCTTGCTCAACACGCAGCGCTTCTTCTTTCGCTGTTAAATAGGCATCGTAACCACCCGGCCAAGACGATAGCTTGCCGCGATCAAGATCGATAATACGGGTTGCCATCGAGCGAATAAAGGCGCGATCATGACTGATAAAGACAATGGCACCTTTAAAATCAAGCAAGACTTTCTCAAGCCAGCCAATAGCATTTAAATCCAAGTGGTTAGTTGGCTCATCGAGTAATAATACGTCTGGCTTTTGCACCAGCGCTTTCGCTAGTGCCGCTTTACGTAGCCAACCACCTGATAATTCACACAGTTTCTTGTCAGCAGGCAAGGCTAATTGCTCAAGCACTGTATTAATATGGGTTTCAAATAGCCAAGCATTATTGTTATCCATCTGCGTTTGCAGTTTAGACAATTTCGCCATGACCTCGTCGCTGTAATTCGTTTCCATCTGATGCAGTACTTGATGGTATTTAGCAATAAGTTCACCAACATGAGCAATACCAGAAGATACAAAGTCAAACACTGTCATTTCTGCTTTTTCTGGCGGATCTTGCTCTAAACGCGCGACCACAATCTCATTGTTGTAATGCAGCTCGCCGCCATCTAAGTCCATTTGTTTGGCGATAATCTTCATTAAGGTAGATTTACCAGTACCGTTTTTACCCACCAAACACACGCGCTCGTTAGCGTTTACCTGAAAGTCGGCGCCGTCTAAAATAACGTGAGTACCAAAGGCCAATTGGCCGTTGCTCAATCTAATTAACATCTGTGTTTATCCTAAAAATGCTTGTAGCTGTGGCAACTCAAACGGCCAGCCTAGTTCTTGTTGTTGCTGGTTTAATACCACAGGAATGCGAATACCGTAACGCTCAACTAATTCACTGTCATCGATAATATCCACCACGCGATACGCAACTTGTAACTCGTCAAGCTGCGCTTGTGCTAATTCACATAGATGGCAGCCATCGGTGGAATATAAAATTACTTCCTTGCTCATAATCGAGTAATTTCCCAACAGTTGTGGATCTTTTGATTGCCTTTAAAATCACGCGGAATCGTGTGCTGTGTCACTTCCTCAGCGTGTAAGCCAATGCCCTTGATATCACGATGGTTCATCTTAAAAGTGCGCGAGTTATTTGAGAAAATAATCAAGCCATCTGGGCGTAAAATGCGTTTGAGTGCTTTGATTAACTCAACGTGATCGCGATTAACATCGAACGAGCTGTCCATACGCTTTGAATTTGAGAAAGTTGGCGGATCGATGAAAATCAAGTCAAACTCTTGCTGACACTCTTTAAGCCACGCCAAACAATCCATTTGAATAAAGTGATGCTGCGGCCCAGTTAAACCATTAAGCTTAAAGTTCTCTTTCGCCCAATCAAGATAAGTACGCGACATATCAACGCTAGTGGTTGATTTTGCGCCGCCTAAGCCAGCGTGAACCGAAGCCGAACCTGTGTAACAAAACAGGTTAAGGAAATCCATGCCTTCGGCTAACTCACCAAGTTTACGACGCGTTAAGCGATGATCTAAAAACAAACCGTTATCGAGATAATCAGAGGTATTGATCAAGAACTTGGCGTTATATTCTTGCACCACAAACTTATCTTTTTGCTCGTTAAGCTTTTCGTACTGATGCTCGCCTTTTTTCACCTCGCGTACCTTGTACACCAAGTCTTCACTATCAATATCAAATAAGTGGTCGATAGCAATAAAGGCTTCAATAAGACGCTTTAAGGTCTTGCTTGGATCCATATACTTTGGCGCTGCATATTCTTGCACTATCCATTTATCGCCATAACGATCGATAGCCAAGTTAAAATCAGGTAAATCGGCATCGTATAAACGATAAGCGGTAATGCCTTCGCTCTTAGCCCACTTACTTAAAGTTTTATTGTTTTTAAGCAGACGATTAGCAAAAGGTTCTGTTTGTTTTGAAATGGACTTGAGCGCGCCATCACCAATAGCGTAGTTAGCAAGCATCGCTTCTAACTGACCGTTATACAATTTATATTTTGAATCAGGTGCGAGACGAATAGCGGTAAGCAGTTCAATGGATGAACTAAATACACTTAGGTTCCAACCGCTAAATTTCGCTTTTACCGCTTTAGCAAAGCTGTGGTAAGTAAAGATAAGCGGTAATAATTCACCTAAACGCTCACCATAAGGCGGGTTTGTCACAACAAAGCCTTTTTGATTACCAAACGGCGGTTTAATATCTAGCGCGTTACCCACTTCAAAACTGACTAAATGCTCGACACCTGCGCGGCGCGCATTATCACGAGCAATGTTTAACACGCCAGAATCCATATCACGGCCGCGAATACACAGCTGCTTGCGCCCTTTGCTTTCATCCGCTTTTGCTTGTGCGTCTGCTTTAATTTCTTGCCATAATTCAGGCTTAAAGGCTTTCAATGATTCAAACGCAAAGCGCTCGCGAGTCAGTGATGGCGCAATATTCGCCGCCATTAATGCCGCTTCAATCACCAAGGTGCCACTACCACAGAATGGGTCGAAAAATGGCTTACGCGTTTCCCAGCCACTACGCATAATTAATGCAGCAGCTAAATTTTCACGCAGCGGCGCTTCACCGGCATTCGAGCGATAACCGCGTTGCTGTAGCGAACGACCTGAAAAGTTAATTGCCAAGGTAAGCTTGTTATTGACCATGCGACATTCGATGCGAATGTTGGCGTTTTGCTTATCGACATTCGGACGCTCAAAGCCACTATCGCGGAATTTGTCGACGATGGCATCTTTGGCCTTTAGTGCACCAAATTGCGTGTTATTAATGAAGTTATTAGTACCGCTAAACTCAACGGCAATAGACTGACTGGCATCAAAATATGAATGCCAGTTAACACGATAAACAACATCGTACAGATCTTGTGTGCTGTGTACCTCATCCGTGTGCACAGATAATAAAATACGGCTAGCCAAGCGCGACCACAAACAAATGGTATAAGCCTCCGCTAAATTCGCTTTAAAACGCACCCCAGCAAGAGATTCTTTAACCTCTACCCCACCTAAAGATTCAATTTCTTGTACTAATAGGTATTCAAGCCCTTTGGGGCAAGCGGCGAAATATGGCAGCATATTTAATGTCTCGGTCTAACTATAAAGCGCGCAATTATACGTGTTTTACGGCACTAATACATTAGTTAACCGCAAATACTTGTACCGCCAATCACAAAATACAGACATAAAAAAACACCGAGTAATGAGAGAGTTACTCGGTGTTTTTTAAATAAATTAACGTTAGTGGCTAACCGCGATAATAACGCTGTTCAACAAATGGCATTTTTTCAATGCGCATTGGCAGTTTTTTACCACGCACATCAGCAAATACTTCAGTACCTAATACTGCATATTCAGTCGCTACATAGCCCATAGCTACTGGCGCGCCACGAGTTGGGCCAGCTGTACCACTGGTTACTACGCCAATTTCTTCATCGTCACTATTAAAGAGTTTCGCTCCTTCACGTACTGGCGCTTTACCAAGGCCAAGCATACCAACGCGTTTACGAGCAACACCTTTGGTGGCAATTTGATCGAGAATAATGTCAGCACCAGGGAAGCCGCCAGCGCGTTCTCCGTCAGTGCGGCGAATCTTGCTAATAGCCCATAGAAGGCTTGCTTCAACTGGCGTTGTTGTTGGATCGATATCATGACCGTAGAGACATAAACCAGATTCTAAGCGCAGTGAATCACGTGCCCCTAGACCAATCCACTCTACTTCTGATTCAACTAATAATTTGCGTGTTAGACGATCGGCGTGTTCCGCTGGAATTGAGATTTCAAAACCATCTTCGCCAGTGTAGCCAGCACGACCAACAATCACATCCACACCATCGAACGAGAGTACGCGAGAGTCCATAAATACCATATCAGCAGATTCAGGTACTAAACGCTCAAGCACCTTCGCCGCTTGTGGACCTTGTAGAGCCAGCAATGCACGCGATTCCATCACCTCGATTTCAACTTGATCGCCAATATGTTGCTGCAAGTGAGCAATATCTTGCGCCTTACACGCGGCATTAACGACAACAAACAGATGATCGCCAAAGTTACTCACCATTAAGTCGTCTTGTAAACCGCCCTGCTCATTAGTGAATAACGCGTAACGCTGCTTGCCAACAGGTAAGTCGATGATATCAACAGGCACTAATGACTCCAGTGCTTTGGCCGCATTCTCACCGTGAAGTTTTAATTGTCCCATATGAGAAACATCAAACAAGCCAGCCGCTTCACGGGTGTGTAAATGCTCTTTTTTAACACCGAGGGTATATTGCACAGGCATATCATAGCCAGCGAACGGCACCATTTTTGCCCCTGCTTCAAGGTGAAGATCGTAACACGGGGTTTTAAGTAATTGAGAATCAGACATAGGAACTCCAATAACCGCCCATAAATGGGCGGTTTTATTGATTTATAACTTTAAGGGGGGAATAATCGGTTAGATTATTCTTGAGATTGAGACTTTTGCTCTTTCATACACTCAGGCACTGCACCGTTGCTAGCAAAGTATTCTTTAGTAAGTTTGAATACTACAGGGCTTAGTAGTGCAATCGCGATTAAGTTAGGAATCGCCATTAATGCGTTCATTGTATCAGCTAGTAACCAGATAAACTCTAGAGAACCCGCTGCACCTACTGGCACTACAACAATCCAAATTACGCGGAATGGGATAATAGCCTTAACACCGAATAAGTACTGAACACATTTCTCACCGTATACACTCCAACCTAGGATAGTTGTGAAAGCGAATACTGTTAGAGAGATTGCAACAATGTAGTTACCTAGTGGTAATGAGCTACCGAATGCTGCTGATGTTAATGCTGCACCTGTTTCACCAGAAGTCCACTCACCAGATACGATAATCGCTAAACCAGTGATAGAACAAACGATTAGTGTATCGATGAATGTACCTAGCATCGCCACTAAACCTTGAGCTACTGGGTTTTTAGTTTGCGCTGCTGCGTGAGCGATAGGCGCACTACCTAAACCAGCTTCGTTAGAGAACACACCACGTGCAACACCAAATTTAATCGCCATCCAAACTGCTGCACCAGCGAAACCGCCTTGCGCTGCTGTACCAGTGAATGCACTTTCTAGAATTAGCGCAAATGCAGCTGGAATTTCAGAAGCATTAACCACAAGTACCGCGATACCACAGGCAATGTAGAATGTCGCCATCATAGGAACAAGTTTACCCGCTACATCACCGATACGCTTGATACCACCCATTAGCACTAAGCCAACAAGAACCATCATCACGACACCAGTAATCATTGGGTCAACACCAAAGTTTGACTCAATAGCGTTTGCTACTGAATTTGCTTGTACAGTGTTACCGATACCAAAACCAGCAACCATACCAAATAAAGCAAACGCAGTACCTAACCACGTCCATTTACTCGATAAGCCGTTTTTGATGTAGTACATTGGACCACCAGTGTGGTTACCATTTTCGTCTACTTCACGGAAACGTACTGCTAATACTGCTTCGGCGAATTTAGTAGCCATACCTACTAACGCTGTACACCACATCCAGAATAATGCACCTGGACCACCAAGGAAGATAGCCGTTGCTACACCTGCGATATTACCAGTACCGATAGTAGCTGATAGTGATGTCATTAACGCGTTAAATGGACTAATTTCACCTTCTTTTGAGCCGTCTTTGTCAGGGATGCGACCACCCCACAATAGTTTAAAGCCTGTGCCTAATTTCAAAATAGGCATAAGTTTTAAACCAAAGGTCAAAAACAGACCCACGCCAAGAATCATGATAAGCATAGGTACGCCCCACACGACTCCATTAATGGCTGAGATAATCTCACTGATAAATTCCATAAAAACCTCGTTGTATTGTTATATTTATAATTGCCGCAACAAAGTTTGCCACGACAAAGGGTTTATCATTTTTAATCGGAGGTGACTGCGAATATCTTTGTTAGCACACCCAAAACAATCGTTTCCGATAGGAAACAAATTAAATCGTTGAGAAACATAACGCAAGAACTTTTTCACTTTTCATTAACACACCGACCGTATCACCATAAGATAACAACATAAAAACAACAACTTAAATCTGCACCAACCAGTAACACTGCGATTACAAGTAGCAATATTTGATTTTATTTCACGAATAACTCAGCAAATAATGGTAGATAATTCCCCTATCTACTTTCCATAGACACAGCCTAAAAATAGCTATATTGCTACATCCAAGCCCTAGCACAGAGAGAATTCGTGCCTCTTAGTTACTCGAATCCCAATATCAAGCCTTATGCTACTATCCAAAACCCAACAATGAATATTGTATACAATGTTTACCATGATCACTTTTATTTCCAATAGGAAACTTTTTTGTTGATTATGAAATTCGAGCCTGTTATGTTTGAAAAATGTTAACGAGTTATTAACAACAAATGATTGCCACTTAAAACGAGTTATATAGCGGCCACATTTGAGCAATAGACCTGCATTAACTCAGTTTTATTGCACGCAATAACAAGAAAAATAGGAAACAGATATGAGCACTAATCAAACCAAATTTGCAAAAAGCCACGAATGGGCACGAGATAACGGTGATGGAACAGCCACCATTGGAATTTCAGATCACGCACAAGAGCTTTTAGGCGATGTAGTGTACGTCGAGTTACCTGAAGTTGGTGATGACGTGACAGCGGGCGAAGGCTTTTCATTAGTAGAGTCTGTTAAAGCAGCATCCGACGTTTATGCACCGCTTTCTGGCGAAATTATCGAAGTCAATGAAGCGCTAGAAGACGAGCCAGAACTTGTTAATGCCTCACCACTAGAAGACGCATGGATTGTAAAAATTAAGATCAGTGATGACAGCCAATTTGGCGACCTATTAGACGAAGCCGCCTATCAAGAAGCGATTTCAGAATAACTATCGAGGTTTTGAATGTCAGTAATTAATTCAACACTCCCGTTGTCTGCACAACTTAGCACAAGTGAAGAGTTTATCGCTCGTCACAATGGTCCTGACGTTGCCGAACAACAACACATGCTTAGCGCTATCAATGCTTCTTCTATTAAAGAGCTTATTGAACAGACACTACCAAGCAATATTAAACTGTCTTCACCTATGGGTTTAGCAGCGCCTCAATCAGAAGTCGAGATGCTTAAAACCTTAAAAGCCATGGCAAACAAAAACATTGTCAATCGCAGCTTTATTGGTCAAGGCTATTACGATACCCACGTACCGCACGTAATCCTAAGAAATGTCCTAGAAAACCCTGGTTGGTACACAGCCTACACGCCGTATCAACCTGAAATCTCACAGGGCCGTCTTGAAGCGCTGCTAAATTATCAACAAATGATCGTTGATTTCACTGGCATGGAGTTGGCAAACGCTTCCCTACTTGACGAAGCAACCGCCGCAGCGGAAGCAATGAGCTTCTGTAAACGCGCTGGTAAGAATAAAAGTAATAGCTTCTTCATTAGTGACGATGTTCATCCGCAGACTATCGACGTATTAAAAACGCGTGCCCAATATTTTGCATTCGAATTGATCATCGCTCCTGCCAATGAACTAGAGCAACATGATGTGTTTGGTGCACTCGTCCAATACCCGGGTACAACCGGTGAAGTCACCGACCTTAGTGGGCTAATCGAAAGTGCCCACGCCAAGAAAACGCTAGTGGCTGTCGCAACAGATTTACTCGCACTCACCTTATTAAAATCGCCAGGTGAAATGGGCGCAGATATTGTCATTGGTAGCTCTCAACGCTTTGGCGTACCAATGGGGTTCGGCGGTCCTCACGCGGCATTTATGGCGACTAGCGAGAAGCATAAACGTACCATCCCAGGTCGTGTAATTGGTGTCTCTATCGACAGCAAAGAAAAGCCTGCTCTGCGTATGGCAATGCAAACACGTGAACAACATATTCGCCGTGAAAAAGCGACCTCAAATATCTGTACAGCACAAGCCTTATTAGCAAACATGGCTTCTTTCTATGCGGTTTATCACGGCCCACAAGGGCTAAAGAACATCGGGCGTCGTGTACATCATTACACAGCAATCTTTGCTCATGGTCTGGCAGCACGCAGTTTTGACTTTGCGCATCAGCACTTTTTCGACACGCTTACGATAAACACTGGTGATGATACAGACACCATCTATCAAGGCGCGCTAGCTCAAGGTGCAAACCTAAGAAAATTTGCAGATCAATTGGGGGTTAGTTTTGACGAAACTACCACAACTACAGATATCGAAATGTTGTGGCAGATCTTTACCGGTGAAAACCTCAACTTTAGCGATGTTGAAGCTAGCTATAGCCAATGTGAATACCACCACATCCCTGAGCAACTGCGCCGTACTAGTGAGTATTTAACACACCCAACATTTAATCGCTATCACAGCGAAACACAAATGCTGCGTTACCTAAAGTCATTAGAAAATAAAGACTTTTCATTGACTCACGGCATGATTCCATTGGGCTCATGTACTATGAAACTCAATGCAACTGCACAAATGATCCCAGTTACTTGGCCAGAGTTTGGACAAATGCATCCATTTGCACCAAAAGATCAAACAATTGGCTATCAAGAACTCGCAGCAAGCTTCTCAGAAATGTTAGTGAAAGTGACGGGCTATGATGCATTCTCCTTACAACCAAACTCTGGGGCGCAAGGTGAATATGCTGGACTAATCGCGATTTCTAGATATCACGAGTCACGCGGTGAAGGTCATCGCAATGTTTGTCTTATCCCAAGCTCTGCCCATGGTACCAACCCAGCCAGTGCTTCGATGGTGTCGCTGCGTATTGTGATTGTTAAATGTGATGATGACGGCAATGTTGATTTAGAAGATCTCAAAGACAAGATTGAACAACACCGAGACCAACTGTCTTGTATTATGATCACCTACCCTTCAACACATGGTGTTTACGAAGACGGTATTACCGAGATCTGTGAACGCGTGCATGAAGCTGGCGGCCAAGTCTATTTAGACGGCGCCAACATGAATGCGCAAGTGGGTTTAACGTCACCAGGCTTTATCGGCTCTGATGTATCCCATTTAAATCTACACAAGACTTTCTGTATTCCACACGGTGGTGGCGGCCCAGGTATGGGACCAATCGGTGTTAAATCTCATCTAGCGCCATTCCTACCAGGTCATGGTGTGCACAACACCGGCGGCGCAGTATCAGCAACTGACCTTGGTAGCGCTTCGATTTTACCTATCTCTTGGGCATATATCGCGTTAATGGGAGATAAAGGACTTACTCAAGCGACTGAATTAGCAATCTTAAATGCTAACTACATTACAGAAAAACTCAGTCAGCACTACCCTGTCCTTTATCGCGGTAACAACGACCGTGTTGCCCACGAATGTATTATCGATTTACGCGATTTAAAAGAAAGCAGTGGTATTAGTGAAGAAGACGTGGCCAAGCGACTAATGGATTACGGCTTCCACGCACCAACCATGTCTTTCCCTGTCGCAGGCACTTTAATGATAGAGCCTACCGAAAGTGAATCACTGGAAGAACTGGACAAATTCATCAATGCAATGATCGCCATCCGCGGCGAAATTGCCAAGGTGGAGTCTGGAGAATGGACCCTACAAGACAATCCTCTGGTACTAGCACCACACACCATGAGCGATTTATCTGAACCACAATGGGAACGTAGTTATAGTCGAGAAATCGCCTGTTTCCCTAACAACGCGGCCAAAACCACTAAGTTCTGGCCAACAACCAATCGAATTGACAACGTTTACGGCGATCGCAACCTCATTTGTAGCTGTCCGCCTATCGACGTTTATCAACAAGATTAACCCTAAATCGTGGCTAAACGTGCTTAGCCACACTTTAGCTACGACTTTGTAGCGACAATTTTGATAGTAAGAAGGAAACACAATGAAAAACTTAAAACTAAAAACTGCATTACTTCCTTTAGTTATCGCAATGCCAGTATTTCAAGCATCTGCTGATGATAATGTGAGTAAAGCGCAATTAGAAAAACAACTTGAAGTTATTTCAAAGCGCATTGCAGCTTTAGAAAGTGCAGAAGGCAAAGCTGAGAAGAAATCTGACGGTAAAACTCAGTTCAATGTTTACGGCACACTACGCCCTACTTTCGGTGTAACTAGTGGCGATTCAGAAGATGTATGGGATGTTGGTGATGCACTATCACGCGTTGGCTTTGCCACTTCACGTGAGCTTGGTAATGGCATGACGGCATTTGCTAAAGGTGAATTCAAAGTTAATATCCAGCTTAACGGTGATTTCGGTGAGGCACGTAAAGCCTACGTTGGCCTAAAAGGCGACTTTGGCCGCGTTGCGATTGGTAAGCAAGCAACGATGCAATACAACATCATTGCCGATCCAGTAGATATCTTTAACCGTGCCAGCACGCCCCTTGCTTACGATGATGCTAGTCCATTCCGTCAACAGCAATTGGTGTCGTACAGCAAGAGTTTCGGAAACCTAGCATTTAGCATGGCAGGTCAGTTCAAAAAAGAAGACTCACTAAATGAAGGTAGTGATTTGTTTAACGCTGGTGTTAAATACTCTGGCGACGGCTTCACACTAGGTGCAGCTTATCTGACTAAAGATCTGGCAGGCATTGATGAAAATACTTTTGGTGTGTCAATGTCTAAAAACGTTGGCGATCATTACGTAGCGTTGTCATATCAAGATATCGACCGCGGTGGTAACGGCCAAGATCGTAGCTCATTAGACGTTGTTGGTGCGTTCAAAATTAGCGACAGCTATAAACTGAAATTGGGTTACTCGAACTTTGCAGATGACCTCGGCGCAGCAGAAACCGCAGAAGTGACTCGTATTAATACGACGTTAGAATGGCATTTGGACAACGATTTTTACACCTTCGTTGAATATCAAAATAATAACTTCAAAGAGCGTGAAGACAACAACCAAGTAATGGTTGGTATGCGTTACAACTTTGACTACAAATTCTAAGCTTAACACTTATACACTTCTCTCCAAGGTAAAGGGCGCATTTAGCGCCCTTTTTACTTTTAGTTTTAAGTTTTAAGTTTTAAGTTTTAAGAAGACATTTTAGCCATCTCAACTAGCTTCACTGTTTTATCTTTTTCTCCATAAACATAAAGCGCGCACTGGCCATAGCTATCCGGTACTGTCCACTTTGTATCTTGTGCAATCTTATAGCTTAGGAATTTATTTTCACACCGCACATCCATTTTCCTAATCGAGGATACATCACCAGTAAAACCAAATGAATTACGTGCTAATTGATAACGCCATACACCTTCTTGACTAAACTTTCCTTGCACTAAGTAATTTTCGTTGCCGTCAATATATTGCTCAATACGTTCAGTAATTTTACGCACACGGGGATAAAGTAATCGCTCTTTATCTAATCGCTGAATCTCCTTTGCAGTATAAAAAGCGTCAATAAACTCTTTTCGGTTCACTTCTAAATTAAATAAACGCGCCAGACTATTTAAGTGCTCGCTGATGCCAAGTAGCGGTTTATTGGCGCTAGAGATTCGAGACAATGCTTGCATTTCACCGTCAATATCCCCGCTCATTTGATAATAGCGTGCCTCGACATTAGAAAGCCAGGCATCTTCGTATAGATTCCATGCGCCACGACTTCGCTGTTTATCAATGAGTTCTCGTGCTTCCTCTAGATCATTACTGTCTAGTGCTTTGGTAATCTTTTTATAAACAGACACAAATTTTCGTCTTGCACCTTCATCACCGTTTGAAAGTGTAAAATCCATTCTGACGCTGTTTCTACATTGCTCAATTGCTTGGCCATTAACTGTAGTTGGCTCAAACTTCCAACTATTGATTGCCTTGAGTGTCGCTCGATCAAATACTTTCGGATTTGAAGATTGCTCGATAATTGGCGAGCGAACACCGCCCTCTTTATCAATCACAAAACTCACGACAACCCAGCCTTCTTGACCTCGCCTTGCAGCTTCAATTGGATATTTAGGCGAAATACGCTCAATAGGTTTCCCCCGCTTGATTTCCTCAAGCAATAAATCAGGAGATTGATCAATATCGTCTGCTATTACAGACGTGGAAGAAACGAGGAGCGCCAATGGCGCCAAGAAAAAGCGATGCATATCCTTGCCTTTTTTAATTAAAATAAGGGTGAGTATAGTAAGTTATTGATTAAATTGAAATAGCGTTTTACTAGAGGCGTGAAACTTAAGCGGCACTAACGTTTTGGCTAGTTTCAAACTTCACTGGCACCAAGCGATCATTCATCACTTTGATAAGCTCGAATTGATTGAGACATTTCACGTCATTGAGGGTGTGTGATTTCTCTATTAGTAATAACGTCGAGGCATTGGGATTGCTTTCAACAACGACATAATGTCTTGCTTCACACGTTGATTGCAACTTAACAACATTACCCACTATCGCACTAGAAACCGACGAAGCGGCTTCAAAAAACCAGCTTTTTGGCATCAATGGCTTATAGAAACTCTTTGCGGTGACGCAGTTAAGGGTAATTTGATAGATAAAATCTGTTGGCACAGGTAATTGGCCGTCGAGTTTTTCAAAAAATGTGGTGAAATCCTCACCCTGCTCTATCGACATGTGATCATTAGCAAAGGCGTCATTGACTAAATGACGTTTTTCAAACGCAGATACAAACAACATACCACCACCCATATCGAGTGTTAGTTTATTTTGCTTGTGACAGAAATTCCATTTCCAGTCTTTGTTCGGCTTAATGTGCACCAAATTACCTATTTAGTAGACTATTGAATCGATTTAATGAGTATTACTACCCAATTACGGTAGACGGTATAATAACAAAAATCAACGCCTTTGGTTAATTTTTTTGCATTTAAAACCAAAAACTTAGCGATCAATTAAAGGATCCTTTTCCGAGATCTAGATCCCTTAATTGATCGCTATTTACGATCTTTTTATCGAGCGTTAACCAAGTCTTTGATTAACTGAGGACCGTGGTAAATAAATCCACTGTAAACTTGGATCAATGACGCACCAGCCGCAAACTTTTCAGCCCCTGCCGCGGCAGAATCGATCCCACCAACACCGATGATTGGAAGTTGACCGTTGATCTCTTGATTAAGCAGTTTTACCACTTGTGTTGACTTATCTGCCACCGGACGGCCACTTAAACCACCAGCTTCATTGCCGTAAGTTGAATTTTCGACCCCTTCGCGAGATAGCGTAGTATTTGTTGCGATAACGCCATCAACTTTATGACGTACTAAGCTGTCTGCAATCTGTACCACTTCTTCGTGGCTTAAATCTGGGGCGATTTTTAGCAACAAAGGAACTTGCTTGTTATGCAATGACGCTAAAGCCGCTTGTTTTTCTTTTAGAGATTTTAACAGATCGTCTAATGCTTCACCGTATTGCAGGCTGCGCAGTCCTGGCGTATTTGGCGATGAGATATTCACCGTGATGTACGACGCGTGTTGATACACTTTGTCCATACAAATTAGATAATCGTCTTTACCGTTCTCTACTGGCGTATCAAAGTTTTTACCAATATTGATGCCAAGCACACCGTTAGATTGGCGATTACTCACGTTATTCACTAAATAATCAACACCGTGGTTGTTAAAGCCCATACGGTTAATAATGGCTTGCTGCTCTTTGAGGCGGAAAATACGTGGCTTTTCGTTACCATCTTGCGCACGTGGCGTTACCGTACCTACTTCAACGAAGCCAAAACCCATCTTGTCGAAGGCGTCAACACATTCGCCGTTCTTATCTAAGCCAGCGGCCAAGCCAACAGGGTTCTTAAAGTCGATACCCATCACGTTTACTGGTTTATTTGGCAATGTCTGCGCATAAGTGCAAGCAAGCGGTGTATTTGCGGAGTTTTTTAAAAAGGAAATAGCCATCTCATGAGCACGCTCAGGATCGAGTTGAAACATTAACTTTTGCGACAAAGAAAAAAACATAGGCTCTCCAAATTTAAAAAGAATGATAACGATGACATCTGACAATTGAGATCATCGGTATCAGCCTTCATAAAAAAGCCCGGTAAAAACCGGGCTTTTTCCAAGCGCTGCGTATTATAGCGCTAAAGTTGCATTATGGCTCAATAAATTTAATTCACGGAGTGCAACAGAGAATTTAGCAAACTCATGTGTCTTACTCGCTTTAAAGTCAGCCAATAGGTGTACCCAACGGCTTAGTAATTTGTCGTTGTCATTAACCCATTTCGCAACGATGTCATCACAACCAGCTTTGGTATCAGTACAACCTTTTAATACCGTCGCTGTCAGTGCACGTTGCTGCCAATCCAACTCTTCGCGGAATGAAGCACGTGCCAGCGCTTGCCAGTGATTCGCTACTGGTTGTGCTGAAATTTGATTCAAGAACCAATGTAGCTCAACTTCATCACCAAGTTTGAAGTAAGTTTGAGCAACTAAACATAAGTCCATGTTAACTTCATCAGCAACCTGCGCAATATCCATTGCAGAGAACATGGTTGAGGCTTTACACACCATTTCACTAATGTCTTTTGGTACGCCCTGTTTCTTCATTTCGTCGATACGTGCTTTGATTTCTTTAGCATCGCTATCAACTAACAGATCAAACATATTATCGTTCAATGTATCGAACTTAGGCTTGTAGAACGCAATAGTCTCTTCAATACTCATAGAAGTATCGCGGTTACGCAAGAACCAGCGCGTTACACGACGAATACTGCGACGCGTTTCTGAAAGCAGTTTAGTTTGAATTGAAGCGTCTAACTTGTTGTTAAGTGCATCAACAGCTTCAAATAGGTAACGCAGACCAAATACTTCAGAGGCAATTGAGTAACAATGTGCGATTTCATCAACTGTCGCACCTGTTTCATCCGTCATGCGGTGAACGAAGTTTAGACCCATGTCATCAACAAGCTTATTAGCTAGTTGCGTAGCGATGATTTCACGGCGCAGCGGATGGCTTTCCATATCTTTTGCATAACGATCTTGCAGCACTTTAGGGAAAGCAGCTGGTAATAGACGTGAATGGAAGCTGTTATCCGTAATTTCATCAATCACTAATTGCTCTTTTAACACCATCTTACCGTAAGCAAGTAGTACCGCTAATTCAGGGCGAGTAAAACCACGGCCTTCAGCTTGACGCTCTGCTAACTCTTCATCTGTTGGTAAGAACTCAAGCGCGCGATCTAGGCTGCCAGCTTTTTCTAAGCCATGCATAAAGCGGATTTGCTCTTTAAGCATGTTAGCGCCGCCGTAGCTGCTAATAGACAGTGACTGAGTCTGACGATTGTGGTTATCAATAACGATATCGCCAACTTCATCTGTCATTGAGTAAAGAAGCTCATTACGTTGTTTAACCGTTAAGTCACCATGCTCTACTAAAGTGTTTAGCAAGATCTTAATGTTAACTTCGTTATCCGAACAATCTACACCGCCAACGTTATCAATAAAGTCAGTGTTCATGCGACCACCAGCGGCACAGTATTCAACACGACCTAGCTGAGTACAACCGAGGTTACCACCCTCACCGATGATCTTAGCTTTCATTTCGCTACCGTTGATACGCAGCGCGTCATTAGCGCGATCACCAACATCAGCGTGGCTTTCACCTTCGCCTTTGAGGTAAGTACCGATACCACCGTTCCAGAACAAGTCGACTTCCATGCGTAGGATAGCCTTAATTAACTCGTTAGGTGTTAAGCTAGCTTTTTTCACACCAATCATTTTCTTGATTTCTGGTGTTAGCGTAATTGATTTCGCGCTACGAGAGAAAATACCGCCGCCTTTTGAAATTAGCTCGCTGTTGTAATCTTCCCACGATGAACGCGGTAAGTTGAATAAACGGTCGCGCTCTTCCCAGCTTTTTGCAGCATTTGGCGTTGGGTCAATAAAGATATGCATGTGGTTAAACGCCGCTTGTAAACAAGTGTGCTTAGATAGCAACATACCATTACCAAATACGTCACCCGCCATATCACCAACGGCAATACAGGTGAAATCTGTTGTCTGACAATCGATACCGATTTCGCGGAAGTGACGCTTAACAGATTCCCAGCCACCGCGTGCTGTAATACCCATTTTCTTGTGATCGTAACCAACACTACCACCAGAGGCGAAAGCATCCCCCATCCAGAAGTTAAACTCTTCAGAAATACCGTTAGCAATATCAGAGAAAGTAGCAGTACCTTTATCCGCTGCAACTACTAAATACGGATCATCTTCATCATGACGAACAACCGCTTGTGGTGGTACTAGCTCACCGTCAACGATGTTATCTGTGATGTCTAATAACGCGCGAATGAATATTTTGTAACACTCTTGACCTTCGGTGAAGAAAGCTTCACGACCACCAGTGGTTGGCAGTTGCTTACATACGAAACCACCTTTAGCGCCCACAGGAACGATTACAGTATTTTTAACTTGCTGTGCTTTAACTAAGCCAAGTACTTCAGTACGGAAGTCTTCACGACGATCTGACCAGCGTAAACCACCACGAGCTACTTTACCGCCACGTAGGTGAACACCTTCAACGCGTGGTGAGTAAACAAAGATTTCAAACTTCGGTAATGGTAATGGGATTTCAGGAATTAACTCCGGCAAAATCTTAAACGACGTGTAAGACTTGTCGTTACCGTTAGCATCCGGTTGGAAGAAGTTGGTACGAATAGTCGCTAATACCATATCTAAGTAACGACGGATAATACGGTCATCATCAAGGTTCGCAACTAAATCAAGACGGTCGATAATGTCGTTTTGAATCTTTTCTAGTTTCTTCTGGCTAAACTTAGCTTTTGGATCGAATTTCAGTGTAAATAATTCGATGATTAGCTTAGCGATTTCTGGGTAACGACCCATTGTCTCTTCAATGTAACTTTGACTAAATGTACTACCGATTTGACGCATGTATTTCGCGTAGGCTCGTAAAATAGTGATTTTACGACCCGTCAAGTTAGTCGCTAACAATAACTTGTTAAAACCATCGTCTTCTAAATCACCAGACCATACTTGCGCGAACGCATCTTGGTAAATGTCTTGTACTTCGTTAATGTCAAAGTTGTTGTCACCGGTATGCAACATTTGGAAATCAAGCACCCACGCTGAGTGACCTTCTTCCAAAATTAGCTCATATGGACGCTCACCAACAATACGTAAACCAAAGTTTTCCAACATCGGCAATACATCAGATAGATGTAATGGCTCATCAAGGCTAAACAGTTTCAAACGAACTTGTTTGCTGCCTTTTTTCATTTCTTGCGGACGGTAGAAGATCATCCCCAAATTATGGTCATCGTTTAGCGTCTCTAAAGTCGCAATATCAACAACAGCTACACCTGGTAATACGTCAGTCTTGTAGCTTTGGCTAAATGCTTTGTTGTATTTGTTACTCAGCGCTTTAGCTGCAGACTCACCGTGATGAGCGACAAGTGCGTTTTCTAGTTTATCTTCCCAAGAGCGAGCTGCTTCGATTAGGTCGTTTTCGATGGCTTTCACACTAATTTCCGGTTTGTGATTTGGTTTTAATTGAACTACGTAGTGAGTACGCGCAAGATTAGACTCAGAGAAGAACGTGGTAAATGCAACTTCTTCATCAGACTCAAAGTGACGTGCTAGTACTTCCTGGGTTTTCTTACGCAGTGCGGTGTTATAACGCTCTCTCGCCATATAGACGATACATGAATAGAAACGACCAAAGCTGTCTTCACGAACAATCAACTTAACGCAATCGCGCTCTTCTAGCTTTAAAATCGCCATACAGGTTGAAAGCAGCTCTGATTCCGTCGCTTGAATTAACTCGTCACGCGGGTAAGTTTCCAAGAAGTGCTGCATTGCTTTGTAGCCATGGCTGCCCTTGCTGTAACTTGATGACTCAGTAACACGGCGTAACTTGTCACCAAGGTAAGGGATTTGGAAAACACTGTTGTTGTATATGCTAGAGCCGTAAAGACCGATAAAGCGATCTTCACCAATCACCTTGCCTGATTTATCAAAGCGCTTAATACCGATGTAGTCGGTTTTAGTTGGACGATGTACGCGACAAACAGTATTGCTCTTCGTCAGCAGCATTAGCTTGTCAGACGTTGCTTCGCGTTGTGCGCCAAAAGTTAAGCTAGATAATAATTTTGGCTGACTTTCTTGCGAGTTAAGCATCATACCAAGACTAGACTCAGCATCAGCCACTAACTCGATGTCGCCTTCAACAGCATTTAGTGAATATGAGCGATAGCCTAATAGCGTAAAGTTGCCTTCATAGATCCACTGTAGGAAATTTAGCGTTTCTTCTAACTCACGATTAGGACCAGGAAATGGTGCTTTTGGCAAACCGTCGATAACTTCTTTAAGTTTAGTGCGCATCGGTTTCCAATCTTGCACCGACAGTGTGACTTCTTCCAACACCTTTACGAGTTCCTGTTGAACGTCATTTAATACGTCTTCAGACTCTAAGCGGTCGATTTCAAGCAAGAAGATAGTGATATCTTCTGTTTGTTCAGTCTTGTTTTTAAGACTTGCTAACGAGGTAACGTTACCCTTGTCATCACGAGACACACTAATTGGATAGTGCAGCGACAAGTGGCTGTTAATGTTGAGGCGTTTAAGCGCCATGTTGACCGAATCAACCAAGAACGGCATGTCGGCATGAACAATTTCAACGATTGTCTTTGTTGGCTGCCAGCCATGACGAGAAAGGATTGGGTTGTAAACTTTAACGATTTGATCGTAAGGTTTACGCTCGTTTAACGAGCCCCATAAACTTAACGCAGCGCCATAAAGGTCACTATCGCTGCGCACAGCAATATCGTCTTCTGAGATATCACCATAAATTATTTGAGTAAACGACTTAACAAGCGGCGCTAACTCTTCGCCTACGTTGTCGTCGATCATGCGTGCCACGTTTTCCAATAGTACAGAGGAATTTGCATCTTTTAATGCCATAGTGTCGATTCCTTTAATTAACTGGTTAGTTATTGTTCTAAGCTCTGGACTGCGGACCGAGCATCCTGCGCCGATCCATATTTTATTTTTTTAGTTAGGCTAGTCTATTACTAAAGTCGGTAGATATCGAGTAATTTTTTTATAAAAAACAACTCGTAACACCAGTTGTTTCAAGGGATAGAGAATTTCAAGCACTATTGGTGAATGGTTATGCAAAACACAAAAAAAGAGGCCAATTATTGGCCTCTTTTTAACGCTGAATTACTAATTTTTAACAGTTCATTTACCTTGCTTGAACCACAATAAATTAGCTAATGCTGGTAATACAATAATCGCCCCCAACATGTTCACTAAAAACATAAAGGTAAGCAGTATTCCCATGTCCATTTGGAACTTAAGATCAGAGAAGAACCATGTACTCACACCAATCGCCAAGGTAACACCAGTGAAGATTACAGCCGTGCCGCGCTCCTTCAGTGCCATCATATACGATTGCTGTACTGTCATGCCTTGATTGAGGCCTTGATTCATGGTGGCTAGAATATAGATACCGTAATCAACACCGATACCAACACCTAATGCGATTACCGGCAATGTCGATACTGTAAGACCAATATTTAAGAAAGTCATTAACGCTTGCGCTAGCGTCGAAACAACAAACAGTGGCAGTACCACTGAAATCGTCGCTCGTACCGATCTAAAGCTAATCAAACACAGTGCAATTACTGCGCCGTAAACGTATAGCATCATTGGCGTTTGCGCCGCTTCCACAGCCTCGTTTGTCGCCGCCATTACACCAACAGGTCCAGAGGCTAACTTAAACTTAAGCGTATCTGTATCTAACAGCGCAGCCTGACGTTTCGCTTGTGCAACTACACGCTCAATGGTATTGGCTTTGTGATCTTCTAAAAACAGTAAGATCTGCATGGTGTCACATTTTGCGTTTAACAACCCAGTTGTGGTTGGAACTTGCGAGATTGACTGAACAAGCGTTGCCTGTGTGCGAGATAGCGTGCGCCATTTAGGATTACCTTCGTTGAAACCGCCATTGACGGTCTTAACAACGCTGGCCAAACTAATGGTCGATTGAACGCCTTGTACATTCTCCATTCGCCATTGGAATTTATCCATAGTTGCCAACGTCGTATAATCGGTACAAGAATCAGCTTGTCCTTCAACGATGATTGACATTACATCAGTAGTAATCGAAAAACGTTCGGTAATAAGCGCAGTATCTTGGTTATAACGAGACCACTGATGAAGCGCTGCGGCGCCTGCTTCTAAATCCCCTACTTTCATTTTTTGCGACTGGAAATACCCACCAACAAACAACACAGAGGTTAATGCGACAACGACAATGGCCACTTTGCGTGATGCAAAAGCTGCCAAGCCTTGCCACAACTTCTCTAATGTTGGATTAGGTTCGTTATCTCGGACGTCAATACGGACATCGCGATATGAAATAAGTACAGGCAATAACACCAAGTTAGTTAAGATAATAACACCGACACCTAAACTCGCAGAAATAGCGAGTTCGCGAATAATACCGATATCAATCGATAATAAGGTAATAAAACCAATGGTGTCTGATAGTAACGCAACGCCGCCGGGAATTAACAGCGCACAACAGGTTGCTGCTGCCGCTTCCTTCGAGCCAAGCCCGGTAAGCATCTTCTTCTTAACGCCATTAACCACTTGCACACTGTGACTAACCCCCACGGCAAATACGAGGAATGGTACAAGAATAGACATTGGATCGAGCCCAAAGCCAAGTAGCGTTAACAAGCCCATTTGCCATACTACAGCGATGAGTGAACACAGCAGTGGTAATGCAGTCAGAATCCAACAGCGTGAAAATAGATATACCATTACCGCGGTGATCATGATGGCAACAATGAAAAACAGCACCACGCCTTTAGCGCCATCTGCCACATCACCAGCCATTTTGGCAAAACCAATAATGTGTATATCGATACCATCGTGCAGTAGCTTGCCGCGAAGCTCTTCTTCTAACTGGGCAGCAAAGGCTAAGGTATCAAGTTTTTCACCTGTCTCAGGATTAAAATCGAGTAACTTTGCCGACACCATCGCCGACGAATAATCGTTAGCCACTAATCGACCAACAATACCTGCTTTCTCAACATTACCTTTAACGATGTCCAAACCGCGAGCATCTGGCACAAAGTCAGCAGGAATCACAGGACCGCCAGCAAAACCATCTTCCACCACTTCGGTAAATCGAGTCGATGGCGAATACAACGATTTTACGGTGGTACGGTCGATACCCGGAATAAAATACAGCTGATCATGTACCTGTTTTAAATCATTAAAAAACGACTCGCTAAACACATTACCGTCTTTAGCTCTTACCGCCACCATAATACTGTTGGCCCCACCAAAATCTTTCGAATGTTTGGTGTAGGTCTTCATGTATTCATGATTTAACGGAATATTCTTAGTAAACGCCGCATCCATTTTCAGTTGCGATGCTTGATAGAGTAAAAACAGGGTTACCAAGGTGAAAAACGCAATCACAAAACGGCGATGACGAAAAATAAATTGTTCTACAAAAAACACCAGTTTATTCATATCTATTACTTCTCACCTTCTAATAGATGCAGGCCTTTGCTACCAGCCAACCACACTTGATCTTCAAATTGGCGAATGTCCATCAAATCTTCACCTTTACGCACGCTGTCTTGAGAGAAATTCTTACCATCATCCGTGGAACGCAATACCACACCATTATTCTGCGCTACCAAAATATCGCCGTTTGCAAGTTGATAAACGTCATTAACACTATTGTTGTTGCCTAAATCGATTTGTTGCCAATTGACCCCACCATCAGTTGAGCGGAACATGTGACCACGTAAGCCGCCTACTAAAATAGCGCCGCTTTGGCTTTGCATCGCGCTAAAGAATGACCCTTCATAGACATTATCTATTCGCTGCCAAGTTGCCCCTAGGTCTGCGGAAAATGCGATGAGTCCAAGTTCTCCCACCAACATCATGCGTTTTTCACTTAGCTCAATGATCTTGTTAAAGTGCGGTAGTATCGACGCTATTTCAAATTGATAGTCTTCTTCGCTCTCCTCGCGAACTTCAGCAAGGTATTCGACATCTTCCTGAGGCAACAAGCTCGATAGAAACTGTTTATTCCAAGACTTACCACCATCTTTTGTTGCGAAAAACATCCCGTAGGCACCAATCGCATAACCATTATCGTCTGAGGTAAACATGACATCGAGTAATGGCCTATCTAAATCCGGAAACTGTTGTTGTATTGCCCAAGATTTACCGCCATCAGATGTATGAATAATGGTGGCATCATGGCCTACGCTCCAACCAAAATTTGAACCCGAAAATTCAACATCGGTGAGTAATACATCAGTTGGAATGATAACTTGTTGCCAATCGCTCTGTGAGTTTTTGGTTAACACATGGCCGCGATCTCCTACCGCGATCATCTGTTGACCATTTTTCGCCATAGCCATCACAGGCGCACTAGCTGCTAACACAGCTGGTTGAGATGTAAACACCTGTTTAATTTTTTTATTATCGTTAGCGTGACTAACAAGTGTCCAAGTACTTGTCAGACCTGCTATGGCACACGCCACTATTAAGGGTTTTGTTTTAAACAACTTTTCAATCCTCAATAAAAAACTAAAGCCGGCATCTAGCCGGCTTTCGCATTATCTTAATATTTCAACAACTAACCAAGTTATCTACCAGCGCGACGAAGTGCCGACTTGGTGAACTTTCTGTCTGTTAACTTAGCGTCGAAATCATACATCTTGCTGTGGTTATCTAAACCTTGTGCTAGGTAACGACGAGCTTGTAGATCGTAGTACACATCAAGTGTCGACCATGAAGCTGGCAGCTCGTAGTAGTTTAGCTCATGCGCCATAGCTACGCGGTATAACTCATCGCGGT
Organism: Psychrobium sp. MM17-31; assembly: GCF_022347785.1. Classification (NCBI taxonomy): domain Bacteria; kingdom Pseudomonadati; phylum Pseudomonadota; class Gammaproteobacteria; order Alteromonadales; family Shewanellaceae; genus Psychrobium; species Psychrobium sp. MM17-31. The sequence goes on from NZ_JAKRGA010000001.1 coordinate 64,715, forward strand.
TATCGTAGATATCTGCCACAGATACTTGCCAGTTATCTTCGTCAATAAAGAATACGCGTTTCTTATAAGTGTGGCGCATACCTTCTTTTAACGTTGCTTCAACCTGCCAAACGCGGTGTTTTTCATAACGCACGTAATCTTGGTTGATGTGGCCAGGTTTAATTAGATCGTCGTAATCCAGACCTTTCGCATGCAACTTGTATGAGTTGTACGGAATGTAAATTTCTTTCTTACCAATCAACTTCCAGTTGTAGCGTGATGGTGAACCGTTATACATATCGAAATCATCGGTCGTACGAAGACCATCCGTCGCTGTACCAGGGGTATCAAATGCGATGTTTGGCGCAAGGCGAACACGACGCTGACCAGTATTGTAGGTCCACGCCTTACGTGGCTCGCTGTCTTGGTTTAGCGTTTCGTGCACAAGCAGTGCTGTACCAGCTAAACGCGCAGGTTGAGTAACAATTTGCTTGAACTTGAACACGATGTTGTCATCAGCAAGTTTGTCTGAAGTCATACCTGACTCAGTGTATTTGAACAAGATAGAGTTTTTCATTTCCATCATGGTGTAATCACCAGATGCAGTAGGCGCAACTTGCGATGATACGATTTCTGCCTTTTCACCGCGATAACGGGTGATGTGATTCCAAATCACCTCAAGACCGTTTGACGGAATTGGGAATGGCACACCTAGGACTGCATTACTGATACCGTTACCACCAAGGATTAACTCAGCTTTAGTCGCATTGTCAGCGATAGCATCATAAACTTTTTGTGGCATAGATGCGCTACGACGCGTTGGGTAAACGTGCATCTTGAACGTATCTGGGTAAGTTTCAAATAACTTGATTTGGCCCGGCGTTAAGTTCGCTTTGTATTGATCTAAATTCTTAGCGGTAATTGTGAAAAGCACCTTGTCAGCCGCGTATGGATCAGGGTGATGGTCACCTTTCTTGTAACCAGCAACAGGTTTTGTAATACCACCAGTCCAAGCAGGAATAGAGCCATCGGCATTACCTGCACGCGTCGCACCAACAGGTGTTAATTCTTTTTTAAGCTTAGCGGCTTCTTCCGCTGTCACTGCAGCATTAGCTTGCGCGCTAAGTGCAAGCGTCATTGCCGTAATAAGGGTTAATTTTTTCATATTATTGTGCACCCGTTAGATTGAATATTTAATGCTAAATGAAACGAAATCTTTATCTTCCATAGTATTGATGGTGCCTTTACCACCCCAGAAAGAGTTATAACCGATAGATGCCGTCCAGCGATTTTGATATTCAAAATCAACAGATGCAGCCATCGATTTAGAGCCTTCGGTAAATAGGAAAATTGGATCTGGTGTAATACCTTTCACGTCATGCGAGAATACTAACTTAACAGAAGCATTAACACCGTCAAATACGTTATTGTGATCCGTCTTAGCGACTAAACGGTAACCCCATGCAAAATCCGTTGGGAATGGATTGGTTTCTGGACCGTTATGCACTAATTGAATAATACCTGGCATTGCTGGATTGCCGCCTGAACGCGCAGTATTAGGACCGTTTAGACGTAATACATCTGGATCTGGCATATCGTGGATCCACACCGCACCGAACTCACCAAATAACGTTAAGTTATCCGCACCAAGCGTTGGGCCAAATAGGTGTGCTAGGTTGAATTGTGCTTGCGTAGTATCAACTAACACATAGCCATTCGCCAAAGCACCAGGTGGAACAGAATCGCCTTCTTTGAACGGATAGGTCAAACCGCTCATTTGTGAAATACCATCAAGGTCTAAACGCTGAATAGCTTCGACGTCAGAGTTCGCTAATTGTTGTGGCATTGCTGCAAATAATAATTCTACATCATCTATTTGAAGCGCTTCATCTTGACGGTGAGAGATTTCGCCGGCAAAAGACGTATCGCCAAGCACAGTATTGAAACTTAAACCAAATAATTTAATGTCTTCAGGAAATACAATTTTAGCTTTAGTAAACGTATCGAGTTCTTCCAGCGTATCGTAATTAACACCACCGGTTGCGGCAGCATTACCGAGAACACCTAAATCATGTTGGATAGCAGCTGCAGTGAAATCAGACGCTTGACCTGAAATCAGTGGACGACGGCTGTGATAATTCATGTAGTAGAATGCTAATTCTGCGTCATCAAATTGATAAGCGAATTTCAAACCGTATTGACCACCATCTTCTGGCTTAATGTCATTACTACGGATCGCCACTTTCGTTGGATAGGCCAACATTAATGAAGTTAGTGTTTCAGCAGGTACTTGGCCTGAGGCAACCATACCACTTAGCTTGTTTAATTCAGAAATTAAGAAATCGCCATCGATGTCTGGATTACCGTTAAAACCAAGTTGAATTGCGCTGTATTTACCACCGCCAGCAACAAAATCATTTGACGCAAAGTAAGTACCAGCCGCAGGAACTACAGTGCCCTGCCATTCATATTGGTAGTACGCTTCCATCGATAGGTTTTCAGTTAAACCAGCCGACACCCATGCCATACCTTGTGGAATAAATGCTTCTTTTAATTCAGCACCTGGGGTACGTAAACGACCTAAATCAACTGCATTGATGGTTGAGATACCGTGAGAAATTAGCGCGCTTTCGCCCCAGCTGATTACTTGCTGACCGATGCGGAAAGATACTGGCGTATCGCCAAAATCCCAATCTGCCGTGAAGTATGCATCTAATAAACGAATATCAGAACAAAAACGCTCATCAGCTTCTTTGTCACGACATAAATCGATACCGCGATCTTGACCGTTGATTTGTAATTCGCGTTGGTAATCTAATTCACCGTCAAGGGCGAAATCATGGAAGTACATACCGCGAATGAATACGCCGTAATTCTCATAGCGAAGATCAAGCTCATGCAGGCCTTTAACAACTTGGCTAAAAGCATCGCCTTTCGACCATGCTAGGTTTGCTAAGTCGCCGTTACTTGAATATGAGCCATCCATCGCGAATAGCTCAGATGAGAGGTATTTAGTATTGCCGAAGGCTGTGTAGCCAGTCCAATCTAAACCATTGTGAGGGTTATTTACGATACCCACTTGATTATCAAAATCGCGCTTTTCTACACGCCAAGAGCTACCGTATGAGAAAGTAGAGTTAAAACTACCCTCGATATCGCCCCAGTTGAAAGTTACCGCTTGCGCACTGGGTGCAGTTAAAGCGCTGATAGCAGCACCTATACCGACGGCTAGCACGGATTTTTTAAACACGTTCATGTAGCTTTCTCCACTTTCCATTTAGGATTATTGTTATTTTTTAATTTGTATTAGTTTGACACTAATACAATCAGCTAACGTTATTTTTTACAGTAATTAAACGCCCCCTGCAACCGATGTTTTGATTGATTTATCTAAAGTTTTCTTAAAAATAGAGCAAAAAACCTAACCCGCCATTTAAAAAAAAATGCAGCGCCTACGATTTTAGTAGAATACGCTGCATTTATTTACATAACACAATGATTTTAAAGCGAATTACAAAACGTACCACTTTGTAGGGCGTGTTTTAAATTCGCACTAACGTTTAAAGTAAATACTCTAAAAAATTCTATTTAACGCGATAAATTTTCCATCAGTTTGCGTAATAAGCTCAAATCTACCGACAATTCCATCCCTTGTGAGATACTGACGAAAATGTTTTGCTGGTAAGTCGATGCGGCGATTTGCGTCGTCAACAACCTGCACCGTATCAACAACCCCCTGATAGAATGGCAGAAAACGCTCATAGCTTAAATTTATCGAAAAATAGTACTTATTCATAAAACGTGTCGCCTATTGCGTCAAACTCAAAGTAACCTTCTCGGTTAAATCTTTCGACAATGCTGGTAAATTAGCAAGCCGCTCTACCTGTTGCTTCATTAAACTAGCGCGAGTTTTATCGAACTTATGCCAAGACAATAATGGCGTTATTAAGCGTGCCGCTATTTGCGGATTAATGTCGTTTAACTTAATCAATTGGTCGGTTAAGTACTCATAGCCACTGCCATCAATACGATGGAACTGCTTAGCGTTAGCCTGAGCGAAAGCGCCAATTAAACTGCGCACGCGATTTGGATTGTGCCAACTAAAACTTGGCTGCTGTTTGGCCAATGCTAACTGCTCTAGCGCGTCATCGCTAGGCCACTGGCCAATTGTCATAAACCACTTATCCATTACTAAGCCATTATATTTCCAGCGCTCAGCAAAAGTATTCGATAAGCCGTCAAAACAAGGGAGCTGGTGTTGACAAGCCACCGCAAGTGCATTGATTGATTCGGTCATTTCATTTGCGTTATTGAACTGTGTTTCAACGTATTCATTCACTACTTTAAGTTTGGCACTATCATCACCAGCACAAAGATAACTGGTTAAAACGAGTTTTAACGCACGTAGGCCACTGCCTTGAGCACTCTCTGCAACACTACTCTCGGCCAGAGATTGCGCAGTGCTCTGGTAACGCGCCAACAAGGCATCACCACATTGTTTAGCGATTTCGCGTTTAACAAATTGTTTAGCAGCTAATAGACCATCGACATCAATCGGCGTTTCTAATTCAAATAACGCCATATCAGCAGGAAGCTCTACCGCTAAAGCAACCAACGCCGGATCTGTTGTTTTATCGTTGAGCACAATATTAACAGCGTCGATAACATTGGCTGGTAATGACATTGTCTGCTGCTTACTATTTTCAAGAATAATCTGCGTCAGAAGTTGCTGCGCGCTGTCCCAACGAGAAAAGTCATTTTGGCTGTATGACAATGTATGAACGAGATCTTCTGCTGCCATCTCGCGCTCAAGCTTAATTGGCGCTGAGAAGTCGCCAAGTAAAACGGCAACAGTGCCCTGAGGTACGTCGTTAAATTCAAATGTCTGCGCCTTGCTCGTTAGACACAAGGTTTGCGCTTTGTTGTCACCCTCAAGCACTTGGCCATCAGGCGTGATTAGTTCAACATTAACTGGGATCTGCAAAGCGTGTTCATCATCTAAGCCAGTGAAAACTTGCTTGAAGTCTAACGATAAAGTTTGTGATGATGCATCATAACGCTGAGAAGCACTTACGACAGGTGTGCCCTTTTGCTCATACCAGTACTTAAATTGCGTTAAATCTATGCCAGAGCCAGTCGCCATCGCATTTACAAATTCATCACAGGTCACCGCCATACCATCAAACTGTTTGACGTATTCACGCATACCCGCTTGGAAGTTCTCTTCACCGAGCAAGGTGTGGATCATTCGAATCACTTCGGCGCCCTTGTTATAAACCGTCACCGTATAGAAATTATTCATTTCCATCACAGCTTGTGGGCGGATCGGATGCGCCATTGGACTTGCGTCTTCAGCAAACTGATGAGAGCGTATAATTTTCACCGCATCGATGCGATTGACGGCGCGAGAGCCTAAATCAGAGCTAAATTCTTGATCGCGAAATACCGTCAAGCCTTCTTTTAGGCTCAATTGAAACCAATCGCGACAGGTAATGCGGTTGCCAGTCCAATTGTGGAAGTATTCATGGCCAATGACAGACTCAATGCCATGGAAATCTTTATCGGTTGCACTCTCGCGATCCGCGAGTACGTATTTGCTATTAAAAACGTTAAGTCCTTTGTTTTCCATAGCGCCCATATTGAAGAAATCAACGGCCACGACCATGTAGATATCAAGATCATACTCAAGGCCAAAACGCTCCTCGTCCCATTTCATCGAGCGTTGTAGTGCACCCAGTGCGTAAACCGCTTTTTCTTTGTTGCCTTTATCGACGAAAAATTCTAGCGCTACTTTACGGCCAGATTTTGTGACGTACTCACCTTCGAGCAGGTCAAAGTCCCCTGCGACTAAAGCAAACAAATAAGCTGGCTTTCTGTGTGGATCATTCCACGTTGCAAAGTGACGATTACCATCTAGCTCACCGCTGTCCACTTTATTGCCATTACTCAATAAATAAGGATACTTATCGCGATCAGCAATTACCTTTGTTGTATATATCGCCATCACATCAGGACGATCTAAGTAATAAGTAATGCGGCGGAAGCCCTCAGCTTCACATTGGGTACAAAATGCATCACCTGCGAGATACAAACCTTCTAGTTTGGTATTTTCACTCGGATTGATTTGGGTAACTACCGTGAGTTCAAATTCTTCTGGCGCATCAGGAATAATTAGCTTACCAGCGCTAATCTCAAACTGACCCGCTTCTAATGCGTGTTGGTTAATAGCTACCGAAAGTAACTCTAAATCTTCTCCGTCAAGCGCTAGCGCAGCGCCATCGCGCAATCGTTTTACTTGCGACGTTGCAGTTACCACGGTCGCAGTTTCATTAAGCTCAAACACCAAATCAATAGTGTCGATAGTAAAGTCTGGTGTCTGGTAATCTTTTAAATATTGGGTCGTGTCTTGAGACATTATTCGTCCTTAGAAATTGGGCATAAAAAAGCCTGAGAAACTCAGGCTTTTATATCAAATATTAATGGTTATTTAAATTACGCTGTTGCAGTAGTTTCTTCTTTAGTAACTAGCTTTTTAACTTTAAAGCCGAGGATGGCGAAAATAATACCGAAGATCGGGCTTGCCCAGTTAAAGACACAGAACACAGCGTATTCTAATGGGCTGACTAAGAGTACCGATTGCATGTAAGCGCCACAGGTATTCCACGGCACTAGTGCAGAGGTTACAGTACCGCCATCTTCGAGGGCACGTGATAAATTCTCAGGCGCTAAACCGCGTTTTTCGTATTCATCTTTAAACATACGACCAGGCATAACCACAGAAATGTATTGGTCGGCGGTCAATAAATTACTACCAAAGGCTGTTACTATCGTGGTGATAATTAATGATGACGCTTTTTGTGCGTAACCTACCACTAAATCAACAACGCGTTTTAACAGACCAACATTTTCCATCACAGCACCAAATACCATCGCCGTAATAATCAACCAAATGGTTGTTAGCATTGATGACATACCACCACCAGATAACAAATCATTTAAGTCTTTATCGCCGGTATCAATTGATACACCATCGAACATCGCCGTCCAAATCATGGTTACGTTAGCACCAAAAGTTGATAGACCTTCGCCAGCCAATTCAGCAATTAATTCTTGCTGGAACATCACCGCCCATAATCCACCAACTAACGCGCCAATGAATACTGCAGGAAATGCAGGTACTTTTTTAAGGGCTAAAGTTAATGTGATAAGTAAGGGAATTATCATGTACCAAGCAATGGTAAACTTGCTGGTTAGGCCATCACTCAATTGGCTAATACGCGTTGCTTCTGCACTGCTAGTTTCAGTCATACCTAAAATAGCAAATACCACTAACGCAAAAAGAAAACTAGGGAACGACGTCCACGCCATATGACGGATGTGGGTAAACAAATCAGTACCCGCAACAGCAGGTGCAAGGTTTGTCGTGTCAGATAATGGCGACATTTTATCACCAAAGTAAGCGCCAGAAATAATAGCGCCCGCTGTGATAGGTAATGACACACCTAAGCCACCAGCAACCCCCATCAAGGCGACACCAATAGTGGCAGCAACAGTCCAACTACTACCAATACTAATAGCAACGATGGCACAAATAATACAACTTGCCGCATAGAAGAATGATGGTGAAAGGATTTGCAAGCCAAAGTAAATCATCGTCGGTACTGTACCCGACAATAACCAAGTTCCAATCAAGGAACCAACAGCTAACAAGATCAAGATAGCGGTCATTGACAAGCTAATGCCTTTGATTATTCCCGCTTCAATATCATTCCACTTAAAACCGTTTTTAATACCGATAATGGCAGCTAAACCAGCACTTAATAATAAAGCAATTTGGTTGGCACCAGATGATGATGAATCGCCAAAATAATAAACGGCGCCGCCTAATAAGGTGACCATCAATAAAACGGGAGCAAAAGCATCCAACAGTGATGGCTGTTTGATCTGTGAATTCATAACTTTCCAATTATTATTGTTATTTTAAATGGCAACCATAGATATGTTGCCGAGCTTCTACGTCAAAAGGCCGCATAAAGCGGCCTTTGTCATTAGTGCGTTTGAAAACTAACGCTTGGCGATTTTACCGAGATCAATAAAGTCAAAGGTTACGTTAGCTGCTTCATCCAAATAAGGATCTAGCGCAGGTGATTTCTTTGGTAGTTCATCTAGTGACTTAACCGGCTCAAGCCCTTGCGCTTTGCGTCGTAAATTAGCACGAGTTAATGAACGCTCTTCAGACTCAGCACGCTCTTTCTTACGCACCTTCTCATTTAAGCTAACACTCATTTTATCTTTATCTGCTTTATAACGGGCAATATCTTCGTTCATAAACACGAATTCTTGCTCATTGGCGATACGCTTCAGATGTTTGTCTGATAAAGGTTTAAAGCTTGATGGGCTGACTTCACCAACCACTTTGTAACGCGCTTTAGGAATGCTATCCCATGGCAGTGTGTTATCAGCAACAATCTCACCGAACTCATCGGCGACTATTGGTGTCGGAAATAAAATATCTGGCGTAACACCTTCATTTTGAGTACTACCGCCATTAATACGGTAGAACTTTTGAATGGTGTAAGTGATATAACCGATCGGTTTCTTGTAGTAATCGTAAATACGACTTAGTCCACGATGCTGTTGTACTGTCCCTTTACCGAAGGTTTGTTCACCAAGTACTAAGGCGCGGCCGTAATCTTGCAGTGCTGCGGCGAAAATTTCTGACGCCGATGCACTGTAACGGTTTACCAATACTGACACCTTGCCGTCATAAAAAGTGGTATTGTCAGGATCGTATTTCACATCTACCCGATTTTCGCCATTTTTAACCTGAACAATAGGTCCTTGGTCGATAAACAAGCCACTCAGCGCCATGGCTTCAGGCAACGATCCGCCGCCATTGTTGCGCAAGTCGATGACTAATCCTTCAACGCCCTTTTCTTTCGCTTCAACGATAAGTTTTTTAACGTCACGGGTTAAATTAACGTAAAAGCTTGGGATATCAATCACGCCTAAACGGCGGTTTTTGTACTCTGGTAATTTCGATTCGATAATTTCCAGTTTAGCTTGGCGGTCTTCCAGCTTAATTTTGTCGCGCTCGATTGCAACGACACGTGAGCTGTTTAAGCCACCGACCTTACCAGACATCACTTCGAGTTTAACAGTTGAGCCTTTAGGGCCTTTGATGAGGTCAACAACGTCATCTAAACGCCAGCCGACTACATCAACAATCTTTTCTTCACCTTGGCCAACACCGATAATCTTATCATCCGGCGCAAGCTGTTCACTCTTGTCCGCAGGGCCGCCAGGCACTAACTCGGTGATAATGGTGTAGTCGTCTTCTGAGCGCAACATCGCACCAATACCTTCAAGCGACAAGCTCATTTCAACTTGGAATCGCTCGGCGTTTCGCGGTGATAAATAACTCGTATGAGGGTCGATAGCGCGAGAGAATGAATTCATGAAGACTTGATAAACGTCTTCACTATTAGTTTGAGTAATACGTTTTAATGCATTGTTGTATCGCTTAGCCAATACTTCTTGAATTTCTGGCCAAGTTTTTCCAGCGAGTTTTAAATTTAATGCATCGTATTTAACGCGCTGACGCCATAACTCATCTAGCTCTTTATTATCTTTAGCCCAGTTAGCATCTTCACGATCGTAAACATATTCGTCTTCAGTCGTAAAATCCATTGGCTTATCAAGCAACGACAATGCATATTGATAGCGCTCAAAACGACGCTTCATACCCAGTTCGTACATATCGTAAATCGCACTAACATCACCGGCGTTGAGCATGTCATCAAGCGATTTATCTATGCCTTTCATGCTATCGATGTCGGCTTGAGTAAATAGCGATTTATTAAAATCTAAGTTATCGATATAACGCTTGGCGATTTTTTGTGAGAATTCGTCGTTAAGATCAAACGGCTTGAAGTGAGTGCGGGTGAATAATCCCGTCAGGCGTGTAGTGGAGACTTTATGTTGCGGTTCTGGCGCTAACTTAGGAATTTCATCCATCTTGTATTTGCTGTCGATGGCAAGCGCCTGTCCAGCTAACATTAATGGAATAATTCCTAACGTTATACGGTTTAGCATATAAAATCTCCTTGCTAAATTTTAAATTTTTATTATTACGATTTTGTCAGAATTTGGTCAACGTTTACTTTAATAACCATACCTGAAGTCAATGCGACTTTAACTTCTGACTTAGCGATATCAACAATAGTTCCACTCATTGGCGCTGATGCCACTTTAACCAATACTGATTGGTCAATTTTTAGTGCATTGATATCATCAACTTTTTCACCAGTTAACACTTTAGCTGCTGGTTTGCTTGAGCGAACTTTGCTTGCGTGTTTAGCGCGTGCTGCAGGCTTAGCTTTCTTAGCCTTTTCAGGGTTAGCTGCCTTCTTAGCCGCTTCACGTGCTTTAGCTTTCTCTTGAGACTGTGCCAGTGTTTGTGCTGCGTGGTCAATATGCTCTTGCTCTAACTCATCGCCTTCTACACCATCTAAATCAACGCGTTTTGCGCCAGCTTTAATGCAACGTAGGTATCTCCAACTCGTCGTATAATGACGAATAGCGCCGCGAAGTTGAGTTTTGCTTACGCGTTCATCATCTGCTAAACGTTCACTAAGCTCTTGAAATAAGCCAATTTTTAAAGGTTTTGCTTCACCCTTTACGCTAAAACATGCTGGGAAAGTTTCAGCCAGCATAGCAATGATTGCCTTATTGTCTGTTAGTTTAACTGTAGTAGTCATTTATTCTTCCGAGTTTACTTCAAATTCTTCAATTAAAAATGTTACAAAGTGTGCAATGAGCTCATCGTCCACTTCTAAAAGGCCTGGCTGATATTGCCAATATGGCCATACGGCATCAATCATCTGCATAAAAAGATCGAGGTCGATTGACTCATCGATAACACTAAACAAATGATGATAAATTCGATTAATATTTTCTGCGGCTAGCTCTTCTTCACCTTCCCACTCGCCAACTTCACTTGGCTCAAATAGAAATTGGTGAATATCAACTCTGTCGTACATCATTAATTATTTTCCTAATTACTGATCACTTCAAGGTCGCACTTAGCAAGGTGAGTTGTTAATGCATCAACACAGGCCTTTAAACCTGCTTCATCTTCGCTACTAAAGCGATCTAAGATTGGTGCATCAATGTCTAGCACACCAATAATTTTACCATTCACAACCAACGGCAAAACAATTTCAGATTCAGAGGCGCTATCACAAGCAATGTGTCCCGGAAACGCGTGAACATCGGCAATGCGCTGAATGCTGTTTGTTGAAACTGCTTTACCACATACGCCTTTGTCTAAAGGAATGCGATAACAGGCAACTTTACCTTGGAACGGACCTAAAACTAACTGGTTGTTTTTCATAAAGTAGAAACCAACCCAGTTAATGTTATCCATAGACTCATTGAGAATGGCAGATACATTGGACAAAACTGCAATGGCATCTAACTCGCCGTCGATAAGGGCTTCGATCTGGCGTGCAACGAGGGAATAATCTGTATTCAAAAAACTTTCTCTAATAAATTTAAAGCGAATTGCACGCTACTATACCTAAGTTAGTTTAAATGAAAAGAGCCTTTAGGCGACATTGCGGTGTCTATTGCGCATTTTAGCACCAATAATGCTGATGAATGCGCCGCTTTTCTGTCACCAGCCTCAAGATTTGGTTACAATAGCGCGACTTTTATCAATCGCAATTGCCCATGACTGACACTAATCATCAACTCCCCGCCGAATTTATCGAGTTAATTAGCAATACACTGCCTAGTCATTTATCTATCGACGACTTGGTACATTATTGCCAACAACCACTGCGTTTTAGCATTCGTGTAAATAGCTTAAAGATAAGTCATGACAATTTTATGGCATTAATGGAACCGCTCGGCTGGCAATTTTCGCCAGTTGATTGGTGTGAAGACGGTTATTGGGTAGAGCTGGCAGAAGATGCCACCGCGCCCGGTAAATTACCCGAACATTTAGCTGGCTTGTTTTACATTCAAGAAGCAAGCTCAATGTTGCCTCCAACTGCGCTTTTCGAAAATCTCGATGAAACACCACAATACGCATTAGATCTAGCCGCTGCGCCAGGTTCAAAAACTACTCAAATAGCGACGCTAATGAATAACAAAGGTTTATTAGTTGCTAACGAATTCTCATCAAGCCGTGTCAAAGCATTACATGCCAACCTTCAACGCCTAGGTATAAGCAATACGCTAATTAGTCATTTCGATGGCAGCGTGCATGGCGATTATTTAGAAAATCAATTCGATGCAATTTTGCTAGACGCACCTTGTAGCGGCGAAGGAACCGTACGCAAAGATAGCGATGCCTTCAAAAACTGGAGTCTCGCCCATTTAGAAGAAGTAACAGCGCTGCAAAAATCACTAATACGCTCAGCATTTATGGCGCTTAAGCCCGGCGGCGAGTTAGTTTATTCAACCTGTGCCCTTAACGGCCTCGAAAACCAAGGTGTATGCCAATGGTTATTAGACGAGTTTGCAGGCAACGCAAAAGTTGTTTCTTTAAGTGGGCTTTTTGAAGGCGCAGAAAAGTCAGCAACCAATGAAGGTTATTTACACATTTGGCCGCAAATTTATAATAGCGAAGGATTCTTTGTCGCCAAGTTTACTAAGGCCGTCGCTACAAACTGCTCAAACGAGCCATCGTTTAAAAGCAAATTTTCGTTCTCCTCATTATCTAAAAAGCAATCAGCAGCGACAATGGAGCTTCTAGCGCCAATGATGGATACCACTAATTTCACCGGCAATTTAATGAGTCGCCAAGACGAGGTTTGGTATTTCCCAGTAGGTTGCGAGACGTTGACGAATAAAATGCGTTTTGCGCGTCACGGGGTAAAACTGATAGAGCTTGGCAAAAAACATAACGTGATCAATCACGATGCGATTTGTATCTGGGGCAAAATTGAGGTTGAACTGACACGAGAGCAATACCAGCTATTCCTCAGAGGACAAGACATTGCAATCGACAATCCGAACAAACACAAAGGCGAAGTTGTTTTAGGTTATGCGGGAGCTGCAGTTGGTCTGGGTAAATGGGTTAATAACAAGATTAAAAACAAGCTACCACGCCATCTTGTTAGCGACCATGTCCAACTGTAATTTTCTATACGCTCGCCACTGCGAAAAAAGATTACAAAATAACCAACAAAGGTCAAAATATGGACTAGGCTAAAGGAGTAACCTCAGTTTTTCTCCTTGTAAACAGATTAATTGAGATGATTCCCCTAAGCTCGGTACAGGAATAGTACCGAGCTCTTTTTTCATCTGTGGAGCATGTAGTTACGTGTTAGGGACTTGTTGTGCTAATCGCCGCTGACAATTTTCTAAGCAGTCGCGTAGCTCCCCTATGATTGGCATGACACAGTGCTTCTTCATATCAAACAACACAAAGGTACTTTGTGCATCCGTCACGACATTCCCTGTTTCTTTACAACGGATCACCTGAGACACTACCCCGCTATTATCGCCAATTTTACTGAGCTTAGTCTCAACCACGAGATGCTGATGCAATAATGCTGGCGCACGATAATTAATATTAATGTTGGCGACAACAAATCCTGCATTGTGTTTTACCAATACCTCGATTTCCTCACCCATGCATTCCCAACGCGCTTCTTCTAAAAATTCTAAATAACGCGCATTATTAACGTGCTGATAACCATCTAAGTGATAGCCGCGAACTGCGATTTCAGTCATCTTCCATTCCATTTAAACAATTGTTTGAACGCAATGTAACACAAAAAAAAGGCACTGTAACAGTGCCTTTCTCATTTCAAACTTTCTTATTTCAAATATGTTTATCGAACAGGAACAACCGTTTGTCCGATAGGCGCAAAGCTAAGCATTGCCAACTTCAAATGCACAATACCAAATGGAATACCTATGATACTGACGAAACATACCGCGGCGTGAATTAAATGACCTAAACTCAACCACCAGCCGAAGAAGATAAACCACACCACATTACCAACCAACCCCAAAGAGCCTGTGCCTATATCATGTTGCCTCGTCACGTATTCGCGATTTTCAATGTCGTGACCAAACGGCCATAACGCCATGCGAGCAATCACGAAACAAGAACGCGCAAATGGAATACCAACAATACTGATACAAGCGACAATACCCGCTAATACCCACGCCAAGCTCATTAATACGCCGCCACATAAAAACCACGCAATGTTTAAAATTAATCGCAATAAACTCATGTTATCTCCTTGCTTATACAAATTACTAAGCCATCAATGACTCATGTGCCAGTTATTGCAAAGACGAAACCAACTTTTAATATACTGATTATTAAAAATATATTCATTTCCATCTTTGGGCCCTTGACATAATATGCCAACGTTAAGTCAATTTAACCAAATTCAGATTAGCGATTCATGGCGAGATTAAGAGTTTCCCTCAGCAGCGATCCACGTTATATTGCTGTCGTTTAAAATTTAATAATAAAAATAAAAGGTTAGATATGAATGCAGTTGTATTAGCAGTACTGCTGATGTTAGTGCTGTCGCTGTGCCGCATTAACGTAGTCTTCGCGTTGATCATCAGTGCCATTGTTGGCGGTCTCTACAGTGGTATGCCACTGTTAGAAACCATTAATACTTTCAAATCAGGCCTTGGCGGCGGTGCGCCAATCGCCCTTGATTATGCAATGCTAGGTGCCTTTGCCGTTGCCATTGCCCGCTCTGGTGTGACTGACTTACTCGCCAACAAGATTATCGGCGCTCTTGGCCGTAAAGCTGATGGTTCACATACCATGGTTAAGGCGATTCTATTTAGCGTAATTTTGCTCGCAGCCATTAGTTCGCAAAACCTAGTTCCTGTTCATATCGCCTTTATTCCGATTTTGATTCCAGCGCTGTTAGGTATTTTCAATCAGTTTAATCTCGATCGCCGCGCTATCGCTTGTACCCTGACCTTTGGTTTAACAGGTACCTATATGTTACTGCCATACGGTTTTGGTCAGGTGTTTTTAATCGAGTTGCTACTGAAGAACCTAAATAACAATGGCCTAGAAATTACTGCTTCACAAATTCCCTTTGTGATGGCTATTCCCGTGGGTGGTATGTTCCTAGGCTTACTGTTTGCACTATTCGTTAGTTATCGCAAACCACGCAGCTATCAGAGTCAGGACTTTGAATTTACGCAGCAACAAACAAGCTTTAACCCGCGCTACATTATTGCTGCATTAGTGGCTATGGTGGCGGCATTAGTGATTCAACGCTATAGCAACTCTATTATCGCTGGCTCTATTGTCGGTCTGGTTATTTTTGCCATTGGCGGTGTATTCAAGCCTAGCGAAACCCAAGACATATTTACCAGCGGCGTAAAAATGATGGGCACCATAGGTTTTATTATGATTTCAGCAGCAGGCTTTGCCACAGTAATGAAAGCCACAGGCGATATCGAATCATTAGTTAGCGGCTTCTCGTCCGTGATTGGCGATAACAAATTGCTCGCCGCAGTGGTGATGCTCACAATCGGTTTATTAATCACCATGGGCATCGGCTCGTCATTTTCTACTATCCCAATTATTGCCGCTATCTATGTGCCGCTGTGTTTATCATTTGGCTTTTCGGTATTAGCCACCGCTGCCCTTGTCGGCACAGCTGCCGCTCTCGGTGATGCAGGTTCTCCAGCTTCAGACTCTACCTTGGGTCCAACCTCAGGTTTAAATGTCGATGGCCAACACGATCATATTTGGGATACCGTAGTGCCAACATTTGTCCATTACAATATTCCGCTGATTATCTTTGGTACTGCCGCGGCGATGATTTTATAAAAACTATCAACTCAATGCCGAAAGCAAGTTTGGTGCGCGTTTAAATCATTTAGCGCGCCAAATTCAAATAGACTAAGTAAGGAAACATCAGCCAATGATAGAAATAATCAAAACCACAGATCTCAAAGCAGCTGCACAGTTCACTTTAGACAACATGCAAGTCTATTATCAAATGTATGATGTTGACTGGCAGCTAGATGATGTTTATCAAGCCACCAAGGCGCTAGATAATTACGATATACTAGTCGATGGTAAGCGAGTTGGCGTGCTGCGTTTATCATTTGACGATAACACTTGTCAGCTGCGTGATATTCAAATTGGCAGCGCCCATCAAAGCAAAGGCTATGGCGCACAAGTGATCGAACTGGTGAAGAATATGGCGAAGGAACAGGATTGCAGTACTATCGAGTTAAAAGTATTCCAACGCAGCGCAGCTCATAAGCTTTATAGCCGCGTTGGTTTTACTGTAGATAAAGAAGACGAAAAGTTTTACTACATGAGCCTAACGCTTTAATGTGGCTCAACATAACAAGGCTTAAGAAACAAGCCCCTGCTGCCAATCCTTCCACACCACTTGATAACCCTTATCAGTGATCATTTGCGCCACCTCATCGACGCTGCGGTTGTCATCGATGCTAAATTGCTCTAGTGATTTATCGTCATTAGCGTAGCCGCCGGGCTGAGTTTTCGACTCGGCGCTCATTGAAGTAATCCCTAGTGCCATCATGTTATTGCGAAAGACTGCTGACTCTCGAGTCGACAACGATAATTCCACCTGCTGATTAAAGATGCGATAAGCACAAATTAGCTGCACTAATTCTCGCTCGCTCATTGGCGAGTTAACTTCACCGCCACCTTCACAAGGACGTAATCGTGGGAATGCCAGCGAGAATTTCATGCTCCAAAACTGCTTTTCTAAAAAGCGTAATTGCTTAGCCACATAAAAAGCGTCGGTACGCCAATCTTCAAGCCCCAATAAACAGCCCAAGCCCACTTTATTAATCCCAGCGCGTCCTACTCGTTCTGGCGTTTGCAGGCGATAATCAAAGTCTGATTTTTTGCCTTTAAGGTGATATTTGGCGTACTTTTCACGGTGGTAGGTTTCTTGATACACCAAAATTGCTTCGACACCGAATTGATGCAGACGGCGATACTCGTCTTCTTTAAGCGGCTGCACTTCCATC
This sequence comes from Psychrobium sp. MM17-31, assembly GCF_022347785.1. Taxonomy (NCBI): domain Bacteria; kingdom Pseudomonadati; phylum Pseudomonadota; class Gammaproteobacteria; order Alteromonadales; family Shewanellaceae; genus Psychrobium; species Psychrobium sp. MM17-31. Next base: position 81,713 of record NZ_JAKRGA010000001.1, read on the forward strand.
GCGATATGGCTAAAATATTCTTTTAGCACGCCTAATGCCTGCTCGAAATATTCAATACCGACCTTGCGCTCAGACTCACCTGTCACAATGAGTACGTGCTCAAACCCCTTGGCGCGAATCGCCTGTGCTTCAGCGCGAATTTGCTCAACATTTAAGGTAGTACGGCGAATTTTGTTCTCCATACTAAAACCACAATAGGTACAAATATTCGAGCACATGTTGGATAAATACAGCGGCACAAACAGCTGAATTGTTTTACCAAATCGCTGCTGTGTTAAGCGTTGACTCTCAGCCGCCATGTACTCCAAATAAGGCGCAGCGGCGGGTGAGATAAGCGCTTTAAAATCATCGAGTGATAAACGCTGATTAGCTCGGGATTTAGTTAGTGCCTGCGCAACACTGTTTTCATCAACCGCGTTAATGTCACTAGCCATGCGTTGCCAATCTGCCATTCCCACATGATCGCTGAAGCTATCTTGCTGCATTTCGTCGCTGTGCTTGCTCATTAATCAAGAAATCCGGTAAGTGGACTGGTGGCTATTGCATGCTGCGCCTTTGGCGCCAGACCAGCAAGATAGGCGCTGCGCCCTGCTTCTACTGCTTGGGCAAACGCCTTAGCCATAGCAACAGGCTGATGTGAAACCGCCATAGCGGTATTCACAAGCACCGCATCTGCGCCTAATTCCATCGCCAGTGCCGCATCTGATGGCGCGCCAATCCCTGCATCAACTACCACAGGCACTTTGGCCTGCTCGATAATAATTTCTAAAAATTCGCGAGACGCTAACCCTTTATTAGAACCAATTGGCGAGCCGAGGGGCATTACTGCTGCACAACCTACTTCTTCAAGTCGTTTGGCCAGTACTGGATCGGCATGCATGTATGGCAGAACAATAAAGCCATCTTTCGCTAGCGCTTCCGCAGCCATTAGCGTTTCAACGGGATCTGGCATTAAGTACTTAGGATCTGGATGAATTTCTAATTTAATCCAATTAGTCCCCAGCGCTTCACGCGTAAGCTGCGCCGCAAAAATCGCATCTTGAGCGTTTTTAGCACCAGAAGTATTAGGCAGTAAATTAAAACCTGCTGCCACCAAAGGTTTTAAAATATCATCGGTTTTTCCCGCGACATCGACACGCTTGAGTGCCATAGTGACTAACTCACTATTCGATGCTTTTAAGGCATCCATCATCAAGTCGCCACTGGCGAATTTACCCGTGCCAGTAAATAGTCGGGAAGTAAATGTCTTGTCGCCAATCGTTAATAAATCACTCTTACTCATTTTACCCTCCAGCGATAGCGCCAAATAAATTGATATTATCGCCGTCACACAGCGAATAACTTGGCCACTGACCGCGCGGTATCACTTGATTGTTTACCGCCACCGCTAAAGTTGCGGTATCAATCTCAATCGTTTTTAGTACATCAGCAAGCAATTTTTTGTCTTGCGCCAATGGAATTTTTTGTTGTTGATTTAAATAGACAAAGGCTTGTTGGTCACTCATGTTCTAACTCCGACATACTGCAAACTGTGTTGCACACTGAGCAGCTTGGATCTGCTGCGCGTATAAATTGATTTACGGAAAAGCTTAGACCGTCAATAAGGGTGATATGACTGGCTAAGGGAGAGGACTTACCTAATAGAAATTGCAATGCGCCATTGGCTTGATAGCTGCCAACAACACCGACCATGGCGGGATTAACGCCAAGGGAGTTACAGTTTCCAGCACTCTCCTGTTCGGTGTTTGATGCACCAAACAAACACTGATAGCAACCGTGTTGGCCGTTGCCATCACTTTCCACTAGCAATAACTGTCCTTGCCAGCCAATCACACTGGCGCTAAGTAGCGGCATTTTTTGTTTAACACACCAACCATTCACTAGCCTCCGCGTATTAAAGTTATCGCTACAGTCAAGCACTAAATCGTGGTTTGTTAATAACTCATCGATGCAATCATGGTCTAAGTCAAGTGGCTCGATATGAATATCGATTTCATCATTCTGACTAAACAAACGCTGACATAACTCGTCAGCCTTATTGAGATCGCAACTATCGATATCAAAAGCTAATTGACGATGCAGGTTGGATAACTCCACATCATCACCATCGATTAGGGTAAGATGACCGACACCTGCACCCGCCAAATAGCTTGCGGCCACATTGCCAAGGCCGCCGCAGCCAACAATAGCGACTTTGCTATTTTTAAGCTTAATCTGCCCTGCTTCGCCCCAATCGCTCAGCATGATCTGTCGTGAATAACGTTCAAATTCGCTGCTGCGCAAACTCGTTGCGTTAAATAACTCAGCCATGGTCAGCGCCCTCGCCAACACAGGCTATAAGCTCGTCAGTGACCAACTCGGGATTATCCGCTTTAGTTATGGCAGTCACTAATGCGACACTGCCAATACCAGTTGCCGCAACGGCTGGCACGCGCTCACGGCTAATACCGCCAATCGCGGTAAGTGGCACGGCACCTTTAAAGATATTCACTTGCGCCGCAAGCTTATCAAGACCTTGCGGTTTCGATGGCATATCCTTAGTTTGCGTAGCAAAGATATGCCCCAGCGCCACATAACTTGGCATAAACTGCGCTGCCCACAAGGCTTCAAATAAACCGTGAGTACTCAACCCTAGGCGAAGTCCAGCACGATTAATCGCCGTCAAATCAGCAATAGCCATATCTTCTTGACCGAGATGCACACCATAGGCGTTGTGCTTAATAGCAAGACGCCAATAATCGTTAATAAATACGCGCGCCTTGTATTGCTGCCCTAAGGCTATCGCCTGAATTATCAAAGGCTCGGCTTGTATTTCAGGCAAGTCCTTGGCCCGCAGCTGAATCGTCTTAATGCCTTGCTTTAATAAACGCTCTAACCAATCGATGCTATCAACTACGGGATACAGACCAAGCTGAAGTGGACACGGAGCAAAAGCAGAGTCATAGCTGGCTAATTGCTGCCAACTCATCTCATTAAACGAGACAATCTTCGGCAGGTTATCAACGCTAATATCACGGCTTAAACTCAGTGTGCCGCCTTTGCTATAGCCCAATGGTTGAGCATCGCGATAGGCGTTGTGCATTATTCCACTAGCAAAGGTAATGGCATCACAAAAGGTATATTGCTGCGCCACAAAGCCAGCAATTAGGCTAGCGAGAATACAGCCGCTGCCGCGACGATTTTCGCTCTGAGTCAGCTGTTGTGATAACACAAACTGTTTAGCAGGCTCGGCGATGTATTCGCTGCGAGTAAGCGCTGCGCTTCTGGCGTAATGATCTATCATCAAATGCGAATTGGTGTCCAACACATCTTCCAAATGCCCGCCTTTTAGTAGCACCTGGCAAGCAAACTCATCGCTTAATGCTTGGCTATAACGCGCTAAATCATCGAGTGATTGTGGTTTTTCGCCGTATAACTTCATCGCTTCTATGGCATTTGGTGTTAACAAGTCAACCTGCGGCATAAGCTGAGTGCTAATAGCTTTGAGCATAGAGTTGTACACTGGCGCAGCATCAGCAGATGCCCGCAGCACAGGGTCGTAAATCACCCACAGTTTGTTATCCACTTCCCGCAATGCTTGTAATTTAGCGGCGAGCCAATTCACCTGCTCTGTGTTAGCGAGCAAGCCAATCTTAATCACACTTGGCGGGCACTGCTCTATAAGCGCCGTCCATTGCTGTTCAAGCATCGCGATTTTCGTTTCGCTAATGCTAAAAAACGCATTGGAGTTTTGCGCCGTTACGCACGTAACAATATTGACACCATGGGCACCCGTTGCGGCAATAGCGCGGTTGTCCGCACTAATGCCAGCAAGCGCTGTTGGATCAACGCCGCCAATTGACCACACGATAGGTGTGTTATTCACTAGTTAACCTCTTTCGCTAACTTGTAAATCTCGCTACCTTGCTCGTTAAACTCAGCCGACTTTTGCGCCATAGCCGCATCAATCTCAACAGTTTCATCAAGCAATTGTATTTTGATAGTTTCTTGCTCAGCAGCGTAATCACGCACTTCTTGCGAGATTTTCATCGAACAGAATTTTGGACCACACATCGAACAGAAATGCGCAACTTTGCCAGATTCTTGCGGCAAGGTTTCATCGTGATATTCACGGGCACGCTCAGGATCTAAACCAATGTTAAATTGATCGTGCCATCTAAACTCGAAACGAGCTTTAGACATCGCATTATCGCGAATTTGCGCCCCCGGATGACCTTTGGCTAAGTCAGCCGCATGTGCCGCAATTTTATAAGTAATCAAACCTTCTTTTACATCTTCCTTGTTTGGTAAACCAAGATGCTCTTTTGGCGTTACATAACACAGCATGGCACAGCCGTACCAACCAATCATGCCCGCACCAATGCCAGAGGTGAAGTGATCGTAACCCGGCGCAATATCCGTAGTTAGTGGGCCAAGCGTGTAGAATGGCGCTTCATCACAAACCTCAAGTTGTTTGTCCATGTTCTCTTTGATCATGTGCATTGGAATGTGGCCAGGACCTTCGATAATCACCTGCACGTCGTATTCCCACGCAATCTTAGTTAACTCGCCTAGTGTTTCCAATTCGGCAAATTGCGCTTCATCGTTGGCATCGGCCACCGAACCAGGGCGCATACCATCGCCAAGTGATAAGCTCACATCATACTGAGCACACAGCTCACAGATTTCTCTAAAGTGGGTGTAAAGGAAGCTTTCTTTGTGATGCGATAAACACCATTTCGCCATGATAGAGCCACCGCGCGATACGATACCTGTCACACGTTTTGCCGTCATCGGCACATAACGCAATAACACGCCGGCGTGGATAGTGAAGTAATCAACCCCCTGCTCTGCTTGTTCAATTAGCGTGTCACGGAAGATTTCCCACGTTAAGTCTTGAGCAACGCCGTTTACTTTCTCAAGCGCCTGATAAATAGGTACTGTGCCAATTGGCACTGGCGAATTACGCACTATCCACTCGCGAGTTTCGTGAATATAACGACCTGTCGATAAATCCATTACTGTGTCCGCCCCCCAACGGGTTGACCACACAAGCTTTTCAACTTCTTCTTCAATCGATGAAGTCACCGACGAATTACCAATATTGGCGTTAACCTTAACCAAGAAGTTACGGCCAATAATCATCGGCTCAGATTCTGGATGGTTAATGTTATTTGGAATAATAGCGCGGCCACGAGCCACTTCCTCACGCACAAATTCCGGCGTGATATTCTCGGGAATACTTGCGCCAAAGCTTTCGCCTTTGTGCTGGGCTAATAGCACTTCATCACGGATTTTTTCCCGCTGCTGATTCTCACGAATGGCAATGTATTCCATCTCTGGGGTAATAATGCCCTGCATCGCATAATGCTTTTGGGTCACACATTTACCAGCCTTTGCACGGCGTGGTTTCGGTAACTCTTCGAAACGTAAATGATCTAAGCCCTCATCTGCCATGCGCTGCTGGGTAAAACTTGAAGTTACTTCGCTAAGCTCTTCGGTGTCATCACGCTCTAAGATCCAGTCACGACGGAATTTACCAAGGCCGCGGCGCAAATCGATATCGGCATTGTCTTCGCTGTATGGACCCGAGGTGTCATACACATGCAATGGCTCGTTGGGTTCAAAGATGGGATTGTTTTTATCACCGCCAACTAAAGAATCGGCTAAGTGAATTTTACGCATACCGACTTTTAGGTCTGGGCGTGAGCCTTCTACGTAAACTTTTTCTGAATTTGGAAAGGGTTGGCCGCAAATTTCATCAATAAATTGCTGCGCTTTTTGTCTATCTATTCTAGCCATGCAAACATCACCTGTAATTATTATGGGAGTAATGCTTGTCAGGAGAAACGGCAAGAGGTGCAAGGGTGGATTGGTAGCGCAAATACAATAATTCTTGGGATGAGAATTATTTTGCCCACAACCAGAAGCGATCACGTCACAGACGCATTTCCCCTAATTGTATTTACCAGTTCAACGTTTCGCTCTTGTTTCCCTTCGCAGGTATTAGCCTGATCAGGTTCTACGGATCCCGCATTTGCGGTCTCAGCCAGTGGCACTCCGACAAGATTTCATCACAGTTTAACTGTGAAGTGGCGCTAGTATAAAAGCAAGAAATCATCAGTTTCAAGCATTAATTACTAGTTTTTAGTCTAAGCGACCACTGAGCCGCTTTAACGTCAGGGGATAAAATGCTAGTGTGTGCGCAAACAATAAAATCACGGACTTGGATTTATCCCTATGATAAAAAATAAGTTTGCCCACAAGCAATTCTCTTTAAAAAACGCAGCGTTAGTTACGCTATCGCTCGCATCTATGGTATCGGTCAGTAGTTTTGCCGACCAACCTAAACGCATTAACCCAAAGAAAGAAACTGCGATTTTTTCTCAGTTTGCTATTCACCATCCAATTTGGGCTGAAAACGGTATGGTTGCCTCACAAGAAGCACTTGCTACGCAAATCGGTGTCGATATCTTAAAGCAAGGCGGTAATGCCGTTGATGCCGCCGTTGCTGTAGGTTACGCCCTAGCGGTTACGCTACCACGTGCCGGAAACATTGGCGGCGGTGGTTTCATGCTAGTTTATCTTGCCGATGAAAAACGCACTATCGCCATCGATTATCGTGAAATGGCGCCAAATAAAGCCCATCGCGATATGTATCTTGACGAAAATGGTAACGCCAATGCCCGACTATCACGTTTCCACGGTTTAGCAGTAGGCATCCCAGGTACCGTAATGGGCATGCAACATGCGCTGAAAAAATACGGCACCATGAGCACCAAACAAGTTATTGAGCCTGCGATCAAGCTGGCACGCGATGGCATTGCCGTTTCACCGGATCTTGCAAATTCACTAGCAGCAATGAATCGCCGTTTAAGTCACTGGCCGAGCACCCAAGAAATTTTCTATAAAAGCGATGGCGGTAACTACAAGCCGGGCGAAATGCTTTATCAAAAAGAGCTAGCCGACAGCTTAGAGCGCATTAAGAAGCACGGCACCAAAGGGTTCTATCACGGCGAAACAGCCAAATTAATCAGCAAAGCAGTCATCGATGCTGGCGGTATTATGACGGTGGAAGATTTAGCCAATTACCGCGTTGTTGAGCGTAAACCAGTAACTGGCACCTATCGCGGTTACGAAGTGGTGTCGATGCCACCACCGTCATCTGGCGGCGTGCATATTGTGCAAATGCTTAACGCGTTAGAGCAATTCCCAATCAAAGAAATGGGTGCCAATAGCGCTGATACAGTGCATGTGATGGCGGAAGTGATGCGCCGTGCTTATGCTGATCGCAGCCACTACTTAGGTGACCCAGACTTCCATCAGGTGCCAATTAAAGGCTTGAGCAGTAAAACCTATGGTAAAGAAATCGCGGCGATGATCGACATGAACAAAGCGACGCCAAGTACTGAAGTATCACCAGCGAAGAAACTACCATATGAATCAAATGAAACCACGCACTACTCAGTGGTTGATAAATGGGGTAATGCGGTATCAAATACCTACACGTTAAACTTTAGTTACGGTGCGGGATTGGTCGCCAAAGGAACTGGTATCTTACTCAACAATGAAATGGACGATTTCTCTGCTAAACCAGGCTCACCAAACGGTTTCGGCCTGTTAGGCGGAGAAGCGAATTCAGTTCAACCATACAAACGTCCGTTGAGCTCAATGACACCAACTATCGTGTTAAAAGATGGTAAGGCGCATTTAGTAACAGGTAGCCCGGGTGGCTCTCGGATTATCACAACGACGCTACAGCTGATCATGAACGTGTTAGATCACGAAATGAATATCGCAACGGCAAGTGCGATGCCACGTTTCCACCACCAATGGTGGCCAGACGAACTACGCATTGAAGAAGGGTTTAGCAAAGATACCTTAAAATTACTTAAAACTAAGGGTCACAAGATCAAGCTTAAATCATCAATGGGTAGTACCCAAACAATTATGCCAACAGAGAATGGCGTATATGGTGCCTCTGATCCACGACGCCCTGCTGCGTTGAGTAAAGGACACTAAATTACTCAGTTTCTAATCAATAGAAATAAATAAAAAACGCCCACCATATCAATGGTGGGCGTTTTTATTTTGGTCAACAGTTTTAATCAACAATAGACTATTTTTAATAGCACATATTGCTACATTGACACCTTACCGCGAATATTACTAGTGTTCACACCACCACTACCCGCTTCTTCAATCGTTAAGCTGCCAGCGTCTGATACATTAATACTGCCACTGCCATCTGAAATTGATACGTGACCGTTGATGCGGTTAATGTCGATATCACCACTGCCGTCATCAACACGAACGTTTCCAGATACGTCGTCGACATGAACGCTACCGCTGCCATCGCGCACTGTGACATTGCCACCGACGTGGAATGCTTCAATATCACCACTGCCATCGTTGATTGATAAGTTTCCACCAACCTTAGTTAGATCGATGCTACCGCTACCATCGTTAATCGAGACATTTTCGGCAATGTCTTTAAGTTCAATATCGCCGCTGCCATCATTCACTGATAATTTACCGCCGATAGAGGCTAAGTGCATGCTGCCACTGCCGTCGTTTACTGATAAATCGCCATTGATGTTGTCTACCTGAAGATCGCCACTGCCATCGTTTACATCCAGCGATAAACGACTAGGTACTCGAACAACTAAATCAATGTAAGCGTGGCTATTTTTAAACATACCAGAATTAGTATCAGCCACGAGTTTTGCAGTATCACCGCTCTTATCTAATGTTAGTTTGTAGTCATTACCGTTTTCGCTACCAATAACGGCATCGACGGTGATTTTTGACACATTGTTGTCACCGATGATTTTTAAACTGCCGCGTCCAGCGTGAACATCGAACTCTTTAATCGATGACAGATCTTCTAACACCAACTGGCGTTTAGTTTCATTAAGATCTTTGTGATTGTATTCATGGGCACCGACGGCAATAACACAACCATTGAGTAATAAGGCACTTGTTGCAACTGCGAGGGCTAATTTTTTCATGTTCAATATTCCATTTATTTGTTGTAGTAATGATGCGTGCTAATAGCAACCATTAGGCCAGAATTTAAAACTGTTTTAATTCAACACTTTAATTTCGAACCCATAACTTCTTATCAGAATAAATAGCGAATTTAACGCACAATGAGTCAACTTAGCCAACGGGCAATACAGAATCATTAACACGGCGATTTACCGCTTTAATGAATACATTTAAGCCGACAAAAATAACACAACACACTATCACCATGGTGGCACTAATAGGCGCGAATAACATTGGCGCCTGCATCATCGTAGTCATTAATGAATCTTGGTAGTAGAAAAACCAATCGTTTTCTGCGGGAAATGCCACTTCGTGCAGCCAATAGAACACCGTTTTAAAGCCAATTAGCCAACAAATAGCAATCAGTGACAATACAAAGGTAATTAGCTGAACAAGTTGCATTTTAATGGTGACAAATGGACTAACCTTACGTATTTTGTACACAACGCTAATCATTAAGGCAGTCATGATGACGCCACCAGCAACAAACAAATTATCAAGCAAATTGGCAACATCTTGTAAATGCCGTACTTCAGCATCACGTAGCAATGGCACATGCTGTCCATTGTACGGATAACTAATAGTCGCTAGCCCTTCCCCACCGTTATTGATAGCGGTAACAATTTGTGAAAAATACTCAAAGTGCTGCGGCATAGACGTAGTGGCAAAGCCTTCTTTAAATCGATTTTGCGGCCCGAATTCATTAATCGTTTGGCCAATGTCTAACCACTGATAAAACGTAGGATAAAAGAAATCGACAGCACTAAGCAGCCACCAAGTAATGAGCAATGCTGTCAGTAGCATCCCCAAACTGTATAAGGTATTGGTAATAAAAAAGATAAATGGGTTATTTTTCATGGCTTAATCGAATCTCATTCTCTGTTAGCTCATCATAAACCATGTCAAATCAAACATATAGCTCAATATTGTTAAACAACCTATTAGAAGTCATATGGAAACAATAACATCACAAAGAGGTTATTAATTAAATTATAGATTGAAGTTAGACTAGTCTCATCTGAATTAATTACAACCCATTGCCCAAGTGCAATGGCAGGAGAAGAATATGAAAATTATCGCCTTTGCCGCAAGTAACAGTTCACAATCAATCAACAAACAATTAGCGGCTTATACTGCTGGGTTAGTCGACAACGCGGAAGTGGAAGTACTAGATCTCAACGATTTTGAGATGCCTATTTTTAGTGAAGATCGTGAGAAGGAAGTTGGACATCATCCGTTAGCCATCGCTTTTTATGACAAGCTGTCGAGTGCTGACGCCATTATTATTGGTTTCGCCGAACACAACGGCTCTTACAGCGCAGCTTATAAAAATACATTTGACTGGACCTCACGCTACAATCGCGAAGTGTATCAAAACAAACCAATGGTACTTTTGGCCACTTCACCGGGCCCAGGCGGTGCAGTAAATGTGCTTAAACAAGCGACAGATAGCATGCCATTTTTCGCGGGTAACGTTGTAGCAAGCGTTTCAGTACCGAGTTTCTACGACAACTTCCAAGATGGTGAGATTGTTAATGCGTCAATTAAAGATCAGTTAGTTACGGCGACTTCACAGCTGTAGCACCACTAGACTTTAGTCGCAATCCCATTTTGAAATAATCCAATAAACTGGTTAATTATCATTAAGATAATTAACTAGTTTATTTTAGGTGATTAACGATATTGCCGCTCAATCATTGAGCAAAATAACCTTTCCTTGTTAGTATTAGCGTACCTTGGCATAGTGATAATTTAGTTGTAATCGCTTTGCAAGTTTTAAAGGAAAGCACAGGATCAATTTAGTGCTTCAATACTAACTACTACATAGCTCAATGCCAATTGATCTAACACAACAAAAGGGATGTCAGTTTGTGCTTCAATAAACCTTATCCCCGTGTAAGAAAAACGCATTATTCGATGTTAAATAGAAAAGGAAGTATTACGAATGTTTTTTACGGCCAAGTACAAATCTGAAATTGACGAACTAAACCGCCAAAATCGTCAATTGCAAGAAGAAAACATGCAGTTGCGCCAAGAACTAGCAGCCATTCAACAAACCTCACAAGATCTTGTTAATGAAACTGATAGCAAAGCAATTTTGCATAAGAGCCAAGAAGAAATTAATGAACAAAGTCTCGCCTCATCTGAATTGTTAAATCAAATTCGTGAAAATCTTGCGCAGTCTAGCTCAGAGCTAATCGGTCATCGCGACCAATTTAACACCTCACAATCGCTATTTGACGATATCATGATGATGTTAAAAAGCACGCGCCAATCTACCCAACAAATTACGCAAGATACACGTCACGCCTGTCAATCGGTAGACGAGTTAAAGACAGTTACTGCTGGCATTAATGACTTTGTTAACATTATCAAAGGAATTTCCGATCAAACTAACCTATTAGCACTTAATGCTGCAATTGAAGCTGCCCGCGCCGGTGAACAAGGTCGAGGCTTCGCGGTGGTTGCCGATGAGGTACGATCGCTAGCGCAACGTTCTGCCGAAGCCTCTAACGAAATCTCAAACCTCATCGAGAAAGTTAACCTACAAATGGGCGATGTGATCACTGGCATTGAAGAAGTCGGCGAGAAAAGTGAAACCATCAATAGCAGTACTAATGCGATTTCAGAGACGGCACATCAAATCGTCAATATGTCGCAGCAAATGTATAGTGTTATTACACAAACGACTGCAGATGCATTCCTACAAACCGTTAAACTCGATCACGTTGTGTGGAAGTTTGACGTATATAAAGTATTGCTTGGCTTATCTGACAAACCAATTGATGAGTTTGCCGATCACACCATGTGCCGCATGGGTAAATGGTATTACGAAGGCGAAGGCGCAGAGAAATACGCTAGCCACTCTGCCTTTAAGCAAGTTGAAAAGCCACATAGCGAAGTTCATCATCACGGTAAGCAAGCACTTGAAGCCCATAGAGCGGGTCAGCTTGATGAAGCCGTGTACGAATTGTCTCTCATGGAGCGCGCGAGCTTTGAAGTTGTCGACAAACTTGCTCTACTATCGCAACAAATCGATAGCCAGCGTCAAACTAATACAACTCATTATGAGGCCCCAGATTTAGGCGAAGCGCACAACCGTGAACTAGAAGTAGCCTAATGTCTAGATACAAAAAAGCGCTGATGTAAATGAATACATCAGCGCTTTTTTATTTCAGACTTATTATTAATCTATTTTTCGCTTTTGTTCTTGTTCCCACGCCCAAGTTGGCGACTTCACAAGTAGTTTCAAGCGATAGCCCCAGCTCGGTGCATGCCACAAACGAACAGAGAGTTTGCCGATACCTTCAAAAAAGACTTTAAACGGATTCACGCTATTAATTCTTGGGTAAACGCCGTAACGAACCTTTTCGTCCTCTTCGGCAAAGGTACCAAACATCTTGTCCCAGATAATGAAAATACCAGCGTAGTTTTTATCGAGATACTTGCGATTAGTCGCATGATGCACGCGATGATGTGAAGGCGTGTTCATAACAGCTTCAACAGGACGCGGCAACTTACCTATGGTCTCAGTATGCAGCAGTGTTTGATACGTTTGCACCAGCATCTCAGCCAAGAACACCACAAACGGATGGAAGCCTAGCATCACTAACGGCAGGTGGAAAAACAGCGGATACAAACCATCTAACGGGCCAAAGCGGTACGCCACCGACAAGTTAAAATACGGAGAGCTGTGATGCACAGTATGCGTTGCCCAGCCGATTCCCGTCATATGCATAAAGCGATGCTCCCAATAATAGACGATATCAGCAAGCACCACACCACCAATCACACTCCACCACGTAATAGGTAATTGGGTTATTGAAAAGTGCTCATACACATAGAAAAAGACACCTAAATAGAACAGCGCTGCTATGACCATGTTTATCGCACGAAACGCGGTAAGGGTAACAAAATTAGTAAGACTGTCCCCCAGAAGATTCCAACTCATTTGCTTTTTAGCGGCAATTACAATGAGTTCAATCAAAAACAATCCCATTGCAATGACAAAAAACCAATCTCCGATCCATAGCTCCCAGCCATAGATTTCAAATTCACTCATTTTATTAAATAAAAAGTCCATGACTACTCCTGATAAATTGCCCAAAGGCTTACGGTTTCAATGTCACCATCGAAATGGCGTTGTTCGACAACAGCAACTAAGCCACGACGATAATCGATGCCCTGCCATGCATCGACAATGGCGAAGTTAGAATAGTGGCCTTGTGGTAACAGCATATGTTTTTTACCAGTCGGCAAGCGTTGGCTGATCCCAGCTGAGTCGTTTAGTGCAGCGCGATCATAGCCAATGGTGACAGTGGCTTGGCTGTAAGTCGCATTAAATTCACTATACACCGCGTAAATGCTAAATTTACTGGTGATAAGCGCCCGCTCTAAATGGCTGATGTTGCCAAACTCTTGCCACAGTGCGTTAATATTTTGCAGTTCAATCGAGCGAGTTATGCCAACAATTTCAGTAGTGTTTGCCATAGTTGCAGCTTGGTGTGCAGTAGATGGACTAACTTCAATATGGCGACTTTTGCTCGACTCAGTTTCATTAGACTGATGTTCAATAGTTTGGGCCACTGTTGCAGTAGTCGCGTCATTAGTCTCCTCATTTTCTGTTGCTGTTTCATAGCCGTAGTCTGCAGCGACTTGTGTCATTATTGTTTGATAATCAGCGTATTCATCACTCCAACTATCTTCGGGTTGCCATAGCATTATTAACCACACTAATGCGGCAATAATTACTGTAGTGACAATAGATAAAGATAACCTCATCAAAATCTCCTCGGATGTACCTGCCATTGAAAATAGCAATAAACTCACAATCCTAGCTTATCGCTAATTCATTCCTACTTCCTAATTTTTAGCCTGTCATCAGAAAGTGCAGATAGTATGACTAACAATTTACAAATAGTAAATTGTCATAATGAAAATTTACTGATATATTTTTTGGAGATCGAGCATTTGTGATCAAATTCTCAGCAATTATCTGACTAGATTAACTCACTTGCGCGCGATCAAATGCTAATAACTAAAACAGGAGCGACGTTTATCCAATGAATAGTCGAGAGAAGGCATCACGATTCTTGATGCAAGCAACCTTAGGGGCGAACTATCGCCTTATCGAAGAAGTGGCAAATATCGGTATTGAACCATGGCTAGATAATCAGCTAGACAATAAATTGGTCAATGAAGATTCATTCTTACAAACAACGCGCAATATTTGGCGAGGAAAGGAATCAACCGCAGGATTTAAACAATTACTCACTCAACATTACGGTGAACCAAATATCAATGGTGAAGGCAATAACCCTGCACTGCCGTATAAGTATTACTTTCGCATGGCGTGGTGGCATAAAACCCTGCTCAAAGGCAATTCGATTGGTACGGACAACCAAAGAGATGGCATCACTCAAGCGATTAAACTCAGTGATTTTGAAACAGACACCAGTAATCTCGTACGTCATCGAGTTGCCCAAGCGCTTAGTGAAATACTGGTCATTTCTGACAACTCAGTGTTAGAGCTCGATGCTGAGGGCATGGCGGATTTTTACGATTTACTCTACAAGCACGCCCTAGGCAGCTACAAAGATCTACTAACGGATGTTTCTCTACATCCGTGTATGGGGGTTTATCTGACACACATTAATAATCGCAAGGAAGATGTCGCCAAACGTATTCACCCTGACGAAAACTACGCTCGCGAAATCATGCAGTTATTTACCATAGGTTTATTTGAGCTAAACAGCGATGGCTCACATAAAAAAGATGCCGCTGGAAAGGATATGCCAACTTATGATAACGACGACATTAAAGAGTTAGCTAAGGTATTTACTGGCATCAAAGCACAGCAATATCTGTATGAATGGCCCAATGCCAATATCGATGTCGACGGGTTTAAAGTACCTTTTGCATCCATCAATCGTCAAACAGTTGAACTGGGTGATGATGTCAGCAAGGTATTTAAAATTTTACCCTATGTTGACATGCTCAAACCGATGATCGCCGATGACAGTTTTCATGATCTAAGCGCAAAATCATTATTAAAAGGGAAGTTAACGCTACCAGCTCGCAGCGCCAGCGGTGGTCAAGCAACGCTTAGTGATATCAAGAGTGCTGTCGCGCAACTGGTTGCCAACCCTAATACTGCACCTTTTATTGCTAAAAAGCTTATTCAGCAACTCGTGACGTCAAATCCGACACCTCAATACGTGCAAGCCGTTGCTGCAAAATTTGGCAGTGAAGGTGATTTAAAAGCGGTAGTTCGTGAAATTCTTACCTACCCTCTGAGCAATAAGGTCACTATAGGTAATGGTAGTATCGGCAACATCGAAAAACTCAAGTCGCCACTACTTCGCGTAACCCAGTTATTACGCGCGTTTAATGTCTACAATGACGAGAAGCGCTTGTGGTTAATTGGTGAAGATATCAAAGCCTATACCAGTCAGCACACGCTCTCATCGCCGACGGTATTTAACTTCTACAAACCTGATTTTGTGCCACACGGCAAAATCGAAGATGCAAACAAAGTCGCGCCAGAGTTTGAGCTATACAACGCTCACACGTCTATTAGCTACGTCAACATGATGTATGACTGGCTGTTTGGCGACGCGCTGCCATTGGTGTCGACTCAAATTAAACCGCATCAAACACCGCCTCATCCGGTGCCTGAGTTGGATGCAGATATTCTGCTAGCTAACACTCGCTCTAAATTAAAACTAAACCTCAGCGAAGAGCTCAAACTCGCCACGAAAAAGAGTGATTACCCAGCGCTTATTTCTCGCGTCAGCCTGCTATTAACAGGTAAAGAAACGCCGAGCAATCAACAAGACATCTTAACGACACTAGCGCCTTATGATCCAAGTTCAACAACACAGCAACTTTGGATTGTTCAAACCGTGATCTTCATGATTGCTATAGCGCCAGAATTTACTGTATTGGAGGTATAACACTATGAATAAAAACAATATTTCTCGACGTCAGTTTATTCATTCGTCTGGTGTCGTTATGGTAGGAACCAGCGCAATTTTAGCTGGCTGTGGTGGCGGTTCAAGCCCAGAGCCAACACCTGCGCCAACGCCATCACCGACTCCTACACCGACGCCAGCACCAACGCCGACTCCTACACCTGTCGACGACGGTGTTGTCACCATAACCCCACAAGATAAATCCCTGGTATTTATTATGTTAGATGGCGGTAACGACAGTTTTAATATGCTGGTGCCAACAACCATTGGCGCTTATAACGACTATAAAAACAGTCGTGGCGATTTAGCGATTGCTAAGGCAAACCTATTACCCCTTAACAAATTTAAGGATAAAAATAATAAGACATTTGGACTTCACCCCAGCTTGCCAAAGGTCGCTAATCTATTTAATCAAGAAAAGCTGTCATTTGTCGCCAACATAGCGCCGCTTGTTGAGCCGCTAACCAAAGCTGAATTTAAAGCTGGCTCAAAGCCGGTACCTTTGGGCCTCATGTCCCACTCAGACCAATTCAAACATTGGCAAACATCAAGACCTACCGAACGCATTAACAGCGGCTGGTTTGGCACCTTTGCAGATGTGCTGCAACCGAGCAAAGCAGATAACGCAATTTCAATGAATATTTCATTGGCGGGCAGCAACATTATGCAAAACGGTAAGGATGCTCGTGAATATGCAGTCACTGCAAAAGGCAGTGTCGGCCTCAGTGTCAAACGCACTGACAAACCGGAATTAGTGGCGCTTAACAACGTACTCATCAAAGGTTTTGACAGTATGTTGGCGGCGAACTATAGCAGCGCGTTTGATACCACTTACATCGATGGCATTCGCCATGCGCAAGCGCAGCATGAAACTTTTAAAGCAGCAATCGATAGAGTAAGCATTAACACCAGCTTTGAATCGAAAGACGGTAAAGAATCAGAGCTTGCAAGCCAGCTAAAAATGGTTGCAAAGAGTATTGCTGCTGCGCCGCAACTAGGTATGCGCCAACAAACGTTCTTTGTACGCTATATCGGTTGGGACCATCACAGTGAACTACTGAACAACCACCAGCGCATGCTTTCTGTATTAGATGATGCCCTCGCCGCTTTTCAAGCGTCGCTGCAAGAGCTAGGCGTTGAAGATCGTGTGGTTACTTTCACAGGCTCTGATTTTGGGCGTAGTCTTACATCCAACGGCAACGGAACGGATCACGGTTGGGGTGGTAATACGCTAGTAATGGGACAAGATGTGACGGGTGGTAAGATATTCGGTGATTATCCTGAATTAACGCTCGGTGATGCTAATCCACTAGATGTTGGCGGCGGGGTTCTCATTCCTACAACGGCCACTGACGAGTTATACGCAGAATTAGCCTTGTGGTTTGGCGTAGATAAAGTCGACTTACCAAAGCTGTTTCCGAATCTTGATAAGTTTTATGACAACAGTAAAACCGAACTGCCACTAGGCGCTATTGCTAGTACCTAAGCTGATTTAACATGCTTCAAACAAAAGCAGCGCTATATGGCGCTGCTTTTTTATGCTAAAGAGTTACTATTTTACTTCCTTACCATAACTCCATTGCTCGGTAACCTGCCGACCACTGTCATAAGTATAAATGGCTTGGCCATTGAGCTTGCCGTTAACCCAATTTCCTTTACGACTGGCGCCACTTTTCCATTGATAAGTGCCCTTGCCGTGTTTTTCGCCTTTTTTCCAATAGCCTGTAAAGTGAGACTCAGCGTAATAATAGGTTCCTGCGCCTTCGCGATCACCATTAACAAAACTGCCAACATACGAAGTGCCACTCTTCCATCGCTGCACACCTTCCCCATGTTGATAGTCGTTAAAGTATTCCCCCTGATAGCTATAACCATCATCACCAATATAACGACCACTACCGTGACGGTCGCCAGCTTTCCATTGGCCAGTGTATTTACCATCAGCGTAATAATAGGTGCCGTTCCCCTCACGCTGGTCGTTGACAAAATTACCGACATACTTTTCGCCATTGGCCCAAGTTTGGGTGCCAGTGCCAACTTTTAATCCTGCGACATAATTACCTACAAACTTATAACCATCGTTGGCAACGTACGTGCCTTGTCCGTGCTTTTCTCCGTCTCGCCATTCACCACTGTACTGGGCATCGCCATAATAATAGATGCCTTTACCATGGCGCATGTCATTTAAAAACTCACCGTCATACTTATCGCCATTAGCCCAGGTTTGAACACCAGCGCCATTTTTTACATTATCGCGAAACTCTCCCACATATTTATAACCCGTATTGTCGCTGTAGGTACCATGGCCATAGCGTTGATTATCCTTAAATTCTCCGATGTATTTAATTTGCTTTTTATTGGCCCAAGTTTCGGTACCAACGCCATTTTGCTTGTCATTTTGATACGAGCCAATGTACTTGTAGCCATTATTTCCAACAAAAGTGCCCTGACCACTGCGCTTACCGTCTAGCCATTGTCCAGTATATTTACCGTCAGAATAGGAGTAGGTACCAAAGCCATTGGTACAATCACCGTCACAATTTGGATCAGACGGCTCGCATCCCAAGATCATAACGCCCGCAATACTAGTGACGATAAGACGGCTAAGTGTTTTCATAAAAACTCCTTGTATCCCTGCTGGCACTGAACTTTCGAATATGGACTAATGCTAAAAACTAAATTCAACGCGCGGCTGTGCATTCTCGTCGGTATCAACTTTAGGCGCACACACTAGCAAACGCGCAGACTCGATACCGTATTGGTTAATTAGTTTATTTTTTAACACATTACCACGCTCTTTACTGAGGTTTTTCAATGCGTTTACTTGCTGCTCTGGCGTCGAACCTGAAGTAATAAGCTCTCCAGCTCTTGCCACCGGACAGAGTTTTACTTGCTGTTCAGGTTTATCAGTTAATAGCGCGCCAAGTTCGTCAACAAACACTTGTTGTGATTCGCTGATCTCAACTTGCCCCGGCAGATAATTGAGGTCATTCATTTCTAAACGCAATAAATATTCACCAGCCACGCTGGCAACGGTCACCAAGTTTGCGTAAGGAACGAAGGTGTTTATCAAATACGACTTTGCTTGCGACATGATGGCTTTTTGCGCCACCAGCGTTATGACGTTACTGATCCCAAATGACGGATCTTGAATATTACCCGACAATGGTACTGTTAATGACACATTACCATCACCATCTTTAAGCATGTTTAACGCGGCATTTAAACCGATAGCAGCACCATCATTAGCGGCTAAATCTGTGGTGTCATCGCCATTGGCTAACTCAAATCCCCGCAGGTCGATCACTGTTTCGCCGTCTAACTCATCATCTTTGATGGCCAATGTCACCTTGTTATCTAATTGACCACTGAGAAAATCAAACCCTAGTACAGTGCGCAAATAGGCGGATAACGGCGGCAGCGCCAACTCGTTCATTGCAACATCTAGCGTCATATTTAATTGCTTACCAAAGGGCGCGATATCACCATTTGCCGTCATTTTTGAATGCTCATCAAATGCTAGTGCAACGTTATAGGGACTTAGTGCTTTAATCTCTCTGCTATCAACTTGACCAACTTGAACGGTATTTAGCGCGATTGCTTGTTCAAACACTGGTGTCACACTGTTATCAGTGAAATGTACCTGTGCTGGCGCCATTAATGTCAGCTCATTGAGACTAAAAGTAACTGCAGACTTTTGTGCTTGAGAGATGTCTGGATCTGATGCCTCTGTAGTAGCAGAATTCTCATTATTCTCTGTTTCACTGATTTCACTGATTTCACTGATTTCACCATTAGTAGCGGTTACCTGCGCTTGTTCTTGAACAGGCATTAGTAGAAGATTGGCAAGCTGTTTCTTTTCATCAAGAATAACATTGGCGCTAAATGGATAAATTGCTACTTTATCTACCGCTAAGTGGTTATCTTGCCACGATAATCCAGTAATGGTGGTTTTCTCACTTGATAGCAACGGCTGTAATTGCGCGTGCTGCGAGGCGATAAGCTCTGAAATATCAACTTGCGCCACAGTCACGGCAGCATTCATATTAGCATCGACAGAAACATCAATATTGTCGATCACTAAACTGCCAAGCTTACCAATAACATCAGCAGCTTCACCCGTTGTTAGCGCCAAAGTATCGTTATTAAGGTTCACAATAGCCGTGAGCGATTTAAGACCGTTCTGACTTGCTGCAACATCAAGCTCTGTTAATTCAAGAGCAAACTGATTATTTACTAAATCCATCTGCTGATAACTAGCTGCCAGCTGCGAAACGTTCAACCTCAATTGCGGCTGGTTTAATTGCCACAGCGCGCCATCATAAGCCAATGCGCTCTCAATTTTTAGCCCAATATCACCGGCTAAGTTTGTTACGCCCTGCTGTTTAAGTGGTAATAAATAGCGCCAATCTTCAATCGCTAGTTTATTAAGTTCAAGATTTAAAGAATTCGCTAAGCCAGTTAACGCTAATTGCTTTAATTCACCGGAAATATCACCTTCAATTGCTAAACTTGCGCCATTTAGCTTAACAGCCATCGCATAACTGCCGCTAAATTGATTAAGGGTTGCCGCCAATTGCGACAATGACAAAGATTGCAAAACAATTTGATGTTGATGCGCCATATCTTCAACATCTATTGCAAGGTTGTCGATTTGAAAACTAGGCCAATGAAAAGACCAGCCTTTAAGCAGTGCTTCAATGTCGACCGGCTCTGCTGGCTTTTCTTGTGCGGTAGCGGGTTCGTTTGATGTTGGTAGCGCATTGAGATCAACCCCCGCAATCACCAGCGATTGCGGAGTGCGCTTTACATTCATTGCTACCTTACTAATCTTTGATGATTCAATAACCAATCCTTTATTAAAGAAATCAGTAAAACTTAGATTAAAGTGAAGGTGCTGCAGAGAAAATTGAATTGTTTTTGTGTTATCGATTAGCTCAACATCGTCCAATTGTAATTGCAGCGCAAACGGATTAAAGCTCATGCTCGCTTTATCAGACAGTTGTAAACCGTAAGGTTGAAGTTGTTTGTTGGTTTGCCAAGGCATCACCACAAAACTACTGCCCCAAACTATTAATAGCAGCACTAATAGGCTGAGCAGCGTGTAAGAAATAACTTTTAAAAATCGAGAAAATAACGACATAAACAACCACAATTAACGATAAACACATCAAATTGAGGCCATTTTAAACAAGGAAAGAAGAATTAGATAGCGTGTAATATTAGTAATTTAACATTACACGCTATAACAGAAGAAACAGCGCTTGTTTGCGCAGAGAATTAGACTGTCTAAAACAGCGAAATCAAATACCAAAGGTGTGGGCCGACTAAAAGAAGAGGCATAAGAAAAACGGCGACTGACAAACTGCTATCTAATTTCAAGCCTCCGTTTTTGGTCACGCTAACATTTGCCGACAAATCATCAACCAATTGCGCTTTTTCCGGCTCACTGGGGTCAAAAATCAAGTACTCATGGACGTCGTCCTCAAATTTTTCCGGATGACTAGTATTCAGAGTACGTCGATGTTTCTCTTTGCCGCTGCTATATTCAAACTGCATTTCATAAACAATGCGATCGTTGATAACTACGCTGGTTGCCTTTTTAGCCACCAGTTTGCTTTTTACTATTTTGCCGTTTTTAAGTAGCTGCAAATCTATTAAGCCTTGTGAAATACCGCTTTTGATAAAAAATATTCCTATCAAGGGTGGCAAATAAAACAAAAGCGCCCAACTGCCAAAAAAGCTATTACTTGCTCCTTCTACCTGCGCAAACTCAGGGCTGTCCGTAACATATTTTACCTTTACGGTTTCTGCCACAGAAAAAGACCATCCCGTGGTAAAGGCATCCCGTACATAGGTGTATCCCTCTTCATCTGTGTATTCGTAAACATTTGCCCATACGGTCTCTTCGTTGATTTCAGTATTAGTTTCAACCACTTTAACAATGATGCCAGTAGTTGGGGTTAGCTCTCCCCAATAACGATAGAAGTTTGCATCGGCATTACCACCAAAGACCCAAGCAAAAACCATTAGAAATGAAAATACCCCATAGCCCAAATAGGTTCTGGCGCGGCCAAATACAGTTTTAATGGCGGTTGTTTCGGGAACTTGTCGATTAGCATCTCGCGTCATGGCGAATTATCCTTCCTTGATTAGTTTAATGTAGCGTTTTTCGGTAATGAACATCGATAACGAACGATATGGCCCAACAGCCTAATTCATCCGAGGCGTAAAATATAGTAGCAATGTGAACTCTTCAAGATAGTCTATAGATCTCAATTGCGCCTCTATTAATCGGTCACATATGTGATCCAATTCGCCAACTGCTGCCCTTTCACACAAATTAAACTAGTCTTTGTCAAAACCCTTAGGTAAAATGTGCCGCTATTTTTTGCGCTCAGTGATGGAAATTTTTATGGCCAAGAAACTTTTGATTAAAACTTGGGGTTGTCAAATGAACGAGTATGACTCGGCTAAAATTGGCGATCTGCTTAATGACTATAACGGTTACGAGTTAACCGAAGAACCAGAAGAAGCAGACGTTCTGCTACTTAATACGTGTTCTATTAGGGAAAAAGCACAGGAGAAGGTATTCCATCAATTAGGGCGTTGGAAAACGTTAAAAGACAAAAAGCCAGGCACCATTATAGGTGTTGGCGGTTGTGTTGCCTCACAAGAAGGTAAAGCTATTCGCGAGCGTGCCCACTTTGTTGACCTAGTATTTGGTCCGCAAACGCTGCATCGTCTACCAGAAATGATCGGCCAAATCCAAGCGGGTGAAAAATCGATTATTGATGTGAGCTTCCCAGAAATTGAAAAGTTCGATCGTTTGCCTGAGCCAAAAGCTGATGGCGTTACTGCGTTCGTATCGGTCATGGAAGGCTGTAGTAAATACTGTAGCTTCTGTGTTGTACCTTATACGCGTGGTGAAGAAGTTTCTCGTCCACTTGATGACGTACTCTATGAAGTAGCCTCGCTAGCAGAGCAAGGTGTTCGTGAAGTAAATCTACTAGGCCAGAACGTAAACGCCTATCGCGGTGAGACGTTCGAAGGTGAAATTTGTACTTTCGCTGAGCTGCTACGTCTTATTGCTTCTATCGACGGTATTGACCGCATTCGTTACACCACCAGCCATCCGGTGGAGTTCACGCAAGAATTAATCGATGTATACGCCGAAGTGCCAGAGCTTGTTGACCATCTTCATTTACCAGTGCAATCAGGATCAGATCGCATCTTAAACCTAATGAAGCGCAACCACATGGCGATTGAGTTTAAGAAAACGGTACGCAACCTGCGTAAAGTACGCCCAAATATTGCCATGAGTAGTGATTTTATCATTGGCTTCCCAGGTGAAAGCGATCAAGATTTCCAAGATACAATGAAGCTTATCGAAGAAATTAACTTCGACATGAGCTTTAGCTTCATCTATTCTGCACGTCCAGGTACGCCAGCAGCTGATTTGCCAGATGATGTATCTATGGATGACAAGAAACAACGTCTTGCCCTACTGCAACATCGCATTAACCAACAAGCGCTACAGCACGCACGTCACATGTTAAACACCGAGCAGCGCATCTTGGTTGAAGGTCCTTCTAAAAAGAATCCAATGGAGCTGCGCGGTCGTACTGAAAACAACCGTGTAGTAAATTTTGAAGGCCCTCATAGCTTAATTGGTGGTTTCGCGGACGTAAAAATTGTCGACGTGTTTACTAACTCACTACGCGGTGAATTTGTACGTGGCGAAGACGAAATGGGTCTGCGTATTCACACGTCACCAGAATCAATTCTTGCAAAACACAATGAATCAATTGACGAATCAGGTGTCGGAATTTATACACCTTAATTTATAATGATTGAGATTAGGCTAGTGACTTAGTCACTAGCCATGACCAATACAAAGGAATTTTAACCTCTTGGCTAAAAACATAATTACTGTTGATACCTACATGGAGCCTGCTACGCAAGCTCGTCTTATTGCCTTGTGCGGCCCGTTTAACGACAATCTCAAGCAAATTGAACGTCGCATGGGCGTAGAAATCCTCTACAAAGATAACCTTTTTCAAGTGATTGGCCGCCCTGATATTGCTAAACCAGTATCAGACATGCTGCGCGATCTTTACTTAGAAACTGCGCCTGTTAATGGCCAAGCACCAGAGCTAACGCCAGATCAAGTGCACATGGCGATTGAAGAATGTCGCGCACTAGAGCAAGATCAGGTATCACACGGTAAAGAAGTCTATATCAAAACCCGCAAAGGAATTATTAAGCCGCGCAATCCAAATCAACAAGATTACGTCGCAAACATTTTAGCCAATGATATTACCTTTGGTGTCGGCCCAGCGGGTACGGGTAAAACCTATTTAGCCGTGGCCTGTGCCGTTGATGCCCTAGAGCGCCAAGAAGTGCGCCGTATTCTACTGACCCGCCCTGCAGTTGAAGCGGGTGAAAAACTTGGTTTCTTACCGGGTGATTTAAGCCAAAAAGTCGATCCTTACCTGCGTCCACTGTATGACGCCCTCTTCGAAATGCTCGGCTTTGAAAAAGTAGAGAAGCTAATAGAGAAAAGTGTGATTGAAATTGCGCCGCTTGCCTACATGCGTGGCCGTACATTAAATGATGCTTTTATCATTCTCGATGAGTCTCAAAACACTACCACCGAACAAATGAAAATGTTCTTAACCCGTATCGGCTTTAACTCGAAAGCCATTATTACGGGTGATATTACGCAAGTGGACTTACCGCGTCATGTTAAAAGTGGCCTGCGTCAAGCCATCGAAGTGTTGGGCGATGTTGATTCAGTGAGCTTTAATTTCTTCCAATCGCGCGACATCGTGCGCCATCAAGTAGTGGCTCGCGTTGTCGATGCTTACCAAGCCTTCGAAGACAATGAAAATCGAATCAAGGCATTGCGTAAGCAAGAAGCGCTTGCCAAAAGCGACGCTGAAAAAGAAGAGTCTGATTCAAATGATTGATCTCGATTTACAAATTGCCTGTGATGAACAAAATCTTCCCAGCGAAGAGCAATTTATCACTTGGCTTACTGCGGCGCTAAAAGATCGTAAACCAAACGCCGAAGTCACTATTCGCTTAGTCGACGAAGATGAATCACAGGCACTAAATTTTGAATATCGCGGGAAAGACAAGCCGACTAATGTCTTATCCTTTGAATTTGACGCACCGCCGATGGTGGAATTAAATTTATTGGGTGATTTGGTGATTTGTAAATCCATCATCGAAAAAGAAGCTGTTGAGCAAGAAAAAGCACTGTTTGATCATTGGGCGCACATGGTGGTACATGGTTCGTTACATTTATTAGGCATGGATCATATTGAGCCAGATCAAGCACTTGAAATGGAGTCGCTAGAAAAGAAAATATTGGCGACTTTAGCGATTGACGATCCCTATCGCGACGACATATTATAATTTCAAATCTCAAAGGAAAATTAATAGTAATGAGTGAAGACAAACCTCCAAGTAGTCAAACAACTAACAAATCTTGGTTAGAGCGCATCGGACAGATGTTCCAAGGCGAAGTACAAAGCCAAGAGGAGTTAGTTGAATTTATCCAAGATGCTGGCGATCGCGAGCTAATTGATTCTTATACCCAAGACATGATTCACGGCGTGCTTAACGTATCTCGTAAACGCGTACGCGATATTATGATCCCGCGCTCGCAAATGGTGGTATTAGAAAATAATCACACGATTGCCAAAACTATTGAGGTTATTACCCAATCTTCGCACTCGCGTTTTCCTGTCATTTCAGAAGACAAAGACAACGTCGAAGGCATGCTACTAGCCAAAGATCTCATTCCATTAACACTTAATGGCGATATCGAAAATCAAGTGATCACCGATATTATTCGCCCTTGTGTTATTGTCCCTGAAAGTAAAAAAGTAGATGTGTTACTACGTGAGTTTCGCGCTAAGCGCTATCACATGGCGGTTGTTGTCGACGAATACGGCGGTGTGTCTGGACTTGTTACCATCGAAGATATCTTAGAAGAAATCGTTGGTGAAATTGAAGATGAGTCAGCTATCGACGAAGAGATCAGCGAAGACATCAAGAAAGTTGGCAAGCAAGTTTACTCAATTGCGGCATTAACAACGCTGGAAGACTTTAATCAATATTTCGATACTCAGTTTGACGAGTCAGAAGTTGATACTATCGGCGGTTTAATTACCAAAGAGTTTGGTCATTTACCAAGCAGTGGTGAAGAAATCCAATTAATGGATTATCAATTTAAAGTGATTAAAGCAGACTCTCGTCGCTTGGTTCAATTGCAGGTTAAAGTGCCTACAGCTGAGTCGCAAACATAAGCTACAGCTTAATCGCAAACATAGTTGCAGCGGAATCACAAACATAATAGGAATTATGTGTTTTATGGGACTATCCCAACAGTTAAACGCCCTTAATGGGCGTTTTTTTATCCTGCCATTATTGGCATTTGCCGCAGGTGTTATTGGCCATTTTGGCTTTGCACCTTATTCAATACAGTGGACTACGCCAGTCGCTATCCTAGGGCTATTTGCTTTACTCCACCACAAAGGTGTCCAAACCGCTAAATCAGGTTTTGTCATTGGCCTTAGTTTTGGCATGGGGCTGTTTATATCAGGTCTACGCTGGGTCCATGTTTCTCTTGACGTATTTGGCGGTCTGCCGCTCATAGTCACCTTATTGTTAATGGCATTACTCGCCGCCTATTTAGCGCTATATCCTGCCCTTGCCAGTTATTTGTTAGTACGTTTCAAGCAAAAATGGCCGCTATTTAACGTATTACTCTTTGTGAGCGCCTGGGCGATTGCCGAATATTTACGCGGTATAGTACTCACTGGATTTCCTTGGCTTTCATTGGGTTATAGTCAAACTCAAGGTATCTACAGCCAAGCAGCATCAGTCATCGGCACACTTGGATTAACAGCGGTCATAGTCACTTTTGCCGCTCTCAGTTTTTATGCCTTAAAACGTCATGTGCTTAGTGCAATTTGCTTAATTGGCCTCGCTATCACCATGCCCTATATCACTAGTCAGCCAAACCTCCAGCAGCAAGAGCGTTCAGTAAACCTTGCATTAATCCAAGGCAATATCGAACAAAGCGCAAAATGGGATGCCAGTGCCATGTGGCCAACGATCACACGATACATGGATTTAACGCGCGAACAATTTGATAGCGATGTGATTATTTGGCCAGAAGCGGCAATGCCAGCAGTTGAAGCATGGGTGCAAGATTATTTAAATTTGATGGACTCATCCGCCGCATTTAATGACAGTGCGATTATTACCGGCATTATTGGCCGTACACCAAAAGCCGATGTGTCAGCAATGGAAGCCGCCAAACCGCCATCGTCGAAAAACCACGATTACTACAATGCCATTATGACCTTGGGTAATGACACCGACAGCCGCAGTTTAGAAGGCATATATCAAGACAATCACAGCAATCGATATTACAAACATCAATTGTTACCTATCGGTGAGTTTGTCCCTTTTCAATCCTTATTGCGGCCATTAGCACCATTATTTAATCTGCCGATGTCATCGTTTACGCGTGGCGATTGGGCTCAACCAAACCTTACGGCGCGCGGATTTAAATTCGCACCAGCGATTTGTTATGAAATTGCCTTTGGCCAATTGGTACGCGCTAATATGAAGAGTGATACCGACTTTTTGTTAACCATTTCTAACGATGCGTGGTTTGGGGAATCTATTGGACCCCATCAACACATGGAAATTGCGCAAATGCGCGCCATAGAATTAGGACGTCCACTTATTCGAGTTACAAACACTGGTGTAACTGCCATTGTTGACCATCACGGAAAGATTACCCAGCAATTGCCACAGTTTAAAGAAGCTGTACTCAGGGCAAATTTACAGACAGTAAGCGGCGAAACCTTCTTTTACCGCCACGGCCAAACACCCTTGGTTATTGGACTGGCGGCGCTGCTGTTCATATGTCTGTTAGTTGGTCATCGGCAAAATCGGCTTAATTTTAAAATTAACCGTATTAAACAGGACTACTCGTTACCAGAAAGCTAAGGGCTTCCTAGCAGAAAGCTAAAGACTTCTTATCTAAGGGCTAAAAGCGACCCGTCTAAACTGTTGGCCTTGACACTTGGCACAAGTGCTCAAGGCTTGCGGATGATACACCGCAACCGCAGTGGAACAGTTAAGACACAAAAATTGCCCTAGTCCCACGACATCGTCCGTCTGATAAAGCCCATCATGCTCAATGTCCTGCGTTAGCTCTAACCATTCCAACTGGCACTTATCGCTAATCGCCAGTGCCCATTGCCACATAGTCGATTCTAACGCTAAATAACTCGGAGAATTGGTAAAGCTCGGGTTTTGTCGTGTATCAGAAATAAACTCTTTGAGATCAACTTTTAACTGCCATTGAATGTCCCGTAACTGCTCATCGGAAATTTCATTAGCAAATCGGTAACTTGCCATGCCTTTGTCAATAAGCGCTTCAAGGGATTGTGATTTTCCGTTTTCTATCCATTGTCGCTCTAGCGATTCTAACAACTTGTGATAACCCGTTTTAAAAATTGCCTTATCTGTTTTCATTACGATTTACTCCTAATAAACAATGGCCTCCTTAAAATATACGCCTTAGGACAATAGAATGCACAAAATTGGTTATCTTTTTGGCATCAAAAGCAACAAAGTATTGTTGCAAATCAACAACGGCTGTATCCTATGGCTAATTTTTTCATCTTAAAATTACGCGTGATGTTTGTGATTCACAAACATCGGCGTTTATGCCCTAGGTAAAGTTAAATGCAAGAGCAGTACACTCCTTCAGAAATAGAATCGAAAGCCCAGCAATATTGGGCTGAAAACGACACCTTTAAAGCGACAGAAAAAGACGATCAAGAGAAGTTCTATTGTCTATCGATGTTCCCATATCCAAGTGGTCGCCTGCACATGGGTCACGTGCGTAACTACACCATTGGTGATGTAGTTTCTCGCTACCAACGCATGCAAGGTAAAAACGTACTGCAACCTATGGGTTGGGATGCTTTTGGTCTACCAGCTGAAAACGCGGCAATCAACAACAAAACTGCGCCAGCGAAATGGACCTACGAAAACATCGATTACATGAAGAACCAGTTGCGAGCATTAGGCTTTGGTTACGACTGGGATCGCGAATTCGCGACATGTCGCTCTGATTACTACCGCTGGGAGCAATGGTTCTTCACCGAGCTTTACAAAAAAGACATGGTGTACAAGAAGACCTCTGCCGTTAACTGGTGTCCACACGATCAAACAGTACTAGCGAACGAGCAAGTTGTTGACGGCGCATGTTGGCGCTGTGATACCACGGTAGAGCGTAAAGAAATCCCACAATGGTTTGTTCGTATCACTAAATACGCGCAAGAGCTATTAGATGACTTAGACGAGTTAGACGAGTGGCCAGAAAAAGTTAAAACCATGCAGCGCAACTGGATCGGTCGCTCTGAAGGTGTTGATTTAAGCTTTGAATTAAAAGGCCGCGGTGACAAACTAGAAGTTTACACTACACGTCCTGACACCTTAATGGGTGTCACGTATGTTGGTATCGCTGCACAGCATCCACTAGCACTTGAAGCGGCTAAGACTAACGCTGATCTTGCAGCCTTTATCGACGAGTGTAAAAACACTAAAGTTGCTGAAGCTGATATGGCGACGATGGAAAAGAAAGGTATGGCGACAGGTTTCTACGCCATTCACCCTATCAGTGGCCGCGAAGTGCCAGTTTGGATTGCTAACTTCGTATTAGCCGATTACGGCTCAGGCGCGGTAATGGCAGTACCAGGGCACGACCAACGCGATTTCGAATTCGCCACTAAATACGATTTACCAATTGAAGCGGTAATTCACGCGACTGACAGCGAAGACAAAACCGTTGATATCTCACAAGCAGCTTACACCGAAAAAGGCGTGCTATTTAACTCAGGTCAATTTGACGGCTTAACGTCTGAAGCTGCCTTAGATGCCATCGCTAGCGAATTAGAATCACAAGGCAAAGGTAAGAAAACCGTAAACTTCCGTCTGCGTGACTGGGGTGTTTCACGTCAGCGTTACTGGGGTAGCCCAATTCCAATGCTGCACCTTGAAAACGGTGATGTAGTTCCAGTACCACCAGAGCAACTGCCAGTTGAATTACCTGAAGATGTGGTAATGGATGGTATTAACTCGCCAATTAAATCTGACAAAGAGTGGGCAAAAACCACCTATAACGGTCAGCCAGCACTGCACGAAACAGATACTTTTGATACCTTCATGGAATCGAGCTGGTATTACGCTCGCTATGCATCACCAGCAAAAGATGCGATGTTAGATCCTGCGCAGGCGAATCACTGGTTACCTGTTGATCAATACATCGGCGGTATCGAGCACGCTATCTTGCACTTACTGTACGCGCGTTTCTTCCATAAATTACTGCGCGATCAAGGCCTAGTAAACAGCAACGAACCGTTCAAAAAGCTATTAACTCAAGGCATGGTGTTATCAGATGCCTTCTACAAGCTTGACGAAAAAGGTACTAAACAGTGGATCTTGTTAGACGATGTTGAAACCATCACTAACGACAAGGGCCAAATCATCGGCGCTACGCAAAAATCAACCGGCGATAAACTAGAGCACGCTGGTATGAGCAAGATGTCGAAGTCGAAAAACAACGGCATCGATCCACAGGTGATGATCGACAAATACGGCGCAGATACTGTACGTCTATTTATTATGTTCGCCGCGCCAGCTGAGCAAACGCTTGAGTGGGTAGACTCTGCCGTTGAGGGTGCTAACCGCTTCTTAAAACGCGTATGGCGTTTAGCCTACAATCACATCGAATTAGGCGCGACACCAGCCCTAAACAAAGATGCGTTAACAGGCGATCAAAAAGCATTACGCCGCGAAGTTCACAAGACTATCGCTAAGGTATCTGATGATATCGGTCGTCGCCAAACCTTTAACACAGCTATCGCAGCGATCATGGAATTGGTTAACCGCCTATACAAAGCGCCAAGCG
Source organism: Psychrobium sp. MM17-31 (assembly GCF_022347785.1). Taxonomy (NCBI): domain Bacteria; kingdom Pseudomonadati; phylum Pseudomonadota; class Gammaproteobacteria; order Alteromonadales; family Shewanellaceae; genus Psychrobium; species Psychrobium sp. MM17-31. The sequence goes on from NZ_JAKRGA010000001.1 coordinate 112,727, forward strand.
AAACAGAGCAAGATCGCGCCATCTTAGGTGAAGCAATTGAAGCTATCGTGAAAATGTTAGCGCCTATCGTGCCACATGTTTGTCACGAGCTATACGCAGCACTAGGTAACGATGACAACCTAGCCTTTGTTGACTGGCCAACGGTTGATGAGTCTGCACTAGTTGAAGATTCAAAACTTATTATCGTCCAAGTAAACGGTAAGCTACGCGCTAAGCTAAACGTAGCGGCAGACGCTTCTAAAGACGAAATTGAAAAACTTGCTTTAGACGATGCGGATGTACAACGCTTTACCGATGGTAAAACAGTGCGCAAAGTTATTGTGGTACCGGGTAAACTAGTTAACATCGTAGCTAACTAAACCCTGTGGGCGGGGAAGCTAGTCCTTCCCCGCCACTCATCTCTATTTGTCAGCAAATACAATTAAGTGAGGTCAATTTGCGTTTACTTAACAACCTCAAGTTAACCATTGTCGCCGCTATGGCGGTTTCCGTTGTTGCTGGCTGTGGTTTTCGCCTGCAAGGCAACTACCAACTTCCCATTGCACTTAAGACGCTAAACATTCAAAGCAGTGATAAATACAGCGAAATTACCCGTTTAGTGACAACCCAATTACAGCAACAGGATGTGAGCTTTAACAACAAAGCCACCACGCCTATTGTGCGTCTAGGTAAAGAAAAGTTTGAACGTGGGACTCTGTCTCTGTTTTCTAGCGGTCAGGTTGCTGAGTACGAACTGATTTACACCCTGGATTATCAGGTGATAAAAGCCAATGAGGCGCCGCAAGCATTTAATGTATCGATAAGACGTGACTACCTTGATGATCCACAGTCGGCGCAAGCGAAAAGCCGTGAGCGGGAGCAGTTATTGCGTGAAATCAGACAACAAGCCGCGCGTCAGATTGTGCAGCAATTAAGCCGCCTGTAAATTACCATTATGCGATTATACGCCAACCAACTTAGCACCAACTTACAAAAGTTAGCCTCGGTTTACCTGATTTTAGGTGATGAACCACTGCAAAAAATGCAAAGTCTTGATGCTATTCGCAGCGCTTGTAAGGCTCAAGGATTTGATGAACGGATATCATTAACACAAAGCCCGCAGTTTAGTTGGCAAGAGCTTAATAGCAACGGGCAAAACTTATCGCTGTTTTCTAATCGTCAACTTATTGAGTTAGAGCTCACCAGCCTTAAACCTGGACAAGAAGGTGCTAAAGCGATTAATGAATTTCTTAGCACGCAATCACCCGATACCATTTTGATCATCCACGGCCCAAAGGCCACAGCTGAGGCGCAAAAAGCCAAATGGTTTAAGGCGCTCGAAAATGCTGGCGTGTTTGTCAATATCACGCAGCCAGAAGGACACCATTTCGTCAAATGGCTTGACGGTGAAGTAAAAAATCGCAGCCTTAATATTGACCCTCAAGGAACGCAGCTACTGGCGCAGATGTTTGAAGGCAATTTGATGGCAGCGAGCCAAGAGCTCGATAAACTATCGCTTCAAGTCGGTAATCAATACCTTGATGTGACGGGACTAAAACAACGCGTCACTAATCAATCGCGCTTTAGTTTGTTTGAATTGCAAGATGCCCTACTCGCTGGCCATACCGACAAAGCACTGAAAATTCTTACTAGCCTAAAGCGTGAAGAAGCTGAGCCGCAATTACTGTTTTGGGCCTTTAATCGTGAATTAACCTTACTTATTTCTCTTAAAAAAGCACAGGTTCAATCACAACCTCTGGCGCCGATTTACCAAGGTGCGCGCGTTTGGGCGGCAAGGCAGAAGCTATTTGATAACGCTTTGCGCCGTTTGTCACTCAACACCCTATTGGCTTGTCTCAATCAACTTAGTGACATCGAACAACGCATTAAGCTCTCCTTTGAACTGCCGTGGACTAGCATTACACAATTAACCCTGACGCTGACGGGAGATCTCAAATAATGGAGTCACCAATAGGTCTGTTTGGTGGCACCTTTAGCCCAGTCCATCACGGGCATTTGCGCAGCGCGTTAGATATTTGTCAGGCGTTGGAATTATCTAGCGTTACATTAATTCCAAACTACCTATCTCCGCACAAGGCGGCTCAAGATGTCAATGCGCATCATCGTTTGGCAATGCTAAAACTGGCAACGTCAATTAGCCCGATGCTCAGTATTAGCGATATTGAAATATCCTCAGAAAATACATCATATACAGTGGATACCGTGCGTTCTTTTCGCGCGCAATACCCAAATCGCCCTCTGTGTTTTTTGATGGGCATGGATTCACTAATCAATTTCACGAAATGGCACCAATGGCAGGAAATATTAGCGAACTGTCATCTTATTGTTTCTAAGCGCCCCGGCTATGACATTAGTGATAATAGTGACGCCGCTAACCTGCTGACAGATTATCAAACAACTGATATCGCACAGATTAAATCGACATTAAACGGCCGTATCTTCGTTTACGAAGCACATCCTCTAGCCATCTCCTCTTCACAAATGCGCCAAGCATTAAAAGACGGAAATTCCATCACTTATCTGACTCCACCCGCGGTCGAAGACTACATTGCAACGCATCAACTTTATCGCTAGCCTTCCCCTTTGCGCATTGTTATTATGCGCCATCATTAGTAACACCTAGAGAGATTATTATGGCGTCTTTACAAGAGCAGCTATTAAAGGCTGGGCTTGCCAACAAGCAATCAGCTAAACAAATTCGTAGTGAAAAACGTAAAAAGAACAAAGCAGTTCGTAAAAACCAAGCGCAAGAAGACACTAGCTTACAAGATGAATTAGCAGCGAAAAAAGCCCAACAAGCCGAGCTAGACACGCAAAAGAATGCGCAAATCAAGCAAGAGCTGGATAAGAAGTCTGAAATCGGTAAAGTTAAGCAAATGATTTCTCAGCTTCATATCAAAGATTACGAAGGTGAGCTCGAGTACAACTATGCCCTTGAAGGCAAGGTAAAATGTCTATTACTCAACGAAGTCAATCACAACGCGCTAGTTAAAGGCCGTATTTCTATTTGTTATTTCGAAGAGGTCGTTTACCTACTGCCAGCCCTTGCTGCAGAGAAAATTGCCGCCGTCGATGAAAAGTACTTAGTACTACAAAACGACAACACGCCGACGGAAGTAGATGAAGATGATCCGTATGCAGACTTCCAGATCCCTGATGATTTAATGTGGTAATTACTGATAGTTATCTAATAAATCATCAACGAGGCGAGATAGTACAGCCATATCGCTTAATATAACAGCAATCGATTAGTTAAGTTGTTGACATATTTTAGGACTTCTATAATATGCCTCGTCAACGGAGAGGTGGCCGAGAGGCCGAAGGCGCTCCCCTGCTAAGGGAGTACGGGCTTTATATCCCGTCGAGGGTTCGAATCCCTCCCTCTCCGCCATTTATCAACTCTGCATAAATGGGACTTGATGCGCGCATGTAGCTCAGCTGGATAGAGTACCTGGCTACGAACCAGGCGGTCGGAGGTTCGACTCCTTCCATGCGCGCCATTTCTTTTCTACGTCCTTATATTTAAATTCTAAATTAATCATCTGATTTAGTTAGTAATATCTCTATATCTACAATGATATTAATTTACTATTCGTCCGACGCTTGCTGTCTGTACAAAAGAATTTCGCGTAGAGCACGCTTAAGAAATGATTCAAGACATCCCTGTCTTAAATTAAAGTGATTAGCTGGCGAGTTGCACCTGATTACGGCCGTTATTCTTCGCAGCGTATAAAGCACTGTCAGCTCGTTCAACAAGGTTTTCTAACAACTCATTAGAGCGCTTGGTGGCAATACCAAATGAGGCCGTCACTGGCTCAATGCGCTCACCCGTTCGCTTATTACTAAAAGCAACTTTCGATAACTTAGTGCGAATAGTCTCTGCAATCGCCTGTACATTATCGATCTCTAATTCTGGACACAACAGCGCAAATTCTTCACCGCCAAAACGCACTGGCGTAATCGGCTCTGGGCATTCTTGTTTAAGGAGCTTGCCCACAAATTGCAGGATCTGATCTCCCATTAAGTGACCGTGAGTATCGTTGAATGCTTTAAAGCGATCGATATCTATCATTACGACCGACATTGGCGTATCTTCACTGTTGGCATACTGGGCAAAGATTCGCTCAAAAACACGGCGATTTCCAAGACCGGTCAGTGCGTCGGTGGATGCCTGCGATTGTGTTTTTTCAAGTTCTTGCTTTAGCGATTCTATTTCAGATTGCGCCTGTGCAAGCTGTGTTTGGAAGGCATCGTTGGCGCTACATAAGCCACTCGCATTAGAGCTCAACTGATTTAGCTTTTCTGTTAGCTCTTCACTGAGTCCAGCAGTGCCTAAATCCATAATATTTTCTTTAAGCGCACCAGAGTAGACCGAAGTTTCACGGGCTGTGTTTTCGATGTGGCAAGAAAGATCACTAACTAAATGTACCAGTGATTGCTGGATCTCATTGTTTTGATGAATTTGATCGTCGCTCTTGATAATGTGTTCAAGAAATAATGACTCACTGACATCTGCAGGACAGGTACCGTATCTAGCAACTGTACTCTCAAGCGCTGTATTTAGTGTTGGATAAGCCTTTGAAAAATAGCTATACCACAAGGTGTAATTCAATGGGTTTGGCACAATATCGTGCTCAACCATCTTAGGCACAGCTTGGCGCAAATAATTCGCCGCCTGATTGGAGTTTTCTGAAAATTTCAACTTAACCTCGAAAAGAATAGGATAACAACATAGTTTCACTGCTCACACAAAACTAATCCTTTTTTACCACGCAAAGTTTACCCGTGCCCTGATCTGAATCAACCAACCTAAGTACCAAGTAATAACCCCGCATACGAATAAAGTACCAATTTAGTGAATTATTTTGTTACACCTCTAAGTTTACTTTGTGTTCAATTATCAACAATCGATTATAAACTATGCTTTTTTGTAAGGTTATTTCCATTTTAAAACAGCAGTTTACATACTAGACCTTGGTCTAAGGAATAGACCGTCACGTACTGATTAAATTGTTAACAATCTTGTTACAAGCCGCTGTTTATACGGTTTTATTACTATCTATGTAGAACATTGCAGCTCTGATCAAAAATTGGCTATAGACTAAGGTCTTGATTCCCCTCCTCCCCTTGCTTGTTAGATTAACTTTCGTAACTCCAACATAACTATTAAACAAAAGGGGGCAGTTATATGAGTTTCGAAAGCAAAGAACAAGCTGAAGGTTACTGGAAAGAAAACCTGAAGATTATGCTCAAATTATTGGCTGTATGGTTTGTTGTGTCTTATGGATGCAGCATTTTATTTATTGACCAACTCAACGAAATTACCTTTATGGGTTTTAAACTAGGTTTCTGGTTTGCTCAACAAGGTGCCATGTATGTATTCATCGCATTGATATTCATCTATGTAAAACAGATGAATGCGCTCGATAAAAAATATAACGTAGAAGAATAGGAGCAATTACGATGGATGTTCAATTACTCACCTATATCATCGTTGGTTTAACCTTCGCGCTGTATATCGGTATTGCCATTTGGTCACGCGCTGGTTCAACCAAAGAGTTTTACGTAGCAGGCGGTGGTGTTCCACCCGTAATGAATGGTATGGCAACAGCTGCCGACTGGATGTCAGCCGCATCATTTATTTCATTAGCAGGTATCGTATCTTTCACAGGTTCTGACGGTCTAGTTTACTTGCTAGGCTGGACTGGTGGTTACGTATTATTAGCACTTTGTATGGTGCCTTATTTACGTAAATTCGGTAAATTTACCGTGCCAGATTTCATTGGTGACCGTTACTACTCAGACGCTGCACGTATCGTAGCTGTTGTGTGTGCAATCTTTATCTGTTTCACTTACATCGCAGGTCAAATGCGTGGTGTGGGTGTTGTATTCTCTCGCTTCTTAGAAGTAGAAATTGCGACTGGTGTTGTTATCGGTATGGCAGTTGTATTCTTCTATGCGGTATTAGGTGGTATGAAAGGTATTACCTACACCCAAGTGGCTCAATACTGTGTTCTTATTTTCGCTTTCATGGTACCAGCGATCTTTATCTCAGTAATGATGACAGGTAATCCAATTCCACAAATCGGTTTTGGTAGCGAAATGGCCGACGGCTCAGGTTATCTCTTAGCCAAGCTCGACGGTCTCTCTGAAGAGCTCGGATTCGGTGCTTATACCGAAGGTCGTAAATCTACCCTCGACGTATTCGCAATCACTGGTGCATTAATGATTGGTACTGCAGGTCTACCACACGTAATCGTACGTTTCTTCACTGTACCTAAAGTGAAAGATTCTCGTATCTCTGCAGGTTGGACACTAGTATTCATCGGTATCATGTACACAACTATCCCTGCTCTAGCGTCTTTTGCTCGTGTAAACATGATTGAGACTATCAATGGTCCAACTGTGCAAATGCAAGATGGCACTAAAGTATACGGTCAAGGCACACCATACAGCGAAGCACCTAGCTGGATCAAAAACTGGGAAAAAACTGGCCTAATCAAGTTCGACGATAAGAATGGCGATGGCAAAATGTTCTACTCAGGTGATGAGCGTAACGAAATGAAAATCGACCGCGACATCATGGTATTGGCTAACCCAGAGATCGCTGATTTACCAGCATGGGTAATCGCGCTTGTAGCCGCCGGTGGTCTAGCAGCCGCGCTCTCAACTTCTGCTGGTCTACTATTGGTTATCTCGACGTCGGTATCTCATGACTTGATGAAGAAGACTCTAATGCCAGATATTAGTGATAAGCAAGAGCTAATGTGGGCACGTGGCGCCGCTGCGGTGGGTATTCTATGTGCGGGTTACTTCGGCATTAACCCTCCAGGCTTCGTAGCCGCGGTAGTAGCCTTTGCATTCGGTTTAGCAGCATCTTCGCTATTCCCAGCAATTATCATGGGTATCTTCAGCAAGAAGATGAATAAAGAAGGTGCAATTGCCGGTATGATCACTGGTTTAGTATTCACAGCCGCTTACATCATCTACTTCAAGTTCGTTAACCCAGCGGCTAACAAACCTGAAAACTGGTTCCTAGGCATCTCGCCAGAAGGTATTGGTACTGTGGGTATGTTAGTTAACTTCGCTACTGCGTTTGCAGTATCTAAAGTAACTGGCGAAGTACCACAAGAGGTTGTTGATATGGTTGATTCAATCCGAGTACCTAAAGGTGCCGGTGCAGCACACGACCACTAATCGATAAACGATTGATAAACAAAAAACCAGCGCATGCGCTGGTTTTTTATGTTTGATTTTCAAAAGCTGCGAAGTAAACAAGGCAATTCTTTCTCTGATACGACGCCCTCTTCCTGCCATCAAAAATGAAATTGGATGCATTCCCTGTAGAATATCGCTTTCTTAATGAGAGTCTTGGTAAAGTTTATTCTAACTGTAACTTCTACTTATCCACCCGAGATCCCGACAGGTGTTATTTTGGCTACGTATACCTTGCTCCATGCCATCTATGGCACCGCGAGATACGGTTCGTCCCGAACGTACCTTGCTCCTAGTCATCCGTGGCATCGCAAGTTACCATACGTCCTGAACGTAAAAAACCACCCGTAGGTGGTTTTTTGTTATGCATGCTTTATTATTAGTTCAACGGCGGAGCCGAGGATGACTAATAGTAGTCCGCTGAACAATAAGAGCATCGCTCGATAAAGCATGCGTCTAAACCGCTGTTCATCGTTCATTACATCAAGTGTCTAGCCGATATGTGCTAAACCTCCCATGTACGGACGTAGCGCTTCAGGAACAGTCACAGTGCCATCAGCTTGCTGGTTATTCTCTAGGATAGCAACCAAAGTACGACCTACGGCTAAGCCTGAGCCATTTAGCGTGTGTACTAATTCTGGCTTGCCAGTTTCACTGTTACGGAAACGTGCTTGCATACGACGCGCTTGGAAGTCGCGAGTATTACTACATGAAGAGATTTCACGGTAACAATCTTGCGTTGGTAACCATACTTCTAAATCGTAAGTTTTAGCTGCTGTGAAGCCCATATCACCTGTACAAAGCATAACTTTGCGGTATGGTAGTTCTAATAACTGTAGGATTTTCTCAGCGTGGCCTGTCATTTCTTCAAGTGCAGCGTCTGATGCATCTGGCTTAACGATTTGAACCATTTCAACTTTGTCGAATTGATGCTGACGGATTAACCCTTTGATATCACGACCGTATGAACCTGCTTCACTACGGAAACACGGTGTGTGAGCTGTAAATTTAAGTGGCAATTGCGCTTCTTCAACGATTTCGTCACGCATTAAGTTCGTTAATGGTACTTCTGCCGTTGGGATAAGGCTTAGGCTAGTGCCCTCTTCATTCGCAGGGCCAGTGTGGAATAGATCTTCACCAAATTTTGGTAATTGACCTGTGCCACGTAAGCTGTCGCTGTTTACTAAGTAAGGTACGTAAGCTTCTGTGTAGCCGTGTTCCATTGTGTGTTGATCTAACATGAATTGCGCCAGTGCACGGTGCATACGCGCCACTTGGTTTTTCATAACAACAAAGCGTGAGCCAGAAAGTTTTACTGACGCGCCAAAATCAATGCCACCTAGTGCTTCACCAACATCGGCGTGATCTTTAATTTCAAAATCGAAGGTACGCGGTGTGCCCCAACGTAAAACTTCAACGTTCTCGTCTTCGTCTTTACCGGCAGGAACATCGCTGTCTGGTAGGTTCGGAACACCCATTACGATGTTATCAATATCAGTTAATAAGGTTGATAGTTCAGCTTTCGCCGCGTCTAATTTATCACCTAATTCACCAACTTCAGCAAGCAATGGCGCAATGTCTTCGCCGCGCGCTTTTGCTTGACCAATGGACTTAGAACGAGAGTTACGTTGAGCTTGTAATTCTTGAGTCGATACTTGTAATACTTTACGACGCTCTTCTAATTCGCTGATTGCAGCGACTTCTAACTCATAACCACGGGCTTTTAAACGCGCCGCTGTTTCTTCCAGTTCAGTTCTAAGATATTTAGGATCTAACATGTTTCTTCCAATGTTAATTACTATTTAATTTATAAATACTTTTTACGTGTTATTTGCTGCCGAGCCACAAACCAATAAATACTGCCGTTAAACAAAGCACTAAATTTCCCAACACATTTAATATGGCTTTTTGAATATCACCGGCTTGGATCATCAACACCGTATCGAGTGAAAACGTCGAAAACGTGGTAAATGCACCGAGAAAGCCAACGCCTAAGGCGATTTTCGCTTGTGGCATCAAGGATTCACTCTCAATCAGTGCAAATAATAGCCCCATTAAGAGTGACCCGACAAAATTGGCGATAAGTGTACCAAAAGGAAAGCCTTTGCCAAACACATTAATTGCCAATTGTGACAATCCGTAACGGGAAATCGCGCCAAGTGCACCACCAGCGGCAATCATTAGCAAATTATTCATAACGCTTGTGACCACTTTGTTGATTTAACTGTTTGAGGTAATTTAGCTTTTCGCCTATTTTTCCCTCTAAGCCGCGACTCGTTGGTTGATAGACTTCAACGTCCTTAAGCTCTGGTGGTAAATAACTTTCCCCCGCCGCAAACGCATTAGGCTCATCGTGGGCGTAGCGATATTCCTGACCATAGCCCAAATCGTTCATCAGCTTGGTCGGTGCATTGCGCAAATGATGCGGCACTTCATAATCGTTTTCGCTAGCGACGATACGCTGCATTTCTTTAAATGCGTTATAAACCGCATTACTCTTTGGCGCGCAGGCCAAATAAACAATAGCTTGGGCGATTGCGCGTTCGCCTTCAGCAGGTCCCACGCGATGGAAACACTCCCATGCATTTAACGCCACATCCATCGCTTTAGGATCGGCATTGCCGATGTCTTCTGAGGCAATGGCGAGCAATCGTCTGCCGACATAAAGTGGATCTGCGCCAACGGCTAGCATTCGGCAATACCAATACAAGGCACCATCTGGCGATGAACCACGGATAGACTTATGCAATGCAGAAATTAAGTCGTAATAGAGATCGCCTTTGTTATCAAATTGACTGACTTTATCACCGCACACTTGGGTTAACATGGCCAAATCAATCTCACGGCCATCGCGCATATCCATTAGCAACTCAAGATAGTTAAGCGCCATGCGGGCATCACCCTGCACTACGTTTGCTAAGCCATTTAATACTTCGTCCGACAGCGTGATATTGTCATTGCCGAATCCGCGCTCTTTATCATTGACGGCTTGGGTTAACAGTGCCTGGATATCGTCGTTTTCAAGCTTTTTAAGCAAATAAACACGAGCACGGGATAACAACGCGTTATTAAGCTGAAACGATGGGTTTTCGGTCGTTGCGCCAACAAAAATCACCGTGCCATCTTCAATGTATGGCAAAAAGGCATCTTGCTGTGATTTATTAAAGCGATGTACTTCATCTACAAACAACAAGGTACGGCGCGATTGTGATTGAGCGATTTGTTTCGCACTATCTATCGCCGCCCGAATTTCTTTCACGCCAGAAGTCACCGCCGAGATACGTTCGACATGAGCATCGACATAGTGGGCAACAATTTCCGCTAAAGTGGTTTTTCCGGTGCCAGGAGGGCCCCACAAAATCATCGAATGGGCACGACCAGCTTCTAAAGCTTTGCGCAGCGGTTTGCCTTCACCCAAAATATGCGCTTGGCCGATATACTGACTAAAATTAGTTGGCCGCATACGTGCGGCCAAGGGTTGAAAGTCAGGTGAAAAATCAAATGGCAAATTGCTCACCAGTTAATTTCCTCGGCGCTGATCGTCAAAGTCGACACCTTCTGGCATCTCGAATACGAAATTTTCTGGTGCAATTGCATTGCTGTAATCAAACTTGTTAAAAGTAAAATGGCTAGTTTGCCCCTGCGCATCTTCAATCGATAATTGACTAATGGCATTATCATTGAACGTCATAGTTACTTTACGCGTTAGGTTTTTGCTATCCTTGGGTACCACCTCAAACGCCTCTCCGACTTTTTTCACGGTAAACTGAGACCATGCTGCGTCGCTTTGATTTGCAATTAGCCACAGCGGCGATTGGGTCATGGTGCTATCGAGATCAAGTGCGCTAACTTGCTCGACAAATGGATTGTAAATCCACACACTTTTTCCGTCGGACACCACAACTGATTCATCAGGCTCATTGGTTACCCAACGAAACATATTAGGCTGAGACATTTTCATATGACCAGTTGCCTGCTGAATTTCACGACCTTTGTTATCTAACACGCGTTGATTAAAGGTTGCTGAAAACTGCTGATACATTTTTAGCTTGTTACGGAGCCCAAAGCTCGCATCGTCAACAATACTTTTCTTATGCAGCGCCATATCTTTGATTGGTGGCTCAGTCGCTACAACGGGTTGTGCCATGACAGCTCCTGTTATTAACGTAACTGCTGTTAATGTTTTGATAGTCAATAATTTCAAAATTCGTTCTCTTTAAATTGATACTCTTACGAAGACCAAACTGCCAATTAGGCTTTCGGTGGTGGTGGCGCTAAAACTTCGCGTGTGCCATTATGGCCCGGTGAACTTACGACACCAGCAGCTTCCATTTGTTCGATTAAACGCGCTGCGCGATTGTAACCAATTTTAAATTTGCGCTGTACGCTAGAAATGGAGCCACGACGTGTTTCTGTAACAAAGGCCACGGCTTCATCGTAAAACTCATCGTTTTCTTCGTCGCCTTCGGCCGCCTCACCAGGTAACAGTATTTGCTCGTTCGATTCACCTGATAAAATAGCGTCGATATAATTTGGTTTGCCGCGCAATTTCCAATCATCTACCACTTTGTGTACTTCATGATCATCCACAAAAGCACCGTGAACACGCGTTGGCACGCCAGTACCCGGTGGTAGGTAAAGCATGTCACCTTGACCGAGTAGTTGCTCAGCACCCTGCTGATCTAAAATCGTTCGTGAATCAACTCGCGATGAAACTTGGAAGGCGATACGGGTTGGAATATTCGCTTTAATAAGACCAGTAATAACGTCCACCGATGGACGCTGTGTTGCAAGAATAAGATGAATACCAGCAGCACGGGCTTTTTGCGCGATACGAGCGATTAGCTCTTCTACCTTCTTACCAACTATCATGATCATGTCGGCAAATTCATCCACCACGACAACAATACTTGGCAGCGTTTCCAGCAGTGGCGCTGTTTCATCCATGCTATCGCCTGGTTTCCACAGTGGATCGGTAAGTGGCTCGCCAGCTTCTATTGCCGCCTTAACTTTTGCGTTATAACCTTTGAGATTACGTACGCCAACCGCTGATAACAGCTTGTAACGACGTTCCATTTCACCCACACACCAACGCAGCGCATTAGCGGCTTCTTTCATATCAGTTACGACTTCAGCAAGTAGATGCGGAATACCCTCATATACCGATAGTTCAAGCATTTTCGGGTCAATCATAATGAGGCGCACTTGCTCAGGCGTTGATTTGTAAAGCAATGATAAAATCATCGCGTTTACACCAACAGATTTGCCCGAGCCCGTAGTACCAGCAACCAATAAGTGCGGCATTTTACCTAAATCCACTACTACTGGCATACCAGCGATATCTTTACCCAATACCATGGTGAGGGCAGATTCTGAATGTTGGAACTTGTCGCAAGCGAGGTTTTCACGCAGATAAACAACTTCGCGATTCTCATTTGGAATTTCTAGACCAATAACGCTCTTACCCGGAATAACTTCCACGACACGCACGCTAAGTGCAGATAATGAGCGAGCTAAATCTTTTGACAAGCCAGAGATTTTACTTACCTTCACGCCGGGTGCTAAATCGAGTTCGAATCGAGTAATAACAGGGCCAGGGAACACATCAACCACAGTTGCTGTGATATTAAAGTCCAGTAGTTTGGCTTCAACCAAGCGTGATACGCGATCTAAGTCTTCTTGAGCAATAGGATTAGCCAGCTTCTTTGGCATATCTAATAAATCTAGTGTTGGCAACGGTGTTGTTGCGCGACGTACTGGCGGCAGGCCATCGATAGTGCCGCGTTTTTCAGGCACTTCTACCACTTTTGGTTGCACAGCAGCAATAGCTTGTGCCAGTTGGTCGTTAGACAACTCTTCGCCCGACACTCCATCTGATTTGCCATCAGCGATGTCTGATTCGGATGCGGCTTTTTCAGGCGGACGTTGATACATACTTAAATCAATATCGTCGTCGCGCGATGCACTAAATGACGGCATGTCTTCGTGATCGTCAATTTCTGCTTCAACACGACTGTTTGATGAGTTACCAATTGAGAAACTTGGTTCAGTTGATGGTTCATCAATTTGAATGTCACCTAACTGATGATCACGCTCAGCTGTTTGGCTCTGCTCAGTTGCCTTATCTGCGTCAGCGTCAAATTCAGCGCTATCATCAGCCGATGTTTGCTCTTTATCTTCTGTGGTGTTCAATAGGCTGGCAATACCTTTGACAATCCACATAACAACAGCGACTACAACGCCGCCAGTGCGCTCAACCACTTGCATCCAGCCAATACCCGTCATCAACGTCAAGCCAGTGGCAATAAAGCAGATAAGCAATAAGGTGGTGCCAATGAAATTAAAATTAGGCAACATCGCGTTGGCAATAATATCGCCGACAATTCCTCCAGCAGAAAACGCCTGATGAATGTCGTCAAAATTAATACTCGCAGTGGCCAACACACCAAAGGCGGTTAAGAAGAAACCGATAAAACGCAGTCCCATGGTAAAAAAATCGATTTCACGTAATTTGTGATGCGCCTTAAACAGCACATAGCCAAGACCAGCGAGTAAAAATGGTAAGCTGTATGCTAAAACACCGACGCTAACAAATAGAATATCGGCGAGATAGGCACCGGCATTACCCATCCAGTTTTTTGCCAGCTCATCACTGGCGGTTTGCGTCCACGCGGCATCACCAGCGTCAAAACTATAAAGCGCTAATAAAAGATACAGTGATAGCAGGGTCGAGGTAACAATACTTGCCTCTAAAACCCGTTGCATACCAGTAATTGGTTGCTTAGGAGAAGAATGCGTTGAGGTACTTTCCATAGGTTGCTCTTTTTCCAAATCAGGCGCGTCAGCCAATGTGTCTAATGATTCATTGTCATTGTGTGAAACCAAGGCTGAACTCCTGTTGAATCAATATATAAAATATGGCCATAAATCGAAGGCTTACGATACAAAATTTAGCGATTAATTGCCATGGTTAACCGCGTTTGCATCGCTGTTACGCCTAAAATTAGTGGGATATTGGTAAGTTTGTGGAATATTTAACCTCTTCCATCACTACATAGGTGCGTGAGTCCTTGATATCCGGCAATGACAATAACGTTTCATTTAACACGCCGCGGTAAGTGGACATGTCCGATACACGTGTTTTCAACAGATAGTCGAAATCGCCCGACACCAAATGACATTCTAAAATAGTGTCTAATTGCTGAGCAGCGGCATTAAAACGATCAAACACATCAGCGCTAGAACGATGAAGTTTAATTTCCACATAAACTAATAAAGAAGCATCGACGGCAGCGGGATCTAACAAGGCGGTATATTGCTTTATCACACCGCTACGCTCTAAGCGTTTGACGCGCTCTAGGCAAGGAGTTGGCGACAACCCTACCCGTTTTGACAGCTCAACATTAGAAATTCGGCCATCATTTTGTAACTCACGAAGAATGTTTTTATCGATGCGATCAAGTTCCATTAGCTTGTCATACCTGTTTATTTAGCATAAAAAACTAATTAAACCACATTTCTCAGAACAATACTCTAGCGCTATAGCATTTTAGGAAAAACTACAGGGAAAAATATTATATAAACTTTCATATAATATCTCGCAGTTAAAACACAACCAAACAAGGTAAAAATATGCATATCGGTGTACCAAAAGAAATAAAAAATCACGAATATCGCGTAGGCATGGTTCCAGCAAGTGTTAGAGAACTTATTCAAAACGGCCACAGCGTAGTTGTTGAAACTAACGCTGGTACTGGCATCGGCTTCTCAGACGAAGACTACACAGCAGTTGGCGCAACTATCGCTGGCACTGCGAAAGAAATCTTCGATGCAGCTGACATGATTGTAAAAGTAAAAGAACCACAACCTGTTGAGTGTGCAATGTTACGCGAAGGTCAAATTCTATTTACTTACCTTCACCTTGCCCCAGACTTACCGCAAACTGAAGCGCTAATTAAATCTAAAGCAGTTTGTATCGCTTACGAAACAGTGACTGATCGCAACGGCGGTCTACCACTATTAGCACCTATGTCAGAAGTTGCTGGCCGCATGTCTATTCAAGCTGGCGCACAAGCCCTTGAAAAATCAAACTCTGGTCGCGGCATGCTATTAGGTGGCGTACCTGGTGTTGAGCCAGCTAAAGTAGTTGTAATCGGCGGCGGTATGGTTGGTAACAACGCAGCGCAAATGGCAGTCGGTTTAGGTGCTGACGTAACTATCTTAGATCGCAACATCGACACGCTACGTCGTCTAAACGTTCAGTTTGGCAACACGGCTAAAGTGCTTTACTCAACGGCTGACACGCTAGAAAAAGAAGTATTAGCAGCTGATTTAGTTATCGGTGGCGTATTAATCCCAGGTGCTGCAGCACCTAAACTAGTGACTAAAGAGCACATCGCAGCAATGAAAGCTGGCGCAGCTATCGTTGACGTTGCAATCGACCAAGGCGGTTGTATTGAAACATCAAAAGCAACGACTCACCAAGAGCCGACTTACATCGTTGATGACGTTGTTCACTACTGTGTTGCTAACATGCCTGGTGCTGTGCCACGTACTTCTACGTTCGCACTTAACAATGCAACGTTACCGTACATCATCGAGTTAGCGAACAAAGGCTACAAAGAAGCCCTTTCTTCTAATCAAGATTTCTTAAACGGTCTAAACGTAATCGATGGCAAAATCACTTGTGAAAGTGTAGCTGTTGCTCACGGCATGGACTACGTTGCACCAGAAGTTGCTATCGCTTAATTAGTGAAACTTCTTGTGTAAAGATAAGAAGCCAGCATTACGCTGGCTTTTTTTATGTCCTTAATAAGCTATAACTCATAACTTATTGTGCCGTAACCTTGATATTCATATACTAAGCCCAACATATACACATAATCATATTATTTTTGTTCGCAAATGGCGGATAACCCCAGTTCCCTTTAGGAGTATTTAATGAGTGAAGTAAAACATTGCCAGCTATTAATTTTAGGCTCTGGTCCAGCAGGTTACACTGCAGCAGTATACGCAGCACGTGCTAACTTAAAACCAGTACTAGTAACAGGTATTCAACAAGGTGGTCAGCTAACCACAACAACTGAAGTTGAAAACTGGCCTGGCGATGCCAACGATTTAACCGGTCCCGTATTAATGGAGCGTATGAAAGAGCACGCTGAGAAATTTGATACTGAAATCGTATTCGATCACATCAACAAAGTTGATTTCTCAAAGCGTCCATTCACGCTAAAGGGTGATAACCAAGTATTTACCGCTGATGCTGTTATCTTAGCAACAGGTGCATCGGCTAAATACATCGGTTTACCATCTGAAGAAGAATTTATGGGTCGCGGCGTTTCAGCTTGTGCAACTTGTGATGGTTTCTTCTACCGCGGTAAAGAAGTTGCTGTAGTTGGTGGTGGTAACACTGCTGTTGAAGAAGCGCTTTACCTTGCTAACATCGCCTCAAAAGTACACTTAGTTCACCGTCGTGATACCTTCCGTAGTGAAAAAATCTTAACAGATCGCTTAATGGACAAAGCTGAAAACGGCAACATCCAATTACACCTAAACTCAACGCTGCAAGAAGTTGTTGGCGACCAAATGGGCGTAACAGGCGTTAAACTTGAAGGCACTAATGGTAATTCTGACAGTGAATTAGCGGTAGACGGTGTATTCATCGCTATCGGCCACCAGCCAAACACAGGTATTTTCGAAGGCCAACTAGAAATGGAAAACGGCTACCTGAAAGTACAATCTGGTCTACAAGGCAATGCAACACAAACGTCTGTTGAAGGCGTATTTGCTGCTGGTGATGTATTCGATCAACACTACCGCCAAGCAATTACTTCAGCTGGCAGTGGTTGTATGGCAGCATTAGATGCTGAACGTTTCCTAGACGCGCAATAAAGGCCATAGAAACGAACAAATCAAAGTAACGAAAAAGCCCGATACGTTTTCACGTATCGGGCTTTTTTAGATTCTCTAACACAAGTTATATCTTATCGATAAATACACCGGTTTCGAAATACACTAAACGAACTTTGTCGTTAGCACGATAAACGCGATCATTTTGCGTCGCTAAGATAATTGCCTGACGCTTGCCATTGTTTAATCGCACCTGCAGCTCAGTTAACCGTACTTTATTGCTGCTCTTTAACTCGTTGCCTTCGTCTTTTTTTTGATTGTGAGCCAAAATGGTATTAAGAACACGCTTAATATCATGTCCTGAGCCATTGCCGTATTGATAGCCCAACACGCCACCTAGCAAAGATTTACCAAACAGTGCCCAATTGCGGTTTTTATCCCGCTCTAAATCCTGTTCACTCAATTGCCGGATACTAGAAACGACAGCCGACTCAACTTTTGAAATCTGAATAGTTTTATCATTGGCCACAGCATTTCCCTGCGTGCTAACTACGCCAATAATTAATACAATTCCCAACACAACCAATCGTTTCATTTAGCTCTCCATGTGCTACAAGCTGGTAATTAACCCAACGCACGTACAAATAATTATTTTGCAAATACTTAGGTATAATATAGTGTAATAAAAATTAACGATGAGCGCACCTATTCTTAAATATGAGTCAACTCACACTTTTAGATCCAACGAATATTGAATTTCCACCAGTGCATTTCGCACTGTCTGAGCCAGATGGTCTGTTAGCAGCTGGTGGCGACCTCACCGATGCCCGGCTAGTGAATGCTTATAAAAATGGAATTTTTCCGTGGTTTAATGAAGAAGATCCTATTATGTGGTGGTCTCCAAGCCAGCGCTGCGTCATTGACTGTCGAGAATTCCACATTAGCAGGTCACTTGCTAAGTTTATTCGTAAAACTCCATTACGAGTAACAATCAATCATGCCTTTGAAGAAGTCATACACCAGTGCCGTCAACCGCGAAAAGATGGTCTCGGTACCTGGATAGATAACAAAATGACACAGGCCTATACTCAGCTGCACCAACAAGGAAAAGCACAGAGTGTTGAAGTATGGCAAGACAACGAGCTCGTTGGCGGCTTATACGGTGTGTCGATGAGTAATGTGTTTTGTGGTGAGTCGATGTTTTCACTTAAACCCAATGGTTCGAAAATTGCCCTACTTGCGCTGAGTAAATTTCTGTTGGCCCACAATATCTCCCTCATTGACTGCCAAATAGAAAATCCGCATTTAATATCGCTTGGCGCCAAACTCATCCAGCGAGACGAATTTATCACCTTTATTAATAAACAAACATCAAGCACTATCAATTGGCAACCGCAGGAGCTCACCATTGTCTGAGTTAGAACAATTAACCCTCGGCCTAACCCAATCAAACGATTGTAGCTATTTACCTGGTGAGTCAGAGCGCTTATTGGTGGTTTATCCCAATGAGCAAATCAACAGCTATATTTATCAGCAACTCATGGAACGTGGATTTAGGCGTGGGGGCAACGATGCTTATCGCCCCCATTGTGAGCATTGCCGAGCCTGTCAGAGCATTCGCATAAACGTCGATGATTTTACGCCGAGTAAGAGTCAAAAGCGGGTGTTAAATAAAGCCAAACATATTACCAGTCGATGGGTCACCGAGCCATCACAAGACTATTTTGCGTTATATAGTAAATATATTAGTCTGCGTCATAGCGACGGTAGTATGTACCCTCCTCAATTAAGTGCCCTTGAAACCTTTACCAAATGTAATTGGCTTAATATTGGCTTTTTGGAATCTTATGATGGCGACAAACTCATCGGCGTCGCTGTCACTGACATATTAGGGAACGGCTTATCAGCGGTTTATACCTTCTTCGACCCAGACTACGAAGCATTATCTCTCGGCAAAGTTCATATCTTGCGGCAAATCGAGCAATCCCGAAAACTAGGTTTGCAATACCTTTACTTAGGCTTTCAAATCGATGACTGTAAAGCGATGAATTACAAGCAACAATATCGTCCAAATGAGCGCTACATCGACAATAGATGGATTAAATACAAAAATTAGCTTCCAAACCTTTACACAGCGAGCTAATTAGTTCATCATTTGCGCCCATAAATTAGCACAGTTAATTAATGGCTAATTATTTACTCAAATTTTTAATCTAAAAAGATGACAGGAATAAGTCTGTAATGGCAAAAGAAGACAACATCGAAATGCAAGGTACCGTGTTAGATACACTGCCTAATACCATGTTCCGCGTAGAATTAGAGAATGGTCATGTTGTGACAGCTCATATTTCTGGCAAAATGCGTAAAAACTACATCCGTATTTTGACTGGCGATAAAGTAACAGTTCAATTAACGCCATACGATCTTACTAAAGGTCGCATCGTATTCCGTGCGCGTTAATCGCTTTTATAATTACTAAACGGTAATTATAAAAAAAGCCCATCGATTATCGATGGGCTTTTTGCTTTCTAGCGTCCGAAGACGCTAGTTAATTTCTTCATGTTTCTCTGCAGCGACAAATTCAAACGCAAGCGCGTCATTTTTTAACGACACTGATACCGTACCACCGCGACTCAATTCACCGAATAACAACTCATTAGCCATTGGCTTTTTAAGCTCGTCTTGAATGACACGGGTCATAGGGCGTGCCCCCATGGTTTTGTCATAACCTTTATTCACCAGCCATAAACGCGCCTCTTTATCGACATTGAGAGTTACCGCTTTAGCATCAAGCTGTGCTTGAACCTCAACGATAAACTTATCAACCACCTGTTCGATAATTGATTGCTCAAGGCTGTTAAACCACACAATCGAATCTAGACGATTTCTAAACTCAGGCGAGAATACGCGGTTAATTTCTTGCATCGCATCGGTTGAGTTATCTTGCACTTGGAAACCAATCGACTGACGCTCAGTTTGCGCGACACCTGCATTAGTGGTCATCACTAAAATCACGTTTCTAAAGTCAGCTTTACGGCCGTTATTATCGGTAAGGCTACCGTGATCCATCACTTGCAATAGCAAGTTATAAACATCACTGTGGGCTTTTTCGATTTCATCGAGTAAAACAACACTATGCGGGTGTTTACGCACTGCATCTGTCAGTAAACCACCTTGGTCATAACCAACATAACCCGGCGGCGCACCAATCAAGCGACTTACTGTGTGGCTCTCTAAGTACTCAGACATATCAAAGCGAATAAGCTCAACACCCAAACACTTAGCGAGTTGCTTACAAACTTCTGTTTTACCAACACCTGTGGCGCCGGCAAATAAGAAAGAGCCAATTGGCTTATCTTCATTACCCAGACCTGAGCGTGATAAACGAATTGCCGAAGTTAGCTTATCAATGGCAGGATCTTGGCCAAATACCACAAGTTTTAAATTACGATCTAAGTGTTGTAGTAGATTGATGTCAGATGACGATACCGACTGCTCAGGAATACGCGCCATTTTGGCAATGATGGTTTCGATATGCGACACATCAATCACATTGTCATCCTGCTCATTACGGGTCATCGCATGGCGTGCACCGGCTTCATCCATTACATCGATCGCTTTGTCAGGCAAGAAGCGCTCAAGGATGTACTTATCTGATAATTTAGCTGCCGCCTTCATTGCTGCACGGGTATAAGTAACGTTGTGATGTTTTTCGTAACTTGGCTTTAGTCCCATTAAGATATCTGTTGTATCTTCAATTGACGGCTCTACCACATCGATTTTTTGGAAACGACGCGCAAGCGCTCGGTCTTTCTCAAAGATGCCACTAAATTCTTGATAGGTTGTTGAGCCAATACAGCGCAGCTTACCATTCGAAAGTAGTGGTTTTAGTAAGTTCGACGCATCGAGCATACCGCCAGAGGCAGCACCAGCGCCGATAATGGTATGAATTTCATCGATAAATAAAATCGCGTCCGCTTGTTTTTCAAACTCTTTCAATACCGATTTAAAGCGTTTTTCAAAATCACCGCGATATTTAGTACCCGCTAAAATTGCGCCCATATCTAGAGAATAAATCACGTGATCTTTAATCACATCAGGTACATCATCTTTAATGATCCTAAAAGCCAGACCTTCTGCAATGGCGGTTTTTCCAACACCTGCTTCCCCCACCAATAATGGGTTATTCTTACGGCGGCGAGATAATACCTGTACGGTGCGCTCTACTTCACTAGCACGGCCAATTAACGGATCAATTTCACCCGCGCTTGCCGCTTCGTTTAGATTAACTGCATATTTGGTTAAGGCACTAGCTTTTCCGGCCTCTTCGCCACCTTCGGTTTGTTCAAGGCCTGGCACAGCATCGTGCTCTTCGTCTTTTGAAACGCCATGAGAAATATAGTTAACCACATCGAGGCGTGACACATCAGATTTCTTCAATAAATAAGTGGCTTGAGACTCTTGCTCACTAAAAATAGCCACTAGTACGTTGGCACCGCTAACTTCACTATTACCAGATGACTGGACATGGAAAACGGCACGTTGTAATACACGTTGAAAACCCAATGTTGGCTGAGTTTCGCGATCGTTATCATCTACTGGTAGTAGCGGAGTTGTTTCTTCAATAAAGGAAATGAGCTCTTGTTTGAGAGAAGCTAGGTTTGCACCACATGCCTTAAGTGCGTCTTTAGCTGATTCGTTGTCGATGAGGGCCAATAATAGATGTTCTACCGTCATAAACTCATGACGTTTTGCACGTGCATCTCTAAAGGCGTTATTGAGCGTTAATTCTAGTGATTTATTTAACATAGGTATCCCCTTATAAGATAAAGTCACTGTGACCAGCGGTTATACTTCTTCCATAGTACATAATAGTGGATGACCGTTTTCACGTGCACAATCATTCACTTGGCTGACCTTAGTTTCTGCAACGTCGGCACTATATGTACCACATGTTGCTTTCCCTTCTTGATGGATTTGCATCATCAATTGATAGGCTACTTCGTCGGTTTTATTAAAGAAAACTTTAAGCACATCAATGACAAAATCCATCGGCGTATAATCATCGTTATTTAAGACAACTTTATATAGCGATGGCGGCTTTAATGCCTGTTTTTCAGCATCCTTTTCAAGCACTAATTCATTATCATTAAACTGACTCATAACTTAATCTTAGACTCTTTTATAATATGTGTGGAAAAATCAAAGAGATTTTATCAAAAAAAACGAATTATCGCTTGACTGAAAAAACATTTTGTTTAACTATTTTAGTATTAAATTCGTATAAAAATCCAAGCTTAAATAGATTTATATTAAATTTCGCAGTTATTTAGGTTGATTAGGAATAACAGGAAAACAGAAGGAATTGCTATTATGGCTACAGGCACTGTGAAATGGTTCAACAATGCAAAAGGATTTGGCTTTATCTGCCCAGATAACGGCGGTGAAGATATATTCGCTCACTACTCGGTGATCGAAATGGAAGGTTACCGCACCTTAAAAGCGGGACAGGAAGTAAACTACGAGTTACAAAGTGGTCCCAAAGGCGCCCACGCTGAGAAGATCAGCCCGATCGAAAGTCAATAAAATCCCTTATTTACCCCATTGGGAATGTCCAGCATTCCCATCTCATAGGGCTATTGTTACAATGGCCCTATTCTGATCTAATTCATCTTCTTCAATGTCACAATCTCGAGGACGTTTGTCCCTAAATCGCAAGCCTAAAAACAACACTAATTTGCGTGCTAAAAGCGCTAAAATCTCTAAATCGTCGTCTGGTACTAAAGAATTAATAAGCAAAAATCAACAAAAGGTCATTTTGTTTAACAAACCCTTTGATGTGTTATGCCAATTTAGTGGCGATGACGGCCGCCAAACACTCGCTGATTTTATAGACATAAAAGAAGTTTACGCCGCAGGCAGACTCGATCGCGACAGCGAAGGACTGTTATTACTCACCAACGATGGTAAATTGCAGGCGAAAATTACACACCCTAAGAATAAGATGAAGAAAACTTATTGGGTGCAAGTAGAAGGCGTACCGTCTGATGAGTCTGTTGAGCAGTTATGCCGCGGCGTTGTACTTAAAGACGGACTGACCCGCCCTGCACAAGTTAAAATCATCAGTGAACCCGCCAGTTTATGGGCTCGCAATCCCCCTATTCGTGAGCGTAAATCTATCCCAACGACATGGTTAGAAATTACGATTAGCGAAGGACGTAACCGACAGGTTCGTCGTATGACAGCGCACATTGGTCACCCAACCCTACGACTTATTCGCTATCGCATTGGTGACTGGACCATTGACGGTTTAGACAATGGTCAATGGCGACAGCTTAAAGGCTCGAAGTAGTCCACTATTAATAGGCGCTAATAATGGGATAAGTTATCGTCCTTTCGCCTACCCAGCTAAAAAACTTTGTGATAGAATTTGCGCCCGAAAAACGCCAATCATTTGTTAAGCTCGTCACACTATTTTTTCTAATTGAGCTTTTTAAGTGATTTCTATCACATTCAGCAGGGTTTTAATGTTAGACAACGCAAGCAACGCATCTAAAAAAGTTATTGTCGGAATTTCCGGCGGTGTTGACTCATCTGTATCAGCGTATTTACTCAAACAGCAAGGCTATCAGGTCGAAGGCTTGTTCATGAAGAACTGGGAAGAAGACGACACGGATGAATATTGCTCTGCGGCTGAAGATCTAAAAGACGCCCAAGCGGTGTGCGAAAAACTCGGTATTGAATTACACAGCATCAACTTTGCCGCTGAATACTGGGATAATGTTTTCGAATATTTCCTTGAAGAATACAAGGCAGGCCGCACGCCAAACCCAGATATTATTTGTAATAAAGAAATCAAATTCAAAGCCTTCCTAGAATTCGCAGCCGAAGCGCTAGGCGCTGATTATATCGCAACGGGTCACTATGTGCGCCGTCGTGAAGTTGACGGTCAATGGCAATTATTACGCGGTTTAGATAACAATAAAGATCAAAGTTATTTTCTTTATACACTTGGCAGCGAGCACGTTGCACAAACCCTGTTCCCTGTTGGTGAGCTAGACAAACCAGAAGTACGCCAAATCGCGCTAGATCAAGGTTTAGTGACTCACAACAAGAAAGACTCTACGGGTATCTGTTTTATTGGCGAACGTAAATTCAAAGATTTCTTAGCCAAATACCTGCCGGCGCAACCAGGCGTGATTGAAACTTGTGAAGGTGAAGAAATTGGTAAACACGATGGTTTGATGTATCACACATTGGGCCAGCGTAAAGGCTTACAGATCGGTGGTTTATCCAATCACGGTGAAGCACCATGGTATGTGGTTGACAAAGACGTCGAGCGCAATGTGCTTATCGTTGGTCAAGGTAGTGACCACCCGCGACTATTTTCAAATGGCTTACTAGCCAGCCAAACACATTGGACAGATCGCAAAGGCCCGCAACAAATCACCAAACTAACGGTGAAGACGCGCTATCGTCAAACCGATATTCCGTGTACTGTTTATCCTGCCGGTCCAGACCAAGTACGCGTTATATTTGACGAGCCACAAAGCTCTGTCACACCAGGCCAATCAGCCGTATTCTACGACGGTGAAGTCTGTTTAGGCGGCGCAATTATCGATGAAGTAATTAGGGATTAATCTTGGCGAATTATTCTATTGATAACCAAGCGCTCGCATTTGCCGCTATTGCACAATGTGCCAAGATGGCCAACGATGTTGCAAGACGCGGCGTCGTTGATAGCGACCAATGGCAAGTTTGCGTTGCCAGTTTAGTGTGCACTGATCCTGAAACAGTTATGGATATTTATGAGCCTGTGTCAGATCTAGCGGCTGGCCTAGACACTCTCATTAAACAACTATCAGACTCTGGCGAAGGCCGTAGTATCGAAGTGACAAAATACATTGCAGGTATTATTTCACTTAGCCGCAAATTACTTCGCAACGACAATGCGCTAGCCATGATGAGTCAGCGTATTGATCAAGTTAAGCGCCAACTGCATCATTTTACAATTAATGACGAGGCGGTCATTAGTAACTTTGCCAGTATCTACAGCGATATCGTTAGCCCATTAGGTGGAAAAATCCACGTGGCTGGTACGCCAACGCATTTGCAGCAGCCGCTCAATCAAAAGAAAATTAGAACCCTTTTACTCGCTGGTGTGCGCGCCGCGATTCTATGGCAACAAGTCGGCGGCAAACGCCGTCATTTGTTCTTTAGTCGCAAGGCCTATGTCAAATCAGCGAAACAGCAATTAACCCAATTTTAAAACATCGTTATTGAGGAATTATTCATGGAACTTTCTGCCCTAACCGCAGTATCTCCAGTTGATGGTCGTTACGGAAGTAAGACTAAAGAACTTCGTGGTATCTTTAGTGAGTTTGGTCTAACCAAATACCGTGTCGAAGTTGAAGTACGTTGGTTACAAAAGCTTGCAGCAACGCCTGCCATTACAGAGGTTCCGGCATTTAGTGACGAAGCAAACGCGTTTTTAGATGCCATCGTTGCCAATTTTGACGAATCGCACGCGGCGCGTTGTAAAGAAATCGAACGCACCACTAATCACGACGTAAAAGCCGTTGAATACTTCCTTAAAGAGTGTGTTGCTAATAACAGTGAATTAGCCGCAGTTAGCGAATTTATTCACTTTGCCTGTACGTCAGAAGACATCAATAACCTATCACACGCACTAATGCTACGTGCTGGCGTTAACGACGTTATCTTGCCATACACCCATCAACTACTTGATGAAATCAAAGCACAAGCGATTGAATACAAAGACGCGCCGCTTTTATCTCGTACACACGGTCAGCCGGCATCACCATCGACTATGGGTAAAGAATTTGCCAATGTCCATCAGCGTCTTGCTCGCCAAGTAGAGCAAATTAAAAACGTTGAGTTACTAGGTAAAATCAATGGCGCTGTAGGTAACTACAATGCTCACCTAAGTGCGTACCCAGAAGTTGACTGGCACCAGTTCTCACAAGAATTTGTTACATCACTTGGTCTAACTTGGAATGCATTCACTACGCAGATCGAGCCACATGATTACATCGCCGAGTTATTTGACGCCGTTGCGCGCTTTAACACTATTCTGTTAGATTTCGACCGTGACATCTGGGGTTACATTTGTCTAGGTCACTTCAAGCAAAAAACCGTTAAAGGTGAAATCGGCTCATCAACCATGCCGCACAAAGTAAACCCAATCGACTTTGAAAACTCAGAAGGTAACTTAGGTTTAGGTAACGCTATCATGGCGCACCTAGCACAGAAATTACCAGTTTCTCGCTGGCAGCGCGACCTGACTGATTCAACCGTACTTCGCAACCTAGGTGTTGGCTTAGCACACAGTGTTATTGCTTACCAATCAACCTTAAAAGGTCTAAGCAAATTAGAGCTAAACCGCGAAGCACTGCTTGCTGATTTAGACGCGAACTGGGAAGTATTAGCAGAGCCTGTGCAAACCGTAATGCGCCGTTACGCGATTGAGCAACCATATGAGAAACTAAAAGAGTTAACTCGTGGTAAGCGTATCAACAGTGAAGACTTAGCCGTATTCATCGACAAACTAGAACTTCCACAAGAAGTGAAAACTCAGCTTAAAGCCATGACGCCAGCCAACTACATCGGCCGCGCTATCGCTTTTGTTGACGACATCGCTTAAGTTTTTCTAAGCAACCTAAATGAGGCAATGGTGCATTAACTGTATCATTGCCTTTTTTGATTAAGATTCGAAATTATGTACAACGTAAATTTAAACAACCTCACCCGTCAGCAATTCCTCGATGAATATTGGCAAAAGAAACCCGTACTTATTCGCGGTGGCATCGAGAATTTTGACGATCCAATCACGCCTGATGAACTAGCAGGTTTAGCGATGGAGCCTAATGCAGAGTCACGCCTTGTGTCACAGCAAGATGGTGAGTGGCAAGCAGAGCACGGTCCATTTGAGAGCTATGATCATCTAGGCGATAAAAACTGGTCACTGCTTATTCAAGGTGTCGATCATTGGGACGAACACGTCGATGCCCTTCTCAGCGAATTTCGCTTTATGCCAAACTGGCGTATCGATGATGTCATGGTGAGCTTTGCAACACCAGGCGGTGGAGTTGGCCCTCACGTTGACAATTACGATGTATTTATTATTCAAGGCAGCGGTAAACGCCACTGGCAGGTAGGCAGCAACGATGAACTTAAAGAAGTGGTAGCCAATGAAGCACTGCTCCACGTTGAGGCGTTTGCGCCAATCATCGATGCCGAGTTAGAAGCTGGCGATATTTTATATATTCCTCCCGGTTTTCCACACCAAGGGGTGGCTATCGAGCCGTCGATGAGTTTTTCAGTTGGCTTTAGAACCATCGCCAAGTCGCATTTGTTTAGCGGTTTTGCCGACTACATTATCGACAATCAACTCGGTAAAGATATGGTGGTGGATCCTGAGCGCCAAGCCACCAGCACGCCGGGACTTATCGATAATAACGACATAGAAAAGCTAACCGCTAGTCTCAAAGATATGCTTAATGATAAGCAGCGCTTGACCGAATTCTACGGTGAGTTTTTCTCTGCGGCTAAGCATGAGCTCGCTATCGATGATGATATTGAGCCCTTTGAGACAGATGAAATCATCGATATTTTAACCGAGCAGCCACTCTATCGCTTAGGTGGATTACGTTGTTTGTACTTCTCACAAGAGTGGGCCAAAGGCACTATTTATATCGACGGTGAAAAATACAGTGTGAGTCCGCAGTTACATGAGCCATTGACTTTACTTGCCGACAATACCTTTGTTACGCACGAGCAGCTAGCACCTTGGCTAGAGAACGACGAGTTTAGCCAGTTAATGACCGAGCTTATTAATCAGGGCTACTGGTATTTTAACGAGGCTGAATAAGTTTTTTCCTTAAGTAGCTAGCTATAAATTTTTCTTTACACCATGGAGAGAGCTTTTTATTTCTCCGTCGCTAGCCACTGCAAATAAGACAGTGCTATCTTGCCCTCGATAATAACAATTCAACGCTTTGGCATGAAGACTAAAGCGTTTACAGCTTTTTAGGAGAACTAACGTGGCTGTTTTTAACTTACCGTCTTTTGACAATCATGAGCACGTTGCTTTCTTTAGTGACGAAGAAAGTGGATTAAAATCTATTGTTGCGATTCACGACACGACCTTAGGGCCTGCCGTTGGTGGTTGCCGTATGTGGAACTACGCCAGTGACGAAGAAGCCATTACTGATGTGTTGCGCCTTTCTCAGGGCATGACTTATAAAAACGCCGTTGCAGGTCTTGCAATGGGCGGCGGTAAATCAGTCATTATTGGCGATGCTAAGAAAGACAAATCCCCAGAACTATTCCGCGCCTTTGGCCGTTCAATTCATCGTCTAGGCGGTCGTTATTACAGTGCTGAAGATGTTGGCATTAACACCTCAGATATCATGATTGCTCATCAAGAAACTCCTTACATGGCCGGTCTTGAAGGAAAAAGCGGTGATCCATCACCATTTACCGCATTGGGCACTTACTTAGGCATTAAAGCAGCGGTTAAACATCAAATGGGTAAAGACTCATTGCAAGGCATGTCGGTGGCGATTCAAGGCTTAGGACATGTGGGTTATCACCTATGTCGCCACCTTCATGAAGCAGGCGCGCGATTAGTGGTTACAGACTTAAATCAAGATGCGTTAGCTAAGGTTGCGCAAGAGTTTAATGCTACCATCGTTGGTCTTGATGAAATCTATCATCAAGACGTTGATATTTACGCGCCCTGTGCCTTAGGCGCAACAATCAACGACCAAACTATTGATATTATCAAGGCAAGCATTGTCGCTGGCTGTGCCAATAACCAACTTGCAGAAATCCATCACGGTGAAATGCTACGTCAAAAAGGCATTTTGTATGCGCCTGACTACGTGATTAACGCTGGTGGTATTATCAATGTCTCTTTTGACAATAATTACGATGAAGCAAAATCTACTGCCAAAGTAAAACGCATTTATAATACACTGCTCGATATCTTCCAAGAAGCCGATAGCAAAGCTTGCCAAACAAGTATCATTGCCGACGAGCTAGCGCGCAGCATTATTGCTAATAAAAAAGCCGAATCAAGATCAATTTAGCAGTCCTTTTTTACTAATTGGTTATTGTCTAATGCCCCTTTCTTCCCTATAGTTAATAGCTATGGAAGTCTTCAAAAAGAGCATTATGGACAATAACCGATTAGCATCATTGAGTACAATTCCCCCCAATCAATTAGACACATTTAACCATGTGACAACCCCGATGTGGATCTATGATGTTGAAGCATTTCAAATTTGCTGGGCCAATAAACAAGCCTTAGCGTTGTGGAACGACAGTCACGATAACCCGCTGTTAGAGCGCGATCTCTCTGAAGATATGTCGCAAGTTATCGAACACAGCATCAAACAACTAGCGAAAGAAAGTCGCACAAAGCCGCGCAAAAGTTGGTGGACACTGTATCCGCAAAATATTGCCAAACAAGTCTATATTCGGTTTTCCAATATCAGTAATAACGACACTGATAATCTATTGCTTTGCGAAGCCCTTATTGATCGCGATGAGGTTGAACGCGATACTCATTTTGCGCTCGATAACACCATTCAGTCATTATTTGACGCTAACGGTCAGTTACTAAGTGGCAACATGCGATTTGGCCAAACCTATGATACTCAATCAATCTCTTTACAAGAGCTCATTGAAATGGAAATTGACGAACTCAAACAGAAGATGGGAAGCAGCCATCATGTGGAATTCGAACGTCAAACCATCAACCGCGGTGTTATCGCTTGGTACAACTTTCATATCAAAGAGCTAATGCCCGAGAAGCATTATATTGTCAGCCAAGAGAATATCAGCGAGCGCAAGCTCAAAGAGCAAACCTATCGCCATTTGGCTTATCATGACCAGTTAACTGGCCTATTGAATCGCTATGGGTTTAACGACTACCTTATCGAACAATGCCATAAGGAACAGCCTTTTTATCTGTTCTTAGTTGATCTCGATGCCTTTAAGCTGGTTAACAATAATCTTGGCCATAGCGCTGGCGATGAGGTACTCATTGAAATTGCCCGGCGTTTTGTGATGCATCTTCCCGATAATTATCAAACCTGCCGTTTTGGTGGCGATGAATTTATCGTTGTTGTACCTAAGCAACAAGACAGCCAATCCGTTGATGCCATAAGCCAGATGATTTTAGACATCGTTTCAGAGCCAATTGAAAAGATTGATAGCATTCAGATCACCGCCAGTATCGGTGCAGCAAATTATCCGCTGGATGCCAAAGAGCCAACGGATCTGATTATGTACGCGGACACAGCGATGCATAAAGCGAAAGAGCGTGGCTCAAAGAGCTATTGCAGCTTTGCACAACAAATGAGTTTGGAAATCCAGCGCCGCTCTGCAATTCAACAAGGACTTAAGCAGGCCCTTAACTTTAAAGAATTAATTCCGCTATTCCAACCTATCGTTAATATGAAAAGCAACACCTTGGTGGGCATGGAAGCACTATTGAGTTGGGACAGTCCGACATTGGGTCGCGTACCACCGCAAGAGTTTGTCGCCGAAGCAGAGCGTTCGGGGATGATGAATGAAATCGGTCAGTGGATTTTGCGCAGTGCATGTGAGCAATGCCTGATGTGGCAACAACGTACTGGTCAGCCGCTAACGCTATCGGTGAATGTCTCGGCAATTCAGCTCAATGATAATTTTATTAATACCCTCGATGACATTCTTGAGCAAACGGGATTTCCTGCTAATTCACTCACACTAGAGCTAACAGAATCGATTTTCTTACTAAATATCAAGCAAGTTATTAAACGTTTAAAAGCCATTAGCAAGCGCGGCGTAGGCGTCTGTATCGATGATTTCGGTACAGGGTATTCATCGCTATCCTACATCCATAAACTGCCAATAGACGCGCTTAAGATAGATCGCTCTTTTATTAATGATATCGATAGTAGTGACGTGGTTATTGAAGCAACCATTGCCATGGCGAGTAAACTGGGATTAAAAGTTGTAGCAGAAGGGATTGAGAGTCAGCACCAACGAGAAATGATGTTGCGCTACCCAAATTTATTGGCACAAGGATTTTACTATTCCCGCCCAGTTAACAGCGAAGAGTTTGAAAAGTTGACACTGTTTACCAAACTCTTACCTAAAGGCGGCGATAATATCTTATCGATGCCCAAATCAAGTTAGCCGTTATTTAACACCTAGCTTAATTGCCCTAAACAATAGCGCTCACCTTCGGTGGTGAGCCACAAAGCGTTATCCTCTTCACCACCTTGTGATAGGGCAAGCTCTACCAAATCGTAATACACGTTGCGATTAACTTTCGCTTTAAGGCCGCGCCATAATCCAAGGTAAAGCTTTTCATCATCGAGAGTTAGTGGGTAGTCTTTTGACACAACAACCACATCGCCAATATTAGTGACTAGCTTCAATTGATCGCCATCGAGCTGATAGTCAACCACCATAAAGGCAGCGTCTTCCACCTCAATCTCAATTTTTTCCACCGGTGTTTTCAGACAATGAACGCCCTCTTCCACGCACAACACCTTACTAAAAAGTAAAATCAGTTTATCGCGCTTGATTTCGCTACCATTGTGCCACCACTCACCGTTGGCTTTAATTTGCATATCCATGGCGCCGCAGCTTTGCGGTGACCATTTTTCTAAGGGATATGCCTCACCTGATAACGTCGCAGTCGTTTCAACGCCAATGTCTTTGGTAAATTTAGATAAATCAAAGCTCATATTCTATCCCCTTCAGCTGCGCTATTATCTAGCTTAGCGCATTGGCAATCACTTGTACTGGATGCAGCGGCTTAAAGGCATCAAAACGTTTAACCTGACTACGACACGAATATCCCGTCGCAAGTACTTGCGTATTATCAGCTTTAGCGATTTTAGGCTGCCAACTCATACCATAAAGGTTTTCTGAATTCTCTAAGTTCTTCACCTCATGACCATAAGTACCCGCCATGCCGCAACAACCCACTTCTTGCGAAGTTAGCTTAAGGCCAAGGTGAGTAAATATCTTGATCCAATCGGCGTGAGTAGAAGTTACCGCCGTTTTCTCACTACAATGAGCAAATAGCTGATAATCAATCTTGTCGTTGATACTAGCAATTTCAAGATCTGCTAATTGCGGTACCAACCACTCTTGGAATAACTGCACCTTAAAGTTACCGCGTTTATCGCCTAAGACCTGATGGTATTCATCGCGATAGCATAGAACGAGTGATGGGTCGACACCCACGAGTGGCACATTTAGCGCAGCCACTTCATTAAAAAACGTACTCGCATCTTTGGCCATTGCGGCAAACTTAGTTAAGAAGCCTTTCACATGCGCAGGCTTACCGTTGGGTTTAAACGGCAATAACATCGGGGAGAAACCAAGCTTGTGAATGGCATTCATCAGCCCTTCGACAACATCGGCATCGTAAAAGCTGGTGAAAGGATCTTGTACCACCAGCACGACTTTCTCACGCTCATTGACGCTCATGGCTTTTAGGATAGCTAAATCAAATTTATCAAAACGCTTTGCAACGCGAGTTTGTAAACTCGGTACTGACAGAGCTGGTGAATCCACCATGCCCACGGTCTTTTTAAGGGCAAAGCTCGATAATGGATTAGTCATTAATACGTTAGACAGGCGTGGGAATTTAGCCATTAACACGCTGCTAGTCTCAACATTCGCCACCACGTGATCGCTAAGCGGGCGTAGGTAACGCTGATGATACAAATTAATAAAGCGACTTCTAAAGCTTGGCACGTCCACTTTAATTGGGCATTGACTAGCACAGGCTTTACAAGCCAGACAGCCTTTCATGGTTTCCATCACTTCATGGGAAAAATCATCGCTTGAATTGCTAAACCACGAGTTTTTGATCTTACTAAACACCGATGCACTGCAATCTTGCTGCTCTAGCTTAACTGGGTCAATGCCTTGATTACTGAGCAGTCTTAACCATTCACGCACCATACCAGCACGGCCTTTCGGCGAATGACGTCTGTCTCGTGTCACTTTACTCGACGGACACATCGGCGAATTTACATCAAAATTAAAACACTGACCGTTACCATTACAGCTCATGGCTGGCATGAAATCTTCGCGAATAGTAACCGGAATTTGGCGATCGAAGGTGCCGCGTTTAATGTCACTCACTCTTACTAGCTCATGATCGCCGGTTAATGGCGTACAAATCTTGCCAGGGTTTAAGCGATTATTAGGATCGAATAATCCTTTTATCACCCGCAGCTTTTCAAATAATTCTGCGCCGAAAAACTCAGGCCCGTATTCACTGCGATAACCTTTACCGTGCTCCCCCCACATCAAACCGCCATATTTAGCCGTTAAGGCGACGACTTGATCGGAGATTTCCACAAGGCGCTGCTCTTGCACCTCATCACACATATCCATCGCAGGGCGTACATGTAACACCCCCGCATCGACATGACCAAACATGCCGTAGTGTAAATCGTGAGAATCTAATAAGGCGCGAAACTCGACGATAAAGTCCGCTAATTGCTCTGGCGGTACCGCGGTGTCTTCCGCAAAGGCAATCGGCTTCTTAAAGCCCTTAGTTGCCCCAAGCAGCCCCACCGACTTTTTACGCATCGCGTAAATGCGGTTAATTTCACCAAGTTCACTACATACCTGATAACCGAGAATACCGCCGCGTTCTTGCTCGATATCCTCATCGAGACGCTTGGCGAGAATATCTAACAGTCGCGC
Organism: Psychrobium sp. MM17-31; assembly: GCF_022347785.1. Taxonomy (NCBI): domain Bacteria; kingdom Pseudomonadati; phylum Pseudomonadota; class Gammaproteobacteria; order Alteromonadales; family Shewanellaceae; genus Psychrobium; species Psychrobium sp. MM17-31. The sequence goes on from NZ_JAKRGA010000001.1 coordinate 146,543, forward strand.
CTGCTCTTCGCTGTCATTGCTGGCGTATTCCACCATGTTAAGGCCATCGGTAATCTTGTCATCGCGCTGCGGAATAAGATCGCTCACGGTATCCCACACGATATCCTGCTTAGCAAGGCCTAGCACCTTGCTATCAACAGTTTCCACTGATGTCGCCTTGGCTTTCACCAAATTTGGCGCATCGCGCAGCGCCGAATCAAAGCTATCGTAAATAATATTAACTAAGGTACGCAGCTTGGGAATCGGCGTTAGGTTAAGCTTTGCTTCACTAATAAAGGCTAATGAACCTTCAGAGCCGGTGAGGATGCGAGTTAAATTAAACTCGGTTAACTCATCGTTATAAACATGCTCTAAGTCATATCCCGTCAAGAAACGATTAAGGCGTGGGAATTTTTCTAAAATCAGCTGGCGATTATCATGACAGATATCAGCCACCTGCTTAACTAAGTTTTGCGCTGTTGATTCACCACCAGCACGTGCTTGCTCTGTTGGCATCACATTGGTATCTAAACGCTCACCATTCATTAACACGCTGGTGAGTGCTAATACGTGATCAGAGGTTTTACCGTAAACCAGCGAGCCCTGTCCCGAGGCATCGGTATTAATCATCCCACCTAGCGTTGCGCGATTAGAGGTTGATAAATCTGGCGAGAAGAAATAGCCATAAGGTTTTAAAAACGCATTTAGCTGATCTTTAACCACACCTGTTTGAACACGTACCCAACCTTCTTGCTCATTAATCTCAAGAATATTGTTCATGTGACGGGACATATCGACAATCACACCATTATTGAGTGACTGACCATTTGTGCCTGTGCCGCCACCGCGCGGGCTGAAGGTTAAGTCATTAAACTCAGCCTCGTTGGCAAGTGTTAAGGCGATTTCTAAATCATCTGTGCCCTTAGGGAATATCACCCCTTGTGGTAAATTCTGATAAACACTGTTATCCGTTGCTACCGCCAAACGCGCGCCATAGCTAGTTTCAACATCACCGCTAAAACCTTTTTGTTGTAACGTATTGAGATATTTTAAGTAATTAGGCGCAAGTTGTTGCTCGATACTGAGTTTGGGTAGCATAAGAATGTCGAATACAGGCAAAAAAACAATGGCAGGCAATATAGCACGAAGTGCCCTTTGGTGCAGTGTTTGCGCGATATTTTATTCATCAAAATATCGCGCGCGATAATCTCAATATTGGAGTTCGCGGATATTTAAGTCATAATGACCGCAACATAGAGGAGAGTTTAGATGTTTCGACTAATTTTAGCGTTATTAATTCCTTGGCTTCAATTTTTTACCATTGGCAAGCCAATCTCAGGGATTATCTGTTTAATTTTACAAATAACCTTAATTGGTTGGCCTGTAGCGGCCATTTGGTCCGTATATGCACTTAGCCAATACAACACCGATAAGAAAATTAAACAAGCCATGAGAGGCCAAGACTAGTTCTTGAGCAGTCGATAGTGAGACGCCTCACTATCGATTTTTCTTTGCTCGTAAATCAGTAACGACTTCACCGCCAATTCCCCAATTATCAGTATTCACCTCATCAATCACTACCACAGTGGTAGCAGGATTTTTGCCAAGCACATCAACCAGCAATTGCGTAGCACCTTTGATGAGGGCAGCTTTTTGCTCGCTGGTCACCTGCTCATCAGTTATTTTTATATTGACATACGGCATGTATAATTTTCCTTTTTATCCGTGAAAACATCGCTTGGCTACTAGTTTACTATGAGCAAACCATGCGCCGCCACTCACAAGTATTAAACCCGCTACCAAAGAAATAGTCGCGGGTTCATCAAATATAAAAATCGCACTAATCCCTGAGATAAAGGGCACCATAGCCATTAGTGCGCCCATTGATGATGGACCAATACTTTGTACTGCTTTAACAAAGAATACCACTTGCACAATAGAGGCTAATACGCCCTGATAAAATGCCTGAATAGCGATTGACTGCCAAGCCCCCCAACCGATCGCTTTGGGTAGAAACAGCACATATATCGGCAAATAAACCAAACACGTGACATAGGCGAGAGAGATAGTTACTTGCCAAGGTGAAATATCCCAGCGTTTAACTAACACTGAAAACAGTGACCAACAAATCGCCGCTGCGAGAAAATAAGCATGGCCTAAGGTAAAGGCCTGAGTGATCCAGAGCGGTGTCAGCAGTAGCGTAACCCCCAGCGTAATGATGCCAACGCCAAACCATTGCTGATTTGATGCTCGCTCCTTATTAACAACAAGTGCAAGCACAATAATAAAAAATGGCATAGTGCCAGGTAAAAGCGCCGCTGCATGCGATGCCGGTGCTAAAGAGAACCCTTGAAATGCAAACACTGCGTATATAACCCCACCGATAAGGCCTGCAAAAATTAGACGTTTATCAAAGGGTTTGTCACGCCAATAAAACAACCATATTGGTGTCACAAGCACGGCACAAGTGAAGTAGCGCACGGCGATCACATCATAAGGTGTTAACTCGCTGATCCCGCCAAGGCGTGATACTAAAATAAATCCGCTCCAAATAAGCGCGGCGATAATACCACTGACGTAACCTAGCTGGTTTGTTGTCATAACGACTCCTTACAAATGAAGCCGTTAGTATCTGTTAATAAGGTGTAGTGTGCAATTGGCCTTAGGTGTAAATTATCGGCTATGCTCTTCAAACCATTCAATTGCCATTGGCCACAAACTGTTGCTTTTGCGAGAAAAGAACTTCATGTGACCAATTTCTTTGAGTTGATGCTCTCGCGGATCTAGTGTTAATTTACGCGCCTTCACCTTAGAAAATACACTCACCATATCATCGACATTGGCATTATTTGCAATATCATCATCGACGGCATTTATCCAAAACATTGGTAGTCCAAGTTCATCGTAATGATGATTAGTTACCTCATCACCAAATGCGGTTTTGACATACCCCTGCCCGTTACACCAATGACGCCACTGGCGTGCGACATGTTTTGGCAGCTTCTCCCCCATGCCAACCCAATCACAATGGGTAAGGCCGAACAACAAATTACTTAGCGGGATATAGAAGTTCATAAAATATTGCGCTTTTAGCTGATAGCTCATGCGCATATTACGCAGCTGCCCCGAAGAGCAAGCAACGTTAAACACACTATTAAGCTCATGAGCGTTGGGCATCAAACCGACAAGCTGTCCACCAGCACTGTGCCCCACTAAATGATATTGCGTATCTGGAAAATGTTCTTGTAGGGCTGTAAGTGCAAGGGATAAGTCATGCTTCCCCCATGACACCAAACTAGCGTCACAAGCTTTTAATGTGCCATGGAGGGAGCCGCCAATGCCTTCATTATCAAAAGTGAGAACACCATATCCCAGCCCCGCGAGATATTTAGCAAAATTATCGTAAAACTGACGCTTAATTCCCGTTGCTGGGCCGATTAATACCGCGCCTACTAACTGTTGTGGCGCATATATGGTTGCAGCTAAATGCTTAGCTTGCGGCGACTCAATGCGAATATCTTTCAATTCAATGCTGACTTTAGCGTCCATAATGCGTTGGCTCATTCACTTTAAAAACCAACATCATAACAACTGGTCTAACCTCCATCAACCGGATTAGATTATGTGATGAATGTAAAGATTCGTAAATCCCTACAATTAATAATTAGATCACTATTGATAATTATTATCATTTGCATATACTTCGCATTTAAATATTCACCTGCAAAGATTTTGTTAAGGAACATTAACATGCGCACCTCAAAACTACTGATGCTTTCAGCTCTCATCGCAAGCTCGACTTCCGCTTTGGCGCACACGCCATATCTACAACCGACATCATTTGAAGTGAATCGCTCTGGCAAAGTAAGCTTTGATGCGTCATTCGCCGAAAAATTCTTCGTGCCAGAAGTCGCCTTTAACAACAGTATCTTTAAAGTGACAGGTCCCGATGGTAAGCAGACGACGCCGGAATTTTTATCTGTATTATCGACTCGCACCATTGCTGAACATACGCTAAAAACAGAAGGTACCTACCGCGTTAGCACCGGCAACCGCCTTGGTAAAATTTTCAAAATCTACAAAAAGGATGGTGAGCGTCACGCCGCCAAAGATCCTAAAGCACCACTGCCTAAAGGAGCTAAACTGCTATCTTTCTTCCAATCAAATACCAAAGCCGAAACTTACGTTACTAAAGGCAAGCCGAGCCAAGGCGCATTAGCGGCAACTAACGAAGGTCTTGAGTTAGTGATGAACACTCACCCAAATGAATTGTTCGTCGGAGACGATATTGACATGACAGTGCAATACGACGGCAAAGGCATTGACGACTTAACTGTCGAAGTTATGTTAGCTAAAGACCAATTTAGCACTGACAAAGCAAGCTACAAAATCAAGAGTGATGACGGCAAACTGACGTTAAACGTCGAAGAGCCTGGCACGTATTTATTACGCGCACGCCATAGAACGGATGCACCAGAAGGCTCAATTGCGCCAGTGATTAGTAACACATACACCCTAACTTTAGAAATTATCGACTAATATTATCGACGAAGAGTGCATCCCATGAATAAAGTAAAACTATTTGCCTTAAGTACACTATTTACCAGCCTATTCGCTGGTGCGGCCTCTCATCACAAATTAGTATTCATTAATCAATACGACACCAACCAAGATTGGTCGCTATCACTTGCTGAATTCGATCTAGCGCGAGAGTCTCGTTTTAATGCTACCGATGAAAACAACGATGGCTTTATCGACGAAAGCGAGTATGTGTTTGAATACAAAAATCGCATGGATAACCAGCTCACTAAAGATCGCCAAGGGCAGATCAAACAAACAATTATTCGCTTCAACTCACTAGATAAGAACGAAAATGATCGTATCGACCCAAGCGAGTACGAAGGCTCTGGTAGTTGGACATTCAAATACTTTGATACCAACAAAGATGGTGTGATCAGCGAAGCAGATCCAGCGCCTAAAAGCCGTAGTAAAAAACAAGACAAAAAACTGACCGCAGCAGAAAAAGAACAGGCGCAAATCAAAACGTTACCACGTGCTAAACGCATCTTGAAAATGCCAACCACCCACACTTTTGAGGGATTGTTAACTAAATACGACGCCAATGGTGATAAAACGATTACCCCGCAAGAGATTGCTGTAGTGCGTAAACAAATCTGGGACCTTGCTGACGAAAACAATGATGGCTGGATTTCTGAGCAGGAATACTTGTATGAATTCGAAGATCGCATGGATGCTCAAATTGCCAAAACTCGCAAGTCAGCAGTCAAACAAACATACGTGCGCTTTGGCATTTTAGACAAAAACAAAGATGGCAAAATGACACTAGAGGAATATCAAGCTTCAGGTCATCGCAGCTTTAATCGCTTTGATACGGACAACAACCAAATTGTTACCCTAGGCGAAGCGATGCCTAAACCTTACAAAAAGTCGAAAAAAGACGCGAAGAAAAAACAAACTGTCGCCGCCAATAGCAATTACTAAATTGCTAATGCCTTGCCCCTGACGCATCGTAGCAGGGGCAATATTACAAGATGGATACTAGGAACAGCCATCGAACATTTGAATCAGTGACGATGAGGATTAATATCGTCATTGCAGATTAATCAGATATGTATTTAAAAACTCTTTTCTTAACTACCTTGCTAACCGTGGCGCCGATGACCAGCGCGACATCAACTACTGCGCATGTCGATGGCGTTTTAGGCACGTCTTTTGACATTACGCTCTACGGAACGTCGGAGCAAAAAGCCCACGCCGCAATCAACTCGCTCCTTACTCATATTGAAGCGCAAGAAAATCTTCTCTCAACATGGCGCCGCGATAGTGAAATTAGCCGTTTAAACCGAATTCATCAACTCAACCAAGCCTCACAGCCATTGATAGACATTTTATCGCTGTGTCATGACTGGGAAACCAAAAGCAAGCAACACTTTAGCTGTCGCATGGGCACCATCAACAAAGCATGGCAACGTGCAGTACAGAGCCAAGAAGTGCCAGATCGCATTGCGATGCGAAGATTAGCGCGTGACATTATAAAAACACCCTTCCCCGCTATAAATTCCAATAGCAAATTAACGACCCAAACACACATTCGTTACGACGTTTCCGCCATCGCCAAAGGCTATATTCTAGATGATGCCGTCTCCTTTATACGCGCACAGTTGCCAGCAGCAATGGGCATAAAAATTAATATCGGTGGTGATATTGTGTTGTGGGGTGAAAAGTCTTCGAAGCAACCGTGGCAAATTGCAATTAACGATCATAAGCAGCTTAGTGATAACGCAGATGGAAATGCGCTTTCTGTAACACAAGGTGCTATTGCCCACAGTGGTATTGGCGAACGTGACTTCACCATTCAACGTAAACAATTTAGCCACATTCTTGCCCCTAAAGAAGGCTGGCCAATTGATTTTCCGCATAGCGTGACCGTCTATGCACCAGACGCAACCACCGCCGATGCGGCGGCGACTATGCTAAGCAACATGGATATCGCTCAAGCGCTAGACTGGGTCAATCAACAGCCAACTATTGAAGCGCTATTTCAGACAACCAATAAGCAAAAATATTGGTCGGATAACTGGCATAACCTCATGAATACTCAGCAAAACGTTAGCCCTACGAAACTTGCTATTGACTATCAAATCCCGCGTTTTAATGACAGCGATTACGAGCGTCCTTATCTGGCGATTTGGCTCACTGATACCGATAACAACTTTGTTCGGCAACTACTGCTACTAGGTCGCTCAAATCGCTGGGCTCAAGAGAATAAACGTTGGTGGCGCTATGTTGGAAGAAATAACGAGACAATACTCGACGCCATTGCAAAACCGACAAGACGTCCGGGACATTATCAAGCGATCTGGGATGGGTTAGATAGCAATCATCAGCTATCACAACACGACAAGCTCATCGTTCACATTGAAGCATCCCGTGAACACGGCGGTCATGACTACCAACGCACTACCATTGATTTATCAAGTGATGATAGCAAACTACTGAACGCTAAAGGCGAACTGGGTAAAACCAAGATCACCATTACTCGATAGGTTTGTGCAATGCTAATGAGTCAGCATGTGACACCAGCTGACTCTTTTCTCCCTAATGAGATAACAAAACAGATTTCGCATCATTAGATGCACCAAATGAAATACGAATCATTCGTACTAACTTTTATATTTAAGGTAATAATTATGCTTAAGACTACGCCTACACTACTTGCCGTCACTATCGGCTTATTAGTAGCCCAGCCTTCACTGGCAGAGACCGAACTACAAAAAACCACCGTCAAGGGCGACAAAGCCAACAAAGTTGCAACGCAAAAGAAGACTATCACAGCAAAAGATATCGACAAAGAAATGCAAGGGGATATCTATGATGCAGCCCGCTACATGGCTGGCGTTGAAGTTGCTAATACCGGTAATCGCTTTGGCGCCAACGGTTTTAACATTCGCGGTATGGAAGGCGATGCTGTTGCTATTACTGTCGATGGTTTGTCGCAAGGTGAGAGCTTAGATCCACCGAACTTTAGTCGCTATGGGATGTTTAGTTCAACCCGCAATGGCGTTGATCCTGAAGCAATGAAAACGATTACCATCGTTAAAGGCGCTAATTCCGTTACAGCAGGTAGCGGCGCGTTAGGCGGCGCTGTCATGTATGTCACTAAAGATGCAAAAGACTTCTTAAATGATGACGCAGATGCCTTTGGTGGTAACGTAAAAATTGGCTATGACGGTCGTAGCAAAGAACAATTAGCCAGTGTTAGTCTTGCAAAACGATTCGGTGATTTTGAAGCATTAGCTATTTTAACTTCGCGTGAAGGAAACGAATATCAAGCGCACTCTGACGGCGCCGACATCACAGGTAATGCTCGAGGCATCACTGATCCTTTAGATAAATCACAAACCAATGTCTTAGTAAAACTCAACTACCAACTCAACGAAGCCATGAACATTGGACTGGTTTTCGAAGACTACAACAAGAATGACCAAGGCCAATCACTATCACGTGAATCTGCTAGTTACAGCAACTTCAGATTCGACGACGACTCTGAGCGTCAACGTTTTGGTGTAGTATTTAATTGGCAAGCCAACAATGCACTATTTGATGATTTAGACATTAAATTTAACAACCAAGAAGTTTTCACCAGTGGTGTCACTATCTTTGATTACACTAGTCAAGGTAACAGCTATCTGCGTACAGAAGATCGTAACTACAAACAAGACATGACCAATGTTACCTTTGACTTTGGCAAGATTATCGCCAATGGCGATATCACTCATAATCTAGTGTACGGTTTAGCGCATACCTCTTCAGAAGTTGTTAATAGCCTACAAGATATTCGCTATAACGGCCTAACGAAAGATAGCGGGCTACGCGACGGCTACCCTATTATCGATCCATCTTGGGTACCTAAAACTGATTCAACCACCACGACACTTTATTTACGTGACACCATCGATGTTAGCGAACAGCTAGCCCTTAAAGCTGGAGTGCGTTGGGATAAAACCAAGTACGAGCCAACAGTCGATGATACCTTTACCGACACAACTGGTAATGCAGTTAGTGATAGTGATTTCGACTCAGCAACAGTGCAGCTTGGCGCTCAGTACCAATTTAACCAACACCATGGCATCGACGCGAGCATAAGCACAGGCTACAAAGCGCCAACTACGCAGCAGTTATATTTAAACACCAATGGCACAGGTCAATTTAGCGATGTTGCCCGCGTTGTTGATCCAACAACAGGTAGTGTGAGCTATGCGCCAAGTGGCCGTACTGAAACCGATTTAGACTCAGTAACCAATCCAAACCTTGAAGCAGAAAAAGGATTAAACCTTGAGCTAACTTACCGCTTCACCAGTGAAAAATTCGACTTAGCTGTCACAGCATTTAGTTCAAAATACGACAATTTAATCATCGATGAAGTCCAAAGCAACACCTTTGACACGCCGCTAACAACGGCAAGTTTCAACTGGTTTATTCCAAGCTGTAACGCCCCTGTTCGCACAGATGCATGTTACACAGTAAGCTCTGTTACTGGCGATACCTGGACGAAGCCAGTTAATGGCGGCGAAATTTCTGTCTCAGGTTTTGAAGTAGACGCCCGCTGGCACATCAGCCGTCAATTGGACATGCGCTTTAGCTATGCCCATACAGACGGCGAATACGATAACGGTGATAATAAAGGTGACAAACTAGAAAGTATTACACCAGATACCGCTATTGTTGGACTTGATTACCTAGCGGATAACCAGCAATGGGGCCTAGGTGCAATGGCGCGCTTTATCGCGAAAAAAGATAAAGAAGATAGCTATCAAGCAACCTTCTATTCAGACAGCGCTACTGTGGTTGATTTAACGGCATTTTACAATATTACCGATGACCTGACGGTGCGTGGTGGTATTTACAATGCCTTTGACGAAAACTACAGCTTGTGGAACGCGGTGCGTAATGTACGTCCAGGAAGTGGCGGCTTCTTCGGCGGCGTTGATTACGACGAAGACACTGGTGTGAGCCAAGGTATTGCCCGCTACTCACAACCGGGCCGCGAGTTTGTTGTTAACTTGAACTACCGCTTCTAAATAACAACCGCAAACAAAAAAGGGGGTTAGAACATTGTTCTAACCCCCTTTTCTCTTATGCTTTGCACTGTATTTCACCTAAGTTCAGATTACTTAGAGAAAAAATAACGTGCTGAGAACTGTAACTGGTGCTCTTTCAGCTTCCTAGGCTCATTTGCATACCAACGCGAAGGCCGATAGCTATCAATCCCATTGTACTCAGCGCCTAAAAACCAACCTTTAGTCAGGCGATACTGGTAACTCAACGTTAGCGCAACACCGTGTTCATCATTGTTATCGCCAACGGTTGAATCATTATCTTCAATCCCAAAACTCTCAACCCTTGTGGTCAAGCGATGCTTGGCAATTCGTTTAGAAAGCGCAATATAGGCACTGTGATAATCATTATTTACCGCATCTTGACGAGTAGGATGCTGCATTAACGTATCACCATAAAGGGCTTGAGCACTCAACTGCAATGTTTTATCAAAGTTCCATACACCACCGACATGAGCAAAGCGAGTTCGCCAGGCATATTGCCCATTCTCGACGATGTAAGGACGGCCTCGGTTGTTATAAAAACCTGCCGCTATACGCCCTTTCTTGGCGCGTTTTATTTCAACATTAAGGTGATAACCGATACGATTGTCGATTTCTTTAAAAGGATCGCTCTTTTGTGCTTGTCCTGCAATCTCACCACCTGGTTGATGAGCCAAGAATGGCGCAATCTCCCGCGATTCAGTCCATAAGGTTTGCTGATTACCAATAGTCCAACCGTGCCACGCCAAGAGCGCGCCTGTAGGGTCGTTATTGGTAAAAGCAGTTAACGACACCGTTGTGTCATAAACGCTGTCGTTAAATTTCCCTAATCGGGTTAGGGAAAATTCACTGCCAAGTACCCTAACCTCTTCGCCAATCCACGTATTAATGGTTGAAGAATTTAGTGTATTGATACTTGCCCAGCCAATAGCGTTGTTTTCTAACGAAATTTTTGGGTAAAAAATGCCTGTGCGATTCTGCCAACGATAGCCATTTTCACTTGGTAAAGACCGATATTTTAAATAGGCCTCAGTTAATCCAAGATTTTGCTCAAATTCATTGGCATAGCTATTACCAATAACATGAAGACTAATATTATTGTCCCACTCAATACCTAGCTCAAGCGCGGCTTGAGCTAACGATAGCTGGCTACCATCGTCTAAGCCCAACTTTCCATAGCCACCTGCGGCATAACTGGTGACGGAATCGACAAAGCTGGCTCTAACATCTACTACTCCTTTAATGTGCGTTTGCGCGCCCATTGCAGTGCTAGAAACCAAAATACTGCATAGTCCCAACCGTTTACTTATTTTCAAATTTTATCCTATTAACCTGTTACTTAAAGTCCTAAGTTGTGTTCTCTTTCTTATTTTAACCAAGGGGTTAATTTGTTACTCAGCTAGGTCTGTATCCTTGTTTCAGCGCTAGAAACTAAGATTCTGCACAGTCCTCAACCGTTTACTTCTTTTCAATTTTTATCTTATTAACCTTTTGCCGAAATTTCTAAGTTATATTCTTTCTCTTCTTTTAACCAAGGGGTTAACTTTTCACTCGGCTGTGGTCTGCTAATGTAATATCCCTGCGCGAGTTCACAGCCGTGTTTAGCTAACCAATGTAAGGAATATTCATCTTCAATACCCTCAGCAACCACACTTAATCCCATGTTGTGGGCTAATTCAATGGTTGAGCGAACGATGATTTGATCGTCTTCATCACTTTCCAGTTTTTGCACAAAGGACTTATCGATTTTTAATTCATTAACCGGTAATTGCTTAAGCTGTGCCAGCGAAGAATAACCTGTGCCGTAATCATCAATGGAGATTTTAAAGCCATCTTCTTTAAAACGGCGCAATAACGCGATGGCGGCTTCTGGATTATCCACTACAGCACTTTCGGTCACCTCTAGCGTGACGTAATTATTAGGCACTTGATATTGTGTTACGCTGTCACGCACAAAGGCTTCAAAGCCGATGTCTTTTAAGTTTTCTGCAGAGATATTGACCGCGATATTGATATCGATACCCTGCTCTTTCCAAGTGTTATATTGTTTAAGCGCGGTGACAAATACCCATTGCGTTAGCGCATTAATTTGTCCTGTTTGCTCGGCAATGTGGATAAAACTATCCGGTGGCACCATACCCAATTTCGGATGTTGCCAGCGCACCAAGGCCTCAACATGCGTGACAATACCTGTTTTTAAATTAAGTTTTGGCTGGTAATGCAGTTCAAGTTGGTCGTCACTAATGGCGTATTTTAAATCATTAATTAAATTCAAACGTTCAGCGCTATTTACGTCTAACCCACTGTGGTAAACCTGAATAGTCTGGTTGTGTTTACGGGCAAAATTAAGCGCCGTATCTGACATTTGCAAAATACTCTTGCCATCACCACAATGCTGTGGGAATTTAGCGATACCGAGTTTAATTTGAATTTGCAAAGACATACTCTTGAGATCGAAACTTCCTTCAAACAAATCGAGTAACCGAGTGACCATCTCATCAATGTCGATACCTTCAGACTCTTCGATGATTAAAATAAACTCATCGGCGCCCAAATGGCCTAAGAAACAACAGTTTTTAATCTCGACTAGTCGCTTGGCCGCTTCGCGAATCAAACGATCGCCAACTTCATGACCTAGCGACTCATTAACATCTTTAATACGACTTAAATTAAGGTGATAAACAGTAAACGGTGAGTCTTTAGCGACCAGTGCTTCAACCATTTGTACTGCAGCTAGTCGGTTAGGTAATTCCGTTAGCGGATTGTGATTAGCGCGATGTAAAATAGCTTCCTCACGAGAAAGCACCGCGCTTTGCATCGCGTTGAATTCTTCCGCCAACTGACCTAGTTCACTCTTGTCATTTAATTCGACTTTTTCATCATAATGACCGCGCGCAACCACTTTAGCCTGTTTAACTAATCGCTTAATTGGTTTAGTAATTGATAATGCGATGGCATAGGCCCCAGCTAGCGACAACAAGAGTGCAATCAGCGTCAATGCCAGTAATTGGCCCCATTTGTCTTGCAATACGGAGACAAAATCATCCCGAAAACCATAAAGCGCTAAACCAAACTGCTGCATGCCGTCAGAATTAATAATATGGCCGATGCCTATGTATCCTTCTGGAGTCTTGCCATTTACAACATCTAATGCAAATTTTAGTGAACTTTCTGGATTAGAGCTGGCAACTAAACGCCATTGATTATCGTATTTGTAAACAAAATCTGTCTCAAGATGCGTCAATTTAAGCGTGTTTTGTGCCATGGTTTCGTCTATTTCAAATCCGAAACCAACCCAACCAAGGGTTTGCGAACCAACAGTAATCGGCGACAGACTCAATTGATATAACTGGCTACCGATTTCGTACAGATGAACACTAGAGTCACTCCCCAGCCATTCGTTGTAGCGAAACATTTGGTCAAGCTCTTTGCCACGAACCACCCGAACATCATTGTCATCAGTGTATTTAAGTTGCAATTGAGCAGTAATGTTTCCCGGCTTAGAAATAGCCATCGCCAGATCAGCATCGATTCGCTTGCGATGGTTATTAAGTGCAGCAAGCAAGCTACGTTGGTCATCACTGAAAACGGCTTTGATCCCATAATCCTTAGCAACCGTTTCTGCGAACGCCGCTAAATATTGGCTGCGTGAATTATATTGCTCTGTGAACAAGGTTTTTGCCGTGTTCAAGCGGTTGGTAATTTCACGCGATTCCTGATTCTGTTTACCAGCGAACAACGTAGATAACGCGATCGCTTGAACAAAAAGTAGCAATAAAACAAAAAACAGGAATATTCTATTTTGCAAACTGTGCATAATTTGCGGTTACCTTAATAATCCGATAAAAAATCAAAGTCGTCTTCATTGACTTGGTTTGGTAACTCAGCCATTGGCTTAGTCAGCTTGATAGTAACATTGGACGTGTTATCGAATGTTACTAATTTTGCGATTCTGTTGTCTTGCTCAAGAATTTGCGGATGCCAAACGACAATGTTGTAATCGCCTTTGTGTTTTAGCTCAAACATCGCTCGTCCTTGCGTATTGGTTTTATCAAAATATGGCGTTTCGACGATTAATAAATGTCCACTCATCCAATCGTGAATATTACAACCCATAGTTACCACACCAGCATGTTTTAAATCGCTTTTAAGACGCTGCTGTCCGGCGCTGATTTTAAATTCAAATTTATTGTCACCAACAGGTGAATATATGTGGTGGGTTATATCATCATCGTTTTTAAAATTCACGCTGGCACCTTTTTGCATCACAGCAACATAGGGAGCAAATGCTTTGTCTTCTTGCGTTACTTCCACGACATCGGTACGAGCTTTAAGTGAAAGAGATGATGGTGGCTCGATGTAAACCACGACATCATTTAATGGCTTACCTGCGCTGTTATGAACAGTCACAGTAAAATTATTGGCAAGGGCGGTTAGTGAGCAAAAGCTCAAGCTACAAATCGCTAAAAGACGGTTAATCCTCAAAGGAATACTCTCTCTATCATAATTATCGTCATAGTCGACCCACGATATTAGCAAAATATTTCGTCTAAACGCTATTTAGAAGTCGTAATTTTTGTCATAAAACGAAATAGTCTTCGCAAACCTTTATCAGTATTAGCTTTCAAAGGATTGGTACTTTATTATTATTTTCAACAAAAGAGAAATTATAAGCGGGAATTTAAGAGTGGCTTGATAAGAATTTAAATAAAAATGAAAAAGAGTGGCCATAGCCACTCTTTTTAAAATGTTGGTCTAGAACGTACCTCTAAATACAACACTCACTTGACGAGGAGCACCGAGCTCATGACGAATATCACGTCGCCCTTCTCCCCAAGGAGCAGAAGCAATATATTCTTCATCTAATAAGTTTTTAGCATTTAAGAAAACACCGTAGTTGTCCCATTCATAACCCACACGAAGATTAACTAAGGTTCGAGCATCATTGTATGGATCGTAGAATCTCGATGTCGGTGAAGTACCTGACGCATCAGGGTCAACAACATCTGGCGACTCATCTGCATAGTTTACATTTAGGTTAGCAAAAATCCCATTGCTGCCAGTGTAGGTAACACCAGCATTACTAGTCCACTCAGGAGCGCGGGCAAAACGGCGACCGCTTAAATCGCGAACAATTTCACCGTTTTGTGAAGGAATACGCTTTTCAAACTCTGTGAATTCAGTCTTAGCAAGCCCCACTGAAAAATTAAACTCCCACTCATCACTAAGTTGATAGAATGATTCTATTTCCAATCCTTTCACTTCAGATTTACCCGCATTTTGGATTTCAGCATCAAAGCTGTTTGCAGACAGTTGGACGTTAACCTGTTGATCTTCCCAGTCGACAAAGAATGCATTGGCATTAACCATAAGATCACCGTCTAAGAATAGTGAACGCAATGACCATTCGTAGTTTGTTGTAAATTCAGGATCGTACTTATAGGCTTGGCCGCGAATCGCGTTAAGACCAGCACCGCCTGAGCGATAGCCGCGTTTAATTTCAATACTTGAACTAACATCATCATTAATATGATAGTTAACACCGATTTTCGGTACAATTTCGCTAAACGTCTCTTCAACTGGCATAGTCGCTTGGTTTGCAGCAGTTAGTTGCCCCAATAGGCGTTCATTGATTCCACCAATTAACAAATTCAATGGCGCAGGATAGTTCGCTGGGTTAGGCATATCGTCGCCGTTCATCAATACATAGTTATTGCTATTGGCGCTCTCATTAGTCTCGCGGTCCCATCGAATCCCAGCAAACACTTCCAGCTCATCGCTCACATTGTAGGTAAAGTCTGCAAACACAGCCTTGGTGGCAACGTCTTCAGAGAACGTACTACGCTGCTCTAGTTGAACGGGGTCGAAGGCTGCGTATTGTGCTAAAACAAGGTTAGCAGTTGCTTCATCTAATCCAAAACCTGCTTGAAGTACGCCTGCATTTACCCCCAAAGACGCAAGAGTAAAGCGATTCGAACCTGTATTACTTGCTGGCATCTCGCGGTCAAAGTAATAAGCACCAACAATACCACTGAAATTATCGTACTCAAATATCAAACGAAACTCTTGTGATAAGGTCTTGGCTACTTCCTGATAAGATCGAGTCCCGTGATTTACTGGACCATTATCGTTATCGTAATTACTCCAATAAGCCTTGTCTTCGGCATGGGTGGTTAAAGACTTGAACGTCAGCTTATCGCTAATTTCATAATTAATATCTAAATTCGTGATACGGGTATCGTAGTTTAATTCTTGAGGCGCATCATTGGTTACAATACGGTGCTTATATGGATCTACGCCCTCGTCTGGCACGTTAACACCGTTTGTTCCTTTACTCGTAGTCGCCTTGGTGTAACTAAGCATCGCAGAAAACTCAGGTAGCGATTGTGGTGTATACAACAACTTCAAACGATAGAGTTCATCATCGCGAAAATCTGAGTCTTCTTGACGAGTCACATTAAAATTGTAACCATCAAAGGATTTTTTCTCACCGCTAAATCTAAATGCTAATTCATCTTCAACCAGGCTCCCGCCAACTGCAACAGCACCTTCTCGTTGACCATTTTCACCTAGCTCTAAACGGTATTTACCGCCAAATTCGTGAGTAGGCTTGGCCGATGTCATAATTACCGCACCAGCTAACGAACTGCGCCCTTGCAGAGTAGACTGTGGACCACGAAGAATTTCAACCTGTTCGATATCCCACGTCGAGAAACCATTTGCTAGCATACGACGCGGCATAGGTGCATTGTCAATATACACACTCGCCAAAGGACTACTTCCCGCACCAGAAACAACGAATGCATCGATACCACGAATATTCAATCCACGTGGTGTTGAGTGTACGTTTGCTGCTTCAAGCAGAGTCTCACCTAAGTCACCGAGTTCTAATTGCTCCATTCTGTCACTGCTAAATACAGCAATACTCGCTGGTGTTTCTTGCAAAGTACGCGTGATTTTTTGACCAGTAACGATAATTTTTTCGTAGTCTGTTTTCTTCGCGCTATCTGGTGACTCAGCTGCATAAGCATTGCCTGTAAGACCCGCTATTACTGCGAGAGACAGAAGTGACTTTTGAGGCGACAAACCGCTTTTCATGATGTGTTAGTTCCTTGTTAATTTCAAAACGCACGCATCATAACGCAAATGATAATAATTTACACTTATATAATTAACATTTTTAATATTTATTATGCATTTAAGATACAAAGGTAAAGCTATGTAAATTGAGTGAAATCTAAGATCGGCTTACGCCAGAGAAATTTAAACGCTAAAAAGCAAAAAGCCCGTTTAATCAATGATTAAACGGGCTTTTCTAAATAAATGGCGGAGAGATAGGGATTTGAACCCTAGAGGGGCTATTAACCCCTGCCGGTTTTCAAGACCGGTGCATTCGACCACTCTGCCATCTCTCCGCAGCTGGTGATGCGCATATTAGTGAGGTTTGATTATCTTGTAAAGCCTAAATTTAAAATAAAATTCCGACTGAGCAACAAACGATCACCTTGCGCACTTTTAATACGTGTTAGCGCCTTTTAACATCATAAACGCCTTCAACATTATTAAGCTTACCCAACAAACGAGTTAATACTTCCTGATCGGCAACTTCAACAGTCAAGCCAATGTAAGCCGTTTGCGTAGTTTCATCCGTCTTGGTATTCATACCCAGCATATTCACTTTGTCGTTAGCGATAATCGCCGTAATATCTCGCACTAATCCAGTGCGATCGTTGGCGTACAGCATTAAATCAAGTGAATAGCCACTGCTGGAATCGCTGCCCCAGTGAACTTCGACATTGCGCTCAGGATGGCGCGATAATAGCTCTTTGAGTTGTTCACAATCACGGCGATGTACTGAAATGCCCTTACCTTGTGAGATAAAGCCATCAATATCATCACCAGGAATTGGCTGACAACACTTGGCCATATGCGTTAGTAAGTTACCAACACCTTCAACCACCACTTCGCTTTTCTTTTTATTACTTGAAAGCGTCGTTGTTTTTAACTTAGCAATTGGCTCATCGGTGACTTTCTTAAAATGAAGTTGTAAAAAGTTAACTAATGAGTTTATGCGAACATCACCGCAGCCCACTGCGACAATTAAATCGTCAAGGGTATTGAAGTTGTATTTACGCACCGCCACTTGCGCATCACTTAATTTTAAATCTAAGCGTGCGAGCTCTTCTTCTAAAATCTCTTTACCCGCCACCGCGTTTTTATCGCGATCTTGCTGTTTAAAGAAATGTTGGATCTTCGAGCGAGAGCGTGACGAGAACACATAACCTAAACGCGGATTGAGCCAATCGCGTTTTGGGTTAGGCTCTTTTGCCGTCAGTACTTCGACTTGCTGACCAGTTTCAAGCTTGGTGGTAAATGGCACAATGCGGCCATTAACCTTGGCGCCAATACAGCGATGACCTACTTGCGAGTGAATATAATAAGCAAAATCTAACGGCGTACAGCCATTAGGCATATCGACAACATCACCATTTGGCGTGTAAACGTAGATGCGATCGTCAAATACCTGCTCGCGAATATCATCAGCAAGGCTACCACTGTCTTTAACATCGTCTTGCCATGCGAGAATTTTGCGCAGCCATTCGATTTTACCTTCAAAACTGCTGTCTTTCGTTGCACCGACGCCTTCTTTGTAGCGCCAGTGAGCAGCGACGCCCATCTCGGCATCTTCATGCATTTGTTCAGTACGGATCTGCACTTCAATCGTGCGACCTTGCGGTCCTAAAACGATTGAGTGTATTGACTGATAACCGTTGGGCTTTGGATTGGCGACATAATCAGAAAACTCACTTGGCACGTGATGCCATAGCGAATGCAAAATACCAAGCGCCGCGTAACAATCTTGCAGTTTGTCTACCACAACCCGAATGGCACGCACATCAAACAATTTGTCGAAGGACAAACTCTTTTGATCCATCTTCTTCCAAATAGAATAGATATGTTTAGGACGGCCATAGACCTTAGCCGTTAGCCCCTCTTTTTTAAGACCGCTACTCAATTCACCCACGAAGTCTTCGATATAGCCTTCCCGCTCAAGGCGCTTTTCATCCAATAACTTAGCTATTTGTTTATAGGTTTGTGGGTGTAAATAACGAAAGGAAATATCTTCCAGCTCCCATTTAAGCTGGCCTATTCCTAATCTATTGGCGAGCGGCGCATAAATATCGGCGATTTCACGCGCGGCAAGGACGCGTGTTTCTTCGTCTTCATTCTTAATTTCACGTAGGTAGGCGACCCGCTCAGCGAGTTTAATAACAACGGCGCGAACATCTGCTACCATTGCCATAAGCATGCGGCGTAGGTTATCAATTTGATTACTAGAGAGTTGACGACCTTGACCATGCAAGGTCTTAATCGCCGCCATTTCGGAGACATTGCTAAGTAAGGTATAAACTTTTGACGACGTTAACTCGCCAATTTTCTCTTCATCGAGTAAATCCAGTTCAAACCATGGATAAACCAAAGCAGCCTTTAAGGTGTCGAGATCCATATGCATATTTTGCAGGATCTCGGCCATTTCACGCGCTTTAATAATCAGCGCTGGATTTTCACACTCGAGCGCCAAACTCTCCATCGTTTGATATAGCGCTTGAAAATGTTTTACTTGCTGCTTTTCAAGACCAAATTTCGTTACCCACAGTTCTAAATCAAAATCACCTGCGAGATGGCCTTCTCTTACCGCTACCATGACAATACCTTGTACAAAAAAAATGGTAAAAATAGGTGATTGATGCTAACAAGCAATCGGCCATTCGCCAAGTAAAACTGACTCTTTATCGCAATAAACCTTTTTTGGGGCGCTTTGGCTTAGTCTTTGATTTTACGAATAATGCCATCGACTCGACGTGACTTGTCTGGGGAAACATATCAAGTGCACAAATCTTAGCCACTTGATAGCCCTGCGCGATAATTTCTTTACTGTCACGCTCAAGCGACGCAGCATCACAAGCCACATAAACTATTTTACTTGGCTGAAGTTGACTGAGCTGGCGACAAATATCTAACGCACCATCGCGCGCAGGATCCAAAAGAATCTTATCAACCTTTTTACGCAGCTTAGTGCCAAACCATTGTTGTTCAATTAAAGGTTGCGCCAAATTACAATGATAAAACTGCGCATTGTTAATTTTTGCCTTAGACGCATTAGCGCTAGCTTGCTCAGCCATTTCTTTAACGCCTTCAACGCCAATCACCGTTTGCGCTTTTTCAGCAAGTGCCAAGCTAAAGTTCCCTACCCCACAAAAGAGATCGAGCACAGTATCAGTATCTTTTACATCAAGCCATTGCACCGCCTTTGACACCATTTGTTGGTTCACTTCATCGTTAACTTGAATAAAGTTACCCGGCGTAAAACCCAGCGCGTGCTTATCAAGCGCGTAAGTCAAATTTGGTAACGTAAAACCCGGCAACGGATGAATTTGAGCGTTATTAGACTCAAGAAGCACTGTCAGTTGCTGTGTTTCAGCAAATGCAGTCAAAGCGTCAATATCGCTAGTACAGAGCTTGCTCGTCACACGAAACAGAGCGACATTGTGTTGTGCTGTTGCAATCACTTCGACGTGACCAATCGACTCACGCCCGTCGAGCTTATCAATCAAGTCATACAGAGGCGAAAAAATTTTATCAAAGGGCTTTGCAAATACATCACAGCGCTCAATATTAACGATATCGCTGCTACCTTGTTGCCTAAATCCAACACGAAGCTGTTTGTTCTTTTCAACGTGAACACTGATTCGACCGCGGCGTCTATAATGCCATGGTGCTGAAGTGACCGCGTCTTGCCAATGCTCTGACTTAGCAACTTTTGCAAAGCGTTTTTCTAATCCTTCAATTTTAGCCGCCAATTGCTGCTGCACTGCTAAGTGCTGAGTTTGACAGCCGCCACACTCATCATAATGCGGACAACAGGGTGAAATGCGTTGCTCGCTAGCCTCAATAACTTCAATTAATGAGGCTTTGGAGTATTTCTTTTGCTCATTAACAACCTGTATTGCAACGCGCTCTTGCGGCAGCGCACCAGGTACAAAAACAACTTTATTGTCGATGTGAGTGACACCGCATAATGATTGATCTAACGATTCAATGACGACTTGCTGCTGCTTGCCAGTTTTTCTGATCTTTTTTGCAGCGCTATAAAAATTTGCCATGGAGATTCACTTATAAAAATATTGTTATTACATTAATTAAATCGCGGTGTTATGATTATTCTCAACTAACATCAATTTCACGAAGCAAAGCACTGAAAGGCCTTCTCTTTTCATGAAACAAACTGCCAATTATAGCCTTAGAACTTGGGTGTTTACGGTCACCCTAGCACCAACGATTCTAGTGAGTTTAATGTTAGGCGGATTCTATACCTTAAGCCTGTTTAGCGAGCTAGAAACCACGCTCGAAGAACAGGGAAAAAATATCATGACCCCCTTAGTCATTGCCGCTGAGCAAGGACTCAAAGAAAACAATCGCGAAGCACTAAAAATACTCGTCGATCGCATGCACCGCTCGCACTCACCACTAATCAATACCATTGCGGTCTACAACGAACACAACCAGTTATTTGTCACCAGTCATTACCATCGAATGATTGGCGAATTTAGCGATTTCAACACGCGCAAGCTGCCGGATAAACTCACTATCGAAAATAGCGGCGAGCATATTATCATTACTAGCCCAATCTCAATAGAAATAACGCAAACCACAGCAGATTTAGATCAAGAACGGGTGATCGGTCACCTAATGATGCAATTAAATAGTGACGATACGCTGCTGGCTCAGCATCGTGTTGCCATTACAACCTTCATCATTATTTTACTGGGTGTTCAGCTCAACCTGTTTTTCACCTTCCGTTTGATCAACAACGTCACCCGTCCTATTGGTGATATGGTGCGTGCGGTGGCAAAAATTCGCGAAGGAAAACTCGATACGCGATTGCAAGGCAACCTCATTGGTGAGCTAGAAATTCTCAAACGCGGTATTAACGCCATCGCTGGTTCACTCAAAGAGTATCACGAGAAAATGCAGCACAATATCGATACAGCAACCAGTGAGCTTAGAGAAACCATGGAGCAAATTGAGATCAAAAACGTTGAGCTCGATATTGCCAATCGAAAGGCACAAGAAGGTAGTCGTATTAAATCTGAATTCCTTGCCAATATGTCACACGAATTGCGCACACCATTAAACGGTGTGATAGGCCTGACGCAACAGCTGCTTAAGACTCAGTTGATGCCAAACCAAATCGATTATCTGCAAACAATCGAAAAATCGGCGCAGGGCCTGTTTAACATTATTAAAGACATACTCGATTTCTCGAAACTGGAAGCCGGTAAATTACACCTCGATGCCATGCCGTTTAGTCTGCGTGATACCATCGCTGATGTAACTGACATTTTAGCCACCTCAGCCCATGAGAAAAACCTCGATCTCTTGGTCAACATATCGCCATCGACTATCGATAACGTAATCGGCGATAACCAGCGTTTCCAACAAATCCTCACCAACCTGATTGGCAACGCAATTAAATTCACCAAAAAGGGGCACGTTAGTCTTAATATTTACTCGAAACAGATTAGCAATAATCAGCACAAGTTATTTTTCGATGTAATAGACACCGGCATTGGTATTCAGCGCGAGCATTTACCGCGCCTGTTTAATGCCTTTGCGCAAGCAGATTCAAGTATTAGTCGTAAATACGGCGGCAGTGGCTTAGGCCTCATTATTACCAAACGCCTTATTGAAGAAATGGGCGGTGCCATCACTTGTGCCAGTGAGCCGGGTATTGGCTCGCAATTCTCAAGTAACATCGTCGTTGAAGAAAGCAACGCCAATCCTGCGTTTCACATTAACGCACGCTTGCATAAAAACATTCAGGTATTTTGTGAGTCCATTCAGCACGCCAGTATTCTCAATCAACAAATTAACCACTGGCAAGCCAATATCGACAACTTTACTGATCTTCACGAATGGAGCCATGCTAGCGGCGTTGAGGAATACGACTGTGCCATCATCCACTACCCGGGACCTTACGATAATCTAATTGCACTGGAAGATTTAATTAAAGCGGCGCAAGGTGTCGATAACGTCATTGTCTTAATCGATACCAATGATTTAACGGTCCATCAAAATATTATTGCCTTGGGCGTTAACTACTGTCACATCAACCCGATCAGTTGTCGCCGTTTATTCAACAGTATTGAAAAAATTCAAGCGTACAGTACTCGCGTTGTGCCTAAACCCGAGCCAGAAGCGGTCAAATATCCGAAAAAACGCGCCCTACTTGTTGATGATAATGAAGCAAACCTCAAGCTCATTAGTACCATGCTCAAAGATAAAGTGGGCTCGCTTGTGTTAGCCACCAATGGTGAAGAAGCCGTTGAAGCCTGTTGTGTCCAAAAGTTCGATATTATCTTTATGGATATTCAAATGCCTGTGCTCGATGGCGTACAGGCCACCGCCATTATTCGCAAGCACGGTATCAATCAATTAGCACCTATTGTTGCCACGACAGCCCATGCACTCGAAGAAGAAAAACAAGTGTGGCTCAACAAAGGTATGGACGACTTCTTGACTAAACCGCTGCGTGAAGATGCGGTTGATAACATTCTTGAGCATTGGCTCGATTCAAGCCATATGAAGGAAAGTCTTGCCATTGCCCTTCAAGCCGACACCGACGATACACTTTCTGAGAGTGAAAACCCTCATGTATCTTGGCAAGCATCACTTGCTCAAGCCATGGGCAAGAAAGATCTGGCGATAGAAATGCTGCAAATGCTTATTGATTCTATTCCTGCGACAATTTCCTCCATCGAGTCCGCAGTAAGCAATCAAGATAGCAAAGAGCTACTTCGCGTTATTCATAAGCTCCACGGCGCCTGTTGTTATACGGGCGTACCGCAACTTAAAGACTTGGCCCACTCCATTGAAACGGCGCTAAAACAACAAGCGACCCTATCGGATATGGAGCCAGAAATCCTCGAAATTCTCGACGAATTACAATTAGTTGCCACTGTAGGTAACACCATATTAAACAAAGAAAGCGATACCCTTAATGAGCAGTAAAAAACCAGGATTCTTTACCCGAATTAAAAGCCTCAGCTTTGAGCAACAATTAACCTTCGCCACAGTATTGAGTGAGCGCATGCTGCCCAACTATCAACTGTTTAGTCAAAGCGTTGAATTTGGCAGCCCTAAAGTACTCAATACCATCGTCGACTTGCTGTGGCAAAAACTTGCTAAGCAATCGGTAAAACTCAACCTTGAAGTACAACAAAACAAGCTGTTGGAAAATACACCAGAGCTAGCTGATTTTGATAATTTTGGCGTCATACCAGCGATTGACTGCGCGATGGCCTTAAACACTATTCTGGTAGCGCTAGAGCAAAAGCTCGATGAAGACTTAATTAACATCAGTAAACTATCAAGCTCAACCGTCGCTAGCTACATTAGCGCTGTAGAAGGCGATATTAGCGATGAAGATACCTTTAGTCACGAGATGATGGTAGAAGAAAAAGCATTGCAGGAATACCTACTGAGCCGCATTGAAGAGCAACCGAAACTTGCCCCAGCGTTCCTCAAAGAACTGCGTCAAGAATTTAAGGGCTTTGGTGTGAGTAATATTGGGATAGAGGCTTAACCTCATTAATAAATCATAAATAGTTAAAGAGGTTAAACGACTATTCGCGCGGCAATGCCCGCTGTTTATCGCCTTAAATTAGAAATTGGCCAATGAAAAAATCAGGGATGATTTTTTAGTATTTGCCGCAGGGATGCGGATCAAATACGGTATTGAACAGGCAATTTATCATTTAAGATCAAGCGATAAAATTCGGGTCGCCTTTCTTTTGGTTACTTTTCTTTGGCGACGCAAAGAAAAGTAACTGGTGTGCTATCACTGAGGTACATTAAACATAGCTCACTCACTAGCACACCAAACAGCTTCGCATTAGTTGTATTAACGAAAAATACTAAGAACCCGCTCGACTTACGAACTTCTTCTCTGCAACATTAATCTTGATCTTTTCACCAGTCGCAATGTACTCAGGCACTTGCACTACTAGCCCAGTTTCAAAATGTGCAGGTTTAGTGCGAGCGCTGGCACTTGCGCCCTTAATAGAAGGCGATGTTTCACTGATCACCAATTCAACCCATTGTGGTAAATCGATACCCACAGCATTACCGTTAACTTCTAGCAGCTGTAGGCCTTGTGTATCTTGGGTAATAAACAGCAATTCATCTTCGATATCTTCGCACTTAAAGTTAAACTGACTGTAATCTTCATTATCCATAAACACGTATTCGTCGCCATCGATGTATGAAAAACTGACACCGCGAATAGTTAAATCCAATTGCTGCAGTTTTTCATCACCTTTAAAACGCTCTTCAACCTTGGCACCGCTTTCAATGTCTTTAAAACGCATTTTATAGAGCGTAGCTGCGCCGCGCGCACTTGGGTTTTGCACAAAAATATCTTTTACCAGCAGTTTTTTACCCGCTAGTTCAACCGCCATGCCGCGTTTAATTTCATTTGCATTAGTCATTGTAATTTTCCTATAGTGCGTGAACGAACATCACGATAATAAACAGTGGGCAAACAAATTTTACATACCACGGCCAAACCTTCCAAAACAGACCGTTTTCTGCGCCTTGATAACCCTTTTTAATTTCCGCAAGCGCACCATTACGGTGCCATACCCACCCCGCATACAAACAGAAAAACAGCCCTAAAATTGGCTGACTGTATTTAGTGGTCACTGTGATAACCAAGCCAAATAACCAGCTAAAGTTAAAGACGATGGTTAAGCTAAGCGCCGTCACTAATGCCCCGATTATCCAGCTAGTTAGCGCGCGTGGCTTTTTATGGGCTTCGACGACATAAGCAACAGGCACTTCAAGCAGAGAAATTGATGATGTTAACGCAGCAAGCGACATCAAAATAAAGAAAGCTAGCGCAACGATAGGCCCTGCAGCCCCCATTTGTTCAAATAAGGCAGGCAAAATAGTGAAAATAAGCGTATCACTGTTTAACAGCGCACCGTCGGCATCAAAAATTTCAACGCCAAAGTGGGCCGCAATATACATTGATGGAATAATCAGTAAACCAGCAACAAAAGCTAAACCGACATCGAGTAAGGTTACCCAGGCCCCTGCTTTAACAATATTCTCGTTGCTAGAAAGGTATGAACCATAAATCAGCATACAACCAACACCAAGCGACAATGAGAAAAAGGCTTGGCCCATTGCGCTAATAATTAATTGGCCATCGAAGATCTGGCTAAAATCAGGGGTCAGGTAATGACTCAGTCCCACCATGGCATTAGGCAAGGTCAGCATATAACCAATAAGCGCAATTAAGATTAACACCAAAGCAGGCATCATGCGCTTTGACCAACGCTCTATCCCCTGATTCACGCCCGCACCAATAATCAAAATGGTTAAGATCATAAAACACAGCGTAAAAATGATATTGCGAGATAGTGAGAATTGCGTCAACCAATTAGCAGCATCAGTAAAACCAAGAAACGACACAATAGGCTCAATGGCAAAGGCAAATAACCAGCCAGCGATAATAGCGTAAAAACTTAAGATTACAGCAACGGTAATAAGACCTGCGATACCAACGACTTTACCACCCAATTTTAGTGTTGGCTTATCACTGAGCATGGGTAGCGCAATCACCGCATTGGCACGTGCATGGCGACCGACAATCAGCTCAGCCATCAGCGCTGGATAGGCCAAACAAAATGCAAGCAGTAAATAAACCAATACAAAAGCACCGCCACCATTACTAGCGACCTGCGTTGGAAATCCCCAAACATTACCAAGTCCAACGGCAGCACCTGCGGCTGCCATGATAAAGCCCGCTCGAGAGCTAAATTGACCGCGTTCCAATTGCTTCCCCTTTTCTTATTCTTCTTAAATAATATGAATAACGACACGTTATCATGCTTTTATTCATATGATTTATTTATCACCAATTAAAAAGGCGGCTAGTGCCGCCTTTTTCATTCAATAGCCAATTATGACGCTGGGTATTGAATATCGCTTTTCTCTTTTAGCGAATCGATAAACGCTTTGTACGCTGCGCCACTTTGTGTCGCATTTAAGCGTTGGAGAACGCTATCGATATCACTAGTAACATCGTTAGCTTCTTTAACGGCGACTAAATCAACAACCGCTTGACCATCAACAGTGCTTACTAGCTCTGCGTTATTCTCACCTGTTTTAGCCATTTTGAACGCTGCAGCTACGATGGCATTGTCAATATCACGTGTTGTACGAGCAACATCAGCTTTTTCAACAACTGTCACACCATCGATAGTTTCACCTGCTTGCCAGCTTGCTAAATACTGCTCAGCTTTTTCTTTCGCTAAGTCGCCAGCTTTTTGCTGTTTTAAAATATCAACGATTTGCACCTTAACGTCGCTCATTGGCTTAACTTCTGATGGAATGTGCTCTTTCTTACGCACAACCATTAAATGGTCTGGGCTAACGTTAATAACTTCAGAGTTTAGGTTTTCACCTAATACATCTTCAGAAAACGCTGCGTCGATAACTTCTGGGAAGTTAACTGCTGCAGGAACGTTAGCACGAGTAAATAATGCAGTTGATTTAACTTGTGATTCGATCTCAGCCGCCGCTTCTGTTAAGTTCTCAGATACAGAGAATGCAGTATCTGTTAACTGTTGTTGTAACTCGTAGAACAGTTCTTTAGCTTGTTGTGCTAACAACTCTTCTTCGATTTCGCTAGCCACTTCGTCAAATGCTTTAGTCGCCGCTGCGTCTAAGTCTGTTACTTTGATGATGTGCAAACCAGATTCAGTTTCTACGATGTCAGATGTGGCGCCGTTTTCAACCGCAAATGCTGCGTTAGTGAAAGCGTCTTCATCACCGTCTTTAGTCATCCAATCAAGGTCGCCGCCTTCTTCGCCGCTGAAAGTATCGTCAGATAACTCTTTGGCCAATGCTGCAAAATCTTCTCCCGCTTTTACACGAGCCAATGCAGCTTCAGCTTTTGCACGAGTTGCTGCTTCGTCATCACCAAATTCAAATAGGATATGAGAAACACGGCGACGTTCTGGTGATTGGTATTGTGCTAGGTTTGATTCGTACTGTTCGCGAACCTTGCTATCTTCCACTGAAACTCGTGGTAGTAAATCAGCAACTTTTAACTCAACAAACTCAACGCTTAGTTGTTCTGGCGTTGTAAATTGACCGCTGTTTACATCGTAGTATTCGGCAACTTCATCGTCAGATATTTCAACATCGTTTAAGAAATCGTTCGCGCTTACGCTGATGTAACGGATATCACGTAATTGTTTCTCAAGTTTAGCAATTTGCTCGGCTTCGTTTTTCAATACAAAATCAGAACCAATTACTGCGCCCATCAGTTGCTGACGCGTTAAATCAACGCGTAACAGCTCACGGAATTGCTCAACACGGTAGCCAGAGCTGCGCACTAAACTCAAATAACGGTCATTGTTAAATTGACCATCAACGTGGAATTCTTGCATGTCGCGAATAGTCTTTTTGATTTGCTCATCGCCAACACGTAAGTCCATTGCTGCTGCAGTTTGACTGATCAACGCTTGGGCGATTAAACGCTCTTGAACACCCTTGCGTACACTTTCCATGTACGTTGGGTTGTTAGCGATCATCTTGAACATTTCACCGTATTGGCGTTCTAGGTTTGAACGCTCTTTGGCAAATTCATTATCTACTTGTGCTTGGCTAATGGTTTCGCCATTAACGATAACGCTCGCCACTTCGCTGCTACCACCTAGGTAACTGCCGATCCCCGCTAAGGCGAAAGTTAAGATCACTAGCCCCAATATGGCTTTGGCAACAACGCCTTGCGATCCTTCACGAATTCTTTCTAACATCAGAGCCTCTTAAATAATTCTTTTGTTATTAGTTTTATCAAAAATTGCCCGACATCATAACAGCAATACACAGGGCAATCTACACAGCTAAGCCAATAAGCAGGCGGTTTTCGCTGTTTTTTTGAGCGCTTAAAGTTACCATTTGTAAACGCTCCTATTAGACCTTTGTTTTAGGCAAAAAAAAACGCATCTTGCGATGCGTTTTTTCATGAATATTGGCGGAGTGGACGGGACTCGAACCCGCGACCCCCGGCGTGACAGGCCGGTATTCTAACCAACTGAACTACCACTCCTTTTTATCGCTAACTAAGCGTTAGCGATGAAAGCAAAAGCAGTTCTTAGTTAACAGAATCTTTTAATGCTTTACCAGCTTTGAATGCTGGAACGTTTGCTGCAGCGATTTTGATCTCTGCACCAGTTTGTGGGTTACGGCCAGTACGTGCTGAACGTTGACGAACTTCGAAAGTACCGAAACCAACTAGTGAAACTTTGTCACCGTCTTTTAGTGCGTCAGTTACAGTGCTGATGAAAGCGTCTAATGCGCGACCTGCGTTAGCTTTTGAGATGTCAGCGCTTTCTGCAATTTTATCGATTAGTTGAGACTTATTCATGTCATACCCTTTATTTATTCTTGTAACTACTACTTAACTTCCTGAGCGTAGTTTTTATTATGGCGAATTGAAAACACTTCGCTTCACCCTCAAAATATAACTACGTTAAAACTTAGTTATACATATTAAATTTATGTGACAGGATTAGCGCTATCTTGCGCCACGACTGCCTCATAGCAATTCAACGTTAGCTAGGCTATCACAGTTTTTGAGATTTAAAAGCCCTTTTTTTAAAAAAAATGGACTTTTTTTCACTGTTTTTAGCAGATTAATCAATATTTACGCAGATTTTGCCGTAAAACCTTGTGGATCCTGCTCTAGCGCTAGTGTCAACACCTCATCTACCCACTTCACCGGATGGATTTCTAAATCACCAATCACGTTATCTGGGATATCAGCGAGGTCCTTTTTATTACCATGTGGAATAAGCACGCGCTTAATTCCGCCACGATGCGCCGCTAATAATTTCTCTTTCAAACCACCGATTGGCAGCACTTCACCACGTAAAGTAATTTCGCCAGTCATTGCAACATCACCACGTACAGGATTGCCCGTTAAGCTAGATACCAAGGCTGTACACATAGCAATACCAGCACTTGGTCCATCTTTTGGTGTCGCACCTTCAGGTACGTGAACGTGAATATCGCGTTTTTCGTGGAAATCGTTGTTGATACCAAGCTTATCAGCACGCGAGCGAACAACTGTCATCGCCGCTTGAATCGACTCCTGCATTACGTCGCCAAGTGAGCCAGTATAGTTAAGTTTACCTTTACCAATTACTGACGCCGTTTCGATAGTGAGTAGATCGCCGCCAACTTGGGTCCAGGCTAAACCAGTTACCTGACCGATTTGGTTATTCTCCGCCGACTTACCAAAGTCATAGCGCTGAACACCTAAGAAGTCATTGAGGTTATCGTTAGTCACAACAACCTTGCCTGTCACTTCTTTCAGTAAGATCTTCTTAACTGCCTTACGACATAGTTTAGATATTTCACGCTCTAGACCACGCACACCCGCTTCACGTGTGTAATAACGAATAATGCCCATAATGGCGCTATCTTCGATTTCGATTTCCGCTGGCTTTAATCCATTACGCTTAATTTGCTTTTGCAATAAATGCTGCTTAGCAATGTTTAGCTTTTCATCTTCTGTGTAACCAGAGAGGTTAATCACTTCCATACGATCAAGTAACGGACCCGGAATATCCATTGAGTTTGACGTTGCAACGAACATTACATCCGATAAATCGTAATCTACTTCAAGATAATGATCGTTAAAGCTGTTGTTTTGCTCTGGATCTAATACTTCTAATAAAGCAGACGCTGGGTCGCCACGCATGTCAGAGCTCATCTTGTCGATCTCATCGAGTAAAAACAGCGGGTTTTTCACTTCAACCTTCGCCATTTTCTGAATCAGTTTACCCGGCATCGAGCCGATGTAGGTACGACGGTGACCGCGAATTTCCGCTTCATCACGCACGCCGCCTAACGCCATACGCACGTATTTACGGCCAGTTGCTTTAGCAATCGATTGGCCCAATGATGTTTTACCAACCCCCGGTGGTCCTACTAAACACAGAATCGGACCTTTAAGTTGGCGCACACGTGATTGCACCGCTAAATATTCTAAAATGCGCTCTTTAACGCGCTCTAAGCCATAGTGATCGCTGTTTAGTACCACTTCGGCTTTTGATAAATCTTTCTTAACCTTGCTGCGTTTTTTCCAAGGTACGTTAACCATCCAGTCGATGTAGCTGCGCACAACTGTTGCTTCGGCAGACATTGCAGACATCATCTTAAGCTTTTGCAGTTCAGATTCCGCTTTCTTTTGACCTTCAGCGGTCATGCCAGCGTCTTTGATCTTTTGCGCCAGCTCTTCCATTTCATCTGGTGCGTTTTCGTCAAGTTCACCGATTTCCTTTTGAATAGCTTTCATTTGCTCATTCAAATAGTACTCTCGTTGTGACTTTTCCATTTGTTTTTTAACGCGACCGCGAATTTTCTTTTCCATGTGCAATAAGTCGATTTCCGACTCCATCATGGTTAACAGGAACTCAAGACGGTCGTTGACGCTTTCAAGCTCAATAACTTGTTGTTTGTCTTCAAGACTAAGTGTCATATGCGCTGCCATGGTATCAGCAAGACGCGCAGCATCATCGATGCCTGACAATGAAGTTAGTACCTCTGGTGGGATCTTCTTATTTAGCTTGATGTAAGAGTCAAATTCAGACACAGCGGTGCGGATCAGCACTTCTTGCTCTAACTCTTCTACTTGTTCAGTGACCACGTACTGTGCATCGGCACTAAACAAATCGTTCTTAGTTTCCAAGCGATTAATTTTGGCGCGTTGATTACCTTCAACTAGCACTTTTACTGTACCGTCAGGGAGCTTCAATAGCTGTAAAATAGTCGCTACCGTGCCAACATCATAAATATCTTCACGACCAGGGTTGTCAACACTCGAATCTTTTTGAGCGACGAGTAAAATGAGCTTATCCTGCTCCATCGCCGCTTCTAAGCAGCGAATTGACTTTTCGCGACCAACAAATAATGGGATCACCATGTGCGGATACACGACAACGTCGCGAAGGGGTAAAACTGGAATATCAATGCGGTCTGAGCGCTCTAATGGCATGCTTTGTCTCTCTTAACTGTGATCCATGGTTACTACTAAAATGATATTGGGATGGCTTTTATCATTTCAATGGTCTTGTCAAAAATTTTATTGAGAATTATTTTCTAAATTACAGGTTATCTAATTGTATGCAATCTTTTGTTTTTAAATGGCTTAACAAATTTGTTTATCTGATTAAATAAGAAACGATACTCTTATTCGTAATCAAACTTTTAAAAAGAATCGTTTAAATAGACTTATCATTATCCTTTATTAGAATAATGATAAGATGCTTGACTGGTATTTTATTTGACGGTTAAAGAATATTCTATATCTTGTCCCATGCGCCCGAACGCCCCATTTTCCCTAAAATATTGTGCTTGAAATTTAAGTGTATATTTTCCGGGCGCTAAAGGTTTTAGCATTAGCCAATACCCATCAGTCGCCGCAGGATACCACTTAGGAGCGTTATACTTTTTATCAATTAAACCATAAATATCAAAGCAATCTTTTGAGGCAATTCGAAAGGAGTTCGCATGTTCGAACTCTTTTCCATTTAATGAAGCACGTATCGACAGCAAGTGATCATTATTTAATGCAGCGCCGTATTTTACGTTCGCACAGCTTGTCTGTTTTGATGACCTAAGATTTTGCATGTAAATCATGTTTATAATTGGGAAAAATATAAACTTATCTTTAGGGAGTGTACATTGACGACTGATTAATGATGTTCCATATCCGCCCGCTAAAAACCATACTTTTCCGTACTGATTTACACCACAGAATTCACCTGTCGTATCAACGACGGCGTTTGTATCCCTAGGTAGAGTTTTAGCCCATTGCCACCACATGTTTGCATATTGATCGAGCCTTTTACCATCAACAACACCATCGATAGGCACTAACAAATTATTATCAGCATAAGTGACTTGTTGTTTTGAAGCGTAGGTAAAGCCAGAAGAAAAACTAGCAAGTAAAACAGCAATAATTATATATTTCATGAAGTATCATCCCTAATAAAAAGCCCACTTGAGTAAGTGGGCTTATCATCTTATATCTTTGTATTTGATATTAAAACTATTTTTTAACGCCTAACTCGCGTAAGCGCTCTTCTAAGTAGCTATCTGCGGTGTAACGCTCAGATAATACGACTTCAGGTTTAGGGTGTAAGAACAATGGTAATGAAATACGTGAATGTTCCGTACGGCCACCTGTTGGGTTAATTACGCGGTGAATGGTCGATGGGTAGTAACCACCTGACGCTTCTTGTAACATGTCACCGATGTTGATGATGATGTTACCGAAATCACAAGGAACGTCATACCAGCTACCATCGTTAGCAATAACTTGCAGACCAGGCTCGTTTGCCGCTGGTAATACAGTTAGTAAGTTGATGTCACCGTGTGCCGCAGCGCGGATAGCACCTGGCTCTTCTTCACCAGTCATTGGTGGGTAGTGTAATACGCGTAATAAAGTACCGTCACTGCCATCGATCATCGATGGTAGCGATTGGGTGAATTTCGCTTTAACTTCCGCTGGAGCATGCTCTTCGATCCAACCTAATAGCTCTTGGGCAAGACCATTTGCTAGATCGTAGTATTCCATGATTTGAGCCTTTAAGTGCTCAGGCATACGACCCCATGGGTAAATGTGGAAGTATTCTTTGATGTCTTTTACAGAATGCCCTTTCGCCACTTCAGAAACAGACGGTGGGAAGTAACCATCTTGGGTCTCAGGGTTAAATAAAAAGTCGTGTTTGGCTTCACTCATAAAGAAGTCGTACCAAGTATCGTAGATAGCTTGTACTTTTTCTTTAGCAATGGGGTGGTTCGTCAACACACCAAAGCCCGTTTTATGAAGTGACTCAACAAAGCGTTCTGCTGCATCACTTGCGTTATAATCAACGGTTAAAACTTTCATATTTTTTATCTCAATAACAATTAAGCCATATAAAGTGTACGGCTTATTCTTAGCAATTGAAAACATCGTGCTGTTTTATTGGGTGTTGCGTCACAAAAGGCCGCCATAACAATGCCTTGGCGCAGTAATATCTTTGATTTATATCAAAGATGGATAACTTTAAATACAAAAAAAGCGCTGGTTTCACGCAGCGCTTTCATCATGATAATTAAAAATCGTTAATGCAGGTTAAACTTACTGACTTGTCGCGATAAGCCTAACGCCATATCGCTCAGGTGATTAGTCGTCGAGGTAACCTTGTCAATTTCGGTTTGGTTAGAATTAGCTTTATCGCCAATATTCTTAACACTCGATTCTATATTAGCACTTTCTCGTGCTTGATCCGCAACCGCTTGCTCGAGTAATTCCAAACTTGAAAGTGACTCTTGGGCGCCTGTGTTCAAATCAATTAATGGTTGCACCATCTGCCCTAGCATATCAACACCCTGCTCTAATTCAGCTTGGCCAGCTGTGATGCGATCAACGGCGTTATTGGTTTCATTATCGATGCCATCAATCACCTGATTGATCTCTATGGTTGCTTGCGCGGTGCGTCCTGCTAATGCTCGCACTTCATCGGCAACCACCGAAAATCCTCGGCCACTTTCGCCTGCTCGTGCTGCTTCGATTGCGGCATTTAGTGCTAATAAGTTAGTTTGATCTGCAATTTCACTAATCATGGTAATCAATTCACGAACCGCTTTGGCGCGATGATGAACACCTTGCACAGCATCAGCAGAGTCACTGATGGTAGAAGAAATTGTCGCAAATTCTGACGTCGCCTTCTCAATCATGTTTTTGCCTTGAATAGCAAGGTCGCGTGCGTTTAATGATTGTGCCTTGGCTTGCTCAGCAGTTTGCGCCGACTGACTACTTTGCATTGAAAATTCATAAATTGCACGGCCAATGTCATCAACCGCACTAACCTGCTCCACAGAGCCCTGATGAACTTCTTGAACCGGCATATTTAACTGCGTAGCAGAATCTTCTATATCCTTAGAGGAATCAACAATCGAGGCAATCAATTGCGCCAAATTAGCGCGCATCTCTTCAATAGCGGTCACTAAGGCGCCAACTTCATCACTGCGATTTGTAACTGGTACTTGCTGTAAATCACCACAGGCAATGCGTTTGGCCATTGCTACCGTATCATTTAACGGACCGACAATAGATCGACTCACACCATACGCCAACGCAACGCCCAGCACCAAAGCGATAATCGAAATAACAATAACGATATTTTGGATATCATCACTGGCCGCCGCATTAGCCTCTTGATGTTTGAACATGCGCATACGTTCACTTTCAAGATAATCGCTAATACTCATTAACAGCGCTTCAAGCGCAGGCTTTGTCGACTCTTGATAGTGGGCGAGTGCCGTTTCACTGTCAAATTCGACATACTCAACAGTTTCAATAAAGTTCTCATTGTAGGTTTTTTGCTTAGCTAGCAGTGCAGTAAATTGATTTGGGATACCATTGGTAAAAGACGACTGCACTTTTTTAATAGCCACATCGAGTTGACGGTTTTCCTCATCCATCGCCTTGTACAAATTGATGCGATCACTGCGTTCTTCAGTTGGGAGAATTTGCAATAGTAATAATGCTGAGCGCTGAGCGTGAGATTTAATCGCGCTAATATCCACAAACTTAACCACATCATCGGTGACAAATGCTTTAGCCATTGCTGATTGTTTATTCATTTGGGTTAATGCCATAGTCGCTATAAGCGCCAACAATAAGAGAATGGCGATAAAGCTTAAGCCCAATCGATGACTAATACGCATATTCGATAACAAAGACATAATGAGTCTCTTTTAATACAAAGTAATACAATACTATCAGAGCTAAAATGATTTGGTAAGTATCTATTGAAACAGGATTTTTCAATAAAAAAGCCGCGATATTTCGCGGCTTTTACTATCCAATTACAAGATTTAACCTAAAAAGGTAGGAAGTTAAATGAGTAATTTATACTGGTTTCTTCGACGTTTTGCGCGCCAAAATTAATAAGTTTAACCCTTGCCAACAGCTTTTTCTCAAGCGCGGGATCCTTGAGCTCACTCGACAAAATACGGCAATCTGACACACGACCATTTGGCGCAACGACAATCAGCATTTCAACCTTACCTTCTAGTGAAGGATCTTTACGCAGCGCACGACGATAAATGGTATAAAACGCACCTTTGTTACGATCAAGTACCTTACGGATAGATTCTACATCACGACCACCTGATGCTGCCTGCTCTTGCTCGACACTGACATCACTACCCTGCTCTGGCACTTCAGCCGCTGCCACCGTAGTGACATCACGTGACGTTAACTCAACCCGCTTGCCAACGGTTTGACTTACTTTGCTGTTGTCTAGCTGTGCAGCACCACCCACAAATGCCTCGCTTTTCGGCTCAGTATCAGTCACTGCTGCTTGCTGGCCTTGGGTACTCAGCGGCTCTGTGGTTGTTGGCGTGGTCATCTTTGCTATTTCACGCAGCTGCGCTAAGTCATCTTGCATTGCTAACAAACCTGCTTGTTTGGCTTGCTCACGCGCCTTTTCGACTCGTTGCTCCTGTGTTTCAATTGGCTTAGGCTCCGGCGGTTTCGGCTCTGGCTTTGGTTTTTCAACAGGCTTGGGCTCTTCCTTAACTTCTTCCGGCTTTTCTTCCACCGGCGTTGGTTTAGGTTTTTCCTCAATTTTTACCCGTTCGATAAACTTGGTCAGTTGTGGCGGAATTTTCGCTTTTTCTTCTCGCGTTAATTCTGGCACTGTCACCACCTTTACTACCACGGCAAGAACAACAGTGACAATTAAGAACAGCCAAGTTATTTGGGTAAATAACTTATTCTCTTGACGCGATTCTCCCCAATGCGACAGCGTTAATGAGTTTGCGTTAACTTGCGCCATCGCCACCTCCACTGTCTTTATTTAAGGTTTTTTCCACCGCCAATGAAATATCGCCAAATCCAGCTTTAGAGCAGGTAAGCAATACTTTCTTAAGCAGCGAATAGGCGAGTTTTTGATCGCCCATGATAGTAATCGCACGACCACCGCTTTCGTTGGGCTGCTGACGCGGCTTGTGATATTCAAGCTCCTTGGTCAGTGCCTCGACTGTTGTTACTTCTTCACTCGCCAACTGCTCAAGAGAAATAATTTCTTTACCTTGCAGTAAAATGTGACTGTCATTGATGAGTAATACCAAATTATCTTGTGCTAGGGTTTCAGATTGCGACTGCGGCAATTTAATGCTCTTATCTGCCTCTAATACTTCGACATTTGATGAGTTAACGATCAAGAAAAATACTAAGATCGTGAAGATATCCATCAGGGAAACCAAACTCAATTTAGAGCTTTTGGCCATGCGCTTATGATGACGGGCTAAGCGTTTCGTTTTAGCTGACTGTTTCATTGCGCCGCCTCCACTGCATTAACTGCCGCCAATAAATCTTCTGGCGCATCAGATAGCGACACATCGGGGAATAACTCAGCATCAACTACAGACGCAGCCACTACCGCTTTGTAGGAACGAACACTGTCCATGACCGTCACTATCGTTTGATAATCTGTCGCTGGAGGTAGCAATAAATTGATGTCTTTTTTCTCGATGCCTTTTTCATTGAGTAAGTACTTCACTTCTTTGAGCGCTTGCACTAACAACGGATAATTGAGTTGTCCATCGTCAGTGGCAGGGATTGTCTTTAACAACGCCCCTTGTGGGTAGTACAACGCCATATCTTTGTCACCAACGAGTAACTCTAAATTTTTAAGTTCATCGTTTGGCGCAGCGCTTATCTCATCAATATCACTGGGCAATTTAAGCTCTAAAATCGTGATATGCGAAAAAACCATCATCATCAATAACACTGGCACCAGCACGATCATCAAACTCATAAATGAGGT
Organism: Psychrobium sp. MM17-31; assembly: GCF_022347785.1. Taxonomy (NCBI): domain Bacteria; kingdom Pseudomonadati; phylum Pseudomonadota; class Gammaproteobacteria; order Alteromonadales; family Shewanellaceae; genus Psychrobium; species Psychrobium sp. MM17-31. Next base: position 184,113 of record NZ_JAKRGA010000001.1, read on the forward strand.
GATGTCTAGCTCCTGCTCCTGTCTTGCTTGACGAATTTTCTTAAGCATGATTATTCTTCCGTTGATTTCTTCATGCTGTGGCGAAGTGACAGTAGGTTAAGACATTTAACGCCCGCCGCTTCCAGTGAGTCGATAATATCTGTTGTCTTTGTTTGAATCACACTATGACACATCAATAGCGGGATAGCGGCAATCAAACCAAATGCCGTCGTGTTCATCGCTACCGAGATACTCTGTGATAACAAAGACGCTTTCTCTGAAGGATCAGCATTGGCAACTGCAGAGAACGCGGCAATCAGACCAATAATGGTACCTAACAGGCCAAGTAAGGTTGCAATGTTGGCCAAGGTTGCCAAATAGGCTGTGCGTTTCTCCAAACGCGGCATCACTTCAACCACGCTCTCTTCCATCGCATATTCGATGTCTTCACGTGATTTACTGTAGTTAAGGCGCTCAACACCTGCGGCAATTAAATTGGCCACTGTCGCATCATTTTGCTGTGCGTATTGGCTAATACCTTTGTAGTTTTCGCTGTTAAGCATATGCTGGATTTCACCCATCGCGCGCTGATTAGCACGTTTAGTCTTTGATAAAAATAAAAAGCGCTCTAGGGCGATGGCCAAGCCAACGGCTAATACAATTGAGATCGGGAACATAAACGCCCCACCATCCTGGAAAAATCGAACGATTGTATTAAAAAAATCCATAGTGTTTACCTTGTGAAGTGCTATTTGAAAGTTAAATTTATTGTGGTTTTCGACCCATTAAATGGGTTGCCAATTGGCGTTGTTTATTAAGTGAATCTATCGTGCGAGCCCGTAGCTTATCGAGCTGACTTTTGTGAACATGCTCTACCTCGATTACCGGACTGCTGAGTTTTTTCCACGGCACAATTGAAATAAAACGCGGCTGCTCTTTGCTGCCAACAATAGTGTCTCTAAGTTTGATCACATTAGGTTTCACGGCAGGCTGTGACTGCGTTGACGACTTAGTTTCCGTTGAAGACTCTGCGTGCACTGACACACTGAGCGTTGCCAACATTATTGTAGCCAATAGATCTTTACAGTTGATTAGCTTGCTATTCATTCCCCGCTCCCGTTGGCGTTGCAACTTCATCAGCTTGTTGTTTCGCGGCTTCCTGCTCAGCCATGCGTTGCTTGCGCTTTTCTTCTGCAGCAACGCGTCTTGATAAATCAGCAATCCAGCCTTTAAGTTGTCGGTCTTCTGGCAGCTTATTCAAATTATTTAACGCTGCCACAGTTTGATATTCTTCAAGTGCAAGTGTCGCTTTACCCATGTAAAGATCGAGCAATATGGCAAGGTTTTTTCGCGCCGGCACAAAAGCCGGCCATGCCGCTAGCGCTTGCTGGTAATGTTTTTTAGCCTGCTCAAACTCGCCTTGTTCACGCAACAAGGTGGCCAGCCGATTATGGGCAAAATAATTGTGTTTATTAACATAAATCGCTTGCTGATAGTGGGCGATAGCATGTTTTATCGCTTTCTCTTGTCGTGCTATATCTCCTAGTTGCAACCAAGGCCCAGATAGGGTTGGGGCAGCTATTGTCAACGCTAAAAGCTGTGCTTTAGCCTGCTCTAATTGCTTCGCCTTTACCGTTGTTAACGCTTGGCTAAATTTAGTGTTTACTTCTGGCGCAATTATTGGCTGGTTTAGTAAATATTGATTAGGACTTTGATGGAGCTTTTCCATCGGCGTTAATTCGACAACTACCTCAGGCTCAGCTTTAGGCGCAGCCAACTCTTTGTCTAATGATTGACACCCCGCCATGCTCAACAACGTTGTAACGAGGAAAAGGCTGCGTTTGTGATTAATAAATGACATCGGCACTCTCCTCAATAACCTCTGTCTTGTTGTAACGGCCTGGCAGTAATTGGCTAAGCTTATCTAAACTCAAGGCGATCCACTCATCATAAAGGCCCTGTGACGTTAACTTGGCATTGCTCTCAAATAACGCAATAGCCTGATCTTCAAACGGGTAAGCCTGCTCTTCGAGCAAAATTTCGTACTGCTCTAACGCTAATTCATCTAAACCTGTTGGTCGTTGTGACTCCATCAAATCACTCGCAAGCTGGCGATAAACCTGCGCCGTTTCGTAGTTAGACTGAGTAGAAAATGACGCCACGCGATAGTCAGACACTTTTTTATAAGCACTCAGTGTTTTCTCTAAGCTTTTCGTCTTACGAGCTAAACTCGCCTGTAGCGGCAATTTAAGCTTAATTTTATCAAAATCCCTTTTCGCATCGCGGGCAAATACCAAGGCGCTTTGTGCCGCAAGGAATTTAGATCGCGCAGTTTGCTCACTGCTAGCACTGTCATGTGCTTTGATCATTTTATTAAGCCAGAATCGATACTTTCTTTGCTCTTCCACTTCAAGGTATTTGTCGCTAAGGCGATGCATCACTTCCATGTAACGGCTAAACGGCGCCTGATAGGTATTCGCATGGCGGCGCAACGTCAAAATGGTGTTTTTATCATCACCAGCACGTTCGTAAAAAGAAGCCGTTAGGTAAAGCGCTTCTTGTTGCGCTGTCGATTTCTTCATACCGTTTGCGATGGCAAGACGTTGTGACGCAGCTTTATCCCAATCTTGCTGCTGCTCATAGATTGAGGCCAGCTGGACATCGATATTCTTAGCAAGCTCGTCTTGCGGATAGCGAGTTTTAAATGCAATTAGCTGAGTGACCGCATCTTCAAACGACTTAAGCTGATAAAGGTATTGCGCTGCATTGTAATGGGCAAGTTTGCGCACTGGCGAATCAGGTGTTTTACTTAACACCTGCAAGTAAAAATCCACCGCTTTTGCCAGCTGTTTGTTGGTTGCTAGTTGCTCTGCGTATTTAAATAAACTGGCGGCCAAATTGTTAGCAATTACAGTCTTTCTATCATCCGCTTGCGACAGCTGGGCTAACACACTTTCGTATTCAGAAATCGCTTGTTGATAGTTGCCTTGGTTGTACACACTGTGCGATTTGATTAATTGCGCATCTAGCATGCGTCCTTGCTCAATTGGCTCTTGCCAATTAGCGAGATTATCAACAACCTCAATAGCGTCTGAATATCGCGCTTGTGCATAGCGATGATTCATTAAATCGAACATCACATCGACCGCTCGCTCATCACCGCTGAAAATATTAGCAAACTGCAGGACGTTGCGCTCTTGTTCACTTAGCTCAAACTTGCCTAACTCGTTAGGCACAGGCTTTGGCATGATAGCGCCTGCATTGAGTTGGTTAAACGCTAAAATCGCGGCATAAGCGGCGTCGGCACGTTTACCGCGCTCACGGCCAAACTTTTGATCAGCTCCGTAGGCAAAATGATTATAAACATCAATCGCGCGTAGCCATTGCTCACTAGCGAATAAACTTTCGCCATAGAGAAATGCTAATTCAGCGTCATCGTTAAAGGTACGTTGATATTGCAACAATAAATCTGCAGCTTTAGCGTATTCGGCAACCTGTTCTCGTTTATCATTAGCATTTTGCGCTAAACGATACTGATCAAGCGCCATTTCCGAGAGATACGCTTTAAGGGTAGGCCCAAACTCCTGCTGACGTTGTTCGCTCCACTTGCCCCAATACGGCCCATCGATGCCGTAACTAGCCACATACTTCGCCTTTTCCGCTTTAGCTAATGTCGGGAAGCGCCCTTGCTGATAGATGTCTACTTTATTAATGGCGAACTGCGGTGACCAAAAATGCGCTGGATAATTACTAACAAATACATCGTAAGTATGCGCGCTATCTCGATAACGCTTATCGATTAGTAATTGCTCTGCCATCACCTTGAAATGTAGATACTCAAAATAGCGACCGCCGATAGACTGATAGTGTTTCGCTAAACTGGTTGCGCCCTCACTATTGGCAAAAATAAGATTCATTACCTTAAATGCGTCACTCACCAACTGCTTACTAGAGACAGGTAAACTATCGAGTGATAGTTGAGTGGTCGCTTTAGTCGGTAAATTTAAATCGAGTATTTCGCTAAACTTGGCTAGCGACGGCTTCGGTTGCTCAAGTTTATAATGGGCCCAGCCCAGCATGTAGAGCGCAGTTTGGTAATATGGCGAGCTAAAATCGCTAGTCGTTGTCGCACGATCAACAATCAACTGATAGGCCTCAACCGCTTGACGATAGTTTTGCTGCGAAAATAAATATTCGCCCCGTCTAAAGTTAAGCTCGTCACTGGCTAAATTTTGCTCTGGAAATTTCTCCGATAGTTGAGACAAGAGCTCAAAACTTTGCGCGGCTTCACCTTGAAGTTCATGGGCTTTGGCCAGTTCATACATTACCGTTTGATTTAAAGCGCTGTCAGGGTATTGGCTTAGCCACGCTTTGTAGGCATTAATTGCGCTATCGTAATAACCGTTTGCGCCCTGTGCCAATGGTTCACCAACTTCCTGCGCACGCTCGGCTTTAATCGCCAATAATTGAGCGAGCCGATAATCGATTTTTTCGCGCAATTCGGGCGCTTGGGTTATCTCTACCAAATGCTGGTAGTCTGTAATCATTTTATCGAGGCTAGGTGCAGGTTGCAGCGTCTTAGCATTGGACGCCTGCACTTTAATTAAATCACCTAACGTAGGCTTTTTAACCACGGCAACAGCGTTGGCATTTGGATTTTGCTTAGTGCTATCAACCACCGGAGAGTCGTCCGCATTGACACCAAATACCGACAACGCAATTGTAGATAAGCAAAGATATGGCGTAAGTAATTTCATGTTATTGCGCTACCCCACCCTGCTCTTTAACAAACTGACGATTAAAACTGGCATCATTAATTCGCACCAGTGCGAGTTTAGCGTCGACAATAAAACGGGCAAGTTCAATGGACTCTTGCGCGTAAAACTGCGTTATTTTCTGCTCTATATCGTTAATGATTTGTTGCTTAACTGGCATAATTGCCAATTGTTGCTCAGTAATATCGGCACTAATTGTTACCATGCTCGCTAATTGTTGTTCCATTACCGACACCTTAGCTAAATAATCTTGGAGTATTTGATAGGCCAAATTGTTGTCGGTGAGTTGATTATTTAAGTCGGTAATCGCGGCTCTAGTTTGCGCTAGATGCTCCGAGAAGTTACTAAAACTATGCCACCAAACAATTCGCTGCATTAAAGTAACGCGTCGCTCAGATGCAGTGTTTTTTTGTCCCGCTCGTTTTAAAAACACCATGCGCGCAAAGGTATTGTCAATTCGTTCTTGCAGTTCCAAATACTCTTGCGACAAAAAGAAGTGACCATTGCGCTCTGCTTCTGCTTTATCAACACTAGTCACTATTACCGCGCGCTGCGCTGTCGTATCAGCAATGCGTGCCTCTAAGCCGTCAATGACACTCGCATTTAACAATTCACTGATCATCTTGATCTGATGGTTTAGTAAAAAATTAAAGGCAGCAATTGTCTGCAGTTGCTGATTATAATCCATCTCCATCTCAGTTAATTGCGTGTATTGTCGATTAGCATTAACCAAAGACTGACTTGCGAGTAAGGCGACAAAGTTCTCGTTGTTCTGCTCGCCAAAGTAATTACATAAGCTCGTCTGCGGATCGGCAAGCAGAGTCGCAAAACACGCCGATTGTTGTTTAAGGTTTGTTGTCAAGTCAGCTTGTGCTGCCAAGCGCTGCTGAGCTTTTACAATGCCATCAACAAGCAGATTAATCGCTGAAACTTCATTGCCAGCACGCTCGTGTGCATAAGCATTACCTAGCACGGCTTCATAATAAAAAACGCTCGGGTCTCCACTCTCAAGCACACGCTTAAATGCCGCATTGGCATTGTCGTATTGTGACGTGAGATTAAACGCCAAACCCAAGCCCAATGTCGCGCTGTTATCTACCGTCGAATTTATAGAAATATTACTAAAACTAGCAATGGCATTTTCAGCATCATCCTGTGCTAAAAATTGATAGCCCAAATTATGCAGCGCTTGATCTTTAAATACTTGCTGACTCTCACCAATAGCTTGCACCTTTGAAAGTAGTGAAGTTAACTGCGCATCCGCTTCTTTATCTCCGCTTAGGCTTTGCAACCACGCAGCGTCTAATTCAGAGCCTTGGGTTAAGCTGGCTTCTGGCGTTTTTTCATGAAGCGCCAATTGTACTCGCGCGTATAAATAACGATATTGGTCACGGAGCACTGGTGGGATATCATCTTCAACAATGGCTAGCAAACGCTCAGTCTGTGTCCAATTTTCAAGTGCGGATTGCTCTTGGGCTAGCGATAAAATGGCTTGTACATTCACCGTATCATCAAGATCTAAATTCGACACAAATAATTCATTGCCATTTATAACTTGCAATAGGCTTTCGAGGTAACGATGCGTTCTAAACTGGTTGGTGTTGTCTCGATTAACCTTGATCATCGACAAGGATTTTAAGGCCTGCTGGTAATCTTGCTGATAATAGTGAAATAACACATCTCTGTAATCAGGAGAGCTACTAACAATAGGTTCTACTGCCACAGGAGCCATGTCTTGTGCACAAATTGACGACGTGCACATCGTCATCATTAAGAAAACAACCAACCGTTTCATATCGAAAATTCCTAAAGACGTGATACGGAAATTGCTGCAGGTTGGGTGCCAGCGGCATCTACCACATTAATACTCAAAGACAACGGCTTGTTACTCTTGTAAAGACCTGCTTCACCTTCAAGCACAATAGTTTGTTGTTTACTATCGATGCTTTTCGCAACTGCTTTAAAGACGTGTTCGCCAACCTTTAGATTCCCCAAATACAATCGCTGCATACCACCAAGATCTAAGGCATGGTTGTCTTCGCTATTGTATATAAAACTGGTCACGCGCTGATCGTCGATGTACAAATCCAATTGACTGAGGGCTAGGTTCTTAGCTAATTTTTTAGAAACGTAAATTGCGACTTGGGTTGTTGAAGGGTAAAGAAGATCTTGCTCTAACTGCGCCAAATCCTTATGGAGTTTTACCGCCTGTTGCTTGAGCGCCTGAATCTTGCCAGCGACACTCGTTTTTTCCGCAGCCATCACATGACTTGATGCCGTCAACAACAAAACAATCAACAATAATCTTTTCATGAAATTTCCTATCAGTTAGCGCTATCACAAACTTTTTAACTTTGCACTGGTCATACCAATCACATTAAATCCTTGAGCATTTTTCACGGTCTAAATGAATGATAACTGCGTTATTTATTTTTCAAATAGAACAACTATTTATCAAAATAAAAGCTTTGTTCTAATCCATTTATCCGCGTTACAAAATTGATCACTTATTCAATCAAATTGGTATTAAGTTTAATCTAGGATTTTTGATATTCAGCAGGAAAGGTCAACAAATAAATCCTTTTCTACATCTGTCAAAACATCCACTATTGCGGGACATTTTGCATCGTATCAATCCAAAACTTAGTATCAAGGTGGCAGTATGTTTATCAACCCAAATACTAAGTGGGGCGAAGCGCTGAAACCTCTCCGCCAAAACGCCGTGAGTATACTATCTTTTCACTGCAAAAAGATAGTAAGCCATGGCAATACAATATGTTAGCAGGGCTAGCTTGCGCTTTGCTCTTCACCGCCGAGCAATAATGCCAGCCATCGTGTAGAGTTATTTGATTCTAGTCCAATTTTTAGAATCATGGTCAGTGGTACTGACAATAACATCCCAACGGTGCCCAATAACCAGCCCCAGAAAATTAACGATAAAAATACCACGAGCGTTGATAAACCAAGTCCTTTACCCAAAAAGCGCGGCTCTACGGCATTGCCCATGACCACATTAACCACCAAGTAAAGTGCAACGACACCGCCGGCCCATCCAATTCCCAATTGGATAACGGCAAGTAAAACCGCAGGCACGGCCGCAATTATCGAACCGATATTGGGAATATAGTTTAACAAGAACGCCAATACGCCCCACAACACCCAATAATCAAGACCAATGGCCCAGAGTACCAATCCGATAATGGTCCCTGTCGCCATACTCACCATGGTTTTAATGGCAAGATATTGGTTAACTGATAGCAAAAACTGATCGATTTGCGCCATACGCATATCAGCGTCATCTAGAGCGACGTGAAGTTTTTTTGGAAATGACGATGCTTCAGTGAGCATAAATATCACCGTTAGCAAGATTAAAAATAAATTCGCCATCACGCCGCCAAATCCGCCGACAATCATTGTCACCACATTCATTGCAGCGCCAGGATCAAAATATTCAGTTAGCTGATTAAGCTCTACTGGAAAGTTATATTCCGCCAGTTGATTCGACAAACCACCAAATCGCTCTGTTAATTGCGCTTGATAGGCAGGTAGCTGACTAGAAAAGTCGTTCACCGCCTTGCCGACAAGGTTTGCTAACCACATCCCTGCTAACACCACAAAGCTGATTATCAAACCAATTGCGACACCTTTAGGTACGCGACGAGTTGTTAACCAATTAAGCGCGGGATTACAGATGATGGCAATAAACACTGAAAGGATAAAAGGAACGATAACTGGGCTAGCGGTTTTAATTCCCGCGAGAATAATAACCACAGACGCTAACATTAAAGCGGTTTTTAACGAAGGAGACAGTTGAGTTTTCGGCACGGTAACATCGTAATAATTAAAATAATATTAAGTAATTTACGCACTAACGGTTGCAAAAACAACACAAAATGGCCTTAATGGAGGGAATTCAACAAATAAGGATTATTATGAACAGTGAACTGGCCGTTATTCGGATCAAAAATTTACGCCTACGAACTTTCATTGGTATTAACGACGATGAAATTGCCAATCGTCAAGACGTTATCATTAACGTAAAAATTCAATACCCTGCGGAAAAAGCAACATTAAGCGATAACATGGACGATGCCCTTAATTATCGCACCATCACCAAGAAAATTATTGCCCTAGTCGAAAATAACAAATTTGGCTTGCTCGAAAAAATGACTCACGACGTGCTAGCCATCGCCAGCGAACATCCGTGGGTGACTAGTGCAACCGTAGAAATCGATAAACCGCATGCCCTACGCTTCGCCGATTCGGTATCACTAGAGCTAACTTATCAAGCATAATTGAAATAGAGATCCATGGATGGATTAGAAATATTTATAGTTTTATTTAGATACTTGATACGAATGGTGCCCGGGGACGGACTTGAACCGTCACACTCTATGAGCGGGGGATTTTAAATCCCCTGTGTCTACCAATTCCACCACCCGGGCTTCGAGTGTTGACGCAAGGTCAAAATTGTGGACAGTTTTAGCGAAACTAAAACCAACAAATTGTATTCAACAATTTATTCAAATAAACAATCATTCAATTTAGAAACATTTGATTATTTGGATAAATGATGGTGCCCGGGGACGGACTTGAACCGTCACACTCTATGAGCGGGGGATTTTAAATCCCCTGTGTCTACCAATTCCACCACCCGGGCAGGATGTCTGCAATGCAGATATGTGGTCAATTTCTTATAAGAAATTGGAGCGTCTTTCGAGGTACTAAATTTGTTGACCTTGAGGTTCGCTTATCTCTTAATTCCTGATATCACTTAACATCAGAAAATAATTTGGAGCGACTTACGAGGTTCGAACTCGTGACCTCGACCTTGGCAAGGTCGCGCTCTACCAGCTGAGCTAAAGTCGCATAAAACCTTGAAACTAAGATGGTGCCCGGGGACGGACTTGAACCGTCACACCCGAAGGCGGGGGATTTTAAATCCCCTGTGTCTACCAATTCCACCACCCGGGCATCTTAGTATTCTTATTGATATCAATCCAAGTAAATGGAGGCGGGTCCCGGAGTCGAACCGAGGTAGACGGATTTGCAATCCGCTGCATGGCCACTCTGCCAACCCGCCGATATCATTTTTGTTAATTTGGAGCGACTTACGAGGTTCGAACTCGTGACCTCAACCTTGGCAAGGTTGCGCTCTACCAGCTGAGCTAAAGTCGCATTTCAAATTAACTTATCAGAAGACTCATTGTTGGTACTACGTTTTGTGTAGTGCCGTGTTGTCATCCGATGCAGCGCATTCTAATGATTTATTAATGTGAGTCAACAATGTTTTTTATCTTTTTATTTCACTTGGACAAATATCCAACGAAAAGCGCAAGATTAGTGCAAAATGACTTTTAAATAAACGGTTTAACCGTTATCTGCATCCGTTGAGCGAGTGGCAGCCCATAAATAACTCACCATAGATGAGATAGTTAGCGCTGTTGCAATATACATTAAGCCATAACCAATATTAATAACGGTTTCATTATAGCGGGATAATAACGCGATAATTGCAAGCATCTGCGCAGCAGTTTTCACTTTGCCCCAAATAGATACAGCCACCACACCACGACGACCTAGCTCCGCCATCCATTCACGCAACGCGCTAATAATGATTTCACGCGATATCATAATAATAGCGGGAATAGTCACAAACGGCGTTTGATAATCTTGGCTAAGCATAACAAGCGCTGCACCCACCATGACTTTATCGGCCACAGGATCGAGGAAAGCGCCAAACTTGGTACTTTGATTTAGTTTACGCGCCAAATAACCATCTAGCATGTCGGTGCCAGCGGCAAACCAAAAAATAAAGGCAGAAATTAAGTAGCGATGCTCGGTTTCTAAGAAAAAAGAGAAGATGAAGACAGGAATTAATACTACACGTAACATCGTGAGTAAGTTTGGAATGTTTAACGGCATCGATAAAAACTAACGGTTTTAAAAAGTGCCCTTATGTTGCCTGATTCACATTACTATTACAAACGCCAACAGCCAATGGCGACATAATTGACTACTTAATGCGCAGCTTAGTGATTTAATGCATCAAATATCGTTTGTGCTAAATCGCTGCTAATACCAGGGACCTTAGCAATTTCTGCAACGCTGGCTTTTTTAAGCGCCTGCAAGCCCCCCATATTCTTGATCAGCGCTTGGCGACGTTTAGGGCCAATTCCGGGGATATTCTCTAAGGTTGAGGTATTTTTAACTTTAGCGCGACGGGCGCGATGGCCAGTGATAGCAAAGCGGTGAGACTCATCGCGAATATGCTGGATTAAATGCAGCGCCGGATTATCATTCTCTAAATCGATAATTTCGCGGGTGATACCAACAAATAAGGTTTCAAGGCCTGCTTTACGCCCTTCCCCTTTGGCAACACCAAGTAACAATGGCATCTTTGGCAAAGTATCTTGGTACTTCGCCATCACCGCCTCGGCTTCACTTAATTGACCACGACCACCATCGATAAATAAGATATCAGGAATTAACGCGGGATCATTGGCTTTAGCAAAACGACGAGTTAACGCTTGATTCATTGCCGCATAGTCATCGCCGCCAGTGATGCCTTCGATATTAAACTTGCGATATTGCGCTTTAGCAGGCCCTTCGCGATCAAATACCACACAAGACGCCACCGTTTGTTGGCCAGAGGTGTGAGAGATATCGAAACACTCCATCCGCGCTATTTTCTTATCGCTATCAATTGCTTTTTCAAGTGCTGTAACCCTTTGCAGCTGCGTGCCTTTTTGCGCCAACTTACTTTCAAGGCCAATTCGCGCATTACGCTGCGCCATATCCACCAGCTTGGCACGCTCACCACGTGTGTTATTAAACAGGCTCACCTTGTAACCTGCTTCACTGGTTAATGCCGCTTCAATAGCGCCTTCTTCCAGTTTTTGTGCGCTATGAAGAATTTGCCGGGGAATTTGTCGCCCTGCGCTCGCATTGAGATAAAACTGCAAAATAAAGGCGCTGTACAGCTCTTCACTATCAGTATCTTTGGGAATTTTTGGATAATAACTGCGTGAGCCCAACACCTTACCGTTGCGAATAAACAAGGTATGGAAACAAGCAATACCATGATCATAATTAAAACCGATAACATCAACGTCACTTTGATCGCTATTGATCCATTGCTGCTCTTGCACTTTGCGCAATGCGGTTAATTGATCGCGATATCGAGCCGCTGCTTCAAATTGTAATGATTGACTCGCCTGCTCCATTTTTTCAATCACTTTATCAAGCACATGCTGACTATCGCCCGATAAAAACATCCCCGCGAGTTTGACTTCACTGGCGTAATCTTCGTCAGTCACCAAACCTTCGACACAAGGCGCTAGACAGCGCTTTAATTGATATTGCAAACAAGGGCGTGAGCGGTTGCGATAATAAGCATCTTCACACTGACGAATAGGAAAAATCTTTTGCATCAAATGCAAGCTTTCACGCACCGCACCAGAGTTGGGATAAGGGCCGTAATATTTGCCTTTGGCTTTCTTAGCGCCGCGATGGCTACTAATGCGAGGATGCTTGTGATCAGAAATAAAGATAAAAGGATAAGACTTATCATCTCGAAGCAACACATTGTATTTCGGCATGTGATGCTTAATGAGATCATTTTCTAAGATTAGTGCTTCGGTTTCACTGGCGGTAACAATAACTTTGATATCAGCAATTTTACTGACTAAGACTCGCGTTTTGCCGTTCGTTATGTTACTGCGAAAATAGCTGGCTAAACGTTTTTTGAGATTTTTAGCTTTGCCGACGTAGATAACGACTTCGTCGCTATCATACATTTGATAAACGCCAGCCGAGGTGGTGACGTTTTTTAGGAAAGATTGACTATCAAACAAGAAAGTACTCGCGGGTATTTAAAGCTTTTCAGTGTCTAAAATACCGTGGCGGATCGCCAAGTGAGTTAGCTCAACATCACCACTGACTTCAAGCTTAGTAAACAAGCGGTAGCGATATGAATTAACCGTTTTCGGGCTTAGGCTAAGCTGCTCAGAAATATCATTCACTTTTTGACCCGTGGTTATCATCATCATGATTTGCAACTCACGCTCAGACAGTGTTTGGAAAGGGTTGTCTTGTGACGGTCTAAATTGACTCAATGCCATTTGCTGAGCGATTTCAGGCGACAAGTAGCGTTGACCAGTCTTCACCTGACGAATAGCATTGATCATCTCAAGTGGCGCAGCGCCTTTCGTTAAATACCCCGCGGCACCAGCCTGCATTACCTTTGTCGGATAAGGCTCTTCACCGTGAATACTAATTACAATAACTTTAATGTCTGGGTTTAAGCGTAAAATACGTCGTGTAGCTTCAATACCACCAATGCCCGGCATATTCATATCCATCAACACAATATCTGTATCGTTGTTACGACACCATTGCACTGCTGTTTCACCCGAATCGGCTTCGCCAACGACTTTAATACCACGTACATCTTCAAGCAAACGCTTAATACCCGTACGCACTAATTCATGATCATCAACTAAAAAAACGTTTATCACAAAAACCTCTCGACACTCATTAAGTCAACTACGACATCAAGTAAATAATGAGAATGTTACTTATCTTGCTCGGCGGTGAATAAATTTTAGACACTCTGTCTAACTTTTTCTACATCGCCCAATACAGTAATCTATTTTACGTTAGATTGATACACAATTTTACTCGGCAATGCGATTGATTAACGCACATAAATTTACAGTTCTTTAAAAAGCGTAAACCAATTAACGTTATGAATTAAAAGTTATTAATCCGAAAATATTTTACTAAGCAAACTAATCACTTCATCAACTTTCTTACCCGCTTCTACCTGAGCAATAATCGATAGACGTTGCGCTTTAATAATCTCCGGCGTCCCTTCCATTGCTAATACGCGGTCAACTAATTGCGCTGCCGACTCTTTGCTACGGCGCGTTGATTTAGCACCAGATTTACTTGCTGATTTACGTGCGGGTTTATTTTTCATGCGTAAATAATTAGATCGCTGGGCGTGATCTTTATCTACATAAAACAGTAAATCCATCAAAATCACGCGGTAATTCCATAGCGTCAGTTCTTTCTCATCATCTGGCTGTTCACTGTTATACCAAGGCATAATGCGCACAGTGCCGATAACATCACTCCAATAGGCTTCGAAGTCGTTGAGCTTAAATTTAGCGATATCCAGCCCTTGGCATAAGTCATCTAATTTACTACTAGTTACTACTACAAATTGGTCAGGACGTTTCATCGCCAATAGTCGAGTAGCAACAGCGAGGCTTGGCTTCTCGCCCGTGCTCATATTCGCCATCATAAAGGCCGCCACAAAGTCCGCAAACTGTGCTTGGGTTACTTCGCCCTCATTAGGGATTGCCGCTAATGCTTCATCGAAAGCACTCGGATTTACGCTAAGTAATTCATGAAAACCTTTAGCTGTTTTTGTTTGCCCGAACCACTGCACATCAAAGTTGTATAAAGCGGTATCATGGCTAGCCGAGTACTTACCTACAACGGCTAAGCAATCTTCAACTGTTAATTCGCCAAGCTGTGATAAATCGAGCTTTGCCACATAATCCAATAAGCGCAGACGCTCATCTAAGCCGTGACGCACTGACTGCTCGGTTATAAACTCTTGATAAAGTACCCACGGCGCAACTTTAGCCATATTAATTTGCGTCACGCTAAGCGCTTGTTCTAACAGCGCGATAAGTTTTTTAAGCGGCTTAAACTGCGCCTCATCCATTAAATCGCGATTGATGCGATTAACACACACGTCGAGTAATTCATGACACCAACCTAAAAATTCATCAGGGTGATTTTCAACCTTTACTGCCATCAAATTTAAACTCAGCGGCGCCACTTGTTCTAGTACCTTTTGGTAAATGGCAGATTGCGCGCCTGACAGCGACATCTTAGAAGGAGAAATCAATAAATTTTTCACGTGTAACAGCTCCACAACGCATGAAATACAAGACTAAGACGATAGACAATTTGCTACAAAACAGAACCTATCGAAAAATAAAGGCGTGCATCATACGGTTTATTTCAAACGCTGCAATGGCTATGCGTCACAAATGTTGATTTGATGGTGTGTTAGGTCAAATTTTATATACTTTGACCTAAACTATTGAAATATCTTTTTAAGCAAGCTGAATGATTAATCAATCAGTGAGTAGCCGTCAGCGTCAACTTGAATCAAATAGCCATTAATAAAATCACTGACAGCAACCGGGGTAACTTTTTCGATAGAAACTCCATTCCTGGTCAATCGGTTTTTCACCACATAATAGGCACTGTTACTGGCGCGTGTTTGACACGATGAATCACCAAAACCGCAGCGGTCTGAACTATACATCACCAGAATACGTCTACCGTCGCTACTACCTGCAACTCTCATTCGTACACCGTTGATTGTAATCTTCTTATTCGCGCCTGAAATATTGTCACAATCTTTTTTTACACCCATACTTGAGCAACCTGCAGTAATTCCGTTTATTGGTGGACTATACAATGCATCTTCAACAACTAGATTGCTAATGGCATCTGCGTTTACACAGCCGAAAGTTAACATAGAAGTGGCTAGTAAAAGCGCGATATTTTTAGGCATTTGAATCCTTCCTTAAGATTAATAATGTAGATACTAAGTTAATAATTTTATCAGGTATGAACTAGTTAGTATTAATTTGACATACTTTAATTCAAATCTTTTTACCGTCGGTTTAAAAAGAATTGAATTTATCTTAGTCACTAAATCCATTACGCAAAAACTCGCCGCGCGTTGTCATAAAACTATCTGGCGTCGCATTAATAAAATCAATCGCCAGCTTGGCACCTGCTTTTAAACATTTTGTCTCGTCCACCAACTCGTATTCATTCATCACGATATGCATGGCTTCAATGGTGTGCTCTTCTTCGCCTTTACCAATATCAAACTCGTCTGGTTCGAAATTATCAATCATCCACACTTGCAGTTTTTCGGTGGTAATTTTATCGCTATGCCATTGATTTAAGATATCGATTAATTGGGCTTTAGTAATAATTTGACTCATACGGAATTCTTTACTCTTTATCACTATTTCCAAGGAAGTCAGAAAGGGAGTGCCAGTCACGGGGCGCGTTTTCATCACACTTAACACAGGTAAGCTCGATACCTAACATGGCATCACGCGCATCTTTGTTTTGTACCCAAGGGCGATTTTGCCACGGCGGGTCGTGACGGACGTGTTGATTGTGGCCGCACGCGAGTTTGGCCACCCAGTGGTTTTCATCGTCCTTGTGAAAACCCACCATCGGTTGTTTCATTGATTAAACTGACTCATCAGGTGTCGCTTGAGACTCTTCTTCAACCAAAGGTTCACCCAAATTAACATCAATCGAGTCGACGCGCTGTAGACCACGCGGCAGCTTGTTACCACGACGGCCACGTTCGCCAATATAATGCTCTAAATCACTGGCTTTAAGCATTAGCTTGCGTTTACCTGCATACAAGGTCACGTCACTGTCGCGATTAAGCACGGCGATTTGTTTGACAAACTCTTCGCGAGTTGCAACACGTGAGCTAGGAATATTAATAATCTTATTCCCTTTACCTTTGCTTAGCTTAGGCAGACTTTCCAGTGGGAAAATCAGCATGCGTCCTTCGTTTGAAATGGCTAGACACAACTGATTGTCGTAGTCCTGTACTTTAACTGGTGCCATCACTTCACTGCCCTTCGGACGTGACAGTAATGCCTTACCTTTCTTATTGGCTGATACCATGTCATTGAATGAGCCGATAAAGCCATAACCGCCATCGGTAGCCATTAAGAACAGTTGCTCTTCGCCGCCCATCACAGTATGAGCAATGGTTTCACCTGCGCCTAGGGTAAAGCGACCAGTGAGTGGTTCCCCCTGACTACGTGCCGATGGCAAAGTGTGAGCATCGGTGCTGTACGCTCGGCCTGAGGTATCGATAAACACCACTGGCTGATTAGAGCGCCCTTTTGCCGAGCTTAGGTACGCATCCCCCGCCTTGTAACTGAGGTTTTGTGGCTCGATATCATGGCCTTTGGCGCAGCGAGCCCAGCCTTTTTCTGAAACAACAACAGTTACTGCTTCACTTGGTACTAAATCTTTTTCTGATAATGCTTTTGCTTCTCTACGCTCAATAATTGGTGAGCGGCGATCGTCGCCAAACTTCTCGGCATCCGCGATGATTTCCTTTTTCACCAAGGTCTTCATGCGGCGCTCGCTCGATAGCGTTAGCTCAATCTTATCGCGCTCAGCGGCAAGCTCTTCTTGCTCTGCTTTGATTTTAATTTCTTCAAGTTTGGCTAACTGACGCAGTTTAATTTCTAAAATGGCTTCCGCTTGAATTTGCGTTAAGCCAAAACGCGACATTAACTCGGCTTTTGGATCATCATAGGTACGAATGATTTCAATCACTTCGTCGATATTCAAAAACGCAATCAATAGACCATCTAGAATGTGCAGACGCGCTAAAATCTTATCAAGACGATGTTGCAAGCGGCGGCGCACCGTCTCAAGGCGATATTCAATCCACTCGCTTAAAATATCATGTAACCCCATGACACGTGGACGGTTATCCAGCCCGAGGATATTAAGATTAACGCGGTAGTTTTTCTCAAGATCTGTGGTAGCAAATAGATGATTCATTAAACCGTCGATATCAACGCGGTTTGAGCGCGGTACTATCACCAAACGCGTCGGACATTCGTGGTCTGACTCATCGCGCAAATCAGACACCATCGGCAGTTTCTTCGACTGCATTTGGCTAGCTATTTGTTCTAAAATTTTCGCACCTGATACTTGATGCGGCAGCGCAGTAATCACCACTTCGCCATCTTCGATATCAAACACGGCGCGCATCTTAATTGAGCCTTTACCCGTGGTGTAAATCTTTTCGATATCAGACTTTGGCGTAATGATCTCGGCATTGGTTGGATAATCAGGTCCTTGAACATGTTCAAGTAACTCACCCAATTCGGCTTTTGGCTTTTCTAACAAGGCCACGGTGGCATTGGCCACTTCACGCACGTTATGCGGCGGAATATCCGTTGCCATACCAACGGCAATACCGGTGATACCGTTTAGTAAAATGTGTGGCAGACGCGCAGGAAGTACTACTGGCTCTTTCATGGTGCCGTCGAAGTTTGGCTGCCACTCAACGGTGCCTTGACCAAGTTCCCCTAGCATCACTTCACTAAATTTCGAGAGTTTCGCTTCGGTATAACGCATCGCAGCGAAAGACTTAGGATCGTCTGGCGCGCCCCAGTTACCTTGACCATCAACCAGTGGATAGCGATAAGAAAACGGCTGCGCCATTAATACCATGGCTTCGTAACAGGCAGTATCACCATGGGGATGGAATTTACCGAGCACGTCACCTACGGTACGGGCAGATTTTTTGTATTTTGCAGACGCATTAAGGCCTAACTCGCTCATGGCGTAAACAATGCGGCGCTGTACAGGCTTTAAACCATCGCCAATATGCGGCAAGGCCCTGTCCATAATCACGTACATTGAGTAATTTAAATAGGCGTCTTCGGTAAAGCTGTGCATTGATTGTTGTTCAACGCCGTCCAAGCTCATTAGTGTTTCGTTACTCATTTATCCAGCCTACTCTTCAATGGTGTTAATAGTTTGCGCTAAGTTGCCCTTGGTTTCTAACCACTGACGACGATCTGGTGAGCGTTTCTTAGCAAGTAACATATCCATCACTTCACAAGTTTGCTCTTCTTCATCTAGCGTTAACTGCACTAGACGGCGAGTGTTAGGATCCATGGTAGTTTCACGCAGCTGTAGCGGATTCATTTCACCCAAACCTTTAAAACGTTGTACATTGACTTTACCGCGTTTTTTCTCGGCTTCGATGCGATCTAAAATGCCGTTTTTCTCATCTTCGTCCAAAGCGTAAAACACTTCTTTACCGATATCGATACGATAGAGCGGCGGCATCGCGACATAAACATGGCCTTGGCGTACCAGCTCTCTAAAGTGCATCATAAAGAGTGCACATAATAGCGTAGCGATGTGCAAACCATCCGAGTCGGCATCCGCTAAAATACAAATTTTGTCATAACGTAGTGCCGATAGATCTGAAGAGTCAGGATCTAAGCCAATCGCCACCGAAATATCATGCACCTCTTGTGATGCCAATACCTGAGTCGATTCCACTTCCCATGTATTAAGAATTTTACCGCGCAGTGGCATCACCGCTTGGAAATCACGATCACGTGCTTGTTTAGCACTACCGCCCGCCGAGTCACCCTCTACGAGGAATAATTCAGCACGTGATGGATCTTGTCCGGTACAATCGGTGAGCTTACCCGGTAATGCAGGGCCTGATGTCACCTTTTTACGGGCGATTTTCTTAGTCGCCTTCATACGGCGCTGCGCGTTGTTAATACACAAATCAGCGATTTGTTCAGCGATTTCAGTGTGCTGGTTAAGCCATAAACTAAAGGCATCTTTCACTACGCCAGACACAAAGGCGCTACATTGACGGGACGATAAACGCTCTTTGGTTTGTCCCGCGAATTGCGGATCTTGCATTTTTACTGATAAAACGAAGCTACAGCGATCCCATATATCATCTGGGGTTAGCTTAACGCCCCGAGGCAAGAGGTTTCTAAATTCACAAAACTCGCGCATTGCATCTAACAAGCCAGCACGTAAACCGTTTACGTGAGTACCGCCTTGGATGGTTGGAATAAGATTCACATAGCTTTCGCTAAGAGAATCACCACCTTCTGGTTGCCAAACAACCGCCCAATCAACCGCTTCAGAAGCACTGCTCATGCTGCCAACGAACGGCGTTTCAGGTAGACAAGGCCATTCTTTGACAGTTTCTAATAGGTAATCTTGCAGACCTGATTGATAACACCACTCTTGTACATCTTTGGTGATCTTATTGGTAAACTTGATCTTAAGACCAGGACACAATACCGCTTTAGAGCGCAGATTGTGATTAAGGCGTGAAACAGAGAATTTATTAGAATCGAAATAAGAGGCATCAGGCCAAAAACGGACACGAGTACCAGTATTACGCTTGCCACAAGTACCAGTCTCACGCAGTTCTTCGACTTTCTCGCCGTTTTCAAAGGCGATTTCATACACCTTAGCATCGCGGCGAATAGCCAGCTCAACACGTGTTGATAACGCATTTACTACCGAGATACCTACCCCGTGTAAACCACCAGAGAAAGCGTAGTTTTTGTTAGAGAACTTACCGCCAGCGTGTAGCTTACATAAAATAAGCTCAACACCACTCACTCCTTCTTCCGGGTGAATATCGATTGGCATGCCACGACCGTCATCGATAACTTCTAATGAATTATCTTCATGAAGAATGACTTGGATTGAGCTAGCAAAGCCAGCGAGGGCTTCATCGACACTGTTATCGATAACTTCTTGGCCAAGATGATTTGGGCGCGTGGTTTCGGTATACATGCCGGGACGGCGTTTAACAGGCTCTAAGCCATTAAGGACTTCGATGGCATCCGAATTATATTGCTGTTCTGTCACGTGTAGGCCTTTCGGGATTCTTATTATTGCGCTCAGTGTAGCGAAATTTGTGTGATGATTTAAGTAGTTAACATCAATTTTCGAATAAAAATTCTACAATTGCATGCAAAAAACGATTAAAGCCGACAAAACCGTGATCGCCAAGGGGTTCAAGGGTAATTCGACTGCCCTGATAAAGCGCTAAAGCATCGCGATAATCGAGGGTTTCATCCCCTTCTTGTAACAACACCCAAAAATTATTTGGCGAGGCAATGTTATCAAAATGGAGCTTAGCCAATTCTTCACCGTCTTGCTCAGTCACTGAAAAAGACTTACCTGAATACGGATTAGTGTGCTCACCAATTAAATGTTTGATTAGACGATATGGTGCGACCGCGGGATTAATTAGCACTGCTTTCGTGTTATAGAATTCACTACACTTAGTCGCCAGAAAGCCGCCCATGGAGCTTCCTACAAAGCCGATATTCGCTGTTTGATGCTGTGATTTAATATTATCGACAATCTGCTTAATTTGGCTTAGCGCCTCATGAGCATTTACAGCAAGCTCAGGGATAATAAGATTGATCTGCGGTTGATTTTCAGTCAAAAAGTCGTGCACCTGCTGTGCTTTTAGCGATTGCGGTGAGCTATTAAAGCCGTGGAGATAAATTAGATAACGTGGTTTGGTCACTTGTATACTGCGTCAATAAAAACAATGGACCGCAGCATAAACCATCTTATTGCTCGTAGCAAAAAGATGGTTTGATTTATTAACGCTAATAGCCTGCTGGATCGAAGGTGGCTAAAAACTTATTGTCTTCAACGCGGTGCACCTTAGTCTTAATGGTGCCATTGGCGAGTAGTTCTAAATAACGAAAGCCCGGCTGAGCATCATCAACGGAAAAGTCATCTTGTTTAGGCGCAAATTGCACACTTGTTGACGGACAACCTAATACACGCACGCCATCGCGCTCTTCATCCACCAATTGATGGACATGACCAAACATCATGCCTTTAACGTTACCAACCTCATTGACCACCTGCCATAGCTCGTCACGATTAGTCAGGCAATGATTGTCAATCCATGCGCTTTCCATCGAAATAGGATGGTGATGCATCACAAGCATTAAGTGATGATTGGGATAATCGCTAGCTGCCTGCTTTATTTGCGCGAGCTCTTCATCGCTAATCGCGCCGCAGATTTTACCGGGAATTTGTGAATTAAGCAGTAACAGCTGCCAATGCTTAAACAGAATACGTTTGACGGGGGTTATAGCACCAACTGACAGAATGTCGTTTTGCATTTGCACATCGTCGTGATTACCAGTAATCCATGCCACAGGATGCTGTTGATAGCGAAAAATTTCACAACATTTCTGGTAGGAAGTTTCACTGTGATCTTGGGAGATATCACCAGTAATTAACGTTAAGTCCGCACTGTGATATTGCGATGCTAATGCTTTAACAGCAGCAAAACTCTCATCGCAATTTATGCCCATCAATTCATCGTTGGTCGATAAATGAAGGTCGCTAAACTGCAAGATCTGTGGATTGGCCTGTCCTAGCCTTAAAATGTCTTCGTTCATGAATGCCTCGGATCCAATGTCATTACACGTCCGTCTTTAAAACAATGCTCTAACCACTGTGTTAAAAACTTATTAATCTGATACTTCTCATCCGGCTGTTGCATTAACCGATTGGGATAATCATAACGTGATTTAAAATATCGGATCTGTCGACTAGCTAACACTTCTGCCATTTGGGCATCGTGATATAAACGAACTTTTAAACGAGGTGTGAGGCTGGTGGCATTTTCCTCGCCCACCACTACACTTGACGCTATATTCTCGATGTCTAACACACTGGTGTATTGCGTTTGCTCGCAAATACTCAATTGATAACAGCCGTTGTCTAAGTGAAAAAAATACGGCTTATCGAAGGTAAATTCAGGCAGTAACTTTAATATCAATAGATAGTTATAAGAGTGAGCACGATGAAGCGCCAGCATATCTGGTTGATATTTTGGTTTTGATTGACAATAACTCGCCATAGACCACTCAGCTAATTGGAAAACGTTAAGACGCCCATTTGTCCTTCATCTTCTGATGATTAAGCGCCAACCATTGCAAGCCCACTATAGTAACACCATTTTGGAACTTGGCTTGGCTCAATTGTTCAAGTGCGCAATTTACGTCCATAACCAGTGTTCTAATATCTTCTGACTCACTTTCAAGACCGGCTATTTCAGCAGCCTTTGACGCATCAACATGAGCAATGTATAAATCTATACGCTCCGAAGTGCCGCCTGGGCTCACCAAATAACTGAACAGTTTTTCAAGCCGCTGACATTTCAATCCAGTTTCTTCAAACAGTTCGCGCTTAGCAACATCATCCGCCTCTTCGCCTTCCTCTATCATGCCGGCCACCAATTCAACCATCCATGGATTGACGTCGTGTTCAAAAGCGCCAACGCGGATTTGTTCAACCATCACGATCTGGTCACGCACGGGATCGTAAGGTATGACCGCAACTGCGGTATCCCGCTCAAATAGTTCACGTTCAACAATGTCGCTGGTGCCGCCACCGAACAACGCGTGAGTGAAATAATATTTGAGCATGCGGAAATAGCCTTGAAAGACCACTTCTTTCTTCACGACATTAACGTCATTTTTAGAAAAGGATTTCATTAATACACTAACCTTTACAAAGATTTACATCTTGCGGGGTAAAATTACATTATTATTGCGCAGTATAACTTGAAATGTGTTAGCTTAGACACCATTACTATGGCTAGTACGAAAATTTCGAGAAACGCTATGACTTTCAACGAGAAAGTCGACGTTTATCGCATAAAACAAACTGTTACACTTGGCGACTGGTTAAGTGACGTAAAAACGCTTAAATTAAGCACAAATTATCCAAATAACCCTTAGGATTTCAAATGAGCTCTAAATTAAATAAACTCATGTTGTCAGTAAGCTTAGGTTTACTTTCTATGACAGCCAATGCAGATGGATTGCATCAAATTTATCAGCAAGCCTTACAAGGCGATCCGCAAATCAAACAAGCTAAAGCAAACCGTGACTCTAGCTTCGAAGCAATTAACGAATCTCGCGCCGTATTATTACCACAGATTTCTGGTTCTATCAGCGCAGGTACTGGTGGTAATGACGCAACTGGCAGCTTTAAATGGAGTTCACAGTGGAACAGTAGTGCTAATATTACGTTAACTCAACAGATCTATTCACACGGCTCATGGCTAAGCCTTAGCTTGTCAGAAAAGACAGCATCTCGCAGTGACGCACAACTAGCTGCAGCGCAACAAGGCCTGATCTTACGTGTCGCTAACGCCTACTTCGACGTATTAAAAAATAAAGATAACCTATCTTTTGTTCAAGCTGAGAAGCGCGCTATTGAGCGTCAATTAGAACAAACCAAACAACGCTTTGAAGTTGGTCTTAATGCGTTTACTGATGTGCACGAAGCACAAGCGCAATTCGACTTATCGACAGCTAACGAAATCATGGCATTAAACAGCCTAGAAAATAGCTTAGAAGCACTAACAGAAATCACCGGCCTTAAGCACAGTGATTTAGACGAGTTGAACACCGATTCATTTAGCGCCGCTATTCCACAACCAGCATCATCTGCTGAGTGGATCAAGCTGGCTGAAGAAAACAACCTAACATTGTTAGATAGCCGTTTAGCCCAAGATATCGCTAAGCAGCGTATCGACTTAGCAAAATCTGGTCACCTACCAACACTAGGTGCAACAGTATCTGCTGATAAAGACTTTAAAGGCGATAAGACATTAGGTGCATCAGTTGGCGTTAAATTAAATGTGCCAATTTATAGTGGTGGCGCTAAGACATCACAAGTTGAGCAATCGCGTTTTGGTTATGTTGCTAGCGCACAAAAGCTTGAGCAAGACCACCGCAGCGTAGTGCGCAACGTTCGCAACAACTTCAATAACGTTCGCGCGTCTATCTCATCTATCAAAGCCTATGAGCAAGCAGCGAAGTCTGCTGACAGTGCATTAAAAGCCACTGAAGCTGGTTTTGAAGTAGGTACTCGTACTATCGTTGACGTTCTAAACTCAACGCGCCAAGTGTACAACTCGAAGCGTCAACTATCAGATGCTCGTTACCAATACATCTTGTCAGTACTTAGCCTAAAACAAACAGCAGGTACGCTAAAAGAGCAAGACCTAATCTTAATTAGCAAAGGCTTAAAATAAGCCACTAATTAGTTAATTATTAAAAAGCCAGCATCACGCTGGCTTTTTTATGCTTACAGCTTTTGTTTTAAACAAAAGCAATTTAACCACCTACCCCTAACAACTCATTGATAAAAATGAGATGTTAGACAAGCATAACCTTCTTGCGCGCTTAGTTTAGAGTGAAAGTCACTAACAAAAAAAGCCCAAACCTAGAAAGGATTGGGCTTTAAGTTACAGCAATTAAATCATGCGCCTATTACGAAGTTTTCTCCTCAACTTCAACACGTGATTTACGGCCAAGCAGCGCTTTAACATCTTCTAGTACCACGTAGAAACACGGAATAAATATCAAGGTAACTACGGTAGCAAATAAAACACCAAAGGCTAGCGATATCGCCATTGGGATAACGATCTTCGCCTGTAAACTAGTCTCAAAGATTATCGGCATTAAGCCAATAAAGGTCGTTAGCGAGGTCAGGATAATCGCCCGAAAGCGCTTAGTACCAGCCTGAACTACGGCATCTTTAATACGAATGCCCTGCTCACGCGCCTTGTTGACAAAATCCACCATCACCAAAGAATCGTTAACCACAACACCCGCAGCCGCAATAATGCCGAAGATTGACATTAAGCTTAAATCCAGACCAAAGAGTAAGTGGCCCAACACCGAGCCAACGACGCCAAAAGGAATAGCTGACATAATAATGATTGGCTGTGAATATGAGCGCAGTGGGATCGCTAACAGCGCAAAAATCAGCATCAACGACATACCAAAGTTGCGTAGTTGCTCAAACACGCCGTCCATTTCCTCTTGAATACGCCCTGCTAACTCAGTTTTAACGCTTGGATAAAGCTTTAGAAGCTGCGGCATAAAATTATCGCGAATGTCAGAAGCAACCTTAAAAGTTTCTACTTGAGCGCTATCTACCGACGCCCAAACACTAATGGTCCGTTGACCGGCTTCACGACGAATGCGATTTACGCCATCGGTTAAGGTAATGGTTGCCAATTCAGATAGTGGAACGTAATCACCGGTTGGTGTTTTGATTAATGTAGTGTCTATATCGCCAATTGAGCTGCGCTGTGACTTAGGATAACGCAGCATCACTTTAAGCTCTTCGGTATCGCGCAAAATACGCTGCGCTTCTAGGCCGTAAAAACTAAAGTTCACTTGTGACGCAACGTCTTGCAGCGTTAAACCTAAACTAAATGCTAGCGGATTAAGTTTAAATTGCACTTCCTGCGTGGCGCTTTGACGACTGTCATTAACATCTGACACCCCTTTTAAACTTTTGAGTTTGTCTTTTAGCGCTTTAGTCGCCGCCACCAGCTCATCATCGTTTTTACCAACGAGTCTAAAGCTAACATCGCCATCATCACGGCCGCCGCCAAATAGATTATCGCTCACTGAAATCGATTTAACGCCCGGCATATTCGGCAATGCATCACGCCAGCGTTGGGCAACTTGGAAAGTATCTAAAGTGCGAAGCTCAGGATCTGTCATCTTAACCATGACTTCCCCTGAAGTGCGAGACTCTAAACGCGCGTTAATATCGCTAATTGCGCCAACACCAATTTCTTGCTCGATTTCCTTATCAATATTGCGCAGTACCTGCTCCACAGCCTTGATCGCATCCAAGGTGGCTTGTTCTGACGCTTGCTGCTTCATTTCAATTGATACTCGTGGAAAATCATGCGGCACCGACGGCATACCAATATAACGAATAGCACCGCCACCAAACAGGCCTCCGCTAATAATTAAGATGCCGGTAAAGCCCATAAAAATTGAGTAACGATAGTGGATGGCTTTGGTTAAAATTGGGCGATAGCTGTTTTCTACAAAGCGCTTTAAGCCGCCATCAATAGTGCTACGTACGCGATGCATAAAACCGCTAGGCTGATCATTGCTCATGCGCATATGTGCTAAATGGGCAGGTAGAATAAGTTTTGATTCAATCAAACTAAAGATCAAACACAAGACCACCACATAACCAATCGCCTGAGACATCGCAGAGCCTGGCCCACTGCTCATTACCATAGGCAAAAATGCAGCAATGGTAGTCAATACACCAAAGGTTGCCGGCACAGCCACCCGTTTAACGCCGCGCACAACATTATCTAATGAATGACCTTTACGCTCAATTTCGTCACTTGCGCTTTCACCTACAACTATTGCGTCGTCTACCACAACCCCGAGCACGAGAATGAACGCAAATAAGCTGGTGACGTTGATGGTTTGATCAACAAACTCCATCGGCATAAAGAATAGTGCGCCTAAGAAGCTAACTGGCAGTCCCATCATTACCCAAAAGGCTAGTCGCAAGCGTAAAAATAGCGCCAACATTAGAAACACCAGCACGCCACCCGAGACCATGTTTTCCAGCATCATGTTAAGACGGCCATTAAGGTAGAACGTCATGTCGACCCAAGGCTCTAAACTGACCCCCTGTGGCAACTCGTGTTTTTTAAGATCGATGTACTTTTTGACTTGC
Organism: Psychrobium sp. MM17-31; assembly: GCF_022347785.1. NCBI lineage: Bacteria > Pseudomonadati > Pseudomonadota > Gammaproteobacteria > Alteromonadales > Shewanellaceae > Psychrobium > Psychrobium sp. MM17-31. Next base: position 211,079 of record NZ_JAKRGA010000001.1, read on the forward strand.
TCAGCAATCGCAGTCATCGACTGATCGCTAGAAGCGCCAACATAAAAGGTCACTGAGTTTTTACCATTGAACTTGGCATAACGCAGTCCTTCGATAAAACCGTCGTTGACGGTAGCTAAATCACCTAATTGCAGCAATGTACCATCGCTAAGGGTAATTACTGGGATCTGTTCAAACTGTTGCTGGTTATACGCCTGATTTTCAACCCGCATCGAAATAATGCCATTATCGGCACGAATTTGCCCCGCAGACATATTCGATGAAAAACTACGAATGGCATTAGCAACATCACGAAACGACAGCTGATACTCTCTTAGTTTGTTCTGATCAATTTCAACACCAATCTCATAAGGTAAACCACTATAAAAATCTGAGATGTTTACGTTGCTTAACTGCTGAATTTCATCGTGAATACCTTTACCCAGTTCTTTCAGCTGTTTTGGTGATAGGTCGCCGTACAAACTTATGTACATAACCTCTTGGCGAAATTTCTCACGTGTTACAACAGGGCGCTCAATCCCATCGGGAAAGCTCGAGATTGAATCAATCTGAACCTTGACCTCATCGAGCACCTCTTGCATATCAAAATCACTATCGACTTCGATCCAAGCACTTGATGAATTTCGATTAGAATAGGTAATAACGCGTTTTAAGCCTTCAACACTTTCCAGCGCTTCTTCGACTTTTACCGTAATGCCCTCTTCAACTTCCTGTGGCGCAGCCCCTAAATAAGGAACGCTCACCGAAATCCAATTAATCTCTTCCAGTGGAAACATCTGTTTGCGCACAATTAAGGACGCCATCAAACCACCGACGATAATAAAAATCATCAATAAATTTGCTGCAACATTGTTGCGAGCAAACCACGCGATGAGGCCTTTTTCTTTAGTGTCGTTAACGGCTTCCATTATTTGGCCTCACTCACTGCTACAGATTGCGCGTCTTGTGCTGAAGATTCAGCCATCACCGAGATTTTCATCCCCTCTACGGGCGCATCAAGAGCGCTAACAATTATGTTGCGATAGTTGCTTAAATCACCCGCAATAATCACGTTGTCACCTTGTTGCCTTACAACGGATACAGGTTCGAAATGTAATTTATTATCTTGCGTGGCAAAGGCTAAACCACGCGCTTCAACTAAATGACGAGGCACAATACTGGCGTTAGGAATCACAATGCCATCGATCTGCGCTGTAACATAACTACCAAAGCGTAGTGGTTTTTCTAGTGTGTATGGCGCGACCACTTCAGCAACTAAGTAGTTCATTCGTGATTTGCTGTCGATAATGCCTTCGTTGCGGACAATACGTGCTTGCCATTGTGTCGGGACACCATTGAATAACGCCGATAAGGTCACCTTGGCATCAATGCCCTGAAAATTTAAGAACCCCATATCTTTATCAGCGATGGGTAAACGAATTTGCGCAATATCGGTGCGCGATAGCTCGCCAATAACGCTGCCACTGCCGACAATACTGCCTAAACCAATATTACGAGTATCGATGATGGCATCATAAGGCGCGATAATCTGAGTGCGAGATAAATTGCGCTCTGCACGTGATACGCCAGCGGTTGCAGCGCGCACTCTAGCAACTTCTTGGGCAAGTTGTGGTTTGCGCAAGCCCAACTCAGATGGGCTAGCGTTAGTGATTTGCTCCCACTCAACTTCAGCTACACGCCCTTTTGCTTTTTCTTGTTGTAGCGCAGCACGTGCCGAGGCCAAATTAGCTTGAGCTTCCACGAGCTGTGTTTGATAGTCGCTATCGTCAATCCAAGCTAAGACATCCCCCGCTTTAACCATGCCGCCGCGTCTGAACGCTGGCGCAAGCTTTACGATTTTTCCGCCTACTTGTGCCACCATCACCGTTTTCTCTTCCGGCATGATCATTCCTTGAGAGTTCACAGTCATCACAAGATCTGTCACTTCAATAGGTTTGGTTCTTACCACCTGAACAAACTCTTCTGGCACTTTTTCTTCTGGTGGCTCTTTCAGCATTACAAAGCCAATGGCAACGCCCACTGAAATCAAAAGTATTAGGAAGGGGAGAAATTTCTGCTTTTTTGTCGCCATGTCGGCATCCTACCAATGAGTTGAAAGTAAAAGTCGACGAAATATAGCAAATAACATCCGAGCAAATTGTAATGAACTCGCATGAGTTTGTAAGATTTTGTGTTGTTGCTCTCTTCTCGACAGTCTTAACATAACGATTTTCACGTAAAAAAAGAAGGCGCAGTGGTTAGCTGCGCCTTCTTGAGCGTGAAATTTAATGCCGTTTATCGATGTTTTATGCCAAAAAACATCGCGTAAAACACCGGGACATAAACGAGTGTTAGGATTGTCGCAAAACCTAATCCGAACATGATGGTTACCGCCATTGACTGGAAGAACACATCAAACAGCAATGGAATCATCCCCAAAATGGTTGTTATTGCCGCCATTGCAACAGGACGAACACGACTCGCACCAGCATTTAAAATAGCATCGATGGGGGTTAAGCCAGACTCGAGTTCAATATTGATTTGATCCAGCAACACAATGCCATTTTTAATCAGCATTCCCGTCAAAGAAAGCAGGCCTAACAAGGCCATAAAGCTAAACGGCGCTTGCATCACCAATAGGCCACCAGCTACACCGATAATAGCCATCGGCACAGTTACCCAAATCACTAACGGCTGACGGATTGAATTAAACAAGAATACGGTGATCATAAACATGATCAAATAGCCTAACGGCAGACCACCCATCAATGCCTTTTGTGCGTCAGTTGAGCTTTCGTACTCACCGCCCCACTCCAAGACATAACCGCGAGGCACTTCAATCGCTTCAATCACCGGACGAACTTGGTTAAATACCTGTGCCGCAGTACCATCACCAAGCACGTCGTGATCGGCTTTCACGGTAATGGTGCGCTTGCGGTCGCGGCGCATAATAATGGCATCTTCCCACTGGGTTTCAAATCCATCAACGATTTGGCTCACCGGAATATAGCGCCCTAAACTGCGGCTATAAATTTGCAGTGCATTTAAGCTATCAACTGATAATCGTTCGTTGTCAGGTGCTCGCGCCACAATAGGTAACATTTGCGTACCATCACGATATAAACCTACTGCTTTACCTGTATAGCTGACTAACAGCAAATCATCTAGATCCGCTTTGGTGATTCCGACACGACGAGCAGCGGCTTCATTGAAAATCGGACGAATGGTTTTACTGCGCTGACGCCAGTCGTGGCGTACATTAAATGCCGCAGGGTTATTCAATAAAATTTGTTTAGCCTGCGCCGCAAGGCCTCTGAGTACATCAGGATCTGGGCCAGAGAAACGTACCTCGATTTTCGATTCCACTGGCGGGCCGATTTCCATCGGCTTGATTTTCGCTAGTGCATCCGGGAAGTTATCGCGTAAATAGCCCCGCAACTCTTTCATTATCACCAGCTGCTTTTCACGATCTTCCGCTCTAACAATGAGCTGTCCAAACGCCGAATAAGCTTTTTCAGGACCATAAGTCAGCATAAATCGCAACGCGCCCTGACCAACAGTAGACGTTACCTGTTCAACGCCTTCTTGCTTCATTAAGTGCTCTGTTAGCTTTGCGATATCCTTTTGTGTTTCACGGATATCAGAGCCTTGATAGCGCCACAGATCGACATAGAACATCGGCGTATTCGATGCAGGGAAAAATGATTGTTTAACCTGACCAAAACCAATCACCGACACTACTAAAATGGCAACGATCGCAATGGCCGACAGCGCCTTAAATCGAATACAAAAATTAACGAATTTCTTATAGGCGACAAACATCGCGCCTTGATAAGGATCACTATCCTCTTGCTCTTGCGCGCCTGCTTTTGATTTACCGAATAATAAGTTGGCAAAAAATGGCGTTAAGGTAACTGCCGTTACCCAGCTAAGCAGCAGTGAAATCAATAGTACCCAGAACAAGCTACCGGCAAACTCGCCAGTTGCGTCTGACGACAAGCCAATTGGCGCAAAGGCAGTTACTGCGATTATAGTCGCGCCAAGTAGCGGCCACTTGGTTTGCTTAACGATATCGCTCGCTGCTTCGATGGTGGTGCGGCCTTTCTTCTTACCAATGAGGATACCTTCAGTGACAACGATGGCGTTATCCACCAACATCCCTAATGCAATAATCAACGCCCCAAGAGAAATACGCTGCAATTCAATGTCCATCAGTTTCATAAAGATGAAAGAACCGAAGACGGTAATCATCAATATCAAACCGATGAGGAAGCCACTGCGTGGTCCCATAAAGATAAGCAGCACTAAAATAACAATAGCCACAGCTTCAACGAGGCTTAAAATAAAGCCTGAGACCGAGTTTTCAACCTCAACAGGTTGGTTATAAACCGTGTCTATCTCCAACCCCAGCGGCTTAAAATACTCGAGCTCTTCTAGACGCTGACTCAAACGCTCGCCAACCTCAACCACATTAACACCAGAAGCAAAGGAAACGCCGATCAACAAAGCCTGTTGCTGATTGTAATAAGTAATATGGTTTGGCACGTCATTATATTCGCGGCTGATGTTGGCAACATCGCCTAAATAAATGAGTTCACTAGCACCCGGCGCGGAAATAATCAGTGTTTCTAATTCTTTAACATCGCTAAATTCGCCAGTAGAGTGGAAGCGAATTGATTCCTCACCCACTTTGATTTTTCCAGCGTTAGACACGGTATTTTGAGTGCGGAGCAATTCAAAAATATTGGCTTGCGGAATGCCAAGCGACACGAGCTTGCTACGAGATATTTCCACCACAACCATTTCTTGTTGGGTGCCAGCAACGCCAACTTTACTCACACCGTCAACGAGCACCAGTTCGCGGCGTAAAAAGTCAGAATAATCTTTCAGCTCTTCGTTACTGTAACCCTGCCCAGTTAACGCCAGCATTACCCCAAATACATCACCAAAATCATCTTTAACTTGCGGGGTATTCACACCTTGTGGAAAGTTACCTGCTAAATCATTAACTTTACGACGTACTTCATCCCAAATCTGACGTAGCTCTTGCTTACGGTAAGTTCCTTTCATCTCAACGATGATTTGTGACATGCCCGGCGTAGAAATTGAGCGGATTTTTTTAATCGACGGCAGTTGCTGCAGGGCATTTTCAATCGGATAACTGACCTCTTCTTCTACCTGCAGCGGGCTAGCGCCGGGGTAAGTGGTAATTATCATCGCTTCTTTGATAGTAAATTCAGGATCTTCCAAGCGTCCTAAATCGGTATAGGAAATGACGCCGCCAATTAACAGCAGCGCGGCAAACATCCAGCTAATTACCGAATTTTTAATCGAGAGTTTTGCAATATCCATTATAGGCCTCGCTCACGAGACCATGCGCGCACTTCATCACCTTCAGATAAATAATGAGTACCTGCAGCAACTATTTTTTCATCGCCTGCCAAACCGCTTTTAATGACAATACCATCACCAGTCAGCGTGCCCACTTCGACTCCTCGGCGACTTACTTTCATGTCATCACTTACCACCCACACGTAACGTACTTTATCTTTGCTTTGCTTATCATCGGCCGCAAATACTGCTGATACTGGCACCACAATTTGGTTGTAATCGCGCTTAGTCACTTGCGCTAAATCGGCATACAGCGTGCCAGACATCCCTGGCAAAATATTGTCTTGCTCGGTCAACTTTAAGGTAAATACAACTTTGAATGTGCGAGTTGCCGCATCGGCCTGCGCGTCCCATTCTTTTACTGTTACCTTAAACTCTTTATTAGGTAATGAGTCAAAGACCACCGTTGGTGAATAGCCTGAATCTTTATTAACCACGGCCACCAATCGCTCAGGAAGCTGAATCGAAACATCAACGCTGTCAACATTTTGCATATTCAAAATGACCTGCTGCGCTTGTACGTTCTGCAGATTTTCGGTAAATACTTTAGCGACTACGCCATCATAAGGAGCATATAGGGAGGTATATTCCAATGCCGTTTTCGCGCTATTAAGATTTGCTTGTGCAACAAGCAAGTTAGCCTTTGCCTCGTCGAACTGCGCCTGAGAAGCAAGTTTACGATCGAGCAACTGCTTAGCGCGCTCGTAGTGTGATTTAGCAAGAGCGTGGCGCGCTTTGCGATCATTAAGCTGAATTTTAAAGTCGCGATCATCGAGTTTCGCCAATAACTGACCTTTTGACACGCGATTACCCGCTTTAACCGCAAACTGCGCTAATTCACCACTGACACGAAATGCAAGATGGCTGTCTTTATTGGGTTCTACTTGCGCAGGAAATTGACGAATAGTGCCTTGAGACAAGCCTCCAACATCAACAATTTTTACCATAGGCGGGAAACTGACAGCTTGAGGCGCTTCTTCTTTGCCACATGCGGATAACAACAAGGTAGAGATTAAAGCCACCGCAAAAGACTTGCGATTAGAGAGCGGGCTAAACATGAAAAAATCCTAATAATTAGACGACAGTAAACAATAGTAACTTGCTTGAGAATACAAAAAAATTTATATAAAGTTATCGACACTATAAATTAAATTTATACAAAGCTAATTCTAATGACCCTAGAACAATTAAAAGCTCTGCAAAAAGTTGTAGAGTTAGGCACGATTCAAGCCGCGGCAGATGCGCTACATAAAACACAGCCCGCGTTATCTATGGCAATTAAAAAACTCGAGCAACAATATGGTTTTGCATTATTAGATCGTTCTAAATATCGCTTAACATTAACCCCACAAGGCAAAGTTTTCTATCGCCAAGCAAAATCATTACTGCTCGGCGCTGAACAATTAGAGTCTGTAGGTAAACATCTAGCACAGGGCCATGAAGCCGTGTTTCGCGTTGGCTATGATCCATTGTGTGATAGTCAGTTTATTATCGACATACTGGCAAAATTCCAAACACAATTTCCCACCACCAGCTTTGAACTAATCGCTGGCTCGCGATTTTCGTCACTCGAACAACTTAATAACGATGAGGTAGATATTACGTTCGGCGCGTGGTTTCACCTTTTCCACGGTATCGGAGATTATCTAACTTTACCTGTTGAAGAATTTGAAATCGTGGTTGTCGCTGCGCCATCTTATCTAAAAGATAAAACAATTGAGAGAATTACGGATTTGTATCACCACCCCAGTGTTACCTTAATTGAAAGTAATTTTAGCTTTGACAGTGAACAGCTTGGTGCCCATTCAGCTAAACCACTTATCAAAACCCGCGATGCACAAACTCTAAAAGCCATGTTGGTTGCTGGTATGGGAATAGGATTTGTGCCCAAGTCTCGTATTAAACACGAATTACTCAACGGCCAACTACAACAAATCGCTCTGGCGGATTTCGAAAAGAGCTTGATTGGGGAAATCAGAGCCATCATAAAAGAGGACAAAGTATTAGGTCCAGTTGGCCAACAATTTTGGCAGGAGATAAAGAAATTATCTAATAGTTAAGTTTGAATTCAGTTTACAACGTTATGATGAATCCATAACGTCGCTCACTGGAGAGTAAATATGACAAATCTAATGACAAAATTATCTATTACCGGTTTGATTTCAACGTCACTGTTATTATCACCAATGGCCTTCGCGGGGCATAGCGTTAATCATCATAGCAATTACAACAAGCACCATAAAAAACATTACAATTCGTACAAACGTCATCATCACAAAGTGAAACATCACCATAAATTGCGTCACAAACATCGTCACCACCATCGCCACAGTCACACTGGCGCAGTAGTCGGTGGCATTATAGGCGGTGTTGTTATCGGCAGCATCTTAGCGGATGCCAATGCGAGTACTCATGTAACAACAACTTATTCAAAGCCGTATTATCACCATGGTTACCGTACAACAGTTTATCAACCACCTGTTGCTGTTAATAAAACCATTATTGTTAACAATACGCCAACGCAAACTTATCGCGTTTTAAATGGTACAGACTGTTACTTGGTTAACTACAACAACCAAGGGAATGAAGTATTAACCCAGGTTCCAGGTGTTAACTGTGGCTTCTAGCATGGCATAATATTTACTCACTGGCGCTGTAATTTTTACAGCGCTTTTTTTATGCCTTTACGACTGTTGCACTACTGTTTCAGTCATAGGTGTTAAGTCACAGGCTCTGTCAGCATGAGGCGGCGCCAAATGTTACTCACCTGCTCACGTTGCTCGGCAAACTCTTTTTCATCCGTCTGATTCTTTAAATCATTTAACACCAAACGATGACCTTTATGGCGATAATCTTGATAAGCTTGACTAAGGATTTGTTGCTCTTGCTCGCTGATCAAATTGACAGCCAAGGCCTGTTCAAAGATCCGCACATTATCGCTATAGCGGGTCAAATTGGCAAATTGCTCGCTGTACCCTAACACTAAAAACTGCGCAATAAACTCAATATCAGCAATGCCGCCGTTGTCTTGCTTTAAATCGAAAATCTCATCATTGCCTTGAGTTAGGTGGTCACGCATTTTCACGCGCATTTTGGCTACTTCACCTTGTAACTCCGCTCTATCGCGTACTTGGCATAAAATTCCTTCACGGATTTCGTTAAACCGATCATTGAGCCAGTGTGAGCCACAAACCACGCGAGTTCTTACCAATGCTTGATGTTCCCACACCCAAGCTTCTTGCTCTTGATAATCTACAAACGACTCGATATGGGTCACCATCAAGCCCTTACTGCCAGAGGGCCTCAAACGCATATCCAGTTCATATAAAATGCCTGATACGGTGCGCGTATTAAATAAGTGCAAAATACGCTGGGCAAACTTGAGATAAAAATGGGCGCTATCGATTTGCTTGTCACCATCAGTATAGGTACCGCTCTTACCACTGTGTACAAATACTAAATCTAGATCTGAGCCATAGCCCAGCTCATAGCCGCCCATTTTACCGTACCCAATGACCGCAAAACCTTTGTCATCGCCGTCAAATTGCGGTGTGCCATAGCGCTGGATTAATTGCTGCCACGCAATGTTAATCACGTGTTCAACCACACTTTGCGCAAGCGCGGTAAGATGATCACTCACCTTCATTAATTCCATTGCCCCCGTCACATCAGCGGCGGCTATTCGCAATTGTTGGCACTGTTTATATTGACGAAGCCCTTCCATCACCTGCTCCATATCATCAGTGGGAATGCGCATTAAATATTGGTGAAGCTGTGCACTGTACTCATCAAGCGGTGTTGGACTGTATAGCGATTTAGGATCAAGTAATTCATCGAGTAAAATAGGATGCAGCGTTAATTGCTCACTGATCCAATCACTGGCCTGACACAAGGTCACCAACTGCTTTAACGCCCCAGGGTTTTCAAGCAACAATTCAATATAAGCGGTTCGGGTAGCAATAGTTTTTAAAATGTTAGCGATTTTTCTAAACAGATCGCTAGCATTTGTCTCGTTAATTAATTGCATTACTAGTAGTGGCAATAACTTGGTCATTGCCTCTTGACCACGCTCACCAACTCGGCGTTTTGATAGCTCGTTTTTAAGGGCGATAATTTCATTAAATAATGCTTGCGGTTTTTGACACCCGAGTTCAAATAAAATGGACTCGCCATCAAAGTCTTCATCCGCGCTGCAGACAACAGTAAGTAATTCATGCTCCTTACTTTCAGTCCCGTCATCTTCGTCTTCTTGGCCAATGACATTACTAAACTGTTGCTCGACGACGTTCATGTGACCTTTGAGAGTGTCTCGAAATGATGTTTCATCTGGCTCACCACACACCCATAGCAGGCGCGTCCAATCAAGCTCATTGTCCGGGAGCGTTTGAGTTTGTTTATCACCAATTTGTTGCAGCGTCTGCTCACACAAACGCAAATACAAATAGCTTTCTCGCAATTGCTCACACTCATTTTTGTCAATAATTTCCAATGCCTGAAGGCGGGATAAAATCACCAATAATGACTGATTTTGCAATTGAGGCTCTCGCCCACCGCGGATCATTTGAAAGACTTGAACAATAAATTCCACTTCACGAATGCCACCACTGCCCAGCTTGATATTGTCGACTAAGCCACGACGGCGAACTTCATGACTAATCATCAGCTTCATCTTTCGCAGTGATTCGATGGCACTAAAATCAATGTAGCGTCTAAACATGAAAGGTCGAATTAAGCGTTTTAGCTCTTCTGCGTATTCGCCATCATTGCCAAGAATTCGCGATTTAACCATCGCGTAGCGCTCCCAATCTCGGCCTTGTGATTGATAGTAATCTTCCATTGCTGCGAAACTCGCTACCAAAGGACCTGAATTGCCAAATGGGCGTAAACGCATATCCACTCGATACACAAAGCCATCAACTGTAATTTTGTCTAAGGCATTGACTAGCTTTTGCGCAAGTTTAACGAAATATTGCTGATTATCAGTGCTGCGGCGACCGCCTTGTGTTTCGCCGTGATTTGGAAAGGTAAAAATAAGATCGATGTCTGATGAGAAATTTAGTTCATGGCCACCGAGCTTGCCCATGCCAAGCACCATTAATGGTTGAACATTGCCCTTACTGTCTGTGGGCAGTCCCCATGTGCTCTCAAGTAATTTACTGAGCGCATCGCGTGCGCCAATAATCAATATTTCAGCGAGCTCTGACACATCGATTAGCGATTGAGTGATAGGCGCAAACTTTCCCATATCCCGCCATGCGATGACGATCTGAAAGAAATTACGTACGTCCCTGAGGCATTTTTCAAGCTGTGCTTCAGTAGTAACCTGTGCCACCAAGGCATTAAATCGCTCTTCAATCTTTGGCTTAAGCGCCGGAGCAATTAATAAATCGTCTGCAATGATGTCATCAAGCCAATTTGGGTGTTTACATAGTTGGGCATGAGCAAAATCACTGACTGCTAAAAATTCACCTAACTGTTCTAATTGAACTGAATTAATACTGGTAATGTCGTTTTTATAGGCTAATTTATAGTCTTCTAGACGCTGCTGTTTTAATAATAATAATTGAGAAGGCAAAGAGTTAGTGTTATTCGCGGTCATTATTGATAACATCCATTGGTCTAAAAATTAGTTGTCGCACATAGTTATTTTTGGTGGACATATTATGTCACATCGTATACAACTAATGTTGCACACGCTGCATCACCTATTTCAGTTAAATGCAGTGTGAAACTGAATGAATCGTTACCATATCATTGAAGAGGTTCATATGGCAGGTAAGCCTTTAAAAATAATGTTAATGCTGGTGTTTTTCGCATTGCTCGGTGGGTGTTCAGATCCCCTCGATGATGCCATCGCCAATTTAACACAAACCAATAATAATAAACTTAAGACGTTAGAACGACAGCTTGATGATAAGCAAGTACGCAATGCCGTCTTAATTAGTGAATATGGCAAGCTCCTGGAGCAATCTCGTCCAGAGCTAGCGCCATTGATAAAAAACCTGGTGCGAGATGCCACGACTCAAGGCGCAATGTATCAAGGCTTGGCCAACCGAGTTAAAGATTCGCAGGTTGCTAGTAACTTTGTTACCAAAGACGAGCAAGCGCAAGAGATGACTAATCTCGGTGAAGCACTTAACCCCGTGTTATTTAATGACGCGTTAAGTGATGTAGTGAACGTGCTCGCCGATATGTCTAATGGTGCATTGGCTCGCGTTAATGCACTTAGTCAAGCCCAAAGCCAGCAAGCCAATGGCAGTGAAGACTTCGGTGTAGGTTCTCAGCTAGTAGGCAATCCTAATTACGGCACTTGGAACACCAATAGCAATGGCATGTCATTCTGGGAATGGTATGGCATGTATGCGCTAATTTCTAATATCACCAGTCCTATTTCTTATGATCGCTGGGGTCGTTACCGCGGCTACAGCTATTACAACGATTACGGGCGATACCGCTACAGCTCACCAAAGCAGCGTAAAAAGCACCGCGATGTTTGGAATAAAACCTCGAAGAAATTTAGTACTGGCTCGCACTACTCTACCCCTTACTCGAAATCACGCGTGGGTAGCAGCAGATTATCACGTCAAAGTACCCAAGCTAAAACTGCTGCAGGTAAAGGCTTTAGCAGCAACAATCGCTTTAAGCAGACGCGTTCGCGCTCTAGCTATGCAAATAATTCAAGTTTTAGAAATAGCCGCAGCACAACTTCTCGTGGCTCACGCCGCGGCAAATAATAGGATTGATAACCATGGAACAATTACAACTATTAATAAATCACGAACCTAACCTGCTGGTTATTTTGGCCATCGATTTAACCATTGCGATTGTTTTGCTTTACGCAATGCGATTTATTTCAGGGCTTTGGGCGGGTGTTGATACAACCGACGAATTAGCAAGCAAAGACAACTTCGCTTTTGGTATTTCACTAGCGGGTAGTTTATTAGCCTTAGCCATCGTGTTAACAGGTGCTATTACTGGTGAAGCTGGAACTTCATTCGCACAAGAAGCCATTGGCATGACGATCTACGGTGTGTTTGGGTTGATCTTAATTAAACTTGGCCGCATCGCCCACGATAAATTTGCACTATCTGGATTAGATAAAGTTGCTCACATTAAAGAAGGTAATGTTAGCGTAGCTATAATTGACGCTGCCGCGTTAGTAGCAACGGCATTAATTATCCGTGCAACCTTACTATGGGCACATGATTTAACCGTCGATACATTTATCGCTATTTTCAGCGGTTTTGTTATCGCTCAAGCATTATTGATTGCCGTAACGCGCCTGCGTGAGTCTGCATATCGTAAAAACAATCAAGGTAGCCAGTTCCAAGATGCAATTGCCGGTGGCCAAATTGCCCTATCGATTCGCCACTCAGGTTTCTTAATTGCAACAGGCTTTACCCTAACTGCGGCGTCAAACTTCCTTGTTTATGTACCACAAGCTTATGTGGAAAATGCGCTAGGTTGGTTATTGTTTGGCGTGGTCATGGTCGCTTTACTGTATGTGTTAGTGCCACTTGTAAAAAAATTAGTACTCTCGCGTATTAACCTTACGGAAGAAGTCGATCATCAACACAACATTGGTGTTGCATCACTAGAATTTGTAATCAGCATTGCTGTTGCCCTAATCCTAATGGCGTTAATGTCATAATTATCTTCTCGGCTAGGTGAGCCCTCACCTAGCCGTTTATTGTTTACAGGCTTTCCATTGAACTCTTCGGTTACTCCAAAACCTTCAGCCAGACTCTTTGATGACGTTTTACTCATCACTATCATGGCAGTACTCGCCGGCTGTGGCTTAATTTACGAATATTTACTCTCTCATTATGCAGGCCGCGTGATTGGCGCCGTTGAATCTGCAATTTACACCATGATCGGCATTATGATTGTGTCGATGGGCTTAGGCGCGTTTGCCGCGCGAAAGGTCAAATGTGCCTTTAGTGGCTTTGCATGGCTTGAACTTACCATTGCCTTGCTTGGTTGTAGTGCGATTCTAGTCATTTCTAGCGCCATTGCGGCGGTACAACTACTGCCGCAAATTATTAGCGAAACCTTTAATTTACCGCCTGATGCGGAAATTCGCGGCGGTTTATTCGGCGTGCTGCACGATATTACTCACTACAGTCCTTATTTTTTTGGTGCTGTGTTGGGCTTATTTATTGGCATGGAAATTCCGCTGATTGCCCGGATCCGCGAATTTGTTCATAAACAACATCTAGTGCATAACGCAGGTACGATTTACGGCGCGGATTATATTGGCGCAGGCATTGGCGCGGCCATTTGGATAACTATTATGTTATCACTAGAAATCAATCTAAGTGCCAGCATTACCGCTAGTGCGAACCTGATTGCTGGCGTGGTATTTTGGCTGCGTTATAAAGAGCACATTCGCTTTAAATACTTATTGTTGGTTGGTCACGTGCTATGTGCGGTGCTCGTTGCGGCAATCTTTAGTTACGGCGGTCAATGGGCAAAGTCATTTAATAACCTGTTATACCTCGATAAGGTGGCCTATCACCAACAAACCCGTTATGCCCAAGTAGTACTCACCGAGCGTCAGTTACCAAACCACAACTACCCAATGGTCAGTTTATACCTTAATGGCCGACTTCAATTTGCCCAAGACGATGAGCACATTTATCACAAATTCTTAGTCTACCCTGCGATGGCCGCATCAGCACGCCATGACAATATTTTAATTATTGGCGGCGGTGACGGACTTGGATTACGCGATGTTTTAGCTTGGTCACCAAAGAAAGTCACCTTGATGGATCTCGATAGTGAAGTAGTGGATTTGTTTAAAAACCCTCACAATTATCTTGACGACGGACTAGCCGACAATATTACGCGCTTAAATAATAATGCCCTTAACGATGAGCGCGTGCGACTTATTCACGCTGATGCCTATAACGGAACTGATCAGCTTATTACCGATATGGAACGTTTTGACACTATCATTGTCGACCTACCAGATCCATCGCATCCAGATCTCAACAAGCTTTATAGCCGCACGTTTTATTTAAAATTAAAACAGCTACTATCAAATGATGGCGTGATGGTCGTGCAATCAACATCGCCATTTCACGCCAAAAAAGCCTTTATGAGTATTGCTAAAACGGTGAAGTCTGCACAATTTAAAGACGTTGAGCAATATCATTTTAACGTGCCGAGTTTTGGCCAATGGGGCTGGACGATTGCCACGCAAAGCGGCTTGTCACCGCGCGCGCGACTAGCACAGCAGAAAACGCTGCAACCGTTTGAAACTTGGTTAACACCGCAGCTGATTCAAGCGAGCTTTGAGTTTTCGCAAGGTTTTTATCAACAAATGGATGAAATAAAGGTCAATGAACTTGGCAGTTTTATACTTTATCGCTACCATCAACAGGCGTGGGAATCGCAGCAAGGAAACAACAATAGTTGGTATCAGAATGAGTAACATCTGCAGCTTTTGATCATCGTTGAAAAAAGATTGAAATAATTGTTTGACATATTATGTCTAACAAACTAAATTACACACTCAAGACATAATATGTCGCAAAAGGAAAGGTTATGAATATACATCTAATTGCTAATCACTTAAACGAACTCGCTGATAACAGCGATACTGGTTTTACATTCGACAGCCTACCAATTGCTGGTGAAGTTGATGTACTACAAGTAACTATCAAGGGACGTGAAGAAATTCCAATCTTTGTTTCTGTCACAGACGATCAAATTCTTTGTATTGCTTATCTTTGGGGTGAAGAAGAAGTTAAGCAAGACACTCGCGGAGAAATGCTTGAAGCCATGGTGGAAATGAACATTCCAATGCCACTGTCTTCATTCTCAAAAATCGACGACAAATACGTCATTTTTGGTGCCCTTTCGGTAAATTCATCGCTACACGATGTTGAGCATGAGCTCAGTGTGTTAAGTGATAACTCACTTGAAGTCATTAACGAAATGGCCGACTACTTAGTCTAACTAATTAACAATCCCACGGAGAATCATTATGAGTATTTTTAGTAAAATTATTACTGCCATCCGCGGCGGTGCTAGTGAAGCAGGTGAAGCGATTGTTGATGCAAACGCAACTCGAATCTTTGCTCAAGAAATCAGAGATGCAGAAAATCACCTAACTAAAGCTAAGCGCGACCTAACAGGTATTCTTGCTAAGCAAATGCAAGCGCAACGTGAATTAGATCGCATCAACCGCTCTATCACAGAGCACGAAGGTTACGCGACGCAAGCACTAGGCCAAGGCAACGAAGCCCTAGCGCTTGAAGTGGCAGAAAAAATCGCCGCACTAGAAGTTGAGCTTGGCGAGCAACAAGCGTCATTTGACAGCTACGAAAAAGGCGCACAACGCCTTAAAGAGCTTGTTAAAGGCACTGAGCGTCAATTAGCCGATTACCAACGTCAACTAAGCATGGTAAAGACGACTGAAAGCGTACAAAAAGCGACTGCTGCCATTACTGATAATTTCAGCAACAGCAACTCTAAGTTATTAAATGCTAAGCAATCATTAGAGCGTATTAAAGCTAAGCAACAAGACTTTGACGATCGCATGCAAGCAGCTGACGACTTAGCAGCAGAAGGCAGTGACCAGTCACTAAAAGACAAGCTAAGTGCCGCTGGCATCGGCGAGCAACAAACTAGCGCCAACAGTGTGTTAGATCGCATTAAAGCAAAACAGGGGTAATACTATGGGATTTTTTGGCAAACTCTTTGGTTCATCGAACGACGACAAACCAAAACGCACCCTCGAAAAGCCTGAACAGCTTCAGGTGGGTGACATCATTACCCTAGATGATAGTTTTGCCTTGCCTGCACTTTTGCGCGGGCAGTCCCTAGAAATAAAACAGATTAATACCTACGAATACGAGTTCAGCAAGTCCGTTGAGTGGGTATTACAAGGCTCGACTGATGACATTTTATTTTTATCAGTCGAAAATGACGATGTACAAACCCTAGTATTTTCCCTTAAAATAAGCCGCGATATCGTCGGTCAAATATTTGATTTAGACGAATTTTCACAGCTTTTCGACGAGCCAGGCCGCGCCGTCCTTAACGCAAAAGAACTTCCGCCAGAGTACAGCCAATGGGCTGGACAAGTGTATCGCCAGTGTGAATTTGCCCAATTTGGCTATTTCCACGACAGAGTTGATCACCGCTCGCAGCGTCTAAACGAAGACCAAGGCGACTCTTTTGAACGTTATAGCGCTGAGTCTGACGATGAGAAATACGGCGTCGAAGCTGAGGTTTACGAAGGTGGTGAAACCGATGTTGTTCTAACAGTACAACGTCCAATTACCGATATTAGGCAATACTGGCCGAAGAGTTGATTTTCGAGCCGGTAAGCAGTACACAGAGTTGTTATGAGCGATAAAAAGACCGAAAACGACGATAAACTCCCCCCTAAATGGCGTGGTGCAACAAAAGCAATCAAAGCGACTCAGGTCGCTTTTGATATGGATGAAGCTATCCAATATGAAATCAGACGCCAAGCCCTTGAAGATGGTATTAGCCCATCAGATCAAATCAGACATATTCTAGGCCTGCCATGCTCTCGCAGGCCAAAGCGCCCTCGCCTGACGGTTTCGTTAAGTCCTGATGATTATCAATTACTCGCTGATAAATACGATTTGTCACCAGAGCAGCAGCTAGAGATTAAAAAAATTGTGGTTGAAGAGTTAACCCAATTTGCAAAACCAAAGAAATAAGGAAGTTGTATGGTTGAGTTACATCACACAGACGAATATGGCGTCAAAAATTACAAAACACGTTATTTAGCCCTCATGGGCGTGGCGGTTATTTATTTAATCATCGGTATCGGTGCTTACTTGCTGCATTATTTTGAAGGGCAAAACGCCGACGCCAATATCACTTCTTACGGTCAAGCCTTCTGGGTCTTGATTATGGCTAGTTCTACCATCGGATTTGGTGATTTTTACCCAACAACGCCAGGTGGTTATGTCATAGTAACTATCATGTTTTATATTGGTGTGGGTATGATGGGTTATATCGGTGCGTTGATAGCGACTAAAATTATGGGTTTTTCCGACACCAACGTGAAGAACCGTGAATTACGACGTCAAAACGCTGAAATTATCGAAGAGTTACGCGCGCTGCGTAAAGATATCGAAAACAAATAACCTGATTGTCCAGCTAATACCTTATTTTAGCTGGACAATTTACTGTCCTTACTCTTGCCAGTAAGGGGTCAATTTTAACGCCTGCTTTCGCGATTGCTCCATCGCATGTAACAAAGACTCTTCCTTACGCGCTAACCACTTTTTAGTAGCACCTTCGTCATCCACTAGTTTCTCACCGCGCAATAGCTGTTTGATAGGATCAAATTGCAGTAGCTGATCAATACCATAGATAATGTCTAACCACGGCGCCCTGAATTTAAGGCGTTCACTCTCTTCGAACATCTCGCCAACACATAAACCCACTTGTAGATTGTGTTGCAGGTTAAATCGTTGCGACAAATAATCTTGGTAAGTCATATCGCTATCAATCGGCAATGACTGTTGGATAAGCGTCCAATCATTATCTAATAACGATGCAGCCTTTTTACGTAGCAATTTCGTTTGAAACTTCTCTAAACTCGGTAGCGGCTGCTGTTGCCATGGTTTAAAGAATAACCACTGCATTAAACGACTCACTAGTGCTGTGTGTTGTGAACTATTAAATAAATCGATTAAATTAGCCACGCTCGGCATTGTCGCTTGCTCAGTTGCCAGTAACTCGACAACTTGCTCTTGCGTACTGAGCTTTTTAATTTTGTGACCATTATTGTCGAGCAAGGATTCAATACGCTGATAACTATCGATAAATGCTAACTCTTCCACCAACCAGAACAAGGCTTTGGTCAATTGCTTTAACTGATCGTCTTGAAAATAGTCGCTGTAAATATCATTGGCTTTAATGATTAGCGATAATGCTTTACGAATTTCGACAATGGCTTGGTAAGTACCCTGTTCGATAAAGACTTCAATATGACGCTGCCAATGCGCAAGACCATGATTGATGGCTTTAATATAGGCTTGCTCAAGAGTATCGTCTCGTCCAAGATTAACAGCCGTTAGCTCTGACACCTGATGCGAAACACCTTTAGCTAACATATAACCCCGCGCAGCCTTACTGTCAACACCAAAGCGTAACGGCGAGCCTTGAGCAAGAGCTTCCGCCAGCTCAAAAATTAGTTCAGGCTTACCTTTAACCAATTCTAATTCTACTTCACATACATCGATGTCACGTTCACCGCTAATAATCTTTCCTTGATCAAGCACCATCTCAACTACAGCGCCGTCTGGATATACCATCATATAACCACGACGAGTAAAGTTAGTGGCAAATAAAGGGGTTATTTCACTACTTAATTGTTCGAGATTAGTATCTTTCGGCCAAATTTGTTGCGGAAATAAGTCAAGTTGCGGCTCACGCGAGGAAATATCAATATTGTATTCAGGTCGCTGATGTAACCCGCCAATGACTTCACCCGCTGTTTTAATGGTCTGCTCAATATGATCGCCATTAACGCGAATTCTCATCCCCATATCCCATTGTCTAAGTTTTTTATCCGGGGTATCGAAATAAATATTCTCAAGAGCAAACTGCTGTTCTATGAGTTTAACATCCTGTTTTTCTGAGAGATCTTTTAAAGTTTCTTCAATATTGTTCGAAACTATGAGCTTGATCTCTATTTCGTGTTGCATTTTTTTTCCAGTAATTAGTTGTTGTAATAAAACCGTCACAAAAGAGTCATATACTTTCGCCGTTCCTAAATGGGGCGTAGATAACTCGTTAACTTTGTCACAGTTTATATCGATTAGCGGGAAAATATAAGACATTATAATGATGTACATAGTTTCAAATCGAAACGAGTTAGGATAAGATGCGCTCGATTTTCAATTGTTACTTTTAGCTAACATAATCACAAAAAGGTCTAAAGTATGTCGATGAATTCGATACTAGGTGTTTTCGCGAAATCACCAATCAAACCTCTACAAGAACACATCCGTAAAGTTCACGATTGTGCTGAGCACTTAATCCCATTTTTCGAAGCTTGCGCCAAGCAAGATTGGGAAAAAGCTGCCGTTGTACGCAAAGAACTTTCACAATTAGAAAAAGCCGCTGACAAACTCAAACGTGAAGTGCGCATTAACCTACCTAAGGGTTTGTTTATGCCAGTTGATCGTACTGATATGTTAGAGCTAATCACTCAACAAGATAAAATTGCCAACACTGCAAAAGATATCTCAGGCCGTATCCTTGGTCGTAAACTCGCTATCCCAACCCAAATTGAAGAAGAATTCATGGTTTACCTAGCGCGTTGTATTGAGACATCAAAATTCGCAGTAAAAGCAATTGACGAATTAGATGAGTTGGTTGAAACAGGTTTCCAAGGTAAAGAGCTACAAATTATTGAAAACCTACTAAACGAACTCGACGCAGTAGAAGATGATACTGACAGTATGCAGATTAAACTACGTCATTCATTGCACGGAATTGAGCAAGAATTAAACCCAGTGGATGTGGTTATTTTATACAACGTGATCGATTGGGTTGGCGATTTAGCAGACCTAGCAGAGCGCGTTGGCGACCGTTTAGAGCTAATGCTAGCTCGTTCGTAATAATAATTAAGGTTTATCTCAATGGATATCATTGCAAATTACGGCTTTGAACTCGTATTAATGGCCGGTATTTTCGGCTTCTTCATGGCATGGGGTATTGGTGCCAACGACGTAGCAAACGCTATGGGTACTTCGGTAGGTTCTAAAGCACTTACTATCAAACAAGCGATTTTAATCGCGATGGTCTTCGAATTCGCTGGTGCATATTTAGCTGGTGGTGAAGTAACTTCAACTATCCGCAAAGGCATTATCGACGCTTCTTACTTCGTAGACGCGCCAGAATTGCTGGTCTACGGTATGATTGCATCGCTACTCGCTGCTGGTACATGGCTACTTGTAGCTTCTTACTTAGGTTGGCCTGTATCTACAACACACTCAATCATTGGTGCTATCGTAGGTTTCGCCGCTGTTGGTGTGAGTGCAGACGCTGTTACTTGGTCTAAAGTTGGCGGTATCGTAGGTAGCTGGGTAATTACTCCACTTATCTCAGGTATCTTCGCGTACATCATCTTCATGAGTGCACAGAAGTTCATCTTTAACACTAACGACCCACTAGCAAATGCAAAACGCTACGTACCAGTTTACATGGCACTTGCTGGCTTTATCTTGTCATTAGTAACAATCAAGAAAGGCTTAAAGCACATCGGTCTTCACTTCTCTACGAATGAAGCAATGATGCTATCAATTGGTATTGCAGTAGTTGTTGGTTTCCTAGGTGTTATTGCAATTAAACGTCTAAAAGTTGACCCTGCTGCCGATAAGAAAATGCACTATGCAAGCGTTGAGAAAGTATTTGCTATCTTAATGGTTGTAACGGCTTGTTGTATGGCATTCGCACACGGTTCAAACGACGTTGCTAACGCAATTGGTCCATTAGCTGCTGTAGTATCTATCGTTGAAAGCGGTGGTGAAATTGCTAAGAAAGCCGAGTTAGTGTGGTGGATTTTACCACTAGGTGGTATCGGTATCGTATCTGGTCTTGCTATTTTCGGTAGCCGCGTTATGGCAACTATCGGTCAAGGCATCACCCACTTAACACCAAGCCGTGGTTTCGCTGCTGAACTTGCTGCTGCAACAACTGTTGTACTAGCCTCTTCAACAGGTTTACCTATCTCAACGACACAAACATTAGTTGGTGCGGTATTAGGTGTAGGTATGGCACGTGGTATCGCTGCGCTAAACATGGGTGTTATCCGTAACATCGTAGTGTCTTGGGTAGTAACACTACCAGCGGGTGCAGCACTATCTATCTGTATCTTCTACATGTTAAAAGGTATCTTCGCAGCCTAAGCTTGCTAAAGATCCTAAACAGCCCGACTGTTTTTTCAGTCGGGCTTTTTTATGTCCGGCGCTTTTATGAATTAGCAGACATAAAAAAACCGCGGTAACTATACCGCGGTTTTCATCATTTATAATTAACGTTTTAAGCTTTTAGTGACTTCTCGCCACGAGAAATACCAATTACCCCAGAGCGAACGACTTCTAAGATCTCACAAGTCTGCTCTATTTGTTTAACAAAGGCATCAAGCTTATCGCCATCACCAAACAGGCGAACCGTATAAATTTTGGGTGTCGCGTCGATAATTTTACCATTGAAAATATCAACTAAACGGCATACTTCATCACGCTTAGATCCGATACAAGCAACTTTAACCAGTGATAATTCCTGCTCAATATGTTCACTGGCAGTTAGTTCAGAAACACGCAGCACATTAATCAACTTGTTAAGCTGTTTCATGATTTGCTCAATCACGCGTGGTTCACCGCGAGTAACCAGTGTCATACGTGACAAAGACGGATCTTGTGTCGCCGATACTGTTAGTGATTCGATGTTATAACCGCGTTGCGAGAACAGGCCAACAATACGAGATGTCGCGCCTGATTCATTTTCTAATAATAGAGAAATTACAGTTTTAGACATTAGGTGCGCTCCGTCTTACTCAAATACATTTCGTTCATCGCGCCATATTTCACCAACATTGGGTATACGTGCTCTAACTCATCAACAGCAATATCCATTACCACCAATTTGTCTTTTAGCGAGAAACAACGCTCTAGTGCGCCCTCAAGTTCACTTGGTTTTTCAACTTTAATACCAACGTGACCATAAGCTTCAGCTAAGCGGACAAAGTTTGGCACTGAGTCCCAATAAGAATGTGAATGGCGACCTTTATACACCATATCTTGCCACTGCTTCACCATGCCTAGGGCGTGGTTATTAAGAATGATGATCTTAATTGGCAAGTCATACTGCAGGCAGGTTGATAGCTCTTGAATATTCATTTGAATACTGCCATCGCCCGAAATACAGATTACCGTTTCATCAGGGAACTCCATTTGAACCCCCATCGCAGCCGGCAAACCAAAGCCCATAGTGCCTAAGCCACCTGAGTTAATCCATTGCCCCGGACGTTTAAATGGATAGTACAATGCGGCAAACATTTGGTGCTGACCAACATCACTACACACATAAGCATCACCGTTCGTCGCTTTATACATGGCCTCAACAACTTGCTGTGGTTTTAGTGACTCTTCGCTCGTTTCATAGGCCAGACACTTTTTATCGCGCCATTCGTTGATTTGTTTCCACCATTCATCCATATCTGCTTTATTGTTTTGCAGATTTTCATCATCAATCATCTCAAGCATTGCTGTCAATACATTGTGTGCATAACCAACAATAGGAACATCAGCGTTCACTGTTTTAGAAATTGATGTTGGATCAATATCGATGTGAATGATGGTCGAGTTAGGACAGTACTTTTCCAGATTGTTAGTGGTTCTATCATCAAAACGCACACCAATGGCGAAAATAACATCACTAAAGTGCATCGATTTATTGGCTTCTAACGTGCCGTGCATACCAAGCATGCCAACAAATTTCTCGTCAGTGCCCGGATAAACGCCTAATCCCATCAAGGTATTAGTGACCGGACAACCAATGTGATCAGCAAGCCGCTTAATAAGCTCAGGTGTGCCATTCCATACGGCGCCGCCACCAGCGTAAATAATTGGGCGCTTGGCTTCAATTAGCGTCTTTAATGCCTTGCGAATTTGTTTCTTATGGCCTTGTTGCGTTGGATTATATGAACGCAGCGACACCGATGTTGGATACTCGTAAGGAAACTTAAGCGCTGGATTCATTACATCTTTTGGAATATCAACAACTACCGGACCAGGACGACCAGTAGAGGCTATATAATAGGCTTTTTTAATGGTACTCGCTAAATCTTCAGCGCGTTTAACCAAAAAGCTGTGTTTTACCACTGGACGCGAAACACCGATCATGTCGGTTTCTTGGAACGCGTCTTCACCAATCATCGTCGTTGGTACCTGACCTGAAATCAGTACCATAGGAATGGAGTCCATATAAGCGGTGGCAATACCAGTGATACAGTTAGTCGCACCAGGACCTGAGGTCACTAGTACCGTTCCGACTTCACCGGTTGCACGAGAATAACCGTCTGCCATATGGACAGCAGCTTGCTCGTGGCGCACCAGAATGTGTTCGATGCTTGACTGTTGAAACAACGCATCATAAATATCTAAAACAGAACCACCAGGATAGCCATAAATCCGCTCAACCCCTTGATCCTGCAAGGAGCGGATCACCATTTCGGCGCCGGATAACATCTCCATTACAAACTCCAACTCACATAATTAATCTTAAAATTCTTTTGAAACAGCGTTACTTTAATCATTCAACATTGTATGAGGATGACAGCCTTTCTTGGTTGTGAACGCTTAATGATAGAAAACAACACAATAAGAAAGAAACAGTCATCACGAAAATGTTACATGGATGAAATAACCGTTACCTGATATTAACCATTATTTTTCTAGCTCCGCAATAGACATTTCGGCTTTTCTTATAAAAAAATATACTTTTATAGGGCTTTTAAGTGAAAACTATTAAAAAAGCCGCCAAAATAACAAAAATGCTGCATCAAGCGAAGGAGTAACTAGGTCATTATTTGGACAGCAAAGGGGCGGCATATTTATTTACGCTTCGTGCAAGCTAAACCACTGTTTTAATGACAGTAATAAAAACACTGTAAAATCGTAAAGTTTTATTAACAGTAAGTTGTCTATACAAACTATTTGTAATTACAACACCATGATTATGATTCTAAAAATTAGAATATTTTTTTGCTAAATATTCACTATAAAAGTGATAAAATTATCAATTAGAGACACAAGCCGAGTTAAAACATGGAAAATGATATATTAATTGCAGTTCATCAATTACTTGTAGAAAACAAAAAGCCTACTGTAGCAACGGTTAAAGGAAAACTGGCAACCCCTGCTCCTATGCCATCAATTATCAAAGTTCTTCAAAAAACAATGAATTTGAGTGCTAATGACGTGGCCAAACTATTACCTCAAGCACCTAGTGTCGACACGTCGATTGTTGAAAAATCAGCAGACATCGCCGAACTTTCACAACAAGTTGCCGAGCTGACAGCAGAGCTCAAAGCAACCAAGCAACAACTCAACGACTTGCAACGCTTGGTAGAAGTGCATTTAGGAAACGAAAAATGATTTTAAAAAGACTCATCTTCGAATGTTTTGAAGATACGACGCTCACCGCAGCAGAGCGCGCTATTTCCGGACTAATTACCGAGCTAAAATACAACGGTCAAATCATCGGTAACGAGTTTCCATGCTTGCTTAAAGACGGGCAATTCGTCACTCAAGCGCTTTGTCCAACTGAAGATGCCCTCACCTATCAAAACAACAATACAGCGGTCAACCGCGCACTAGACGCTCTAAGTGATGCAGGCTTACTAAAACCCAAGATTGACATTCTCGGCCAAGAGTTACATTCGGATATGTCTGATCCAGAGCACACGCCAAGCTGGCAAATCCTCTATACCAGCTATGTACAAACTTGCTCGCCATTACGCTGTGGCGAACACTTTGCACCGATCCCACTGTATCGCCAACCCAAGCTTGCCAATGGCTGCTATAAACAGCTAATTAACTGGCAGCAAGACTGGCAAGCTTGCGATCAATTGCAAATGAACGGTCGCAGTGCCGAATTTGCCGCTTTAACAGAAATTGGTGATGTCGACAGCTCGCTCGCCAAACGTGGCAGGGCCTTAGTCGCTCAATTAGAAACAAATAGTGGCATTGCCACTTATTATTACCTTTATCGCGTGGGTGGAGAAAGCAAAGAAAGCGAACAGCAGCGCCGCTGCCCAAGTTGCGGTGGTGATTGGGCGTTAGATGAGCCCATTCACCAAGTATTTGATTTTAAATGTGACGATTGTCGCTTAGTATCAAACTTGTCGTGGGATTACAATTAAGCCCACTCACGCTTTTATTTTTGACGCCCTAAAAGACTGCGCATCACTTCTTTTAGGCGCGGCATGAGTCCAGGTTTAATATCGACAGGGGCTTGATAAGCTAACTCTTCATCAGGCGTTGCTAATGGCGTTAATGCCTTCAGAAATTCTGCCAAGGACGGCGCTAATTCGATGCGGTTATCATCCCCAGGAACTTCTAGCACCACAGCGCCACTTTCATTGTCGACACAAACCATAAGATGGCTATTAATGACGCTACCTATGAACACAGTATGTGATTGCTTTAGCTTTCGCTGCATCAAAATATGACCAATGATATTTTCACATAGGCGCTTAATATCTTCTTCGTTCCAACACTGAATTAATTCGTATTGTTTATCACCGAAGCTGCCATACAAACTCGCCCCTAAATAGCTACCATAAAAGGCTTTGACTGATTCATGCAACGATAGCTCTAACGCAGATTCAATATCAGAAAAATCAAACTCAGACGTTTGGCTCACTTGTTGCCAGCTGATTTTGTCACCGTCTTCACTACCCGTAATTTCACAGGGCGAGCGCCAACTCTCATCAAAAACAACCTGTGGTAATTTTTGCGTTTCATTTTCACAGGCTTTGCTATAATCGCCAGCAAAATCCGCAAGTGCATGTGCAGTGTGATTCATTCAATTCTCTTAATCGTTGGAAACCTTTATGACTGAGCCATCGTCTCACTATGAAAACGCCCCAGAACTTCAATCTCTTAGCCTAGGCAAAGAGACGCAGTATGATAACAGCTTCGACGCAAAACTGTTACAAGGTGTGCCGCGTTCGTTAAATCGCGATGGTTTAAGCCTCGGCGACAGCCTACCATTTACTGGCGTTGATATTTGGACGGGTTATGAACTGTCTTGGCTCAATAACAAAGGTAAGCCAGTAGTAGCGATGGCGAGTTTTAGCGTGCCATTTGATAGCGTTAACTTAGTAGAGTCTAAGTCATTTAAACTCTATCTAAACAGCTACAACCAGCATAAATTTGCTGATGAAATCGAAGTAGTAAAGCAACTTGAGACAGATTTAAGCGCTTGTGCGCAAGGTGACGTCAAGGTTGAAATCATCCTCGCTAAAGACTTTCCTGCACAGCAAATCGTCGGCCCGAAAGGAGAATGCATTGATGAGCTCGATATTGAAATTACCGACTTTGAATTCTCACGTGATTATTTAAACGATTCAACTTCAGATGACATTGTCAGTGAATCACTGCACTCAAACCTGCTCAAATCAAACTGCTTGATCACCAACCAACCAGATTGGGGCACAGTGGAGATCAATTATCAGGGGCCGAGAATAAATCCCGAAGCCCTTTTGCGCTATCTGATTTCATTTCGCCAACACAACGAGTTTCACGAGCAGTGTGTCGAGCGTATCTTTAGCGACTTAAGCGAGCTGTGTCACTGCGAAAAACTCACTGTCTACGCCCGTTATACCCGTCGCGGAGGATTGGACATTAACCCGTTTCGTTCAAACTTCGAAACGGCGCCAAGTAATGTGCGTCAGGCGAGACAATAACCGCTAATACTTCTTAAGAAATAGAAGACAATAAAAAAACGGCGCTATCAAAGCGCCGTTTTCGTATAACTAATTGCGGGATTATGCAAAGGTTGCACGTGCCGCCGCTAGTTCATCAGTGAAAGTATCACTTGAAAGATCGTCTACTGAATCAATCAATCCTTTCTCAACAAATGATGCCATGGCATCGCTTGCGCCAGCTAAGTTTGCCTCGTTCGCCTGACATAACACAGCAAAGCGCACGAAATCTAAGTAGCTAATTTCATCAGTCTGATAGTCGCTGCTTGAGTAGTAGCGCACAGACTCTGCCATATCATCACTAAAGTTCCATGCCTTAACGATTGATAAACCAATGTGATTGTGAAGATCGCTAATTGCACGCTCTAAAAATTCAGGCTCTGCGAATACATCTGGGTAGCCATCGGCTTCCGTTAAAATTGGCAAAGTACCAATGTTGTGTAGCAGCGCAGCAAGTGACAAGGTATCAACTTGTAGCGATGTGTGCTTGTTCTCTTCTTTGTGCACTGCAAACAATGCCATCGCATAAGCAGCCACTTCAGTAGAGCGTTTCCACGTTTTAGCAAGGTAAGTGGCAATTAACTCATTGTTAGAAACAAATAACTGCTCCATCGCCAGTGCCATCACAATGTTTTTAATTTGGCGCATGCCAATACGAGTTACCGCAGCTTGAAGATTTTCAACGCGAACAGCGCGGCTGTAATGCGCCGTATTTGCAATGCGAATTAAGCGTGCAGACAATGCTGCATCTTGTGCAATAATCGCCGCAATATCATTGAGGTTAGTATCTGGATCTGCCACAGCTTCTCGAACTTTCATGGCAATTTTTGGTAAGGTTGGTAGAACTAAAGCATCGCTTTTGAGTTTTTCGATTAAGATGGTACGTAATGCATTGGCAGTAGACATAAATCTTCGCTTCCATTTCCAATTTTATAAAAATACTGCATTGAATTCATGTGTCATAAAGTATTGATGCAGCGTTACAGCTCAATATTACAGCTTTACTAATATATACTCCTAATTTAGATCAAATGCTACGTATTTTTACGTATTAGGTTAAATCACAGAATGAATCAAATATTGACCAATAACCATCAACAAATTATCGGCTTAGGTAATCCCAGTAGTAAGTTTTGTTTTAATTTACCAAACGTGCCAATTGTCGGTGAGCTAGGCTACGACGTAGCAGAAATCGTCGATATTAACGGTAATCATTGGCGGAAAATTTTCGTTATCATCGCCAAGTTATGTGATGATAGTGACAATTGGCAGCAATTTCGCGACCAAAGGCTTGTAAATGAAGTTTATCTTAACTT
The DNA here is from genome assembly GCF_022347785.1 of Psychrobium sp. MM17-31. Lineage (NCBI taxonomy): Bacteria > Pseudomonadati > Pseudomonadota > Gammaproteobacteria > Alteromonadales > Shewanellaceae > Psychrobium > Psychrobium sp. MM17-31. The sequence continues at coordinate 239,261 of NZ_JAKRGA010000001.1, forward strand.
TACAACACAACTGGGAAACGCGAGTAAAATTGAATATTTATGCGGCAAAAACCACGCCGAATCATTCGAGTTAGGCCATCGAAAATGGTGCAATATCGATGAAGAATACCAAGTAAAATCAGCGAAAAATGCTAATGAACAGCTTCTATTACTGACGCCGTATCTCGATTACCGTCAATTTCCCAATGCACTAATAACGAAGGTTAAAAATTTTATAGAGACGGCTTAACTTCTTCGGAAGACTAAGATTCTTCAGGCGACTGTGATTCTACAGATGGTGTAATAGCTTCAGTTTGTATAGCACCATCATCATTTTCTTGAGCTTGCAGCGCTTCTAGCTTGGCGCGCTCCGCTTTCGAAATATACTTGGGTTTATTGTTGTGGGCTAACTTGCCGTTCTTTTTCTTTTGTTTCTTTTCAAGAATCGATTTGATTTTCTTTTTGCGGTTCATATTTTTATACCTCTAGACTGTCCAGCCAGTTTACGCTAACGCCACAAAAAAAGCCGCTATAAATAGCGGCCAAAGGTCTCATCTGAATAAAAATAAAGCTGGATTAACTATCTCCTTCGAACTGACCAGCTTTTGCTAAAGCACATGCTTCAACAGATAAAATATCGGCATACCCTTGAGAGCTTTCAGGATTTAAACCATCACTTGCTTCCATTGAGCTATCTTCTTCGTTGTAAAGTGAGGCTGCAATATCGCCCATCGACAAGAAGAATACATTACCTTTGTACAAGCCAAGTTTCACAGTCCCGGTTGCGCTAGCAGTCAGCGTTTCAATACCTTGGACTGCCGCTTTAGTGGCTACATCAAAACCACGACCATCGTAGAACTGATCACTAATCACCTTACTTAAGCTCTCATACAGCGCAGTCGCGCGTCTGTCTAAAGTCGCTTGTAAGATATTTTGTAGCCCTTGGCTTAATAGCTCCATGCCCGGCGCTTCATATACTCCGCGACTCTTGGTACCAATAATTCTGTTTTCCAACGCATTGGACATGCCAACGCCATTGCGGCCCCCCACTTCATTGGCCTTGGTCATCATATCGAATGGATTTAGTTTTTCGCCATTAAAGGCCACGGCTTCGCCAGCTACATAATCGATAGTCACTTCTTCAACCGCATCAGGCGCATCTTGCGGCCATACGCCCATGGTTGGCTCAACAATGAGCATCGACGTTTCTAGGCTTTCTAAATCTTCTGCTTCATGAGACAAACCAGCAAGGTTGGCATCAGTTGAATATTTCTTTTTCATACCAACCACAGCTGGAATATCGAACGTCGCCAAGTAATCCGCCATTTCACTACGACCAGGGAATTGTTCGAGTAAATCGGCATCACGCCATGGTGCATATACTTCCATTTCAGGCGCTAGCGAGCGAGTGTAGCGCTCAAAACGCATCTGGTCATTACCACGTCCAGTCGCACCATGGGCTAGAATGTTAACGCCGCGCGATTTCATCGCTTTTACCAAACCTTGCACGGTTACCGCACGAGCAATACCTGTGGTATTCCAATAGCCACCATCATAAGTAGCATTGGCTTTAATGGCCGCAAAACACGCGTCAGCCATCTCTTTCTTAAGATCGACCAATACTGTTTCTGCGCCACACGGCTCCATCTTGCGAGCAACATTCTGAATATCATCTTCATCTGGCTGTGCTAAATCAGCCGAAAAACAAATAACGTTAATATTCTCTTCCATTAAACGTTTGGTCACTGTCTTGCTGTCCAGTCCACCAGATACACATACGCCAACGGTTTTGCCTGCTAAGTTTGATAATTTCATTTCACTCTCACACATTTGACGAATTATTCAACTCGTCGTTTTACAGATAATCTTTAAATTTAGACCTAACTTAATAGTTAATCTATCTTATAGCTGCATAAGATAATTCAATCGCTGAGTATAAACAACCATAAAATGAATATTTATGCTCTTTTTGTGAATTTTTATTTCAGCGGGATTATCCCTGCAAAGTTATCAAAATTGACTTAAATCAATTTTGATATAAACAATGCTAGCTTTACGTTGTACTGCAACAGCCTGCTCTCTAAAATATTCGCCCCCGAGATTAAAGAGGTCGTTTTTAGTGTCTTTCATTCCTGAATTATTATGCCCAGCTGGCAGTTTAAAAAACATGCGTTATGCCTTTGCTTATGGCGCCGATGCTGTATACGCTGGTCAACCGCGTTACAGCCTACGTGTGCGCAACAATGAGTTTAATTTAGAAAACTTAGCAATCGGCATAAAAGAAGCACATGAACTTGGCAAAAAATTCTACGTTGTTAGTAACATAGCGCCTCATAACAGCAAACTCAAAACTTATATTCGCGATCTAAAACCCGTGGTGGATCTAAATCCAGACGCATTAATAATGTCTGATCCCGGTTTGATCATGATGGTGCGTGAAGCTTTCCCGCAGTTACCAATCCACCTATCAGTGCAAGCAAACGCGGTAAACTGGGCTACGGTGAAGTTTTGGGAGACCCAAGGCATTGAACGCGTCATCTTATCGCGAGAGTTATCAGTCGATGAGATTAAAGAAATTCGCGAAGCTGTACCAAACATGGAACTTGAAGTTTTTGTCCATGGCGCATTGTGTATGGCCTACTCTGGTCGCTGCTTATTATCGGGTTACATCAACAAACGCGATCCAAATCAAGGGACTTGCACCAACGCCTGTCGCTGGAAATACGGTGTCCATGATGCACAAGAAAATGAGACTGGTGATGTCGTTGCAACAGCGCCACAAGACAACGACAATTCACAGACTGAAGCGCTAGCGCAGCCTGTAGTGGTTGAGCCAACGCTGGGTGAAGGTGAAACCACCGACAATATCTACTTGTTGCAAGAGCCTAATCGTCCGGGTGAATACATGCCAGCGTTCGAAGACGAACACGGCACTTATATCATGAACTCAAAAGATTTACGTGCAGTGGAAATGGTTGAGCCCTTGACTAAAATGGGCGTTCATTCACTAAAAATCGAAGGCCGTACCAAGTCGTTCTACTACTGTGCAAAAACAGCGCAGGTATATCGCCGCGCCATCGACGATGCAGTTGCTGGCAAGCCTTATGATCCTGCACTAAGCTCACAACTCGATCATCTAGCACACCGCGGTTACACCGAAGGCTTCTTGCGTCGCCACACTCATGATAAGTACCAAAACTACGATTATGGTCACTCAGTATCCGACAGCGCGCAGTTTGTTGGCGAAGTGATGGGACGCGATGATAACGGTGATGCAATTATTGATGTTAAAAACAAATTCGTTGTTGGTGATACGCTAGAACTAATGACGCCTCAAGGTAACGTTGTATTTACCCTCGAATCAATGCGCAACAAAAAAGGGGAAGAGACAGATGTTGCACCAGGCTCCGGCCACATCGTTTCAATCCCAGTAGATGGTGAAATTGATTTAACCTACGCTCTGATCATGCGCTATTTACCGCAAGACAAGAGCACTCGAGGCTAATCATGGCACTTAAGATCTTAAGCAATTGCATTAACTGCGATATGTGTGAGCCAGAGTGCCCTAACCAAGCTATTAGTTATGGTGAGGTTATTTATGAGATCGATCCCGACCTATGCACCGAGTGTGTAGGTCATTACGACAAGCCAACCTGTATTGCTGTGTGCCCTATCGACTGCATTGAAGTTGATCCTGAGCGCGTCGAATCACAAGACTCACTTTATGAAAAATTTGTGGCAATTCACCACAGCGATTTGATCTAATCCATACCAATTCTAGCGCGGTTTTACGCCTTAAATTGCTGATATTTTGAATGATGTTTACTTTTCAAAATTATGCGCTAGAATCAATATGCTTGTTATTTAGGCAGTTCACTTGATAGCCAATATAAAATAGCGAGTTTGAATAGTGCAGCGGTTGCCTATTCAATCAATATATAAAATGGAGAATGGCTATTATGGCTACAATGACAGGTCGCGTTAAGTGGTTTAATGAAAAGAAAGGCTTTGGCTTTATTGAACGCTCAGGTGGCTCAGATGTATTTGTTCACTTTAGAGCAATTCAAGGCGAAGGTTTCAAAACACTAGCCGACGGTCAAGAAGTTCAGTTTGAAGTAGAAGACGGTCCTAAAGGTCCACAAGCACTCAATGTAACTGCACTTTAAAAATTAGCCATTACGGTTAATTTAGAATAACTGGCTACCTTTTTGGTGGCCTTTATTTTTTGTTCACACTTCCTTTACCCGCCCTTGATTTTGGTTGACTTTTTCCACCAAAAATCTACAATTTAGCGCTTTTTGTAGGCATTTGCCCTACAACCCATTCCCAAACTAAAGAAACTAATCATGCTCAAGCTACACATTAATAAAGTAGTTAGCCTTAAGGCTGATATACTCTCGGGCCTCACGGTTGCCCTCGCCCTAGTGCCAGAAGCCGTTGCCTTTGCCTTTGTGGCAAATGTTGATCCTATCGTTGGTCTATATGCCGCCTTTATGGTGGGCTTGATCACTTCTATCTTCGGCGGTCGTCCGGGCATGATTTCTGGTGCAACTGGCGCTATGGCTGTTGTAATGGTGTCGTTAGTGGTCGAACACAGTGTGCAATATCTCTTTGCTGCCGTTGTGCTCACGGGTATCTTACAACTTCTGTTTGGGGTGTTTAAACTCGGTAAGTTTATTCGGATGGTACCGCATCCAGTAATGCTTGGGTTTGTAAACGGCTTGGCGATTGTTATTTTCTTAGCTCAGCTAGGACAATTTAAAGTTGCCGATGAAAACGGTGTAATGCAATGGATGCAAGGCGAAATGCTCTACACCATGCTTGGCTTAGTTGCGCTAACGATGGTAATCATTCACTTCTTGCCTAAGTTAACCAAAGCAGTACCTTCTGCCCTTGCTGCCATCGTAATAGTATCACTGACAGTAATTGGCCTTGATATAGAAACCAAAGTCGTTGGTGATGTAGCATCGATTGCAGGTGAATTGCCTAGCTTTATCATTCCTGATGTACCATTTACGTGGGAAACACTAATGATTATTTTACCGTACTCGCTGATTTTAGCGGCTATCGGTTTAATTGAATCTTTATTAACCCTAACGCTAATTGACGAGTTAACGCAAACGCGCGGCCAAAGTAACAAAGAATGTGTGGCGCAAGGTCTTGCGAATACTACGAACGGTTTCTTCGGCGGCATGGGTGGTTGTGCGATGATCGGCCAATCGATGATCAACGTAAACTCTGGCGGCCGTGGTCGTGCATCGGGTATTACAGCATCACTTGCCCTACTTGGATTCATCTTATTTGCTTCGGGTTTAATCGAGCAAATCCCATTAGCGGCACTTATCGGTGTTATGTTTATCGTTGTTATTGCCACCTTTGAATGGTCAAGCTTCCGCGCGCTTAAGAAGATCCCTAAATCAGACGCCTTTATTCTGATCTTAGTATCAGGCGTAACAGTAGCAACTGACTTAGCAATCGCTGTAATCGTTGGTGTGATTGTATCGGCATTAGTATTTGCTTGGGAGCACGCTAAACACGTACTCGTTAAGCGTTCAACCGACGACAACGGCTCAACCGTTTACCAAGTTGAAGGTCCATTGTTCTTCGGCGCAATTAGCGATTTCAAATCGCAATTTAAAGTTGAAGAAGACGCTGGCGATGTGATTATCGACTTTGAAAAATCACGCGTCTATGACCACTCTGGTATCGAAGCTATCGACGCATTAGCAGAGCGCTACGGCAAAGCGGGTAAAAAATTACACCTGCGTCACCTAAGCCCAGAGTGTAAAGAGTTATTCACTAAGGCAAGTGACTGTGTTGAAGTTAACGTGATGGAAGATCCAACGTATCACGTAGCAACAGATAAGCTTTCTTAAAAGCCAAAAAGCCAGTGCGGTAATAAACACCCACTGGCTTTTTACTGAGCTAAAAATGCTATCCACTCAACTACAATCAGACTTACTCACCACAGTAGAAAACTGTTACGCCAAAGCTGAAAGCAAACTCAGTCGCACCTTCCCCAGACCTCAAGTGTTATTCAATCAGCGGGGAAAGATCGCCGGCAGTGCACTGCTGCAGAAAAACACCCTCAAATTCCATCCAGCCATTTATCAGCAAAACATCGAGCACTTTCTTTACCACGTCGTGCCTCACGAAATCGCCCATTTATTAGTGTGGCAAATTTATGGGAAAACGGCCCCCCATGGCAGGGAGTGGCAGCACATGATGATCAATGTTTTTGAACGCCCACCTCATCGCACTCATCAATATAATATCGATGACATTGGTATTAAGCACTTTGATTATTTTTGTGATTGTGGCGAGGTGAAATTGACGATAAGGCGTCACAACAAGGTATTAAAAGGGGCAATTTACCGCTGTCGCCGCTGCGGTAATGATTTACAGATCAAAACCGCATAACAACGCCAGACAGTAAGATTAGTGAAGTAAGCTGTATAAACGGCGACGTGAGCTAGAGGCTAGTGGATCGCCATCAGGCAGTGCTGCAACGATATCTAAATAACGCTTTTTGGCATCATCGAAGTTTAAATCCACCGCTAAGATCTCAAACAGTAAATCTAACGCATCGCTACTACGATTGGCCTGAGAGTAATTGACAGCAAGCGTCAATTTAACCGCCATATCATCAGGCGTTGCCGCTAGTTGTTGTTCAAGTGCGGTAATTTCTGGCGACTGCCCCGCCTCTTCTGCGAGCTCTAATAAAGAAACTATGCGCTGGTAGCTCGCGTTCTTATCTTCTAACGCAAAGCTTTCAAGCAGTGCTTTAGCATTTTCTAGTTGACCAACTTTTACTAGGATCTCGCTGTAACACAACTTAATATCGATGCGGCTAGGATCCAGCTCGTACGCTTGTTTTATAAAACCAAAAGCCTGATTTGAATCGCCGTTTTCATCGAGCAAAATCGCATTGGCTTTTAGCAACAAGTCATCTTCTGGTTTTGGTAGATATTTAAACAGCAGTTCTTTGATCTGCTCTATCGGCGTAACTCCCGTTAAGCCATCAAGTGGCTTACCCGCGCGAATCAATACCAAGGTTGGGACAGATTGCACACCAAATTGCTGGGTAATTTGAGGTTGCTCATCGCAGTTTACACGTGCCAACACAATGGCATCACCTAATTCATTGGCCAAGGTCGCTAAGTCATGTGACATCGCTTTGCCCGCTTCATCGCGCGGTGAATAAAGCTCAACAGCAATTAACTGCTCTGGCGAGGTTTCAATAAGCGTGGTTTGAAAATTTTCAATGGTTAATTCAACGATGTTAGACATGTGCTTTCTCAATAAACGGGATTAATCAGTTATTTGCGGCCATTTCATCATTTTTCAAGCCATTATTTTTTTATTGTTTGATTACTGCTAGTATTGCACCCACTCAATTAGAATTATTACTCTAAATTTATGAATTTATACCTTCGTCTGTTTTACTTATTACTGTGGGAGATTCCCCGCAATAAAATCCGTCAATCGATTACTGCCACCAGTAAATACCAGTTTAGAGCACTGCCGCTAGACATCGATATTAACGCGCACCTTACCAATTCACGCTACCTAGCCTTAATGGATTTGGCCCGCACCAAAATGATTTCAGACAGCGGCATGTTCAAACAAATCATGAAACGCAAATGGCTGCCAGTAGTAAGCTCAACGGAAATCACCTTTATTAAAGATGTCCGTCCGTGGCAAAAATGCACCATCGAGTCGCGACTAGTCTGTTGGGATGAAAAATACTTTTATATGGAACAACGCTTTGTGAGTGGCGATACCATTCATGCTATCGCCCACTTGCGCGGACTATTCGTTCACAAACGCAAACCTGTGCCAAGCCAAAAATTGATGGAATTAGCGGGTGAACCTGATTTAGTATCACCTGAGCCACCAGCGCATATTCAGCACTGGAAAGCGTTGTTAGAAGCTAAGAAAGCAGCAGGTTAATCGCGACTCTTTAGCATTTCATCGATATGTTGAGCGAGTTTTTGCAAATCACTCGCTCGAAACGTCGTACTAAAAAACTCTAATCGCTGTCCTTGTATGGTCACTAACTCGATATGGCTAGCCGTATTACTACTGAGTGCTAAATCCAATTCCCGAATATCAATAGTGACATCTCCACCCCACTCAGTTGATTGATTTATAAAATATCCATCAACATTAACTTCCTGAAAGAATGGCAAAAATAACGACATTAATCCTTTCAACACAAGAATCACGATCACCATAAAAGATATCGCCATCACTTTGCCTTCATCTTGACCGAATGGATTTAAGTAAAGATACGCAAACTGAAAGCAGAGAAAGGGAACAATAAAATAAAACGTGGTTTTATGGATTTGCGGGCGAATAGAAAACTTCAACATTCATTCCTTGAATTATAAGAGTACTGCAATATAACACAGGCTATTTCAACTTCATATGCGGTTGTCGCGGCCCTAACGCATAAAATCCGTGTTTTTCGTAAAACGGTACTAAGCCCTCACTAGGCCACAAGTTAACGCTAGCAAACTGTTTTTCGCGACAATAACGCACCACTTCACTGATAATCTTGTCGCCAATACCCTGCCCTTGATGTGACTGACTAACAATTACATCAACGATAAAAGCATAACGCGCACCATCTGTTATTACACGGGCAATCCCACAACGCTTATCACCATCATCCATGGCACTAAACCAAATAGATGATGTGGATTCAACGCATGCTTGCATTTCATCAATACTCGGCGTTTCCACCCAGCCGGCTTCGCTATAGAACTGTGCTAGTTCGCTTGCTGATGGTGCTGCGTTAGTTATTTGAATGACCATTGATACTCCATTGAACAGCCGTTAGATTTGTCCAAATTTAGCGATAAAAAAAGCGAATCATCAGATTCGCTTTCTTCACAACACAAATTCTTACTCGAAGTATTCTTCGTCGTCGAGCTCGTCACTTTGCACAACACCGTTCTCATCGATGAAGTAAGTGCCCCAACCGTCATATTGAATTTTGTGCTTAAACGCTAAACGAATTAAAGCTTCAGTATCTTTGTCTAAACGCTCAACCTCAAGTTTGTGGTCAATAGTCGCGTCAAAACAGTAAATGACTGCGCCGTCATCCAATTCAAGTTCTTCGGCATCTGACACTTCGAATCCTAACTTAAAGGCGTCTACTGCCGCTTTTTCTAGTTGGTCAAAATTAGCACAAGAAAGGTGATGCTCAATTGGGTATTCAGCATCTGGGTTGCTACCATCAGCTAAAATACTCTCAACAATCTCGCGATTATCAGCGTGCTGATGTTGAATTTCTTTTTCTACAGACATGATTGTTCTCTATCAAATAATTAGCCGTATTATACCGCTAAATATTCCGCAATGGGCGTTATTTTTCGTTGAGCTTAACAACTTCTGCGTCTAGCTGATCAAGCTTGGCTTGCATATCGCTGTGTGCTTTAGCTGCTACTTCACGCACATTGTCTTTGTTGATGGTTTCAACATCGATTGGTGGCATACTTTCAATGATCATAACGCCATTATTCCAGCGGTTTAGGCTGATGTGATCAGAACTACTCATAACAATCGGCACCACGTCGACTTTAGCTTGCATTGCCGTGTGGAATGCACCCGTTTTAAAAGGTAATAAGCCTCGGCCACGGCTGCGGGTTCCTTCAGGAAAAATCCAAACCGATAAATTGTCTTTTAGCATTTTTTCGGCAGTTTGTGCGATGGTGCCCGCCGCTTTAGATTTGTTTTTGCGGTCAATTAAGATATTGCCGCTTAACCAATACAGCTGACCGAAAAATGGAACCCAAATCAGGCTCTTCTTACCAAGGCTTACCACACCGCGTGTTACACCAGCAGAAATGGTGACTACATCAAAATTATTTTGATGGTTGCCAATTACAACTTTCGATGTTTTTGATAAATCCTGCGGCACACGCACAATCAGCTTAATACCGAAAAGTGGTGCAAATCCCGATAACATTTTTGACATCAAAAAAGTATTATCACGATGAAATGGACGAATAAGGCAGATGAGGATACCACCGACTATTGCAATAATAATTAGTGGAAGTAAAAAAATGACACGAAGTACAGCAATCATTGGCGCCCTAAAACAGTGATTAGATAAATTGGCGCGTATTATGCGAAATCAGCGTACAAATGTATACACCTGTACGCTGAAATGTGGCTAGTTTCACGCTTAGTAATACATGAATAACGTAGTTAAACAAATAAAGAAACTTGCCATTACTGCGGTAAATAAGCCTTTACGGGCGACGATTTGCTTAAGAGGAAATTGAATTAGGTAGGCGCCAAAGAACATCCAATAGGTGCGCCACGCGCTGCCAACAAATAAACTCACAGCTTTTGGCTCTAACGGTTGGTCAATGGCCAAGAAGCGGATAACAAAATAACCTGCTTGTGACAACGACAACAAACCAAATACCACCATTAAAGCAGCAATGGTTAAACGGATAGCCCGTTCATTCTTTTTCATAACAATCTCTAACCATGGGCTTAGCGAGTTACTTAGCCCACTAATACCTAATAAATTAAACCGCTTTTGTTAACTTTAGACGTATCAACACGGGTCGGCGTTGCTTTGCCATCAACTAAGGCTTGGCTACCGATAGCAATTGATTTGATCACTTGGGTCATCGACTCAAGATCAAGGCTAGCAACATCGTCAGACGCTTTGTGATAGTGCTTATCTTTATCAAGCTGAGTTGACGAAAAGCTGTGTGCCGGAACACCTAAACGCGCCAGAGTTGCGTTATCAGAGCGGTAGAATAAACGCTGCTCAGGATAAGGATCTGGGTAGATTTCAGTATTGATTGATTTTAAAGACTCATTCATCAATGGGCCAAGGTTAGAACGCTCATAACCCGTCATCCAGAATTTACCTGCGCCAAATTTAGACGGCTTACCAATCATTTCAATGTTTACCATCGCTACGATATTATCGGCGTCGATATGCGTTGAGAAATACTTAGAGCCATAGCCGCCAATTTCTTCAGCAGTAAATGCTGAGAATATTAGTGTGCGTTGATTATCACCTTGATCGCGGTAGTATTGCGCCAAGTTCATGATTGCAGTTGTACCAGACGCATCATCATCGGCGCCGTTGTATATCTTGTCGCCTTCCGCTTGCTCATCAACACCTAGGTGGTCGTAATGCGCTGAGAACAACACAACTTCTTTAGATTTACCAGGCAACACACCAACTACATTTGATAATGCTTGTGTCTTAACAGTGTTGGTCACATTCACGGCAAGAGATTTAATGTCAGTTAATGGCGTCACAACCATCACTAGCGTGTTGTTAGTATTGATTTCAAACTTGTTCAAACCGCCACCAAAGTACGCCTGATAGCGCTTAAACATGCCTTCGTGTGCAGGGTCAATTACCACTAGATTGCTGCCACCACGTTGATTCAACTCGCCAACTTTGGCGCGAAAATCATCGTCTTTACCAATCACAGTTAACGCAACTGGCGTTGAATCGTCCCAATTTAGCATTTCGTTGCTTGTGGCAACGGCAACGTTTTCGCTGCTGATAGCTTCACCATTTAGGTTTACCGCAACAGAATCTGCTTTAACGTTGTAAAGTGAAAAGCTTTGCTCGTAACTTTGTAAACCGTCAAGTGGCTTTAGCCCGGCTTCTTTAAAGCGCTTAGCGATAAATTCAGCCGCCTTGGTGATGCCTGGAGTAAATGTAGCGCGACCTTCTAACTCATCAGAGGCTAAATAAGTGACGTCATTGGTTACAGTTTGTTGGTTAATTTCAGGAACTTTCTTAACGACTTCTTGTTTTGCGTCATTACACGCCACCTGAGTCACGGCTAATAAAATAGCCAAAGGAACGATTTTTTTCATTGTTATTCTTCTTTGAATTGTTTGTGAAACAGTGGGGGATAGCTCCCAAACCACCGCGAAATAAAACTGGAGTTAATATATCGCCATCGCTGTTGATGAGCAAACCAATCACCCACTTTTTTGCTTTAAAACAGCAATTTGTAACAATTTTACCCAACTTCTAGAGTCAACCACGAAAAGCGATATCAAAAGCAACGTGCATTTGCGATAATTGCCCGCCTATTTTCAGTAACCATCGTGAAGAGCTTTTGTGATTTCCAACAAAATTTTTATTATCGGCCTGCCACGCACCGCGACAACCAGCGTATGCAAAGCCATGGTTGAACTAGGTTTTACCACCGCACATACCGCCTACATCCAAAAAACCTTCGACCAAGCGCAAGTTATTGCCGACACGCCAATATTTTGCGATTACCAGCAGCTCGATAAGTTTTATCCCAACAGTAAATTCATTCACTTAAAGCGCGAAATGAACGTATGGGTACCATCGATTCGACAATTGCTAGAACGCATGCTGCACAACCTACAACGCACCGACGGCGGTTTTAATCCGTATCTGCGCCGTTGCTATCACGACATTTTTCAGCCTCTCACCGCAGATAATATCGCTAGCGATGACTTTCTTATCGAGTGTTATCAGCGTCACCAACAAGGAATCGAGGCGTATTTTAAAGGCCGTGAGCAAGATTTACTTAGCATCGATGTCAGCCAAGCAGGCAGCTATCAAGCTCTATTAGATTTTGTGGGGATCACTGATAGTGACAAAGATGATTTCGAACGTGTGAATATTGGCGGCAAAGTTACCGCATGGAAGCAAGTTGAAAGTGAATATAAGGTTGAGTCCACCCGCCGCGGCCGCATCGACAAGCTCGATTACCTTGAGAATAAATAAGTAGCTAAAAACTTAGCTTGAATCAAAAACGTGGATAAATGCCCTTTACCTAATGTGATTGCCTTAGGTAAAATCCCGCCCAAGAAATAAAGCACCTAACAAAAGAATTATGTTTGAATTAAAATTTGATACCCCAGACGCGTGGACAGACGCGGTGATGGAGAACTTCGAGTTCTTCTTGCAAGATCACGCTTCAGCCGAGAAAAAAGCCTCAGGCATGGCAATGTCAATGCTATCTCACTATCCAGATCGCGCTAAACTAGTGCGCGCCATGACCGATTTAGCACTCGAAGAAATGATTCACTTTAAGCAGGTGTTAAAGCTAATGACAGCGCGCGGCGTAATTTTAGGACAAGACAAACGCGACCAGTACATCACCGAAATCCGTAATCTGTTTCGCCGCGGCGGCAAGCACTTTATGCTAGATCGCCTAATCGTTGCTGGTGTTATCGAAGCCCGTGGTTACGAGCGTTTTTCTATGGTTGCCAAAGCCCTACCACCGGGCAAAGACAAAGACTTTTACGACGGCATCGCTAAATCAGAAGCCAAACACAAAGATTTATTCATCGAACTCGCTTACGAATACTTCGACAAAGCCGAAGTAGACGCACGTCTTGAAGAAATCCTTATCGCCGAAGCAGACATCTGCTCACGCCTACCGTTCACTGGTGCATTACACTAGAGAATACTAATGCGCTGCGGGAGTGGCGCATTTTCTATAACCAACTCACTATCTATAAAATAACACCACTTGACTCAATTGTTCGTTTGATTATATCTACGTCTAAACGATACCAAGAAATAATTTGTTGGCCCTCTATTAAAGTGACAGTCACATCAAAAAGACCATTCTCTAGCATAGAAATACTATCAATTTTCATTGTCGCATTAAGATGCTTTGCAAAAGCTGTCCAGTTTCCAACTAAAGTTAGGTCGTTATCTGAATTGTACTTCTGTTTCTGAGCCTGAAGTAACATATCTACAATTGGTTTAATAAGCCCAAGATCAAAATCTGTTGCAGTCTTGAAACTCAACGTTTGGTCAATAAGCGAAGAAGGGGCATATTTAATATCTCGATAATTAACAACATCGTATTCAAAAGCTGCGGTGTTTTTGTTTGGTTTGGCCTTAATAATTCTAGTCACATTTCTATACTGAATTGACCCATTATATGTAGTAAATTTCGAGAAATAATAAGCATCATACATATAAACATCATGCTCAATCGCATACTTTTTACCGCTAGCTTGCTGCACCTCAAAACTATTCCCAATAGCTTCAATAAGTACTGTCTCTAATTCCTCATCGTTCATTAATGTGTAATCTTTTGCCGAACAATATTGAGAGATTAGCAACAGTATCAGTAAAAGTTTTCTCATTATTTATCCATTCCGAACATTAGAAGAGTTGTATTTAGTTTCTGATTAATGCATAAAATGTCGATGACACTGTCACACAAATAAACTACCGATACAATTAATTAGAAAAAGAAAAAATGCAATACAAAAACACTCAAATTGGCACCGCAATGCTCGTCATCTTCGGCTTAGTATTCTCGCTGCTCGTCCTTGCTTCAATTAGCGAGCCACAAGAATCTATTTGGTTTGCTTACGTTATTGTTGGCGTTGTTGCCCTGCTCTTTTCGAGCCTTACTATTTCTGTCGATAATAGTGAAATAAAATGGTTTTTCGGTCCCAAGTTTTGGAATAAATCTCTCCAGTTATCCGAAATAGAGTCAGCAAAGATAATTGAAACTAAGTGGTATTACGGTTTTGGTATTCGTTTGATTTCGACTGGTTGGCTCTATAATGTTTCAGGGCTAACAGCCGTCGAACTGCAACTTATAGACAAAACGACAGTTACTTTAGGAACTAATGATTCTAAGAATTTACTAAAAGCCATTGGACGAAACTTAAAAAAATAAACTGCATATTTTGTTTTTACTGCCGACAATAAAAATAAAGCAACTATCAAAGAAAAGGAATTCACGTTGAAAGCTAAAATAATCTTGTCATTACTCTTAGTTGCGGCTATCACAATCTATGTAATGGTAAACACTAATAACAAAGAAAAACCTACAGTTTCGACTAGTTCAACAGCGCCTAAAGCATCGAATCTAACCAATCCAATAATTGAATCAACTCCAGTCGATATTAACCAGACACACACAAAGATGGACGAAGGGCTAGCTCAACTAGAAAGCCCCAAAATAGATGTAGCAACTCGCTTTGCACAAATCTATGACGAGAAAACGCACGCTGTAAACCTTCACGCATTAAATACGGCAATAAATAACGACGAATTTTCAGGACTGGTAGAGCATCTTACTTTTAGCAATTCCCAAAGCATCGAATTCTCCACTAAAATTCAACAAGCACTCCAAGAAGTCATTTCACAAGATACCAACGGTTACGTTGATGCTATAGGTTGCTACGAAAGTTTGTGTTTAGCACAAATAGCCTCGGCAACTAAGTTTACCGATGCACAGACGTCCAAATTTATAAAAGCAATAGACCACAATAATGTGGTGCAGAGTTTCAAAGAAGAAAATGGAGAATACATTTATCAATATGCGTTTAGCTCGGGAAAAACGGCGACTGTGATAATGTCACCGGCTGTTGGAACTAAGAATAAGTAAAGAGTCCAAAAACTAGCATCGCTAAAACAAGGAAAATAATTCGCCAAAACGGCAATACAAGTGTCTTTTGCCGTTTGCCTGTCGTATCCACAAACAACCAACTCAAAAGTCTACTACGCCAACCTAACTGCTTGTTTTTAATCCCATCTGAAGTAGCGATTTTATGAAGTTTGACATCGATATAAGTTGCTCCAAAGCCCTTTACATCTTCTAGCAGCAAATTTTTATGAAAATCGACTAGATCAGTATCGAAATCTATAACTCGGGTCACTCTTAAAACGTAGTCCTTGGCAGCTATCTTTTTAACTGAAAAGTCAGAACCAATACCAGAAGCTGAAATACTACGGCAAGCGCTTTTGATTTGCCTTTCTGAGCTAAAAGCAAAAGAAAACACCACGCTGTGACTTCCTGTCAAATCAAATTGCTGCACTAATCCAACGCCTTATCAATACATTCATAACGCTGGCGCATAATATCTACGCTGCCAGCGATTATCTCTTTTAAGACAGCTAAATCGACATCGGCGAGTTTGTTAATGATTAAACACGACTTGCCGATTTTGTGCTTACCGAGCACGGCGAGTTGCTCAGCGAAGGGTTCAAAGCCCGGCATAATATAAACCGACAAGTTTTGTTTACGCGGCGCAAAGCCCGTCACCATCCAGTCCCCTTCCCGGCCACTGGCATAGCGGAAATGATATTGACCAAAACAAACGATGTTCTTATAGATATACGCCTGATAGCCTGTGACTTCTTCAAATAGCGCTAGCAAAGTTTCGCTATCGTCGCGTTTTTTCTCAGTTGGCAGCGAGTGAAAGTAGGCTTGAATATCATCATACTGGCTCATAATTATTTCCTTTCGTTCAATTACTTCATGGTCGCTACCACAGCAGTAACACCCACAATGACCATTTGAGTGCCGATAACTGCTAAAATAAGCCCCATTAAACGAGTGACAATGCTCAGGCCGCTTTCGCCGATAACGGCTAAGATGCGTGAACTAAATACAAAGCACACAAAGGTAATCACACAGAGCACTGCAAACATGCCCATCGTCATTAAGATAGCCGCTGAGCTGCCAGATGACGCGTAATTCATTGCAGTTGCAATGGTGCCTGGCCCAGCAAGTAACGGCACAGCAAGTGGCGATACTGAAACATCGCCCGCTTCTTGCTCCGTAGAATGTAGCTTAGAGCCAGCGCCATTAAGCATGTGATAGCCCACTAAAAAGACTAATATCCCGCCCGTGATACGCAGCGCAGAAATAGTGATGCCAAACAAATGGAAAATCGCATTACCAAGTAGCGCAAAGGCAAGAATGACGCAGAAGGTAATCACTAGTGCTTTTAAGGCAATTTTAATTTGCTCTGCTTTAGGTTTATGACCAGCGAGACCAGCAAATACAGCGGTGTTGGCGATTGGATTCATAATGGCAAAGAAACCTAAGAATATCGTTGCCAATTGGGTATAAAGATCGTTCATGTTAAATCTTAATTATTCCAGTAAGTTAATTCTAATAATGTGAAGAATTATAATATTAATCAAATACTTTAAAACTCATCAAGCATAAAAAAGCCACACTATTGTGTGGCCTCTTAATTAGTTTTTCTTTGCGCCTTCTACGGCTGCTTCAATATAAGCATCAATCTGCTTTTCAAGAAGATGTAGCGGCACAGCGCCATTTTTTAAGATTTGGAAATGGAACTCGCGAATATCAAAGTCAGCCCCTAGACGATCTTCCGCTTTCTTGCGCAGACGTTTAATGGTTAGCTCACCAATCTTGTAAGACAGTGCTTGTCCCGGCCACGAAATGTAGCGGTCGGTTTCAGTCTTGATATTGTGTAGTGACAATGCCGAGTTTTCCTGCATAAAAGTCATGGCTTGTTCACGACTCCAGCCAAACATATGCATCCCTGTATCAACCACTAAACGCGCCGCACGCCACATTTCATAAGTTAGGCGACCAAAGTCACTATAGGCATCTTGATAAAAACCCATTTCTTTACCTAAATACTCGGCATATAACCCCCAACCTTCACCAAAGGCTGAAATGTAGTGATTACGGCGATATTTTGGCACATCTTCCAACTCGCGATTAAGGGAAATCTGCAAGTGATGTCCCGGTACGGCTTCGTGCAGTGTTAATGCTTCCAACACGTACAGCGGACGCTTGTCTAAACCGTAAGTATTTACCCAGTAATATCCCGCTGCGGTATCGCCATTAGCGCGAATATAACGTCCCGTGGTGTATTTAGGCGCAATAGAATCTGGCACAGGCTCGACGCCGTATGGTGTGCGTGGCAGTAATTTGAAGAACTTAGGCAACTGCGCATCGGCTTTTTTAGCAATATATGACGCTTCTTTTAATAGGTCTTCTGCCGATTTCGCATAAAACTGTTTGTCGGTGCGAAGAAACTGCACAAAATCAGCAAAGCTACCTTTAAAACCTGTGCTGGCAATAATCTCATCCATCTCAGCGCGGATGCGTTTAACCTCACGTAAACCAAGCTCGTGGACTTCTTTTGCCGTCATATCCGTGGTGGTGTAATGCTTAACACGATTTTGATAAAAAGCTTCACCATCAGGCGTACTTGCCACACCAATCTTCGCCCGCGCATTTGGCTTGTATTCGCCAACGAAAAAGTCCATATAGCCTTGATAGCTAGGCAATACTTTATCTTTGATTATTGCCTTAGTTTGCTGCTTTAATTTATCGAAGTCAGCTTGCGAGATATGCGCTGGCTTATTGATAAATGGACGATAAAACTCTGATTTAGTGACATCACTTACCAAAAACGCTGCAATGCTATCTTCATACCCCACCAATACAGGGCTTGGCTGAGTAAAACCAGTTTCAATACCGCGCTTCATCCAACTGATATTCTCATCGAAATACTGCGGCACAGCCGCTAAACGCTTGAGGTAAAGCTGATAGTCTTCCGCTGTTTTAAAGCTGCTATTAGACACCATAAAAGAGAGCGCCGAATGAAAACCAAACTCCGAAGTCAGCGGCATGTAATGGGCGTTAAAGCGATATTCATCTACCGTATTGGCTACTTGCGAACTAATAATGGCGTGATTAATCTGATCTTGCTCGCCTAACTGAGCGACGTCGATCGCCGCAAGTTGCTTTTGAAAGGCTTTGTTTTTCTGATAGTTATTTGCTAAAAATTCAGGTGATAAGTTCGGTAAGAAATAGCCGTTAACCCCGTCTTTGTGCTGGTAAACATCGATGCTTTTTCGATAATCGACAATCTGCTTGGTAATCTTCTCAAACGCTTTAGTGGCGCTATTTACAACAACACTTGCTTGTTCGCTCTCAGATGCGTGAGTCGCTTTGAGAGTAGTTTGCGTCGATTGACACCCTGTTAGCATGACACCAGCAAGAGCAGTGGCTAACAAAGTCTGTTTTAAGTGATTCATAATTCTTCCGTTTTCTTATTATTCTTATCTGATAATTGTTCTAATTTTTCTGAGCATTAAAGTGTCACAAAGTTTAATCGCAAGCAATAAAAAGCCTGAGAGGGAATTGTCAAAGCGATAAGAGAATCGCTATTTTATAACTTATTTGGGATAAAAAGATGAGACGATCTCAAGGGTATCAATTTCAACAACAACTACCATTTTCGTGCCCGGTTTAGAGCCTCTTATATTTTTGTTTGTTTCAGAAAGTCCAAAATCAAATATATAGTTCTGAGTGTTTTTATATACTTTTACACCACCAATATTTATATCAAAACCACGAAATTCACATTCTTTGATCGCAACATTTAATGCTCTCAACAGCTCTTTTGAAACTTCAGCAATACGTGGAGGCATTTCAGGACTATTGTCTACTGAGGCATTGGATATATTTGTCGATATACAAAGCAAGGCAGCTATAACTAATTTATTCATTTATCTTCCCATTTAAGTTAATGCAGTTAAAACGGTGCTTTCACCTCAAACACCATCGGCTGCTTAGTCAGTGGATGATTAAATTCGATGCGCTGCGCGTGAAGCATTAAACGCTCGCCACTGTTGCCATATAAATCATCGCCAACAATGGCGGTGTTAAGCCCTTGATGATGAGCGCAATGCACGCGCAGTTGATGAGTACGTCCCGTTACAGGCCACAAATTTAGCCATGTACGGCCATGCTCTTGTTTAGTAATTTGCCACATGGTATGAGCGGGTTTACCTTCAACGGCGCATACTTTTTGCCGCGGTCTGTCCTCAAAATCATTACACAGCGGCAATTCTATTTCGCCCTCAACACCAGGCTTGCTATCGAGCATGCCATCGACAATAGCCACGTATTGCTTGTGTACTATGCGCTTTATAAATTGATGCTGAAAATTCTTTTGCGCCCGCTCGTTTAACGCAATAAGCATTAAGCCCGAGGTTGCCATATCTAAGCGGTGAACAATTAATCCACCACGAGCATTGGGATACAGGGCACGAATACGAGTTTTCACACTATCTTGCACATGACGCCCCGGCACCGATAACAAACCCGATGGCTTGTTAATTACCAAAAACGATTCTTCTTCATGCACGATATCGAGATCGGCTGAGTCATTGCCAAGTTGCTGCAATGGATCTTCATCCACTTCAAGTCCTTGCAACATGTAGTTTAAAATTGGCTGACATTTACCGATACACGCCGGATACACTTGCTTGTGTTGACGAACTTGCGAGTCTGGCGCTCTGCCCCACCAAAACTCACTCAATGCAATAGGCGTCAGCTGCATTTGATAAGCCACCTGCAATAACTTTGGCGCGGCACAATCACCAGAGCCTGACGGCGGCACGCGCTGCGCAGTTGTCGCAAACAGCTCGTTCATATCACGAGTTTCACCTTTAGCATTTAAGAGCTGATACTTAGCAAACAGATATTGTTGTAAATCGTTTGAACGCTGCTTGCGAGACTGTTTTAGTTGATTTAATTCGTCCACCAACACGCTGTGTTGCTGCTGTAATTCAGCCAGCGTTTTTTGCGCTTCCAGCTTTAAATCCCGCAGTTTATTTTTGTCATCGACACTTTGCTGTGCGAGTGTTTTAACCAAGTCTTCATCGGCGTTGGCACGCTGCGCCTTACGCGCCTTGCGATTAACCGCCATTTGCGTTTGCCACGCGCTAATTTGCTCGGAAAAAGACTGTTCAGCGTCTTTAATTTGTGTGGCTAGTTGCTCGATAAGAGGATTGGCTTCCTTGCGCGCAATATCGCTATTCATTTCATTGATAGCCAGTTGCTCAGCGGCGCTTTGTTCATCGCCCCCCAAACTTATCATGGGGCAAAATTCGTCATTGAGCGCCGAATACTCTGGCTCAGACTCTGGCTTTAGCGTTTGCCCAGAATAAGCCGTCAGAAAACCAAGTTCTCCCTGATTGTCTCGCACCACTAGCACGCCGAACATTTTACCGTCGTTATCAAAATCATGCAGTTCACCACCGTCGCCTGATAACCATTGTTGTAGCTGTTCACTAGCTGCAATAGCCAGCGGATGCGGTTGATAGAAAAAGGGAAAGGTAAACTTCTGAGGGAGTTCAATTTCACTTACATCGCAGGAAAAACGGTGAAATAGCGATGAAGATAGGCTGTTCAAGGGGCGTTACTCAATTGGGATGATCAAAGCGCAATCATACCAATTCGCCGATTAGTGCGCTAGCTCGGCACGATAAACCAGTAAATCTTGCATTTGCCCATCGAGCTCAAAATAATCAGTAATGGTAGATATATAGTTAGCACCCGCTTTCTTGGCAATGCTAATGCTGGCAATGTTTTTTGATAAACAGTGAAACTCTAGTGAATTAATACCAAAATCAGCGCGGTGCGCCGCCAAATAATCCACACAACGAGAAATTACCCCGTGGCCGTGGGCATGTTCACTGAGCCAATAGCCAAGCTCTGCAACCCCATTTTCGTCAATAGATTTAATGGCAAAGACACCGCTAATTTCATCGTTAACATACACCCCAAACCACTGTTTTTTTGGCAACTCACTGTTGGCGCGCTCGTCGATATAACGACGACAACTCGCTTCATCAACAACCTCTTTGACCCAATACAAATACGTCGCGAGCATTGTACGGTTGGCTTCAATACGCCTAAAAAGCGCTGGCGCATCACTTACCAATAGCGGTTTTAACGCTAACTTGTCAGATAATTGGATAATCATAAATCGCTTATAGAATTTCTTGGACACGCAGTTTTAACGCAGGAACGACCTCGTCGTCAAACCACTGATTTCGTTTAAGCCAAATATTATTGCGGGGACTCGGGTGCGGCAAGATCAATTGTTGTGGCCAATGTTCACGCCACCTTTTCACGGCATCAGTTACCGATTTAGCAGCATTAGGCGCGTGATAGGCCTTGGCGTATTGGCCGAGAATAATCACTAGCTCTAAGGATTCAAACTGTGCCATTAGCTCGTCACGCCATGTCTGAGCGCAGATTTTTGGCGGCGCTAAATCTCCAGACTTGCCTGTACCGGGAAAACAAAATGCCATAGGTAATATCGCAAACTGTTTTTCATCATAAAAAGTCGCTTTATCAACCCCTAGCCAATCGCGCAGCCTGTCACCGCTGGCGTCATCAAAAGGAATACCAGATTCGTGTACCTTGCGCCCCGGCGCTTGTCCAGCAATGAGAATTTTCGCGCTCGGATCAAATTGCAGCACAGGCCGCACGCCGTGAGGAAACTTATCTTCACACAGACGGCAATTACGAATATTCTCTATCAGCGTTTCACTGCTCACGAGGGCACTCTCATGATTTATCACGCCAGTCTTTCGGTAAATGGTAAGTGCCCAGTAACCAATCAAAAATAGGAATGGTGATATTGAAATTCTTGGCGGTCATTAAATCGCGCTTGTGGTGCTCAACATGCAGCTGACGCAACTCGCGCCAAATAGGCGTGCGCTCGACAAAGCTACCCTCAGGCAAATGATAAGAAAAATGCATGACCTCATAAAACAAATAACCGCTGATCGCCGCTGCGCCATATAAATAAGCAACATTATCGGTAGCGACTTGCATTAATAACCAGCCCCCAGGAATCACTAAGCCAACAATAAAAGCAATGATCAGATAGCCGGGAAACAATACCACACGCCAATCCCGCACCGATTGAAATGGCATTGCATGCTCTAAGAAGAAGGTATGATGATCGCCACTATGACGTTGATAAAACAGCTTACCGTACTTGATTTTACGATGACCAAGCCAGCGATGAGCATAATACTCTGCAAAATTGACCACCAGCATAGTTAGAGGAAACACTAACCATTCGCGCCAGCTAACATCATTGGTTTGCAACAAACCATAAGAAATGACGCTAACGCCAACCACCAACACAAATAGCATGTGCAGCCAGCCAGAATAGGACGGAGAAATAGCTGCGCGATATTTCTCCCGAAATTTTTCCATCGCCTGTGGAGTCATAATATTGCTCTTTTTATAATTATTATATAAGGGCTGTTTTTCCGATTTAGAGAAAACAACAGCCCCTAAGTTAAACTAATGTTTAAATTAAAAGCAATAGCTTTCAAATAATTAGCTTCGTCATAACTCCTAAGCGGGTATGAAATTACCGTGGAAACCTAATGGTAGATTATAAGGCAGCCATGCTCGTCCCATTGGCCCAGCGGCTAGATTATCGGCTTCAAACACACTGATACAGGTGCGTTGGCTAGGCACATGCAGCGCGGTACCAATCACATACGCCCCCTGCTCCGTACCGCTTGGCGAAATTGGCACATGCTCTTCCACTAAGAAATCCGATCCGTACCGATATTTATCCTGTTTACCTGTCGTGGTATCGATGCGCGAAACCGATTCACTCCACAACGCATCATCCGACGATGACAGGTGATACAGGTGCTTGTTCTTAATCCCTGTCAAATTAGGCAAAATACGGGGGAACTCGCTATTGATATCCGTGTTATTTATCTCTACTTGGCCATTTCTTTTTAAGCGTATAAATACCGACTGTGAACGAGTGTTAATAGCCGCTTTACCTATCATCAAGCGCGACAGTTTATGTAGAGCTTCAGCATCTTGATATAAACAGGCATCAAAACAAATGGTACCATCGCGCTCTTGCCATGCATTACCAAAATGAAATACAAAAGCTGGCGGCAGTTGGTACTCCCTAACTTGCTGCAGTGTATTTTTATCTAAAACTAATACCCGCATTGGCACGTTTTTATTAAACTTTATCCGCTCAAAATAACCTTCATCTGATGACGACTGCACTAGCGATGGCAGGACTATCAGCACATATTTTTCGCTAATCAGAAAGTCATGCAACATACCGCCTTTGTAATTACCATCAATCAAGCTGACGTTCTTCATCACACCATTGGCACCGAGGTGATAAACCGCAATGCGCCCAGAGTTGTGCAAGCCAAAGTTAAAAATGTCACCGTTGCCATCAATCTTCGGATGAGCAGAGAACGGCAGCCCTTTGAGTTTATCGCCATAGCGAGAGTGCTCGCCAAGATTCACTAAGCCCTCAAAATCCAAACTCTCTGGGTTAACACGCGCTGGCGAGCCTGCCTCCCACAGCGTCCACAAATCATCCCCCACCGCAATGACATTGGTATTAGCGGTATTTACGGTATCGTTATCCACAACGGCTAGTGAGTTTGGAATTTTAGTATCTGGCGCGGAATACAAAAACTTTCCCGCACGCTGCTCCTGTTGAAACTTCGGTGTTTGCACGAACTTGCCACGGTGAAATACCTTGCCATCGACAAACTTGAACTGCTGCAACATGCCATCGCCTTCAAATAAATGCTGATAACGAATATCACCGCGCTCAAGCTTAGCTGGCCCATTGCGAAACAAGCTTCCTTGTAAAGCTTGTGGAATAGTGCCTTCAACATCCATTTGTTTGAGGGCAAAGTCTTGATTGACGTCCTTAAAACCAATTAAGCGTTGATCATTGGCCAAGGCATCGCTAAACATCGATTTATAGTTGACGATGGGCGGGGTTGCGCCAAGCTTGAGTGACATTGGCAGTGTAGAGGCCGCGCCTACAGCCCCTAACGATTGAATAAAGTGACGACGAGATAATTGCATGTTGCGCTCCTTCTAACTTCGATTGCTAACAGTTATTTGCTGTAAATAACGCTTGAGCTATTGGCGACATCACTCATCACAGCAAATTTCGCTGCGTCGAAACCAACAGGTCCATAGCTCGGTTTGGCATCATTAGAAAAACCAATCCCCTCAATTGGGCTACCAAATAAGTTAAGGTCGAGCTTGCCGTTGCCATTTTCATCGTGGAAATAGCGCACCGCATAATCCCCTTGAGGTAAGTCTTCAAAAGTCACGACGACTTCATCACCGTCCACCGCAACAATAGTCGAAGCCTGCGCTTTGTTCTTTTTATAATTCTCAGCACCGTTAAATAAGGCGACATACATTTTCCCTTGTTTAGTTTTTACGTCGGTCATTGAAAATGTCAGTTGATAGTGCTCTGCCACTTGCGGTGTTGATGCCAAAACTGGCAAAGAAATGATTGAAGCCAATACTGTCGTTGCCATGAATGTGTTAAGTGATTTAGTAAACATAATGATTCTCCAAATAGTATTTTTCGTTGTTAGTTAGCGCCATGAAAGTGCTCATTGCGCTGCTTGAGAAAAACGATAAAATAGCCAGCGAAACAACAACAGCGACTTTTCGTAAAGTGAGTTCAATTATTCGTAAAAGACGCAAAAAAGGATGATGTGCAATTGGCGAATCGTGAAATACACAATAAAAATCAAATGCTTTTGTCACAGCTAAAATCAAAGCGATTCGTTAGAGGTTTAGCCTCAATGGTTATTGCAGGTCTGATTATTGGCCTATTAGCGCCCTTTGGCATGGTCAATATTCCGGTGACAGTAGCGCTCAGTTTTTGGGTCATCATTTGCGTTGTTGGCTATGGCATTTACTCACCGGTGATCAATGCCTGCGACATCTTATTAGATGAAAAAATTAGCCCTCGCTGGCTCAGAATTTCCCTTGGCGCATTCGGCGCGAGCTTGTTGATGAGTTTAATTATTCCGGTGGTGAGCAATGCATTTTTCGATATCAGCGCCGATTATTGGTCACAAGTTGGCGCGGCATTTTTCCAGACAGCCATCATCGGCGGTGTGATTTCAGCCATTAGCTTGATGATGCTACTTATCAGTCAGCAACAAGCCCAGCTGCAGCAATCGCAACAAGCACTCAATGAACAAGCGCAAGTCATTGAGCAGGCAAAACAACAGACTGACAACTTGGTTGAGAACTTAGCAGACAAGCAACTCAACCAACTGATGGAAAAAGTACCGCTAGAGAAACGTGGCCAATTGCTATGTTTAGAAATGGACGATCACTACCTCAACATTCACACCGACAAAGGCACGCATATGGCTTTAATGCGTTTCAAAGACGCCTTAGCACTATTAGAAGATTGTGATGGTCTACAAACTCATCGCTCATGGTGGGTGGCAACAGATGCCATCGTTGGTCTTGAGAAAGAAGGTCGTAAAACTTTGTTACGATTATCTAATGATGTGCTAGCACCTGTGTCGCGGACGTATCAGCCAAAAGTTAACCAATTGAAGCTAAGTTAGCTATTTCGTTTAGTGAATAAGTAGGTTAAATTCCATCCTTCTAAAAATAACAATAATAAAAATCGTTAAAAGGATTTATATGCACACTTTTAAACTCTCGCTTGCAGCGCTTAGCTGTAGTCTTTTATTTGGTTGTGGTGGCGGTTCATCACCATCGTCGCAAAATGAACCCGATCCAATTGTCCCGCAAACAACTACGTACAGTGGTAAAGTTATCGACGGCTACGTATCTGGTGCAACAGTATGGTTAGATATTAACGGTAATGGTGAACAAGACGATAATGAACCATCGACGGTGTCAAAAGAAGCCGGCGATTACGCGTTTGAGTTTACAGACCAACAAGCACGCTGTGTTCCTTACGCAACTATGTATGTTTCTGTGCCTGTCGGCGCCATTGATGAAGACCTTGGTGAAGTGACCGAAGCTTATGAAATGTCATTTCCGCCAGCACTAGCGCCAATTGAAGACAAAACACTGCTTAACATTTCACCGTTAACCTCGGTGATTTGGGAGCAGATTAACACCAAATATAAAACTCAAGATAAAGCAAAAATATTGAGTTGTGACGCCCTCATTAGCGACGCGAATCTGCGTAATGAAATCAGCGATGAAATTAAAACAGTCACCAATGAACTGGTGCAGTTTTATAATTTATCGGCAGAGCAAATGTATGCCGATTTTATCAAGAACGATGATTCTAAAGCTTACGCTTTGGCGCAATCGATTGTGACTGGCTTGAAGTCTGCCTATGAACAACGTACCGCTCTGCAACAAAAACATCCGAATGCCGAAGTTCGTGTCCGCGTCTATCAAAGTGATAAGCACGACGCCGAATACAAATTTGATAAAGCGTGGTATCGAGATATTGTCATTTACGACGACGGCCAAGACATCATTGAAACAGTTAAATTAAAAGATGGCGATAACTTAAATCAAGTAGGCGCCGTGTTAACTCATTTGCAAGCAAGTGATTCAGCATGGGGCAACAATACACAATACAGCCCGAGCTTAAGGCAACGTATAGATACCTACCGCAACCCGCAAGGCAGCTACTACTGCACAGGTAACGAGCGATTAATGTTTACCAAAGATGGTGTAAAGTATGAGTTCGTAAACAGCGTTCCATATCGCGATTCTGCCGATGGTACCGATTGCGCTAGCACTACTTTCAATGACATTTTCGAACGCCAATACAGCTTTAGCTACCAAGAGTCTGGCGATACTTTTAGTACCGAATTATTCTTCCGTGATAGCGAAGTAGAGTTTGAGAAATTTACGCAGTGGGTGGATTTAAAAGCGAACGCAGCAACACTCGAACTGACGCAACTTGCGGATTATCTATCGACCATCGATTACAAATATGACGACGCAGTGAGTTTAACCACCAACTACTGGCGTAAACGCCATGAATCAGGCACCACGCAAATCGATCAATACAGTAATGGTACATGGAAAAAGACTGTCACGAATAACGATGGTACACGTACCGAAACATGCAGTACTGACGGTGTCACTTACGGTGCCTGTAGTTAACTGCTATCCGATCACACCTTAGTGTTAATCAAGGTTCCAACATTGTTTGGCGCTGAGGTGTTAAAAGGCGATTTGTCTTGCGCTTGATAGGCACTAACGCGCTGATTTATCACTTGCTCTGAAATTGGTTGTGATGGCTCAACGTTCTGAACACTATTTACGGCTTGAGTTGGGTTTACTGATTGGGCGGCGTTAACCGAATTAATTGCTGAAGGGTTGGCAGTCGCATTTACATTATCAACGCGCTGTTGTTCGATATTAAGTCGTTCTTGTTCTAATTGTTGCTCATGGGCTTTTTCGCGAACACGGTCCGCGCCTTGCTCGGCTATTTTCTCACCGCTACTTAAATTACATGCGGCGCTACAAGATGTTTTGATATACATATTGGTCTCCGCGATTTCGAATATAAGTTACAAAAACGAAAAAAGAGCTGGCTACCATCCCCACAGTAACCAACTCAAATAACCAGACCTAGTTGTTTATTTAAAAATTTCAAAAAATTAAAAATATTTTTTTAGTCTTTTGCAAATGGCCCTAAAGTATCGCTGCCCTGCTGCCAATCGCGATACACCACATCATTGCCGTGGATGTAATAGACGCCGTCTTCAATCAAAATGCTGCGCGCGTCGATGCTTGAAAAATACGAAGCGCTAATATCCTTTTTAAGTGTCACTTGACCGACATTACTCAGTGTTGCATCACTGCCAATTCCCGTAACCTCTAGCAACTGTAAAGTACTGGTTAGGAAAGAGCTGCTTTGCGTAGTTGTGGACCAGCTTTCAACGGGAATAGCGACGCGATGGCTATCATTGGCGAGTTTCAAATAACTCAATGCATGATGATCAAACTCAACCGGCGTAAAACTGTCTTTATATACTTGATTACCAAGCTGCGCTGGTGATTTTGGTTCGGAAACATCGAATAAACTCACTTGTGCGCCTTGGTCAACAGTCGGCAAATCGCCATCATCATCGTCGCGCAAAATCACATGCTGCCCTACGCCAAGTAATAATTGCTCGTCAATAGGATGCAAGTAAGCTGAATAACCAGGGATTTCTAATGTACCTTCGATAACTGGTTCTTCAGGATTTTTTAAATCAATAACATACAATGGATCGATACGCTCAAAAGTTACGATATATGCTTTGTCGTTAAAATAACGTACTGCATAGATATCTTCATTTGGCTTACCAATAGCTGTGGAATGTGTTTGATTCGGTAAATGGCCAACGGCCTTTAGTACTTTACTGCCATCGTCTTTAAATACCGAGAGTTGATGTGTCGGAGTATAGTCTTTGTCATAGGTCGTGCTTATCGTCGTTAAATAATCGCCCTGCTCATTAAATCTAAACTGACTGTTACGCCAGCCGAAATTACCATCAAGCGTCGCATAAGCCCGGTATTCCACACTGTCATCGGTGATTGCGAACTTGTAAATCACGCTCTCTAAGCTCGTTACATCTTGATGATATTGCTCGCCATAAAGATAAACCGCATCTTTCGACACATAGATACCATTGGCTGTTGTATTGATACAACGAGACTTAACATTTGTTGGATTATTAGTGTCAATGACAGATAACAACACTAAACCATGATGCCCTGAATTCTCATCAAAGTTTTGCGGCACAAAACACTCGTTGTTTGGCACCAATGAAGTTTTATTACCATCAATATCTGTCACATGGGGTAAAAACTCACTCAACGGCGCGTTGTTCAACGCTTTATAAATTGCTTCATTGTCCTGTGCCATAACACTACTATCAATAACGGTATCAATCGAAGCCGAGAAGCTGCTTACCACGTAAAGCTTGTTTTCGATTTGACGAGACGACAGCACATAACCGTCGAAAGTAAATTGCTGTTTTAAGTTCGGGGCAGTGTGATTACTCGTATCAAAAATTGACAGTGAAAACTCGTGTTGTGACGGATAAAAGATATCGAACATTATTGGCCAGTTGTTATTGGCGGCGGTACTAAATACGCTGACGTTATCGCCATTAACGTACATGCCATCAATAAACTGCTGCTCATCATCAACCACTATCGGCGTGTCACTGAGCTTAGTTAGTGAGTTATCCGATTGACGCTGCAAAATCCGCAGCATATCGCTACTTTCGCTTGCCTCAGAGCCGTAGTTAAACTTGTTATTAATGGTTAAGAACAACTGCTGGCCGTTGTAATGAAAACGATCACTTTCGTCAACGCCAGCCTCTTGGGTAATCGCTTTCGAGTGATTGCTATCTGCTGTTTCATTTGCTTGCACGGTAAATAAATTATTTATTGGCGAGGTATGCGCCAAATAAACGCCATTGCGTAATCGTTTGCCGAGACTCGACTCGCCCTGTTGACTTAACGCGCCAAATACAAGTGGCTGCTCAGAGCGCTCTGGAAGCGTCGTTGTCGGCTGTGGCGTGGGATTTGGTGTCGGATTAGGTGTTGGTTGGGTACTACTGCTTCCCCCACCACAACCACTGATTGCAAAAGCTGTAGCAATAATGCTCGATGCCACTAATGATAAATTCATGACGCTGTTCCTTTCTTCCTAATAGCACTTAACTAATAGCAGTTAACTAATAGCACTTAATGTGCCGCGTTTAAGTCGTTGACGCTTTGATTTGATAATTGCAGTTTAGGGAAAGTTTTTCGCCACTGATGTTATAAATTGCTACTAGTTGTAATCTTATGTAATCCTTAATGAAATCGATGATAATCGATGCTACCTTTAGCATCGACAGCAACCTGCCACTATAAAACCTAACGAGTGTATCTTTGAAAAAACTGTATTCACTATTACTGACACTGATAATTTGCGCCGCAACGAACGCCTCAGAAGTTGCCCAAGTAACGGCGATTGAAGCGGCGTCACTTGATAGTCAGCAAGAAAAAGTTGAAATAGGACAATGGAATTTTGCCGTTGGTCTGGGCTATGGACGTCGTACCAATCCGCTATACGACGGCAAAGACACACCACTTTATCTTCTGCCATCCATTAGCTACTACGGCGAACAAGTATTCTTTGATGACGGCGTGCTGGGCTATTCTTATGACATCACCCCCAACCTATCGCTTAGTGCTATTACACAACTCAATGCCCATGCCGCAAACTTCTCACGCTGGCATCCAAGTAATTTCTTTGTAGCACAAACAAATTTATCGGCACGTGAAGATAATTTTTCTCAAAGCCTAGATGTTGTTTCGCCGGCAACAGACGAAGAAATTGCTAAAATGCCAGTAGCAATATCAGAGCTTGCCGATCGTGATTGGACACTCGATGCAGGATTACAGCTAAACTATTTTGGCGACAGCAACTGGATGCTGCAATTAAATCTACTCCACGATGTACTCAACGTATACAACGGCTTAAATGGTCAAATGCGTCTAGAAAAGTCATGGCGCATCAAGAATATCCCTGCGTTATCGCTAAAACTCTTTGGCACCCTAGACTGGCACAGTCAAAAGCTCGCGAATTACTATTACGGCATTGGTGAGCGTGACACGCAATTAGTCGCTAGTCACTACAGCG
Source organism: Psychrobium sp. MM17-31 (assembly GCF_022347785.1). Lineage (NCBI taxonomy): Bacteria > Pseudomonadati > Pseudomonadota > Gammaproteobacteria > Alteromonadales > Shewanellaceae > Psychrobium > Psychrobium sp. MM17-31. Next base: position 270,290 of record NZ_JAKRGA010000001.1, read on the forward strand.
CCAAAAGCGGCGTTAATCGTACCCTTGGCTTTAGTGCAAATTATCATCTATCATCGAATTGGCGAGCAGCACTGAGTTACCGTCTAACGAATTTGGATGCGTCAATCAAAGACAGCCCAATGGTTAGAGAAAATCACTCAGACACGCTATTTGTTGGTGCGGTTTACCACTTTTAATTAATGATGGAATATTTGGCGCTTTAGTAGTTAATGATTGAGCAATCGGGCAACAATAACAATGCAAATATATTGCTTATGGCCACACTGACCTGTGCGGCTATGGTGACGAGCGCTCGCGCCTTGGCAACTAGTGACAGCCCACAATTTTCTATCTCGCCAACTACCTGCATCGTCAACAAACCCGGCGAAGTTTGCGCTAGTCCACTGCAACTTACATGGCAAGTACCACGTGCAATGGATTTGTGTTTATACGTACAAAAAGAGCGCCTTAAATGTTGGCGCAACACACAACAAGTTTCCGAAGTACTGGTTTATAAGCTAAGTACTTCCACCACCTTTGACTTAAAAGATAATACCCAACGAGTTATCGCCAGCAGTAAAGTCAATGTAAACAGTGCAACATCAAAGCGCTTTAGGCGCAGGCTTAGAGCCGATTGGAGTGTATTTTAATGAAACGCGTACTCTTGGTTGAAGACGACAAGCGCCTTGCCGAACTCGTCGACCAATTTTTAACACAAAACGGTTTTGCGGTTACCGTAATCGATCGCGGAGATATGGTGGCCGATTTTCTTAAGCAACAAGCGCTTAAGCACCAGACACCAGATTTAATCATTTTAGATATTATGCTGCCGGGCAGTGACGGTTTTTCCATTATCAAACAAATTCGCCATAGTTTTCACAACCCTATTTTATTCTTAACCGCTAAAGACAGCGATTTTGATCATGTCACAGGTTTAGAATTAGGCGCAGACGATTACATCATAAAACCCGTCGAGCCCCATGTTTTGTTGGCGCGGGTTAACAATGCACTACGCCGTGCAGCACCAAGCACACAAACAAACGGACAAGGCAATTCACAAGAGCTTACTTTTGGTCAGCTTCACATCAACAACTCGATGCGAACAGTCAATTTAGGCGGCGAGAACATTGTACTCACCAGCCATGAGTTCGAATTGCTGTGGCTATTAGCGAACAAAGCCGGTGAAGTGCAAAGTCGCGATTTTATTCATAAAGAAATGATTGGCCGTGAATATGACGGCTTCGATCGCAGCGTCGATGTTCGCGTTTCACGCTTGCGTAAAAAGCTTCACGACGATCTGTCCGCTCCCACTCGTATTATCACGGTGTGGGGCAAAGGCTACATCTTTAGCCCGACAGCTTGGGACTAAGGCGTACATATGGCGCGCTTGTTCATTAGTCTTTATTTATTGCTGATAGTGTCAATAGGCGCTATTAATTGGCTGTCGGAAAAACTGTGGCAACACTACAACCAACAACCATCAGCGCAAATCATTGCCATTGAACAAGTCGCCAACTCATTGGCGCTCACCCTTAACGCCAACAATCTAACCGCACTTAGTGAGCGCTTATCACTGCCGATAGTTGAAGTTGCCGCCAACGATATTGCGCTGCTGCCGTGGCAGCAACAAGACCTCAACAACCTTCAGCCTGTGCTTACCAGCGACGAGCACGAAAATATCTACGCCTATATACTGCGTAACCAGCAACTCTATCGCGTTGGTCCCTTTAAACATTCCCACGATGCTTCACTAATCAAGCCATTGATATTTTTAGTCTCCTACTTGTGTCTCGCCCTGTTTATTGCACTCTGGATTTATCCGCTGTGGCGCGATTTAAAACGATTAGAACGCAGCAGCATCGCCTTTAGTCAAGGCGCAAAATCAACGCCAATGCACGTTAACAACGGTTCGGTCATTGCCCCTATTCTGCACACCTTTAATAGCATGACGGCGCAAATATCGCGCTTAATAAGCGATCAAAAACAGCTCACCAATGCGGTCTCTCACGAAATTCGCACTCCGCTTTCTCGCCTAAAATTCGCCTTTGCCATGCTTGATGAAAAGGCGGTGCCACAATTAGATAGCATGCGCCAAGACGTTGCAGAACTAGAGCAGCTCGTTGACGAAATGCTTAACTATGGTCGCTTAGAAAGCCAAAGCGACAAACTGCGCATGGAAGATGTCAATATTAGCGATTTAGCCAACCACTTAATTGACAAATTAACCCGTCACAGCGAACTCAGCGTGATACGCGATATCGACGACAATCTAGTGTGTCATTGCGATGGGCATTTAATCGAACGAGCACTACAAAACTACATTACCAACGCACTGCGCTATGCCAAATCCAGCGTGGCTATTCGCATTACCAATGACAATGAAAATTTAGTGTTTGACGTTGAAGATGACGGTGAAGGTATTGCCAAAGACCAACGAGAATTAGTGTTTGATGCTTTCACACGCCTCGATAAAAGCCGCAACAAAGAAAATGGTGGTTTTGGACTGGGTTTAGCCATCGTTAAGCGCATCGCTCAATGGCATCAAGGACAGTGTTATGTCACTGACTCTCAATGGCGAGGGGCGAAATTCAGCCTGAAATTGCCTAACATTTCATCACGTTAATACTTTTTAACAAATTTGCTACCAAGCATCCGACTTCCCCTCTAGCATCATCAGACAATTGAGTTACACTAACTCAGTTAACTCAATAAGATGATAATAATATGAAACTTTCTCCGCTTTTTGCCGCGACTATGACGGCAATGCTAGCCCTATCAGGCTGTGAAAATACTCAAGCGCCAAATTCAAAAGCTTCAGCAACAGAAACCGTTGCTAAAGCTGCAGCCAACGAAATCGCTTACGAAAAATTTACCCTAGATAACGGCTTAGAAGTTATCTTCCACACCGACCACAGCGACCCAGTGGTTGCCGTTGCCCTCACCTCTCACGTTGGCTCAGCCCGTGAATTACCGGGGCGCACAGGTTTTGCGCATTTATTCGAGCATCTATTGTTCTTAGAATCAGAAAACCTTGGTAAAGGCGGCTTAGATAAACTAAGTGCCCGTATCGGTGGCTCAGGCGCTAACGGTTCAACCAGCCGTGATCGCACCAACTACTATCAAGCTGTGCCGAGTAACGCACTTGAGAAAATGATTTGGGCGGAAGCCGATAAGCTAGGTTTCTTCATCAACACAGTAACTGAGCAAGTGCTAGCGAAAGAAAAACAAGTCGTTAAAAACGAGAAGCGTCAGAGCGTCGACAACCGTCCATACGGTCACACTTACGCCGTTATCGATAAAACACTTTATCCTGAAGGTCACCCATACAGCTGGCAGGTAATCGGCTCATTAACCGATCTGCAAAACGCCACCTTGGATGACGTGAAAAACTTCTTTAAGCGCTGGTATGTGCCAAACAACGTAACACTGGTTGTATCTGGTGATTTCGATCCTAAACAAGCGAAAGAATGGGTTCACAAATACTTTGACGAAATCAAACGCGGCGAAGATGTCGTGCCAAACAAAAAACAACCTGCGGTATTAACTGAATCTCGCAAGGTGATGTTTGAAGATAGCCTAGCGCAATTGCCAGCATTGACCATGGTATGGCCAACGGTGCCAATTTATCACCCTGATTCATACGCGCTATCTGTGCTGTCAGAGTTACTTGGCGATGGTAAATCAGCGCCATTAAACAAAGAGCTAGTTGATAAGCTAAAACTGACTTCATCAGTAGATGTCTACGGTTGGGAATCTGAGCTTGCAGGCCAATTCTTTATCTCAAGCCGCGGCTTTAAAGACGTGAAACTTGACGATATCGAAGGCGGCATTCAAGCGGCACTAGCGAACTTTGAAAAGAACGGTTTCGAGCAAGCAGACTTAGATCGCATTAAAGCCGGCCAAGAAACCGCATTCTACCAAAGCATTTCTAGCGTATTAGGCAAAGGCTTCCAGCTTGCTCAATACAACATCTTCGCCGACGATCCGGGTTACATTAACCAGCACGGCAAAAACATTCTTGCAGTAACCAAAGACGACGTATGGCGCGTGTATAACAAGTACATTAAAAACAAACCATTCGTAGCCACTAGCTTTGTACCAACAGGCGAAACTAAACTTGCACTCTCTGGCTCTAAACTAGTCACCGTTGAGCAAGAAAAAATCGTGATGGGTGCAGAAGAAAGCTTCGACGCATCACAACAAGCGACTTATAAAAGAACGCCATCGACCTTTGATCGCACCGTCGAACCACCATACGGTAAAGATCCTGTATTAGCAGTACCACAAGTGTGGAATGAAACCCTAGATAACGGTATTAAAGTCTCTGGCATCGTCAGCAACGAAACGCCATTGGTGCAAGTAAACATCGATATCGCTGGCGGTATGTTATTCGACGACATCAACAAAGTTGGCGTGGCGAACTTAGTAGGCGAACTACTTAATCGCGGTACACAAAGCCAAAGCATTAGCCAATTTGAAGATGCAATCAAAGCCCTAGGCGCATCAATCGACACCTACACCACCAGCGACAGTATTCGCATTTCAGCAAGCATGCTTGCCCGTAATTACGATGCGGTAATGGCGCTTATTAGCGATATGCTATTACACCCGCGTTGGGATGCCGAAGAATTCGCGCAAACTAAAGCGCGCCTTAAAAATCAGCTGATCCAGCAAAAAACTAGCCCACGCGCTATTGCTAACAGTCAGTTCAACCAATTGGTGTACGGCAAAGACAATATTTTCGCCTACAACCAAGCGGGTAGCATTGAATCATTGGATAAAATTACCCTCGATGATTTAAAAGCCTATTACTTTGATAACATGCTGCCAAACCTTGCCACCATGCAAATTGTGGGTGACATCAAAGAAGAGCAAGTGTTAGCGCCGCTAACGATGTTAAACGCCAAGTGGAAAGCGAAAGAGCGCACTTTGCCAACGATTAAGCAACCTACGCTCGCTGATAAACCGCAACTGTATTTCTACGACATACCGGGCGCAAAGCAATCACAACTGCGCATTGGTCATGCATCATTGCTCGCTAGTGATAAGAACTTCTACAATGCACAAGTGATGAACTATCGCTTAGGCGGTGGTGGTTTTGCCTCTAAACTCACCCAAGAGCTACGTGAAACCAAAGGCTACACCTACGGCATTCGCTCAAACTTCCTTGGCAACAACTACCAAGGTAACTTCATGATCAGCACAGGCGTGCGTTCAAACGTTACCCTAGAGTCATTAGAGCTAATTCGCGATATGACGAACAATTACGCCAAAGATTACTCAATGGGTGATTTAGATACAACGAAGAGTTTCTATCTCAAGAGTAACGCCCGCCGCTTTGAAACCCTTGACGCCAAACTCGGTATCTTGCGCAACATGGCGAAATACGACTTGCCAGCCAACTACGTACAGTTGCGCGCAAACAGCGTCGAAAAGCTAACTGAGCAACAAGTTAAAGGCCTAGCCATCGACTACATCAAACCACAAAGCATGATTTACGTGGTTGTTGGCGATGCTAAAACCCAGCTTAAGCGCTTAGACAAACTTGGTCTTGGTAAGCCAGTTTTATTGAATTAAAGTAATTCAATAAACCAGTGCGAAAAACAGCAAAAGCCATTATCGTTGGATAATGGCTTTTGTATTTGGGGAAATGCTAATGTCTTTGCTTGGTAAAAAGCTGGACAATTGGGATGGTAAATCCACCGATGATTTACGCCACATCTACGCCTCAATAGAAAGTGCTCATTTCGATTCTGCCAAACGACAAAATCCATCGCTGATTGACGCACTGATGCGCCATTTTCCACAACATCCAATCGCAGTCACTTGGTTGGTAAAACACGCCGTTGAAAATGACTATTCACTGTCGTTACTGCATAACGAAAAATTACTAGAACACTTATTAGAAAATCCAACTTGGCAATCAATGCTACATATCCTTCAAATATCAGAACATCTAACAATTTCCAAAAGTCTAACCACTGCGCTGTACGCCAAACTGCGCCATAACTTAAGCCACGATAATAAATTCATTCGCGCATGGAGTTATCACGCCCTAGCTGTGCTCACGAAACAATATTCAGAGTTTAAGCAGGAAGTTAATGAGCTACTGAGAATGGCACTCACGGATGAAGCGCCGTCTTTAAAGGCGAGAATTAGAGGTATTTTGAAAAATACCAAGTAAATACTAGCGTAATATGCCAAATCAAAGAGCAATCATTTCCTAGCTTTGGCAGCTTCTAAATTACTCTGTGTTTGAATCTTTGAGTTCAAACTCAATGCCGCCAATGTATTGAAAAGCAAAATTGTAGATAACACAGAATATCACGCTAAAAAGATAACCCACAACAAGATAAATCAACGGTATGGCCAGAAACATTGAAAAAACCTTACTGTTCGGTAAGACATGTGAAACAGAATAATCCATTGTTATACCTAACAGTAGTAATGGCATTGAGCAAGCTGCCATTAAAATGCCAATCACCTTGCCATTTTGATGTGGAGATAATCGTTTGATTTGTTTTTTCATAGGACTTCCTTGTGAAGAATTTAAATATATCTAAGTGAGCTTAGCTGTTAAATTTTCAATTGTTGATAATAAGTTATGCGATTACAAAACCATCAATGTAATAACATCACTGTCTTGATTGAAGGTCTTATAAGAGAATCACCATCATACACGCCAAGAAATTATGAAGTGCGTGAATACTTGCAGTAACGCTAAAAGCAGCCTGAGTAGAATATTTCTCCCACCTCAAATAAACAGTTGAAAATATTATAAAACTAGTAAAAATAAAAAGTCCCCAGGTTGGTATTAAAAGAGAGTGTAAGCACGACCAGATCACGGCGCTACAGATTATTACGCCCCAAAAACGAACTGTAAAACATTTGATTAACTTGATGATTGGACGCATTAATAATGTTTCAATGACTGGGGCTATTATGACGTAACCCAAAAAGTCGACGAACGACAAAGGGCTGCCATCGATATCAGAGTCAAGATTTAAACTAAAATCAAAAATATTGTTAATGGCAAACCCGAATACAATGCTGATAAAAAAACATAAAAATCCAGCCTTGAGTATATAAATCAGTTTGTTTTCATTAGTGATGGTTAACAAGACTTAAAAATCCTTTTCGTTTACTAAAAGTGTGTTAATCCACGCAATAGCTACTAAACAATACTTAATCGCTTTGGCTCAATTTTAAATGAGCCATAACAGTCAAAGAGTTTATTTGCCAATTCATCCGAACCTTGGACCTTTGCGAACTCAAGCTCTTGCACGGTAATGCCTGTAATTTGTAATAAATCTACTCTTCCAGACGTAAGTTGGAATGAAGAGGGAAACAGCTTGGGTTCAACGACCAAAAGGCTTGCAATATTTTGCGCTACAGACTGGGGGATGCGATCCCCATAATCAATTAACGGTTTATCACCATAATGACCAACGGAAACTAGAATATTGAAGGCGAGAAGACTTCTCATAATCGGTATTGCCCAGTCATATTCGATGTCAGTTTCTAAAATAAACTCCATGCCGAATCCCGAGAACTCATCTGGTTCAACGTGTTCCCAAGGGTTCGACATACCGGAGGTTACATATACCCATGTATCTCTCGTCGCTATTGGCGGGCACTTAAAAACGCCAAAGTGCAGCCAACGAGGATCTATTTCTTCAACGTTAAATTGATTACTAAATATTGTATTATCGAGCGGATAAATACCTTCTCCCGTGCCACCAAAGAGCGCTGGATAGATTTGCACCTCACGTTGCTCCCAAGCATCTTCAAGTAAGCTCATATAATTCCTTATATATGAATCAACGCATTAACTATAATTACTAATTCCCGCGAATCGCATCGATAATTTTGGTGGTCGAACAACCGTCTTCAAAGTTAAGCACTTTTACTTCACCGCCGTTGGCGATAACTTCTTCGCCGCCAGCGATTTCGTGAACTTGATAATCACCGCCTTTTACAAGCATATCTGGCAAGATCTCGCTGATAAGTTCACGTGGCGTGTCTTCGCCAAAACTTACTACCCAATCGACAGCGCCAAGACCTGCTAGAACAGCCATGCGACGATCTACTGGATTTACAGGGCGCGCTTCGCCTTTGAGGCGGCGTACTGAATCGTCATCGTTAACGGCAACGATTAGGCGGTCGCCTAAATTACCTGCGTGACCAAGATATGAGACATGACCTGCGTGGAGGATATCGAAACAACCGTTGGTGAGAACCACTTTTTCACCGCGTGCTTGCGCTGCGCGTACCGCAATTTTTAGTTGCTCAGGTGAAATAACACCAAAGCCAGCTTCTGGATGAGATTTTGCAAGCTCATTGGCTAGTTCAATTGTACTAACAGTTGAAGTACCTAACTTACCAACAACCACGCCAGCACCGATGTTGGCTAGCGCACAAGCTGATTCTAAATCACTGCCTGCAGCCACTGCAGTTGCTAACACAGAAATTACCGTATCGCCCGCGCCAGTTACATCGTAAACTTCACGCGCCATCGCAGGGAAATGCAGCTCTTGCTGGTCGCGACGTAGCAATGTCATGCCATGCTCTGAACGTGTAACGAGTAGCGCAGTTAAATCTAGCTCAGTCATTAACTGCTGGCCTTTAGCGACGATTTCTTCTTCGTCTTTACAAGCGCCAACCACTTGCTCGAACTCGCTCATGTTCGGTGTTAATAAAGTCGCGCCGCGATATTTTGAGAAGTCGCTGCCTTTAGGATCGATAAATACTGGTTTGTTTTGCGCGCGGCACAGCGCAATCATCTCACTGACATCGCTTAACGTGCCTTTGGCATAGTCCGATAAAATAACGACTGACGATGATTCAATGCCCTTGCGTAATTTATCGAGTAGCGGAGCCGTTGGTAATTGCGCCGCATTCTCTTCGAAATCCAAACGAATAAGCTGCTGATTACGGCTGATCACACGTAATTTAGTGATAGTTGGAATTTGCGACTGCTGATAAAAATCGGTGTCGATAGATAAACCTTCCAGCTTGTCCGTCAAGATGCGCCCTGCTTCGTCATCACCTGTGATACCAATGATATTACAAGCACTGCCTAGCGCTGCGATGTTTAGCGCCACGTTCGCCGCGCCGCCGGGTCTATCTTCAATTTGCTCTACCTTAACAACGGGTACTGGGGCTTCAGGAGAAATACGTCCTGTTGGACCGTGCCAGTATCTGTCTAACATCAAATCGCCGAGAACTAATACCTTGGCCTGCTGAAAATTTGGTAAAGCAATTGTCATTATTTTTATCCATAGTCAAAGATGCGAGTGATTGTACCACGCAAATATCGAGTTTGTTGAGACATAAGCCTTGGAAATCAGATACAATATGCGTCCGTTTTTATTTTTAAGGACAATGTTTTGAGTGATAACGTCATCAATCAATCGCAATTCAAACTGAGTTTTCTTCATCCGCGCTACTGGTTGTTGTGGTTTGGTGTTGGTTTATTGTGGTTAACCGTAACTTTATTGCCATATCGCGTGCTCGTTAAGTTGGGCGGTGGTATTGGTTTGCTGCTTATGCGTTTATTGAAAAAGCGTGAAAAAACTGCGGTGCGTAACTTAGAACTTTGTTTTCCTGAAATGACTCAAGCCGAGCGCGACAAGATTTTGCGCGGTCATGCGAAATCGGTCGGCATCGCCTTAATGGAAACTGGTATGGCGTGGTGGTGGCCAACTTGGCGTATCCAAAAGCTAGTGACGATTTCAGGTTTAGAGCACTTAGAACAAGCTAAGAAAGACGGTAAAGGTGTGTTGTTGTTCGCACTCCACAGTTTCTGTTTAGAAATCGGCGGCAGATTGTTTAGCACTCAAGCTAAATTAACTGGTGTTTACCGCCCTCACAACAATCCCGTGATGGAACATTTACAAGTGTGTGGTCGCAATCGCTCAGCGCGTTTAATTACCAAGCGTAACATCCGTGCGATGATTTCTGCGCTCGCCGATGGTGAAGCGGTTTGGTACACGTCAGATCAAGACTTTGGCCGCAGTAAAGCGGTATTCGTGCCATTTTTCGCCGTGCCAGACGCCGCAACTGTTGTTGGTGCCAGCATCTTAACCAAGGGCGCGCCGTCAGTCGTTTTACCTTATGTAATCACCCGTAATGACGATGGCAGTGGTTATCACATCGAACTCAGCGCACCGCTGGAAAACTTCCCAAGCGGCAACGACGAGCAAGATGCCATTTACTCTAACTCAATTGTTGAGAAAGGCATTATGAAAGCGCCAGAGCAATACATGTGGTTGCACCGCCGCTTTAAAACTCGCCCGAATCCTGATGACCCATCGCTGTATAAGTAATATATTTCAGGCACAAAAAAAGCGTTAATGATTAAATTATTAACGCTTTTTACTGTCTTCTTGTTTTAGGGCGAATTAAAACTAACTACATTGTTTTACCCGCAGCTTGCCAACGCTAACATCGGTAATTTCTACTTCTAACCCCAACATGATTTTTTCATCGCTACTCACCGACCATTCGATGCCGCTGTAACGACATTTAATTGGATGACCGGGACTCAAATCTTCAGGTAATAAAAAGCGATCGCCAATCATATCGTTGGTTACTTGAGTGGTAGTGACATTGTCTTGCATCATCTTCAGCGGCTTCCAACTTATCGCTGCGGTAATTGCCGATAACACGCCAACTGACAGCAAAGCATCAACCAAATCGTGTTCGATAATGCCAAGACCAACGATGATGCCAGTTAGTACACTAGCAACACCGACGAAGAATAGGATAAAGGTTGCAAAACCCAGCATTAGGATTTCTATGGCCAATAACACCAAGCCAATAATCACTAATGATTGCGCTAAATTGTCCGTAATTACATCCATGATTACCCCCTATTTATTGGCGAGAGTTTAGCGACTGGATAATAGTTGTTGCTTGCGCCACCATCGACGCCGCATCAGTGCCGCTGTCTGGTAATAGTACCACGGAAGACTCTTTAGCGATATTTGCCTTTGCTTCAATTGCTTGGGTTGCAAGATCAAGTTCTACTGCTTTTTGACCATCGCCAGTATTAGCCGCCGCACCAACTTCGATTAATGCTTGCGCCTTAGCTTGCGCTACCGCGAGGATTGCCGCTGCTTCACCTTGCGCTTTTAATACTTGTTCTTCTTTTTCCGCTTGCGCTTTTAATACGACCGATTGCTTGTGACCTTCTGCCACATTGATAGCCGATTGGCGATCACCTTCTGATTCTAGAATTTGCGCACGTTTAACACGCTCAGCTTTCATTTGCGCTTCCATCGCTTCCATAACGGTATTTGGTGGCACGATATCTTTGATCTCGTAACGCAGTACCTGAATCCCCCAAGGAGAAGATGCGTCGTTAATAGATTGAACAATAGCGGCGTTTAACTGGTCGCGCTCTTCAAAGGTTTTATCTAACTCCATTTTACCCAACTCACTACGCATAGTTGTTTGCGCCAGTTGAGTTACTGCAAATACGTAATCATCAACGCCGTAAGTCGCTTTATAAGGATCTAATACGCGGAAATACAACACGCCATCAACGTGCAATGAAATATTATCGCGAGTAATAGCGCTTTGGCTTGGCACGTCAACCGCTTGCTCTTTTAACGAACGATCGGCACCGATGCGATCAATAAAAGGAACGATAAAGTTAAGGCCCGCTTCGCAGGTTGTGCGATATTTTCCAAAACGTTCAATCATAAAGGCGCGGTTTTGCGGCACAAAAATGATTGATGATTTGAGGATGATTACGACTAAAACGAGTACGAAAAATTGTACGGTTAAGATGTATTCTAAGATGATATCCATTGTGATTCCCTGTGAGTTCCATGTCATCGATTAACAACATTAATGATTAAAGATAGTCGATAACAATTCGTTTACAACTCATCCTATCATACTTTAGTTTAAGATCCTGTAAGTTATTGTAAGAAATCAATATAGGTCGGCATTAGTAGGGAAATACAAACAAAAAAGCCACGTCAAATAACGTGGCTTAGGATCAGAATATTAGTAGATTTAATCAACTAGTTGATAGTCGTCGCGTAATACCTTAATGATTTCGGCTTTTGGATTATCGCTTAATTCAATCTTCTGACCAGTAATGCGCTCGGCAATCGAAACATAGGTTTGCGATACTTGATTTAAAATTTCTACAGGTAACGGATTATCGTTGGCTAATGCAGAGCGCTCGTCCATACGATCTTTGTTAAGCAGAATATCCGGATCTGGGAAGTGGTTTAACAGGGTTTGTCTAAAGCCTTCTTTTGAATTCTCTACCACTTTGCCTTGGCGATATAATTCACCGTCCCAAATACGTGATGAATCAGGCGTGCCCACTTCATCCATATAAATGAGTTTTTCGGCGCCATTAGCATCGTTCACATAACCAAACTCGAATTTAGTATCAACAAATACTTGGTCGATGTCGCTAAGTTGGCCAGAAATTAAATCAAAGCCTTCTTGCAGCAAACGCTCATATTGCGCGATGTCGCCTTCACTTGAAAAACCAAAGGCTTGATAGCTATCAACGATATTTTTGCGCGTAATATTCACGTCATCTACTTCTGGTACGCCATCAATACCTTTTAAAATACCTTTGGTAGACGGCGTCATTAAAGTGCGGTCTAAACGCTGATCTTTAGTTAAGCCTTCTGGTAGCGTAATACCACAAAACTCGCGCTCGCCTTTTTCATAAGCGCGCCACATTGAACCAGTGATGTATTGACGACAAATCGCTTCAATCATCACAGGACGTGCTTTTTGCACAATCCATACGAATGGGTGCGGAATATCTAGGATATGACTATCGGCTAAACCATTGTCTTTAAATAATTTAAACCAGTGATTTGAAATAGCATTTAATGCAGCGCCTTTACCCGGAACGCCTTTTAAACCGCCCTCGCCTTGCCAAATACAATCAAATGCCGAAATGCGATCGCTGATTACCATGATCGCCAATGGCGAATCTTCTGCTACGTCATAACCTTTTTCTTTGATTAAACGCGCGCTGTCTTCGGGGGTTAGCCAATATACGCTGCGAACTTTACCACTGTGGACGGGTTGATTGGTACGGATAGGCAAGTCGTCGTTAACTGCCAAGACGGAATCTGCAAGACTCATTGAGGTTTCCTGTCACTGAAATAGCCAAAAATCACTTGGTAAGGACCACCAAGTTACACAAGTCGGGCATGATACCAGAAACCGTTTAATTTACTAGTTAATGTGACGAAAATCACATTAACAATTTGGCAAGGAAATAGTAGCTATTACGCCTTGTTTATCGTCTCGGTTAACCAGTGTCAATTCACCGCCGTGGTTGCGAATAATTTGGCGCGATAATACTAGTCCAATGCCACTCCCTGCATTTTTGGTGGTGTAAAACGGAACGAAAATATTGTCCATGTTGCTAATACCATTACCGTTGTCAGTAATGGTTATTTGTACTTTGTTATCAAATAGCTGCGCGCCAATAGCAATATGACCACTGCTACTTGCGCTTTGATTGGCCTCACACGCATTTTTCAAAAGATTCACTAACACTTGCTCTAGCTGGCTTTCATCGCCATAGCATTGCCAATGCTCGTCAATGGCATTGACCTCGATGTTGTCAAACAACCGCGCGCTCGTTGCAATAAGCTGACTTAAACTGATCATCGCCTTTTGCGGCTCAGGCAATTTAGTGAGCTGCTGATAACGTTTAATAAAATCATTAAGGTGCAACGAGCGTTCGCTAATTACCGCTAGCCCTTCTTGAAAATCGCTCGGCGCTAATACATCGCTACCCGCAACACTGGCTTGATGCAAAGACTCACTAATCGATGCAATTGGCGCTAGAGAATTATTGATTTCATGGCTTAATACTCGGAGCAATCGCTGCCATGCACTGCGCTCTTCATCGCGCAAAATATCTTGAATGTCGGTAATAAAAATCAATCGATGTTTGTTGCCTTGCTCAAAATATTCATCACTATGTAAATACACTTTTTTGCGATTTTGTTTAATTTCAAATTCCACCACTTCGCGATAGTCTTTAGGTAAAGCGGTTGCCAAACCAAGCATATGAACAGGCGCACCATCTAAACGGCTAAATTTAACGTCAAATAACTGCTCTGCTGCTGGGTTCATTAGCGAAATGCATTGGTGATGATCAACGGCAACAATGGCGACATCGATATGAGAAATGATTTTATGCAGCAGGATTTGGCGCTCTTTATTCACTAGATTTTGCTGCGCCATCGAATCGGCCAATGAATTAAGCAGCTGATTAAATTCGTTAAGGGCACTGTTGCTGCCACGCATTTTAGCCCGCAATGAAAAATCGCCACTAGTGAGCGATTCCATTAAGTTGGTTGCGGTGCGTAATTGCGCGACAATTAATCTGCGAATTTCGAAAGCGCCAAAAATAACCACAGCGGTGGTGAGTGAAAGCACAAGCATTTTGAAGTAAATACTAATGTCGATATAAAACAAAGCCACTGTTAATAGTAACAATGGCAGCAAACCTATCAGCAGGCTCAGGCGCAATAACTTGTTTTCATAACTGGTGCTGTGCTCGGCGGGTTTACTCACAAATTGTATTTCTCTAATCGGCGATAATAGGCGCTTCTACTTAACCCCAAGGATTGCGATGTTTCAAGTGCTTTATTATCAAACTTTGCCATGCGCTGTTTGATTAGCGTGCACTCGATATCGTCCAAGGTGCCACTGCTAAAGAGCTGACTCATGCCCTCATCGTCACTATCGGCTTTGCTTAGACCAAGATCTTGGGCCGAGATTTTTTCGCCAGCACACAAGAATAGAGCGCGCTCTACCATGTGATTTAACTCGCGCACGTTACCCGGCCAATCGTATTGTTGCATAGCGTCGATGGCTGTTTCATCAAATCCTGCAACGCTCAGTTGATACTTTTGATTGTGTTGATCTAAAAAGCTCATTGCCAATGGCAAAATATCATCGACGCGCTCTCGCAGTGGCGGAATGCGAATTTCCACCGTGTTTAAACGATAGAGTAAGTCTTGGCGAAATTTATTTTCGCTAATCAATTCATCAAGCGGTGAGTTGGTGGCGGAAATTAAACGCACATCCATGGTTTGCGTTTTCGAACTACCCAGCTTCTCAAACTCGTGCTCTTCTAGCACCCGTAACAATTTAGCTTGTTGCGATAGTGGAATATTGGCGATTTCATCGAGGAAAATACTGCCTTGCTCTGCCAGTTCAAAGCGGCCGATGCGATTGTTTTTGGCATCTGTAAAGGCACCTTTTACATGACCAAACATTTCGCTTTCAAAGAGGCTTTCACTAATCGCCCCCATATTCACTGCTACATATGAATGGTTATGGCGCGGTGAACAACGATGAAGATAATCGGCAAACATGCTTTGCCACAGCCATTTTCGCCGGTGAGCATAATACTCATGTCGCTCAGGGCTAGCTTTTCTAACTGCGTTAAAAGTTGTTTCATAACAGCTGATTCTGCCACAATATTACAACTTGGTGTCGAGCGTTCATTCGATAACAAGGCGTTATGCGCTGCTAACTTATTGCCAAGACGGCGTGATTGTTTAAGGCTGATTTGATTTTGTAAAATCGACAATAAGCGCTCGTTACCCCAAGGCTTTTGGACAAAATCGCTAGCACCTAACTTCATCACATCAACGGCAATATCAACACTGCTATAACCTGTCATCACCACAATTGGTAATAATTCATCGAGCTTTTTAAGATCGTTAATTAACGCCATACCTTCTTGGCCCGATGTGGTGTCAGCCTGATAATTTAAGTCAATTAACGCCACATCAAATTCGCGCTTAGTAGCATGCTCAATCGCCTCATTTGGCGTTTGCGCGACCACAACGTCGAATTGGTGGGTTTTAAGTAACAGTTTTAACGCCATGATGATTTGAACATCGTCATCGGCAATTAAAATAGAATGAGTCATGGTGATCCTTTTAACTCTAAACTCTTTTATGATGAATAAGACAGTGAGCCTATCACAGGCTCACTGTTGTTCGCTATCGACTAATCGTGATGCAAGGCATTACTCGGTTCCATCAGCACAACGCGCCTTGTTGGGATGTAGGTTGCCATCAGCACCATCGCTATAATTAGCGCTGGAATGAGCACAAACCCGATGTAATAACTCACTTGGTTCATGACCAAGGTGTCAGTCATCATATCGATAATCCACACTGATAACCCAAGTCCG
Source organism: Psychrobium sp. MM17-31 (assembly GCF_022347785.1). Lineage (NCBI taxonomy): Bacteria > Pseudomonadati > Pseudomonadota > Gammaproteobacteria > Alteromonadales > Shewanellaceae > Psychrobium > Psychrobium sp. MM17-31. The sequence continues at coordinate 286,485 of NZ_JAKRGA010000001.1, forward strand.
AATAGTAACCCTAGTGCTAATTGCACTGCTGCTTGCTTCATAAACAAGCGCATTACCATAGAATCTGTTGCACCAAGGGCGCGGCGCACGCCAATTTCCTGTGTCCGTTGAGTCACGCCATTTGACGCCACAGCGTAGATGCCACTCGCCGCTAGGAATACAGCAACCACACCACATAATAAGAAGATTTTACTCACCGCCGATACCAAAATCATCGGCTGATAAATTAACTCTTCATAAGTTTGTACATGGAATGCGGCGACGCGTGGATCAATCTCAATGATAGACTCGCGCAATGCTTTTTCTGCCAATGCTTGACGCCCGGTGTAATGCACAGCCACGTTGATACGCGTTGGCGCAAAGGCATCGAACACGTGATACGAGTTATACGACGCACTTGATGAGCGCATCGCCGAGCCGTGGAAGGTGTCAGATACCACACCAATAATGGTATTCCAATCACCAGTACCACGCGAGTTAACACGACGTACACGTTTACCCACGGCATCGCCATTAGGGAAAAACTCACGCGCAATAGATTCATTGATAATGATACTTAGCACGCCGGGCTCACTATCACGATAATCAAAATCACGGCCATCTACGATCTTCATACCAACCACGTGCCACGAATCACGACTTACAATCTCGTTGTTACTGTATGGGTTTTCGTTGTAAACCTCTGCAGCACGACCTTCTATCTCGAAGTAACTGGTGCCTTCGCCAGAGCCTGGGAATTGACTCATAAATGCCACACCTTCGACATTTGGCAGCGCTTCCATCTTCTCTTTAAGCTGATAGTAAAAATCTGAACGCTTAAATCCTGCCTTGCGTTGCTCTTCTTCTGGCGCGTTACGTCCCGGGTGGGCATACGCCAAAATTGGTAACTCAAGACGCGCAGTGATGCGATTGTCAGTGTCCACTCCATAGTCGGCACGTGCCGATGCATAGCTGGTGTATAACAAGATCGTTGCTATTACTAGTACCACACAAGAAAGCAGAATTTCTGAAATAACCAGAGCCTTACTCGCCTGCGCGGCTTTCTTGCCTAACGCACCGCGGGTACCGTCGCGTAAAATTGCGTTAAAGTCCCCCGTTAAGGCGCGCCAAGCGGGGATCAAACCAGTAATAGCAATCATAAAGATGACAGTTAACACAAGGGCAATCACAGCATGGCTGTCTAAGGCTAGTGTCCACCAGAATGGTTTTTGCTGATCGACAGCATAAGCTGCATCAAACACGCCGTTAGTTATTTCTAATCCCCAGCCAGCCACTAAGATGGCAAAGAAACCGCCAATGACACAGATAAAGATACTTTCCCACAGCATTTGCCACACTAGGCGCACACGTGGAATACCAAGAGCCACTCGAATCGCAACCTCTTTGATGCGCTCATTAACACGCGCCAGCAACAAGTTACCTATGTTGATACAAGCAAGCATTAAAATTAGGAACACCACGATAAACATCGCGATAAAGATTGAATAATATTGTGTGATGCTCGCCTTTTTATAAGGTTGAACACTTAGATATTCACCGTTATCACTAACGCGCCAGATAAAATCTTCAGGAATATCTTGAATGATTAATGGGTTTAAACGCTCAAGCTCTTGCTCAAATTCACTAAAATCACGTCCTTCTTTTAGCTTCATAAAACCAAGCACCGAACGACCACTACGCTCTACCGCATTAATAAATTCTGGCGGCAGCAATAACCATGCTTGCGCCGTCATCGGGAATGCGAAACCTTGTGGCATAACGCCAACCACACGCATTTTCTCGCCTTCGACTGTGAGCAAACTATTAACGACTTTCTCGTTGCTATCGAAGTAATCACGCCAAATTTCATAACTCAACATCACCACAGGTTCAGCGCCCTTTTGCTGATCGCTTTCCCTAAAACCGCGGCCGTATAGTGGCGGTGTCGATGCAAACTCAAAAACATTCCAGCTGACGTAAGATGCATTAAACTTCACGGTGCCAGACTTGCCTTCAATATCTTGAAATAGCGCGGTACCGTCTTGATAAAAACCAATGTCATCTACGGCATCGATTTCTTTTTTCACACGCTCTAAATCAAAGGGATCAGCAGGACGACGAAACAGATGATTGTGATCGAACTGCGCTTCGATAGCATAAATTGGCTGATCGCCATTAAGCGTCATTGGTTTAAACACCAAGCTATTAAGCATCGAGTAGGTATAAACCGTTAACCCCAAACCAACCGCGACAATCAAAATACTGGTGAGGGCAAACAACGGCTTTTTCAGCAGCAATCGCGCGGCATATTTAATATCTATCCAAAAAGACATAATAATCTCCTATTACACCGCAATTGCCGACGCGCTGGCAGTTTGCTTGTCAGCAACAATCTTGCCATCGAACACTTCAATCATGCGACTAGCGCGCGCTGCAGATGCAGGATCATGCGTCACCATACAAATGGTTACGCCATCTTGGTGCAGCTTATCCAACAGATTCATAACGATTTGCGCATTTTTAGAGTCGAGGTTACCCGTTGGCTCATCGGCAAGGATGATTGACGGCGTACCCGCCAATGCTCGCGCAATGGCCACGCGCTGCTGCTGACCGCCTGAGAGCTGTGACGGAAAGTGGCTAGCACGATGGGCCATTTCAACTTTTTCGAGTGACTGAGTGACGCGTTCATTGATTTCGCTAGCAGATAAATCGCCGCGATACGTCAGTGGCAACGCAACATTTTCCGCAACGCTTAAATCACTAATGAGATTAAACGATTGGAATACAAAACCAATTTCCTTGTTGCGAATGCGCGCGCGCTCATCGCGTGATAAATCCGATACATCGTGCCCCGCCAGTTGATATTTGCCTTTGCTAGAGGTGTCGAGTAAGCCAAGTAGTGAGAGCAAAGTTGACTTACCGCACCCCGACGGCCCGGAGATAGACAGGTACTCACCTTTGTTGATGGTGAGATTAATACCGTTAAGTGCTTGGGTTTCAACTTCATCAGTGTGGAAGATTTTGTTGATGTCCACCAAGCTCACTAACGCTTGTTCGTTATTATTTGTTGTTTCGTTGCTCATGATAGTATTCCTTTGCTTAGTTAATGCTAACTTTTTGATGTGATTGCCACGCCGTAACATCAGATACAACGATGCTATCTCCCGGCTTAAGGCCTGATTTAATTTCAATGAATTGATTCGATGTTTGCCCGTAGGTGATATCGCGCTTAACCGCGTATTGCGATGCTTGATCAAGCACATAGACTTTGCTGGTGGTGTCGTTTTTCGCGAACATTGGGCGTTTTACGTAAAGTGTGTTTTCAATATCGGCAATATCGATAACGCCATCGATTGTTAGATCAGGACGCGCCTCAATTGGCAACTCGCCAACCAAATCAACATCCACCTGCACAGTGCCGTTAACCACTGCTGGGTCAATACGAATAATGTGGCCCTTGATTTCCGAACTGCGGGTATCAACCGTCACCGATTGCGATAACTTTACGTTTTTAATGAGTTTTTCAGGAATGCGCAGTTCAGCAATAAACAACCCACTACGCGCCAAACGCGCCAAGTTGTTGCCAGGATTAACCTGTTGTCCCAGCTCTAGCGGCATTTCTTGGACAATAGAATCCATGCTGGCGCGTACGGTTAGATTGTCCACTTGGGTTTGTGCTCGCGCTAGACTATGGCGTAAACGCTTGAGTTTGGCTTGGTAAGATAAGCGCTGTGCATCTAAATTTTCACGGCGCTTGGCAAGGCGCTTCTTCTCTAAGTCCCAACGCTGTTTAAAGCGATTCACTTCGATTTTCGCTTCTTGGTGTTTGATCTTAGAAATAGCGATAACGCCTTGCGTCAATAATGTATTTTCAGCATCAAATGTCAACTTAGCGCGTTCGTAATTGAGCTTCTCGTTAAGCACTACGGTTTCTTGATCCAACAGTTGAGACTCAAGCGATACTTCCAGCGCCGTTGTTTCCGCTTCCATTTCTTCAAGCTGCCACTGGAAATCTTCCATCTGTTGCACTAACTGCGGATTTGAAAGCTCTAAGATCACATCACCCTTTTTAACCACCGCGCCAGCTTTGGTAACAATGCGTTCTACGCGACCAGCAACATCTGTCGCCAACCAGCGAATATCTTTCGACGCCAAAACGCCCGTGCCGCGCACACGAACTTTCATATCGCCTTGTTCAACCGTCGCCACCAAAAGCGCATCGCGATCTACCACATAAGAGGCGTTACTAGGCTTGAAAACAAACGCCAACGTACTAAGGGCTACTACACCGATAGCGCCCACCATTAGCAGTGGTTTGCGTTTTGATTTTTTCTTATCTCTAACAATATCCATTTTCGGCTCACTTTTAACCTTGAATATTGATGACATTACAAGGGCTGTGCCAAAACAAATAAACACAATAAAAACAAAACCTTGGATAAATAAAAGGAAAATCAATAGATAGTCTATCTCGAAAATGGGACGAATTCTCGAAATCGAAATCCCACAAATGGGACGCGGAAAATTAGCTGATGAATAAATTGTAAACAGTTAGGCGAGGACGAAAGGTTACTACTTGAAATCTAAGAATTAGCGGGTAGTATTAAGCGTGATTTTATCCCCTAAAATCATCAGTCGGAACGTAGCGCAGCTTGGTAGCGCACTTGTCTGGGGGACAAGTGGTCGCAGGTTCAAATCCTGTCGTTCCGACCAATTTTCCAACTAGCCCAAATTCCCTCATCTCTAATTCTTCTAGCCTAGGCCAAGCCATTAAACGCCGTCATAGCGACAGCTATTTATTACATCTTGTTTTTAACAATATTTACTGTTCTAATCATTTTTTACTTACTGATTTATGCAGTGTTCTATAGACAAATCCTCAATGCGGCCGTTCACAGTAATGCTTTCCAACGTTGATAGTTTCAATTAAAACTATTAGAATTATTATTAATTGAATGTTCAATTAAAATAAACAGCACCTAATTTGTTTTAACTTATTGAAAAGCCTTCACCACAATAAACAGATATTGGAGACCTCTTCGTGCCTAAAGTTGGAATGAAAGAATTGCGTGAGCAGCAATTAATCGATGCCACTTTAGAATCAGTTGCCCAATACGGTTTACACAACACCACCATAGTAACAATTAGCCGATTGGCTGGACTGTCATCTGGAATTATTAGCCACTACTTTGGCGGTAAACAAGGTTTAGTTGACGCCACTGTTAAGCATTTGTTATCCCAATTAAAAATAGCGTTGTTGGAAAAAACGCATGATAAACAACTATCGCCAGAGCAGCGTTTAATGGTGATCATCGACGCCAACTTCAGTCAAACACAGCGCTCGGTAGCGGCGACTAAAACTTGGCTTAGCTTTTGGGCGCAATCGATGCATGAGCCGGGGCTCGCGCGACTTCAACACATCAACAACAAGCGTTTGTACAGTAACCTTCTTCACTCTTATCGCCGCATTCTAAACAACGAAGCAGCAAATATTGCAGCCAAACAAACTGCCGCAATGATTGATGGCTGTTGGCTTCGCAGTGCATTAAGCCTTCGCCCAGAAGAAGAGTTTGTGCAAGCACAGGCGCTGTGTAAGAAATTTATCAAAGACTTGCTAGTGCACAGCGCATAAGCAATACGGAGAACACCTTTGTCATTACCAACTCATCAAAATTACGTTAACGGTCAATACCTCGCTAATAAAACTGGCGAAATCTTTGACGTTATTAACCCTGCAACTGGCCAGGTGATTTATCACATGGAAGTCGCTGATGACTTTATTAAACAACAAGCAATCGACAGCGCTAAACAAGGCTTTGCCATTTGGTCAGCAATGGATGCTACCCAACGCAGCCGCTTGTTATTAAAAGCAGTTGCCCTGCTACGCGAACACAACGATGAGTTGGCAAAGATCGAGGTGCTAGATACTGGTAAGCCATGGCAAGAAGCGAGCGTAGTTGATGTTGAATCTGGCGCGGATGCGATTGAGTTTTTTGCATCGCTCGCCCCGTCTATCGAAGGTAATCAACAAAGTGTTGGCGACGATTTTTACTATTCTCGCCGCGAGGCATTGGGTATTTGCGCTGGGATTGGCGCATGGAATTACCCAATACAAATTGCCTGTTGGAAATCAGCTCCAGCACTTGCCTGTGGTAATTCGATGATTTTTAAACCATCTGAAGAAACACCACTTGGAGCGTTAAAACTCGCTGAAATATTTACCCAAGCTGGCATCCCAGATGGTGTCTTTAATGTTGTACAGGGTGCTGGCGATGTTGGGGCGTGGTTGTCACATCACAGTGAGGTAGAAAAAGTGTCTTTCACTGGCGAAGTAGGCACTGGCAAAAAAGTCATGGCTGCGGCTGCTAGCACGCTAAAAGATGTCACGATGGAGCTTGGAGGAAAGTCACCATTAATCGTATTTGAGGATGCTGATATTGACAACGCAATTTCTGGGGCAATGTTAGGTAACTTTTATACCCAAGGGGAAATTTGTACCAACGGCACCCGCGTATTCGTGCATAGCTCAATCTTAGATACCTTTGTTGAACGCTTATTAGCACGTACTCGCAACAACATTGTCATTGGCAACCCAATGCATCCAGACACTAACTTTGGCGCGCTAATTTCTCAAAAGCACCATCAATTAGTGCTTGATTACATTGAAAAAGGCATTAGTGAAGGAGCGACATTACTCGAAGGTGGTCACGCATTATCGCCGTCAGATAGCGCTGGCGGCTACTTTGTTGCACCAACGATTTTTAGCGATGTGACTGATGAAATGACAATTTGTCGCGAAGAGATTTTCGGCCCTGTTATGTCAATTTTAACCTTTGACGACGAAGAAGAAGTCATTCGCCGAGCTAATAACACCGACCTAGGGTTAGCCGCAGGTGTCTTCACCCAAGATATTACGCGTGCTCACCGCGTAATGCATCAAATTCAGGCGGGAATATGCTGGATTAATAACTATGGCGCATCACCAGTGCAAATGCCTGTTGGCGGCTATAAGCAATCGGGTATTGGCCGTGAAAATGGCATTGAAACACTGCGCCATTACACGCAAATAAAATCGGTTTACGTTGGTATGACACCGCTTGAAAGCCCGTTTTAAGAAAACAGTATTTGAATGCATGAATAAAGTAACAAATTAAAGCTATTGAGAATTGAAATGAGTAACGCGAAGTTTGATTATATTATCGTTGGTGCTGGCTCTGCGGGCTGTGTATTAGCCAACCGTTTGTCAGAAGATCCAAACAACAGAGTATTGCTATTAGAAACCGGCGGTAGTGATAAAAGCATTTTTATTCAAATGCCAACAGCACTGTCAATTCCGATGAATACTAAAAAGTATGCATGGCAGTTTGAAACCGAGCCTGAGCCATTTTTAGATAATCGCCGCATGCACTGCCCTCGTGGCAAAGTGCTTGGTGGTTCATCATCCATTAACGGCATGGTGTATGTACGCGGCCACGCAAAAGATTTTGATGAGTGGCAAGAGCACGGTGCAAACAACTGGGATTACGCCCATTGTTTGCCCTACTTTAAACGTGCCGAAACTTGGGCATTTGGCGGCGATGATTATCGCGGCGACCAAGGCCCACTGGGCGTTAACAACGGCAATGAAATGAAAAATCCATTGTATAGAGCATTTGTCGATGCCGGTGTACAAGCGGGATATTTAGCCACCGACGATTATAACGGCGCGCAACAAGAAGGCTTTGGTGCAATGCACATGACTATAAAAGATGGTGTACGAGCATCAACTGCCAATGCCTATTTACGTCCAGCCATGAGCCGTCCCAACCTAACCGTTATAACCCATGCACTGGTTCATCATGTGTTGCTTGAAGGCAAAACGGCAACGGGTATTAAATATGAACGTAAAGGCAAGGTGATTGATGTTCACGCCGCTAAAGAAGTTATTTTATCAGCTGGCTCTGTTGGCTCACCACATATTCTGCAATTATCAGGGATTGGTGATAAACAAACGTTAGAGCAAGCCGATATTGCCGTTAAGCATGAATTACCGGGCGTTGGTCAAAACTTACAAGATCACTTAGAGTTTTATTTTCAGTTTAAGTGCAAGCTGCCAATTTCATTAAATGGCAAACTCGATCTGTGGAATAAATTCCTTATTGGCAGCCGTTGGTTCTTTACCAAAACGGGGCTTGGCGCCACCAATCACTTTGAGTCCTGTGGCTTCATTCGCGCCAATGAACATTCACCTTGGCCAGATTTACAATATCATTTCCTGCCGGCTGCGATGCGTTACGACGGTAAAGAAGCCTTTGCAGGTGATGGTTTTCAGGTTCACATAGGCCATAACAAACCAAAGAGCCGCGGCGCTGTTACTGCAGTATCAAATGATCCTAAAGCTCATCCTCGCATTCAATTTAACTATCTTGAAGACGAAGCTGATCGCGAAGGTTTCCGCGCCTGTGTGCGTTTAACGCGTGAGATTATCGGCCAAGAAGCATTTGATGAGTTTCGCGGTGAAGAAATTCAGCCAGGCACACACATTCAAACAGATGAAGAAATTGATACCTTTGTTCGTCAATTTGTAGAAAGCGCCTATCATCCTTCTTGCTCATGCAAAATGGGAGAAGATGATATGGCGGTTGTCGATAGCAAAACCCGCGTTCACGGCTTAAAAGGACTGCGTGTCGTTGACTCCTCTATTTTCCCAACAATTCCAAACGGCAACCTCAATGCACCGACGATTATGGTAGCAGAGCGAGCAGCCGATATGATTTTAGGAAAAGAGATGCTTGAACCTGTGACAGCGCCTGTCATTTTAGATACCAGCGGCAAACAACGCCAACAGGCACCACAACGAATTATTGGCTAAGCTCAATCTTGAGTACGCCCTTCAGGTGTTAACTATCATCGTCAGCTTGAGACTGATGATTATAGTTAACACTTGGTATTTTGCTCTTAGTCGGGCGTACTTTTAACTTTGTAATCTAGGAGCAAAAACGTGTTTACACACAATAACAAAAACAGGAGACAACTATGACCACCTGGTTATCGGCAGGTCTATTATTTACCTTCGCAGCAATCGCTTTCATTGTTTATCGATGGGGCAATATGCGCTGTGTTGGTGTTACCCCCGTAAGAACATTTACTTTTATCGCAATCCTATTTACCTCTGGCTTAGATGTGGGACTCATCATGTTCCCGCTAACCGAGTTTGCAGGATATGCCGACCTAGCCACTAGCCCAGAGTATGGGTTTACAAACCCACTCGCCATTGAGTTTGGTTTTTGGGCATTCTTAATTTGGGGATTCTATTTCCTGACGTGTTTCTATTTCTGTGTTATTGAACCGCGCGTGAAATTTTTTGAAATACCAATCATTAAATTAATCAACAATGTCGTTATTATTGGCACTTGTGCCTTCACCGCCTACTTATTACTAAGCAATTTACCTTGGTATGTACCATCGCTTGGCGACGGTGAATCAATCATTAGCACGTTCTATTTAATTGTCTTTGTAGTGATTGCGGCAGCGGTTTATTCAAGTACTAGCATTCGATATGTACGCATTTTAAGTTTAGCAACAACCTATTTATTCCTTGGTCTTATTGTGCTCATGTGGGCAGGTGCATTTTTGTCGGACAAAGGTGATATCAGCGCATTTGTTAGTACAGTTGCGTTAATTGGCGGCTATTTTGGCAACATTCACGAATTCGTACTCCCAATGAATGACTACCACGAATTCTACCTATTCTGGTGGTTTGCTTGGAGCATTATGATTGGTCAATTTACTGCGCGCTTTGTGGGTGGTTTACGTACTTATCAAGTATTAGGTGCGATGTTGATCTTCCCATCTATTCCAATCGCAATTTGGTTCGCTGTACTTTATTACTACAGCTCAAATGGCATTGAGACTGCAGGTTTTTATAACATCACTATGGCGATCGTAGGCATCACTTTTGTAATCAACTCTCTTGATTCATTGATCCGCCTATATACCGATAATCTCGATTTAACCGTTGCTAAATTAGGCAAAGTAAAATACTTCTTTGCTAACTTGATTGCACTGAGTTTATTGACCTTATTATTTAAACTCGACTTCCTACAAATTCAGTGGGTTGGCGCAGTGGTAATCGGTTTATTCTTCACGTGTTTCGGTTACATTCTGGTCAACAAATTCAAGGCAGTACGAGAAATCGATGCATCACCTAAAGAAAACAAAATCGACTTTAACAAGATCGAATTAATTAATTAACTACAATATTGTGCGCCTTGATAGGCGCACCTTTCACTTGGAAAATAGCATGAAAAAAACAATAACAGCTGCTAGCATTGCAGGATTACTATTATCAACCAGCGCCATGGCTAACGTATCTTCGACCGTTAAAGTCGTATCAGATTACACCTTTAACGGTGTAAGCCAAACAGCTAACGATCCAGCCTTACAAGCGAGCCTCGATTACGCTGCTGACAGCGGTTTTTACGCCGGCACGTGGGCGTCTAATGTTGACTTTGGCGGCGGCGATGATACCAACCTAGAGTGGGATGCCTACATTGGTAAGTTCTACCAACTCAATAAGCGTTGGAGTGTTGACACTGGTATTGCTTATTACACCTACCACGGTGATGATGCTTCATCAGACTACAACTACCCAGAAGCTTACGCAAAATTTGGCTACAACTCATCAATGGGCGATACTGAATTTAACTTTTGGTATTCATGGGACTACTTTGGTTTAGACGCAAACCACTACATTGCGATGGTTGCACATACATTCGAAGTTACCGAAGGCCACAACATTCGCGTCAGCTTTGATCGTTCAACCTCTACTGACGAACAGAAATGGTCATGGGATGGCGGCAAGTCATACAATCATTACCGCGTTGCTTATACCACAAGTTACAGTGGCTTTGATTTTGATCTTGCCTTAGAAGATACCAGCATTGATTCAGACACCACTGATACACGTGTTGTATTTGGTATTTCACGTACTTTTGGTTTTTAATCAGTACTCTTACATAGCCTAAAGCCCTAACCTGACGGTTTAGGGCTTTATATTATCATCGTCTATGCTAGCAAGTATTCTCAATATTAAATTTATCTGTTAATGTGCGCGCCTTTCATCATTGTTAATGTAAGCAAGCGATTATGTGCAGGCTAACTGCTATTTGGGAGCATTATGGAAAAATACGAACAGCTACTTATTTCTTTACGCCAAGTGATTCGTGCTATCGATATTCACTCACGAAAATTGAGTAAACAATCCGGGTTAACTGGCCCACAGCTAGTTGTGATGAAAAAAATAGCAGAGCTTGATGCGCCGATGGCAAAACAAGTAGCTAACGAAATAAACCTCAGTCCTGCAACTGTAACTAGTATTATTGATAGACTAGAAGCCAAAGCATTAGTGATCAGACAGCGCAGTCAAGTTGACAAGCGTAGAGTTGAACTCTATCTCACTGACAGCGGCAGCTTATTACTTCAAGATTCACCAAAACCACTACAAGATCATTTCATTCAGCGCTACCAATCGCTTGAGCCATGGGAACAAAGTCAGTTACTTTCATCAGTGGAACGCATAGCCTCTATGATGGACGCTGAAGAATTAGATGCATCACCTTTGCTCATGGTTGGAAAGATTCAAGATAGCCAGTAGGATTTACTTCAGCCGATTTGTGCTAAATTCCAGCTGGCTCCAATTATGCTATGTGATGATTGTTCAATACAGACATCATGTAGCCAGAGAACTCTGTAATTACATTAAAAATTTTAATTACAGAGGCCCTCCGAATCATTTTAATTTAGCCGTTTTTTACATGCGCCTTAAATCTCAAAAACAGCAGTAATCCAATTGTTGTCAAATAACAATACGGCTGAAAGAGTCAGTGTTGTAATAGCTGGGATTGCATCTTTAACGGTGTCATATATTAAGTGAAAATAAATGGCTCCCAGTGAGGTGAGAAAGATTCCTACACTGCCAAATGCTCGATTCATGTCACTCTCTAAAACAAAAGAGCTCAATAATAGAAGTGATGCCAATAACTCAATCACGCCAATGACAATCATGTGGCTGCGATTCAATCCGTATTTTTTAAAAAACTTTAACTGTGTCTCAAAAATAAACCTGTGCCATCCAGCTATTTTTATAGAGCTCGCGAAAAGAAAAAATAATGCTAAAAAGCTAGTAATTAAGTACATAAATAATCTCCAAATTTGTATATTTCGCAAACATTAAACCATTCCAACTTGCTAGGTTAAATGCTATTTTAAAGCTAGTTACTATTCCCAGTAGGAATGAAAATGGACAAATTAGATTGCATGAAAATGTTTACTCAGGTAGCTCGCTTGGGAAGTTTTACTGCTGTTGCTAATGAGCAGAATCTGACTCAAGGTGCGGTGAGCAAAAAGATTGCATGGTTGGAGAACACTATTGGCTTTTCTCTTTTCCATCGAACATCTAGGAAAATATCTCTAACTAACAGTGGAGAAAAGTATCTAGGCTACTGCGTTCAACTTCTTGAGGAAATGCTTCATACCGAACAAAATATAAAAGGTGAACTTAGTGAAGCTATCGGTGAGCTAAAAATATCTGTACCGTCGGCTTTTGCAACCCAACGACTCGCCATCCCCATTTCCAAATTCATGGAGTCCAACCCAAACGTTAAAATCAATGTTTCGGTGAGTGATAAGCAAGTAAATTTGTACGAAGATGACATAGACATAGCGATTAGAGCTGCTCAACTGGAGGACTCGGGGCTAAAGGCTAAAAAGATACTCGATCATCAGCTTTGCTATTTTGCCTCCAGAGAATACATCAAGGGTTATGGAAAGCCTGAAAATCCATATGAACTTATTGACCATAGATGTATAACTTACTCACTCAGTAATCCGTCCGATGTTTGGCAAATTGGAAACAAAAAATATGCCGTTAATGAAACGTCCACCAGCGATAGCCCAGAGTTAATTGTGAAACTTGCGCTAGCAGGCTCAGGCATTGCTGCAATGCCTAAATGGATGGTTGAAAAACATTTATTAAATGGACAACTAATAGAACTTTTTAGAGCTATTCAAAAGCCCAGCCTACCAATGTATGCGCTATACAAGAATGTTGAATTTTTACCTTATAAAATTAGAGCCTTCATTGACTTCATCGATAGTTATTTTGACGATGACCTCAATAATGGCTAACTCCTTACATCTTGATATTAAAAATTAATCTTAAGCAACTCGTTATCAAGAGATATTTGTTCTAATTTAACAAACAGTTGTTGTGCTCTATTGACAATCTATTGTGAAAATTAGGATCATTACCCTAATTCTACTTAACGTTAAAACCCATGATTTTACTTTCAATTTACCTGTTTATTGCCCTGTTCTTTTCCTTTATTTGTTCGATTGCCGAGTCGGTGATTTTAAGTGTTAGCCAAGGCCAAGTGGCGTTACTTGAAAAAGAAGGACGCCCGTCAGGTAAGATTCTTGCGAAACTCAAACAAGATTTAGACAAGCCACTTGCGGCTATTCTCACCTTAAATACCGTTGCACATACTGTTGGTGCTGCAGGTGTTGGTGCGCAAGCGGCGGCGGTTTTTGGTGAGTCTTATCTTGGCGTGATTTCTGCGGTTCTTACTATTCTAATTCTATTTATTTCTGAGATTATTCCTAAAACACTTGGCGCAACCTACGCCAAGCAGTTGGCACCTATTACTGCACACGTATTGAAGTACATGATTATGGTGCTAAATCCGATCATTATTATTTGTGAATTTGTGACTAAGTATCTGGTACGCCACAAACCACAGTTTGATTTTAGCCGCGATGAATTTACGGCGATGGCGGAGATTGGTGAGAAACAAGGGACTATCGACAGTCACGAAGCGCAGATTTTGCAAAATTTAATGATGCTGCAAGACTTAAAAATCAAATCGGCAATGACACCAAGTACCGTTATTTTCAGCGATGAAATCAATACTACTGTAGAAGCCTTCTTCTTAGAGCATCAAAAAGTGCGTTTTTCTCGTATTCCAGTTTACGAAAAATCAAGCCACGATATCGTCGGTTTTGTGTTGCGCTCAGACTTATTACTCGCTCAGGCGCGTGGTAATACAGAAACCACCATTGGTAACTATTTACGTGAAATGCCAACGCTGTTAGAGACCATGACGTTATCGCACGCGATGCGTGAATTATTGGCCAAGAAAGATCACATGGCGCTGATCGTCAATGAATACGGTACGGTGCGCGGTATTATCACCCTAGAAGATATTCTCGAAACGCTCATTGGCCGTGAGATTATCGACGAAGGCGACAAAGACATCGACATGCAAAAACTGGCCAAAAAGCTATGGAAAGCCAAAGCCCAGAAGTTAGGTGTCGATGAAGATGTGATTAACCCAAATGACGATAAGCCAACAAGCTAACCGTCCTAAAACCACTTCACAATATGTTGATGCGGGCCAACGCCCGCAATATCAAATACGGTGTCATCAACATTAAAATTGGCGCGGCGATAAAAAGCTATCGCGGACACACGTGCATTAGCCCACAAATAGTTATCTGTTGCAGCATAATACTCACAGATTGCCGTTAACAATTGCTGCCCAACACCCTTTCCTTGCACGCCCTGAGAAACGGCCATTGAACGTAACTGTCGGCCATGGCCTTGATAACTTTGATAATTTCGCTGATAAACAGACGCTATTGCCACCAGCTCTTCGTCGTCGAAATAGCCCCAATGATGAGTATCGGGTAGTTCGTCGCCATCAAACATACAATCTTGCAGGTTGCCATCAGGACGCAAAATCGCTTGTCGCAACGGGTAGGCCTGTTGAGGGCTAATACGTTTAATCATGCTTGACCTGCTGTTGTTTGATTGTCTGGAAATACCTCATCTAGCACCAACTCTTCAATTCCCTCATTTTGCTGGATGCTAAGTTGGACGAGCTTTTGTGCCACCTGCTTTCCTTGAATTGGTCGGTAGCGTTTTAGCATCGGTAGTTTACAAAGGAATGGTAATAGCGCGCCTGCGATTTTCTCTCCGAAGCGAAAATGATTGCGCTCGCCTAATAAAACCGACGGTTTCACAATACTGATGCGTTTAAATGGCATGGCTTTAATCGCATCATCCAATTCCCCTTTCATCTTTAAATATTGGCTAGCACTTTGCGCGTTAGCGCCGCTCGATGAAACTAGCAGATAATGGGCGACCTTGTTATCACACGCCAATTTAGCTGCGCTAATTTGATAATCTAAGTCGATTTTACGTTGAGCAACGATTGAACCCGCCTGCTTTTTGGTCGTGCCTAAACACGAAAACATCACGTCTCCTTGAAACATCGCTGCATGTTCAGACAGGCATTCAAAATCTATCACGTGATTTTCAACTTTATCGTCGTGAAAAGTAACTCTGCGGCGAGTAATAGTGACGATTTTTGAATAATACGAACAAGCTGCAAGCTCTTTGACTAACGCGCTGCCAACAAGACCAGTAGCGCCAATGACGATGGCGGTTTTGGGTGTTTGCGATTGTTGCAGGATTGAAGAATGTTCAACTGATATCATAGAGAGATGAGAATTAAGCTACTGAGAAAACAGTAGCTTATCACAAGATGTTATTTAGTGAGTTAAGTTTTAGAAGTAGACGTCGAAGCCAATACCATAGTGATTTTCTTCACTGCCAACAATCTCAAACTTTAACGCGACGTATTCGTTAAAGTGGTAGCTAGCGCCAGCACCGAACAAAGCAGCAGTACCACTGTTATCAACATAGCCAGTAATACGCTTTTCAAATGGGTCGTAGTAATGACCCTCTTCTGAATACGAAAAAGCGCCGAGTTTACCGTATAGATTAAAGTTACCTAGCGGATATTTAGCCACTAGCGCTGCTGCATATCCATCAAAACTAATATCTTCGAAATCGTCATTATCGCTCTTACCGTAATCAATTTGACTCAGCTCTACAGCAAAATTTGGATGGAACTGATAACCAATATTAAACTGAGCTGGATTTTTAACTTTATAATCACCATTGGCAATAAAAGAAGCGCCAACAATGAATTTATTATCGAAGTCATTTGCATTAGCAGATGTGAAAAATAACGAAGAAGCGAGGGCAATAGCGCTTAAACCTATCCCTTTGTTCATAAATATCCTTAATAATCTTAGCGTTAAAAAAGTGTAAATGAGTTTAGCACAAAAATATCTAAACGCTGTCGATAATTCAAACACCTAATCATTTATATAGCGCAATCGAATATTAGGACGGTTTGAACGCTGTTAATAAAATGTTATCTTGTGGCGCTCATGTGCTGTTAAAACAATAAGAACAAAAATAATGAGCCTAAAACGTCAACACTTTATTGCCATTGGCCCCGTTGCGGCAATGGCTTTTTACTATGTCCTCATCGCTTCTGGTTTAGGAGACATGCCGGCAAAGGCTGCGGCGATTACGCTGCTTACGGTCATTTGGTGGGTCACCGAAGCTTTGCCCATTCCGGCAACTTCATTAGTACCTTTTGCATTACTGCCGATGTTTGGCGTTGTCGATCACAAAGGCGTCGCATCAGCGCTTGGTAGCCACGTTATTTTGCTATTGATGGGCGCATTTATGCTGAGTAAATCGCTAGAGAAAAGCGGTGCTCATCAGCGGCTTGCAGTCTACATGCTTAGAGCAATTGGTGTGTCGAGTGGCAAGCGTTTAGTGCTTGGCTTTATGCTCACTGCCGGCTTTTTAAGTATGTGGATTTCTAACACTGCCACCACCTTAATTATGCTGCCAATGGCACTAGCAATCTTAGCCAATGTCGATAATCCAAAACTCAAAATTGCCCTTATTCTGGGGATAGCTTATGCAGCGAGTACTGGTGGCATCGCAACGCCGATAGGCACACCGCCAAATGCGATATTTAGCGCGGTATATCAAGAAATCACCGGTAACGAATTTAGCTTTTTCCAATGGATGAAAGTTGGCGTTCCTGTTGTTCTTATCGCCCTGCCAATCATGGCACTGTGGTTAACCCGTAATGTTAAACTTGAGCAAAATCTCGAACTGCCTAAATTGGGTGAATGGCGCACCGAAGAAAAACGCACGTTGATTATCTTCGGCTTAACGGCGCTTGCTTGGATCACCCGTAAAGAGCCATTCGGCGGCTGGAGTGGATTATTAGATATTAAGATTGCAGGCGACAGCACCATTGCTCTGCTCGCCGTGGTGATTATGTTTATGACGCCTAATGGTAAAGGCGGCCGCATTTTAGATTGGGACAGCGCCAAAGAAATTCCTTGGGGCATGCTGTTGTTATTCGCAGGCGGTATCGCCATTGCCAAAGGTTTTGTCGCATCTGGACTTAGCGATATGATGGGGGAATGGCTCTCAGGTATGACTCACTTGCCGATTATTCTAGTTATTCTAACTATTTGTCTAACAGTGACTTATTTAACTGAAATCACCAGTAATACAGCAACCGCTACGCTGTTAATGCCAATTCTTGCGGCAGCGGCGATCAGCGCAGGATTAGATCCCGCTATCTTTATGATTCCTGCAGCCATGGCAGCCAGTTGTGCTTACATGTTACCAGTTGCAACCGCACCAAATGCCATTGCCTTTGGTACGGGAGAATTTGAGATCCGTGATATGGTGAGAGAAGGCGCAGTGCTAAGTTTGTTAGTTTCCTGCGTTGTCGCTATGGTGTGTTATTTCTTATTAGTGAATTAATATAAAGGTCCCAGCGCTAACAATCGACTTAGTGTTGGGACGTCATGCCAATCATAAAATTCTTAATTTCTAGTAGACGATTGTTACGTTCCATTTCATTAAACCATTCCCATAATTCTACACGCTGTTCATCATAGATAATGGTTAGCCTAGCTCTGGTTTCGTCAACTTTTGCAGGTTGCTCAGAACTTATTTGTAACCACACCTGATGTTTTAGGAGTAGCTGAAGTAAATGCTTCATTGACTGTGGCGTTACACTTTCTGATTGTGGTGCTAATTTAACGCCGAGTGATTTTCGACTTAACTCATATTCACCGTTCACGCTGATTTCAATGCCGCCATGAAAACCATGATAATCGCTATAAATCACTTGAAGTGGCTCTATCGGTAAATCCCCTGACTCAATTTTTCCAAGGAGTGATTCAATTGGATGCTTCGCAACTATCTTAGGCTGAGTTTCCTGTCTTCCCAACATGCTTAAAGCTAGAACAAATAAAAAACTAGGTATGACAAGATACATTAAAAGGTTTCGGTCAAACAGCCAGTTCTTAAGGCGTGGACGTCGCGCCTTTATTCGCTTTTGGATACGTTTTTTACTCATCGAATCAGTCTTCTTTCACGTGTAAGATCATATCAACACGGTGCATCCCCCCGCCCCAGCCATTGGGAGTTTCCTTTATGACCTTGGCAGCAAATTTAGCAAAAAACGGTGCAGATAAATGACTGGCCGCAATCGAAATTTCACTAATACGCTGGTCACGCGCCGTTTGAACGACCTGCGCCATTATTTGCTTACCTAAACCGATGCCTTGCGCTGTCGGTGATAATAAAATCCAATTTAACGCATGGCTACTATCATCTTGTTTTAGCAAGCCAAAGGCTCCCACGACCTTGCTCTCCAATTCACAAACACAATAGCCGTCGTATTGCTGATCCAAGAATCCGCGGTAGTCATCACGTTCGTTTGGGGCAAAAAACTGCGGACAATTTTCATCAAATAGTGCCAAACAAGCGTCTTGATGTTCAGGCGTGTATGGTATGAAAGCCGCTGTGTGGGTCATCGTAATTCCTTAAATTAGTACTTATGGGCATCGATACATGTAATAAGACTCGTAGATTTAGTAACAGTCAATAACATAGCCGTTGACCAGCTAACTAAACCAAAGCGCCACAACTTGTACTGGCGCTTCATCGTCACATAAATAGAGCTGCCACAACAAGTCTTCATCACTGTGTTCAAAACGTACACGCCACAATAATTGGTGTTCATTAACGCGTTTCAAATAACCGAGATAATCGCACGAGACCAATTGCCCTAGCGGCAAAATAGCCTCATCAACCGCTTGCTCGAAACGCTCTATCGTTAATACGTCTTTGTATTTTTGGCTAAAATGACGGGTGAGTAATTGATAATCACGTGTCTGATGGGCGGTAAGAATTTCATTAATAATACAACGGCCTATTTGCTCTGCATTATCGGGTGTAATAGTAATAATCATCGGTAATTCGTTTCTCCAATCAGTGATCATTAAGTCTCAGTCACGCGTATGCTCTTAACCACAGATGTTATTTGTCGCAAATGTTTCAAAGTATGTCAAAGATCGCTATATGTAAAACATTGTAAAACAAAACAGAGAATGGCGTAATTTAGTGTATTGTGCCGCCATCAATAAACCGTGAACAATCAAACTGTGAGTAGTTGTATAACATGAGAACAATAAAAATACTCTTACCCTTTATCGTAATCGCTGTCTTTGTGACGGCTGTTTACCTGATCTTTTTTTCAAGCCCAGAAGCGCGCAAGCGCGGTCAACGTCCACCACCAAGCTTAGTGGTTGAAGTATTAGATGTGAAACCACAGAGCTATCAAGTGACACTGTCGTCATTTGGTAAAGTGACACCTACTACGCAAAGTCAGCTGTCATCACAAGTTAGCGGTCAAATTGTTGCAGTAAGCGATAAGTTCAAAGTGGGACAATTCTTTAGCAAAGGTGATGTGTTAGTAACCCTTGACGATCGCGACTACAAAATTCGCGTGCAATCGGCCAGCGCAGAGCGTGCACAAGCACAAGTAGCGCTAGACGAAGAAATCGCTTTATCAGCACAAGCGATTAAAGATCGTAAAAATCTAGGCACCCTCGGCCAAGCCAGTGACTACGCACTTCGCAAACCGCAAATGGCAGCAGCTCGTGCCAAACTACAAGCGGCAGATGCCAACTTGAAACAAGCGGTGTTAGACGTTGAACGTACCAAGATCACCGCGCCGTATGATGGCCGTATTTTAGCCAAGAAAGTATCAGTCGGTCAGGTTGTTGGCTCAGCAACCGCCCTTGCCGATATCTACGCAGTTGATAACGCCGAAGTTGAGTTGCCAATTAAAAACTCACAGCTAGCACTTATCGATTTGCCCAATAACCATTTAGGCAGCGGTAGCAAAGGGTCACCAATTACCTTGTTAAATAACGAAGGTGGTGCGACCCAATTTTGGCAGGCACAAGTTGCTCGTACTAGCGGCGCAATCAACGACAATACCCAACAGCTAAGCGTGATTGCCGAGATTAGACATCCATTTGCTAGAGACGACAAACGTTCGTTAAACATCGGACAGTTTGTGACTGCAGAAATAACAGGTAAAACCATCGATAACGCCATAGTGATTCCTAATGCGGCAATTTATCAAGGCAGTTACGTTTACCTTTACCAAGACGGCGTATTGCAACGCAAAACAGTCGATATTACCTATCAAAACGATAAAGAAGCCGTAATTGCTGCGGGTGTAGGTGCTAATGACAAATTAGTAACAACACCGCTAGGTCAAGTTAACTCGGGGACTGCTGTGTCTATTGCTGGCCAAAAGAAAATGCGTAACAAAAAACGTGGTGGCAAAGACGGTAAACGTCGCGGTGAAGGCCGTAAGCAAGGTGGCAAGAAAGGCGCCAAGCAAAATGGTAAGCAAGGGAGTGAGTCATGATCGCTTGGTTTGCCAGAAATGGCGTAGCCGCGAATCTATTGATGGTTTCCATCTTAATTTCCGGCTTACTGATTTTAAACACCAAAATTCCACTAGAAGTTTTTCCAACGCTTGAAGCGCGTACTATTTCTGTATCGGTAAGTTTGCGTGGTGCAACGCCAGAAGATACAGAAAAAGGCATCGCAATCTTAGTTGAAGAAGCGGTACAAGATCTCGAAGGCATTAAGCAATTGCGCAGTCGTTCAACTGAAGGCAGCGCCAGCATTTCTATTGAATTGGACAATGGCGCCGATGCGCAAAAACTACTTAATGATGTAAAAAGCCGTGTCGATGCTATTAACAACTTCCCTGGCAGCGCCGAAAAACCTGTGGTTCGCTTGGCACAGCGTACACAAGAAGTAATCAGTGTTGTGGTTGCTGGCGTGCAATCTGAAAAGGAAATTCGCCAGTTAGCTGAAACAGTGCGCGATGATATTCTGCGTATCGATGGTGTTACTCAAGTGCAGTTAGACTCTGTGCGCCCTTATGAAATCACTATCGAAGTGAATCAAGACATTCTTCGTCAGTACAATATTTCCCTCAATCAAATCTCACAAGCCATCAACAACAGCTCACGTGATTTGTCATCGGGTAATATTAAAACATCCGGTGGTGATGTACTCATTCGTTCATCAGGCCAAGCGTATCGTCAAGATGAATACGAGAACATCGTTATCTTGACCCAAAACGACGGCAGTCTTATTCGCTTAAAAGACATTGCTAAAGTTAAAGATGGTTTCGAAGACAGTGATTTCTCATCACGCTTTAACGGTAAAAACGCCGCCTTTATCGAGGTGTATCGCATAGGCGATCAAAGTGCGATTGAAATCGCCGACAAAGTTAAAGCTTATTTAGAAGTTAAAACGCCAACTATGCCGCAAGGCACTGAATTAACCTACTGGCGCGACCGCTCGGTGATTGTTAAAAACCGCTTAGCAACGCTTACTGGTAACGCGATTCAAGGTGGTATTTTAGTACTTGCGCTACTGACGTTATTCCTACGTCCTGCTATCGCTTTCTGGGTATTTATCGGTATTCCAGTGAGCTTTATGGGGGCGTTTTTCCTAATGCCGTTAATGGGCGTTACCCTCAATATCTTTAGTTTATTCGCCTTTATTCTGGTGCTGGGTATCGTGGTAGATGATGCGATAGTGACGGGGGAGAATATCTACGCCCATATGCGCAACAGCGACAATGGTTTACAGGCGGCCATCAAAGGCACGCAAGAGGTAACTGTTCCGGTAACCTTCGGTATTCTAACCACAGTCGCCGCATTTATGCCGCTGGCCTTTATTGAAGGACGCCGTGGTGATCTGTTCGCGCAAATTCCAATTGTTGTAATCCCTATTTTACTGTTCTCACTGATTGAATCGAAATTAGTCTTACCATCGCATCTTAAGCATTTACGCCTACGCAAAGACAAAAAAGAGCCAAATGGGTTTAGTAAATTCCAACAAAAATTTGCCGATGGTTTCGAAAACGCCATCATCAAATACTATCGCCCTGTACTCGACATTACGCTGCGCAACAAAGCCACGACCTTGCTTAGCTTTATTGGCGTGCTTGCGGTAGTAATTAGCTTAGTAATGAGCGGTTGGACGCGCTTCACCTTCTTCCCTCGCGTTGAAAGTGAAACGGCAACAGCATCGTTAACCATGCCTGCTGGAACGCCATTTGAAGTAACAGATCACTACATTACTAAAATGACAGACGCTGCTTTTGCCCTTAAAAAGAAATATTACGAGCAAGAAGGTGTCGATTTAATTTTGGATATCAATGCCACTATCGGTAGTAGCGGTCGTAGCCAAGGCTCACATCTTGGTCGTGTAAGATTCCAAACAGTGCCGCCTGAGCAGCGCGATCTCAAGATTGGGTCAAGTCAACTCGTGCGTGAATGGCGCGCGCTTATCGGTGAAGTGCCGGGTGCACAAAGTCTCACCTATCGCGCTGAGATTGGCCGTACCTCAGATCCTATCGACATTCAATTTGCCGGTAACGACTTTAAAACCTTGGGTGAAATCTCGGAAAAAGTTAAAGAGAAGCTAGCAGAATACCCTGCACTATTTGATATTTCAGATTCCTTATCAGATGGTAAAGAAGAGCTGCAAATTGAGCTTAACGAGCAAGCCTATGCTCTCGGTTTAACCCGTAGTGAAGTGCTAAGCCAAATTCGCGCCGCTTACTTTGGTATTCAAGTACAACGTATTCAACGTGGACGCGATGATGTGCGTGTCATGCTTAAATTGCCAAAAGCTGAGCGCCGCTCTATCGCAGGTCTTGAAGACTTACGTATTCTGACACCAACCAAGCAAAGCGTGCCATTGTCGCAAATCGCCAGCTTATCACCGGGCAATTCACCAACGGCGATTAACCGTATCGATCGCTTCCGCACCATGACGGTTAATGCCGACGCAGTGAAATCAGAAGCCAATATGACACTGATCAACCAAGAGTTACGTGAATTTATCGACGAGTTACTCGTGCAATACCCTGGTGTTAGCTACGAGTTAGAAGGCGAAGCCCGTGAACAACGTGAATCTTTCGGTTCAATGTTCATCGGTCTATTGGTAATGTTATTTGTGATTTATGGCCTACTGGCTATCCCTTTCCAGTCATACTTGCAGCCAGTTATCGTCATGTCGGTGATCCCATTTGGCGTTATTGGCGCCATCGGTGGTCACTGGTTAATGGGCATGGACTTAACTATTTTGAGTTTAATGGGAATGATGGCGTTGGTAGGTGTTGTAATTAACGACTCGTTAGTATTGGTGGATTATATTAATCAGCGCTATCGCAACGGCCCTATGAGCTTGATGGATGCTGTATTAACCGCTGGTGTCGCGCGTTTTAGACCGGTAATGCTAACCTCGCTAACGACATTCATTGGCTTGATGCCACTACTATTTGAGAAATCGACACAGGCGCAATTCTTGATCCCAATGGCAGTATCACTGGCATTCGGTATTATCTTTGCGACCTTTATTACGCTCATCTTAGTGCCAATCAACTACGTGTTAGTTGAGAAAACACGCCTCGCCTACACGCGGTTTGTTAGGGCCTGATGATCTTTCGAGGATGAATTTTGTGCAATTGACAAGGCTGTTTCGCAAGGCATGAGGAGCGACGCCTAGTTTACCTAGGCGAGCGACGAGAAACGCGGCGAAAATGTCTTGTCATTGCATCCAAAGGACAGCGTTTGTTCGTGATTTCTACTGCGTTATCGCCTGCTAGCTTAGCCCACTAAGCGTCGCAGGCTCTGCCTTGTATAAAACCCGAACAATTCGCTGCAAAAACCTTCTCCAAAGACCAACAGGCCCTATTAGCTGATGAAACAAAAAGAGCATTGTCATTAAAACGTAACATAATAACATTATGCTACGCAGCAATGAGAACGCTCTCTCTAATGACTGTTAACAGTTAATTGTGGCTACCCAATTGGGTAGCCTTTTTTTTTTGCCTGAGCTTTTTAGTTTTTTAAACCTGCTTAAACGTTATATTTTCAAGCTCATCTTTAGATAATATCGAACGTAAATATTGCTCGATTTCGTTACCACTGCCATCGACGAAAAAGTCATAGCCATTGCCGTTACCATCAACAATCACCGACAAATAATCTTCGCGAATGCTAAATACAGATAAGCGCGCCACTTCAAGTTCTACGCCCTGCTCTAATTTATAGCCGCCTTGCGGTTTACTTTTAAATACAACCTTATCGCCCTCCCTGCTAATTAAGACTGGTAGAGCAAAATCTCCTGCACTTAGTTTGGCGTAATGACGTGCCCAATAGAACGAAGACAACGATATAACCAACATGCTGGCAATTCCTAATAATTGCCCGTCGTCCATGAAGAAATTGTAAGTACGTACTACTGCAACAATCCCTGTTAACGTGCCAAGGGCAATTAATGCATTTTGTCTTAATTTTCTTTTATTACTCAAAACGATATTCCTATTATCTAAATCCAGCTATGTACTTTATGGACAAAAGTTACAAGAGGCAATTAACATTTATCAGATGGGTGAAATTTAAACGCTGCACACCCGTTCTAATTCAACACTGTCTCACAAAAAACAATAACAATTATGACAATCTCTCGCTGGCTGTTTTTATCATTCTCACTGCTATTAGTGGGATGTGGTGGTTCCTCAAGCTCTCAAACCACCACGCCAACACCAGAGCCAACACCGCCTGTATCGCCTGTCGTCGCGCCGCAAATAACTAATGCCGTTAGTGATAAACAAACAACGGGGCGTTATCAGAAAATAGAATGGCAGCTTGATATTAACGCCAGCTATGACAACCCCTTTGATCAACGCCAAGTTTCTGTCAATGCTCGCTTTACCTCACCCGATAGTAAAACCCATGACATCAAAGGATATTGGGATATTAGACGCGGATGGATAGTGCGCTTTGCGCCGAATCAGATTGGCAGCTGGCGAGTCAATTTCTCCGTTACTACACCTAATCAACAAAGCGCTGAAGTAAATCAGCAGTTTAATGTCACAGCATCAAACGAAAAAGGCATTATCCAAATTGCTAACCAGATAGATGCTACGTATTCACCCCGCTATTTCATGCATCAAGACGGCAGCGAATTCTACGGCATTGGCCACAGCGACGCCTTTTCAATCTTTAGAAACTCAGATACCGCCGACAGATTATTTGCTCGTATGAAAACCGCCAATGAAAACTATTTTATGTGGTGGCCGTTCTTCTATTTTTCGATGGTTGAAACCAATTACAACAACTTTAATTTGCAAAATACTGAGATGATTGACGAGGTCATTGAAAAAACCGAACAAGCAGGACTGACTTTAGTTTTTACCCTATGGGATCACTCACAGCTGAGAGATAACAATCATCCGTGGAGTGATGGCCGCTGGCATCGCAACAATGGATTTAATCTGCTCACCAGCGCCAATGAATTCTTTACCGATGAAGAAGCGTGGCAATGGCAACAAAACTTGTACCGCTACATTATCGCCCGCTGGGGCCATAGCTCAGCCATCGCCATGTGGCAAACGGTGAGTGAAATAGACGGCACCAATGCCTTTGAAAACAGCAATACGTGGCATCAGAAAATTAACGACTATTTCAAAGAAAACGATCCCTATCGCCATCCAATTACCGCTAGCATGGCAGGCGATAAAACATGGCCGGAAGGCCATGCAGTGATGGACGTGCCGCAAGTTCATATCTACCGCGATTTACTCACCGACAAAAACGACGCCCGCTCACCCGCAAAAGTCATCGAAAGCGCGTCAATCATCGCAGATTACACATCAAATATGTGGCAAGCACAGGCAAAACCAAATTGGATTGGCGAATTTGGAGTGATTAACCATCCAGTCAATCAAGATGAAGACTATTACCCCGAAGTATTTCACAACGCCTTGTGGTCAGCCTTAGCCTCAGGCGCAGCCATGACGCCAGCAGAATGGAATGACTTTTCCGACTGGGCACAAGTTACCGCTGAAATGACAACAACCTTGCAGCACTTTTCGACTTTTGTTGATCGGTTATCACTGGCCAAATGGAATCCGTCCCCACTTAACATCACCTCACCCAATGGCATCAAGGCATGGGGAATCGCCAGTGAGCAAGGCGGAATGATTTGGCTGCAAGATACAACACTGCAAGGTGAAAGTATTTCTAATATTCGATTACAACGCCAACCTACAGCGCCATTAACAATTGAACTCAACAATATGCCTGCGGGGGATTATCAGATCACGCCGTATAACACGCAACAAGGTGAGTTTCTCGCGCCAATATCGGTGACATGCCAAAACAGCATACCGTGTTTGATTACTGTGCCAGAGTTTTTGGGGGATTTGGGGTTATTGGTTACGAGATAAAGCAGTGTCATAAAGATGTGGCTTTAAAAGATCATTTCTGAGCCTAGGCAGTAAAATTATGGATATTAAATATCTATAACAGAATTTAATTTACTCTTTCTGTGGAAATAAAAAACCATTGCTTGATGTACTAATATAAAGACGCCTTGATAGTTGGTTGTGTGAATTAGTAATGAAGCCCATTAGTCCATGATCATAAGAATATAGAAATTCATTACTTAGACTGCTCGAAAGAGAATCTTTTTGTGTACTTTCAATAACAAAAACTTCTATATCAACTCCTAGAATCTTCAAAAAGGTCTTTTCCTTAGTTTTGTATCTGATATCTTCTTTTTCCCAAACTGCATTGATTTTGGGTGGGATCTTAGGAATAGCGAACTGAAGGGCTTCAGCTCTAAAACAAAAAATAAGTTCTGTACTACAAACCTCAATACTTTCAACAACATCATAAGATTCGATGCCCCAGCCGTAACGAAACTTCTTTAATTTGATGATATCTTTAGAGCCATTCACTACTGAATTCTCTATATTAATATAACTATATGAATCAGTGGTTTTAATTTCGCTAGATAAAGTCACTTGTGTAAAAAATAGTATTCCAAGAGCAATAAGTACTTTCAAAATTGTCAGATCCTTTTGGAGCGCTTTGTAAGCATAAAGCACAAATATCTCATTGATTCAATTCAAGTACAAACAATCCCAATACAATTCAGTAAATAAAGAGAGAAAGACTCTGCTTAGTTTATAAATAGAAAAGATGTGAATTTAGAAACTATCAAATCCTAGTCCGCGCCTAGAAGAATTCGTATTGACTCAATATCTAAAAACACACAACAAATTTGCACTTTCAGAATCTTCTAATAGGCTTAAATAAGAACAAATTATTAGTGTGTGTTTGATACTAGGTATCAAGTTGGTCAAATGCGGAGGTGGAATATGTACACCAAAGCTAAGGGATATACGCTTATTGAACTCATCATTGTCATTATTGTATTAGCAATAATTGCAGTATCGGCCTACTCACGCTATGTCGATATTACAACCGAAGCGCGAATTGCGACAAATCAGGGTATAGCGCAGAGCTTTGATTCTGCAGTGTCATCTGCCAACATTCGCTGGCGCATAGAAGGCTCTCCGGGACGTATCCAAAACCTTGGTGTATTTGGTGAAGAGGTTCTAGATTTCAACAGCTCTGGCTGGCCTATCGGCGTTAATAAAGGCTCTCGCAACGATAATATTGGACGCGGAACATTGGGATGTACTTCGGTTTGGAACTACATCATGAATGACTCACCGCTGTCATCAGAATCAGCAGACACCGATTATCAATCATATCGACATAGTGGTAATTCCCAATGTTCCTACATTCTACGTACCAATGGCGACACCGCGGGACGTACCGCTGCAGAATTAGGCATTCGATATAATTCCACCGACGGCAGTGTTACTGCTTGTGGGCAGTTAGTTGGGTCAAATTGCTAGAGACTAGCGAAATCAAAGACAACACAGATGATAGGCACAAAGAGCCTAATGAGTAAAAGGCATCCTATAACAATTATTGCTGGTGTAGATGAGTTATTTTACACGTTAGCCTAATGCACTAATTATGAAACTTATGCTTTAATTCCTCATACTCAACATGACTAAACAAGAAAATCTCTATGGAATACTTCGGCGTCATTAACTACGTTACTTATGTCATCGGCGCGATACTTATCGTATTATTACCCGGTCCTAATTCGCTTTATGTCTTGTCACTCGCCGCACAGCATGGGCAGAAGGTAAGTTGGTCAGCGGTTGCTGGTGTCTTTTTAGGTGATTCATTACTCATGTTAGCAACGGCGCTGGGAGCCGTGACATTATTAACCACCTATCCTGCCCTATTTATGATTATCAAATATGCCGGCGCAGCCTATCTTGTTTATATCGGCTATAACCTATTAACAAATGCGCTAAAAACATGGCGTCAGAGCAACTCATCTATCGACATCCATGTACAGAATACTAATCACATTTCAGGCAAAAAAGCCTTTAACAAAGCATTGTTGATGAGCCTACTTAATCCGAAAGCGATTCTATTTTTCCTGTCTTTCTTCGTGCAATTTGTTGATCCGCAATATTCACAACCAATAGTACCTTTCTTGATCCTCGCACTTACGTTGCAAGTTTTTAGTTTGCTCTATTTAGCAACACTGATTTATGCAGGCTCGACCCTAGCCCATTTATTTAGAAAACATAAAAAAGTCTCAGCGCTATCTGGTGCTGGAGCAGGCAGTGGCTTTATTGCCTTTGCGGCTAAGTTAGCATTTGCAAATGCTAACTAACCCAAGCCCCACTTAATTAATCCACCAAATTTGCTAAGTTATAACAAATAACACTCGTCATATTGCAATAACCGTTGTAGTATGACGAAAACGTCTAGACGTCCAAACGTCTAATACGTGTAAATCTTTACCATTTCAATGTATAGCAGTTAGGGTTATTTGTTATGAGCCGTCAATCTAGTACTAACACAAAGAGTCATTTAAAAAGTCAGTTACAAGAGATACTTCAAGATCGCATTATGATCTTAGACGGCGCTATGGGTACCATGATTCAAGCGCATGATTTTAATGAAGAAGACTTTCGCGGCGAACGCTTTAAAGATTGGCCCTGTGCGATCAAAGGCAACAATGACCTATTATCGATAACTCAAAGCGAAGCGATTAAAGACATTCACCGTCAATATTTCGCGGCTGGCGCTGACATCGTTGAAACCAACACCTTTAACGCCACCACTATTGCGATGGCGGATTATGAGATGGAATCTATTTCGCGTGAAATCAATTATGTTTCCGCGAAAATAGCCCGTGAAGTGGCGGATGAATTTGCGATTAGCGAGCCTGAGAAACCGCGTTTTGTGGCAGGTGTACTTGGCCCAACCAACCGTACTTGTAGTATTTCGCCGGATGTCAATGACCCCGGCTTTCGTAACATTACCTTCAATCAGCTAGTTGAGGCCTATCGCGAATCAGCGCTTGCACTAATTGAAGGCGGCAGTGACATTTTGATGGTAGAAACCATCTTCGACACGCTAAACGCCAAGGCCTGTTTGTTTGCCATTGAAAGCGTGTTTGACGACATTGGTTTTAAATTGCCAGTGATGATTTCTGGCACCATTACCGATGCCTCAGGCCGTACCCTCACCGGACAAACGACCGAAGCATTCTACAACTCACTACGTCACGTTGAACCAATCTCGATTGGCCTTAACTGTGCCCTTGGCCCAGCGGAATTACGCCAATATGTAGAAGAATTATCACGTATCAGTGAATTTCCAGTAAGTGCCCATCCCAATGCTGGCCTGCCGAACGAATTTGGCGGCTATGATCTCGATGCTATTGAAATGGCGGGCTACATTAACGAATGGGCGCAAAGCGGCTTTTTAAATATCGTTGGTGGTTGTTGTGGTACCACGCCATTGCACATTCAAAAAATCAGTGAAGCATTAAACAGCACCGCGCCGCGTCAGCTGCCAGAAGTCAATGTAGCTTGTCGCCTGTCAGGGCTTGAGCCATATAATATCTTTGAAGATTCGCTTTATACCAACGTGGGTGAACGTACTAACGTTACTGGCTCGGCGCGCTTTTTACGTCTTATTAAAGAAGAAGATTACACCACGGCATTAGAAGTAGCGCTACACCAAGTAGAAGCTGGAGCGCAAATCATCGATATCAACATGGATGAAGGCATGCTCGATGCCAAAGCAGCCATGACGCGCTTCTTAAACCTCATTGCCTCAGAGCCTGAGATTTCTCGCGTACCTATTATGATTGATTCGTCTAAATGGGACGTTATCGAAGCCGGCCTGCAATGCGTGCAAGGTAAATGCGTAGTGAACTCGATTTCTCTTAAAGAAGGCGAAGAAGAGTTTATTAAACAAGCCACGCTTATTAAGCGTTACGGCGCAGCCACAATCGTGATGGCGTTTGATGAAGACGGCCAAGCCGATACTTATGAGCGCAAAGTAGAAATTTGTCAGCGCGCTTATGACGTACTGACCCAAAAAGTAGACTTCCCACCAGAAGACATTATTTTCGATCCTAATATTTTCGCGATTGCCACTGGTATCGAAGAGCACAATAATTATGCGGTAGACTTTATTGAGGCTACCCGTTTTATACGCGAAAACTTGCCTCACGCGGGTGTGTCAGGCGGTGTGTCTAACGTCTCATTCTCTTTCCGTGGCAATAATCCAGTGCGTGAAGCCATCCACGGCGTATTTTTATATCACGCCATTAAAGCTGGCATGAACATGGGGATTGTAAATGCCGCGCAACTGGCAATTTACGATGATATCCCAGCCGATTTAAAAGACGCGGTGGAATATGCAGTGCTTAATCACGGCGAAGATGCCACCGAGAAACTGCTCGAAGTCGCCGAAGAATATCGCAACGCGGGCAGCAAATCGAAAACCCATGTTCAAGATTTATCGTGGCGCGAACTGCCAGTTAACGAGCGACTAGCCCACTCGTTAGTTAAAGGCATTACAGAATATATCGACGAAGATACCGAAGCGGCGCGCGTGATGTTCGACAAACCGATTGAGGTTATCGAAGGGCCATTAATGGATGGCATGAACATCGTTGGCGACCTTTTTGGCTCTGGCAAAATGTTCTTACCGCAAGTAGTAAAATCAGCCCGTGTAATGAAACAAGCGGTGGCCTACCTCAACCCATTTATCGAGGCAGAAAAAACACCCGGCCAATCCAACGGCAAAGTGGTGATGGCAACCGTTAAAGGTGATGTGCACGACATCGGCAAAAATATCGTTGGCATCGTATTGCAATGTAACGGCTACGAAGTGTTTGATTTAGGGGTGATGGTAAGCGTTGAAGACATTATTAAATGCGTTAAAGAAAACGATGCTGACGTTATCGGCTTATCAGGCCTGATCACGCCATCGCTGGATGAAATGGTGCACAACGTAAAAGCCTTTACTCGTGAAGGCATTGATGTGCCAGTACTGATTGGCGGTGCGACCTGTTCGAAAATTCACACCGCCGTGAAAATTGCGCCTCACTATGAATACGGCGCACTTTATGTGGCGGATGCCTCACGCAGCGTACCAATTGTAACGCGTTTAATTAGCGATAAAACGCGCAAAGCCTGCATTGATGAGCATTATCAAGAATACGATGTAATGCGTGAAAAACGTCTCGCGCAAGGGAATCGCAAAACACTTGTGAGCATCGAACAAGCGCGTGAGAATCGCTGCACTTTTGATTATGAAAACAATCCACCAGCTAAACCTAATGTACTTGGCAAACAGGTATTTGACGATTATCCATTAGAGAATTTACTCGATCGCATTGACTGGACACCGTTTTTCCGCTCGTGGGAGCTACACGGTAAATTCCCGAAAATTCTAGAGGATAAAGTTGTTGGTGAAGAAGCCACTAAACTCTTTGCCGATGCACAGGAAATGCTTAAAAAGATCGTCGATGAGAAATGGTTAACAGCACGCGGTGTAATTGGCTTATACCCTGCTAATAGCGTTAATTACGACGATATCGAAATTTACAGTGATGAGTCACGCTCAGAAGTTTTAATGACTACCCATCACTTGCGTCAGCAATTAGAGCGTGTAGGTGGCAATCACAACTATGCCCTTTCCGATTTTGTTGCCCCGAAAGATTCCGGTGTGCCTGATTACATGGGTGGCTTTGCGGTCACCGCAGGTATTGGTATCGACGAGCACGTTGAACGCTTTGAGGCCGCCAACGATGATTACAGTGCTATTATGCTTAAATCCCTTGCAGATCGCCTCGCCGAAGCCTTTGCAGAGCACATGCATGAGCGCGTACGTAAAGAGTTCTGGGGCTATGCCAGCGATGAAACGCTCGATAACGAAGCGCTTATCAAGGAGAAGTACAAAGGTATTCGCCCTGCGCCGGGTTATCCCGCCTGTCCAGATCACACTGAAAAAGCGCTGTTGTGGGAGTTATTAACGCCAGATCAAGATATCGACCTTAATATCACCGAAAGCTTTGCCATGTTCCCAACAGCAGCTGTATCGGGTTGGTACTTTGCTCACCCAGAATCACGTTACTTTGGAGTTAGCGATATTAAAAAAGATCAGGTAGAAGATTACGCCAAACGCAAAGGCATGAGTTTGCAAGAAGCTGAACGTTGGTTAGCGCCTAATCTGAGTTACGATCCAGAGTAATCGATATTCCCCCTAAGTGAAGGGGGAATATAAATTTATTTAAACATTAACGATGCTATTGATATGTGAAGAACCATTTGGTGTGCTAAAAAATTATTCGATTAATTTGAATTTTGTGCGAGCACACCAGTTACTTTTCTTTGCGTCGCCAAAGAAAAGTAACCAAAAGAAAGGCGACCCGTAAATTTCGCGTTGATTCTTAAATAATTAATTGCCTTATCAATACCGTATTTGATCCGCATCCATGCGGCAAATACTCAAAAATCATCCCTGATTTTTGCATTGGGCAATTTCTGATTTAAGACGCGAAATGACGGGACTTAGCCGCGCTTCATCTCTAGCGAAAATATGAACAGCTCAGTATTACATAATCAACGGCGTTTTTACTTCTTTTAACCATTAACCATAGATAACATCATGCTTGAATTTATCACCAGTAATTTATCAACCCTGTTCGCGCTAGTCGCCACTGGCATATTCGCGGGCATTCTAGCGGGCCTACTTGGCGTTGGCGGCGGCATCGTAATAGTGCCCGTATTATTCTTTTTGTTTCAAAGCTTTGGCGTATCGCCAGAGTCAGCCATGGTCATTGCTACTGCAACATCACTAGCGACAATTATTCCCACCTCAATTAGCTCAATACGCGCTCACAAGAGCAAAGGCAATGTCGATGTTGAGCTCTTAAAACGTTGGGGCGTATTTATCTTTATCGGCGTGTTGGCGGGAAGTT
The DNA here is from genome assembly GCF_022347785.1 of Psychrobium sp. MM17-31. Taxonomy (NCBI): domain Bacteria; kingdom Pseudomonadati; phylum Pseudomonadota; class Gammaproteobacteria; order Alteromonadales; family Shewanellaceae; genus Psychrobium; species Psychrobium sp. MM17-31. Next base: position 319,960 of record NZ_JAKRGA010000001.1, read on the forward strand.
ATCTGGTGACTCGTGTTGATGGCACTTACCTCACAGCACTATTTGGCACAATCGCGAGTTTATCGGCGCTTAATATGCTATTTCGCACTGGTAAATCCGCGCTATTTGAGCGTCTGCCAAATGCTGCAGGTCAAGGGGTAATGGCAAGTGGCACAGGTTTTTTCAGCGCCATGGTCGGCATTGGCGGCGGCACTATTTCGGTGCCACTGTTAACAGTATTTAACTACCCTGCCCATAAAGCTGTTGGCACTGCTGCTGCGATTGGTTTACTGATTTCATTGCCCGGCGCAGCAACGATGTTGCTACTAGGTGAAACTCCGGCCGATGCGCCTGCTGGCACCTTTGGTCTGGTCAATATTGTCGGTTTCGCCTGTATTGTGCCGCTTACCGTGTTATTTGCTCCTGTTGGCGCGGCACTGGCGGCAAAGCTCGATGCCAATAAGCTTAAAAAGATTTTTGCTGTAGTGTTACTTATCACTGGCGCGCGTATGTTGGCGCAATTGATTTTATAGTTGAGTGTTCAAACAAAAAGGCCGCTGCGGAATTCTCGTCTGCAGCGGCCTTTTTACTTTTTAGGTAACCGAGTTCAATTAACCTACTAATTCCTGTCTCACAATCTGTGCACCAGCGCTTAATGCCGCTAGTTTAGCGTTAGCTATATCGCTAGCCAGTGGCGCCATACCACAATTGGTACAAGGATAAAGCTTATCACTGTCGACGTATTTAAGCGCTTTACGTAGCGTCTTTGCCACTTGCTCTGCAGTTTCAACCGTATCGGTGGCGACATCAATCGCCCCCACCATTATTTTCTTACCACGAACCAATTCAAGCAGTTCAATTGGCACGCGAGAGTTGTGACACTCTAACGAGATAATATCGATATTCGATTGCTGTAGTTTCGGGAAGACTTCTTCGTATTGACGCCATTCGCTGCCCAAGGTTTTCTTCCAATCGGTATTGGCTTTAATGCCGTAGCCATAGCAAATATGTACTGCGGTTTCACATTTTAAGCCTTCGATAGCACGCTCTAAGCACTTAATACCCCATTCGTTTACATCATCAAAAAAGACGTTAAACGCTGGCTCGTCAAACTGAATGATATCGACCCCAGCCGCTTCTAGCTCTTTCGCTTCTTGATTGAGGATTTTGGCAAATTCCCACGCCAACTGCTCACGGCTTTGATAATGGGCATCATACAAGGTGTCGATCATCGTCATCGGCCCCGGCAACGCCCATTTGATCGGCTTGTCAGTTTGTTGGCGTAAAAACTTAGCATCTTCCACAAATACTGGCTTGATGCGAGATACTGGGCCAACCACGCTAGGTACGCTGGCCTCATAGCGATTGCGAATAGTCACGGTTTTGCGGTTTTCAAAATCAACGCCTGCCAAATGCTCGATAAATGTCGTCACAAAATGCTGACGGGTTTGCTCGCCATCACTAACAATATCAACGCCAGCGTTAATTTGATCTTGCAATGACAAGCGCAATGCATCGCGCTTGCCGTCCGCTAATTCTTTATCTTGCAATTTCCACGGCGACCACAGTTTTTCAGGTTCAGCTAACCAGCTTGGTTTCGGCAAACTGCCAGCGGTTGATGTTGGTAATACTTTTTTAGTCATCTTAATCTCTCACAATAAGGCGCGTTTAGGCACAGTAGTTAGCCGACCATTGATTCAGCAGCTGCTGATACGGCTTAATGAAGTTATCGCGGGCAAATTGTCCTTGCTCTATCGCCAAACGGCTGCGCTCTTCTCGGTCATAAACAATTTGCGTTAGCGAATGATCGCCATTTTTCAAATTCGGCTGATAGCGGTTGCCTGCTACTGCATTGGCATTGTAGATCTCTGGACGATAGATTTTTTGGAAAGTCTCCATCGTACTAATGGTGCTAATTAACTCAAGGTTACTGTAGTCGTTAAGCAAGTCACCGAAGAAGTAAAATGCCAAAGGTGCAACACTGTGTTTTGGCATAAAGTAGCGTACCGACAGCCCCATTTTTTGGAAGTATTGCTCTGTAAGTGAAGACTCGTTTGGCGTGTATTCAAACCCTAATACTGGATGCTGATTCTCGGTGCGTTGATACACTTTGTTGTCAGACACCGACAAACAGATCACTGGCGGCTTTTTAAAGTGCGCTTTGTAAGTTGATGAGTTAACAAAGCATTTGAATAAATTGCCATGTAAATCACCAAAGTCGTCAGGCACACTAAACCCTGCGCGATCTTTATTGTGATCGAGCAGCAAAACGCTAAAGTCATAATCGCGTACATACGACGAGAAGTTATTGCCAACAATGCCTTCGATACGTTCGCCCGTTTGACGATCTAGAATATTAGTTTTAAGGATTTCAATCGAAGGGAAGGCATCACCGCTGCCCTCAATGTCGATGTCTACCGATACGATATCTAGTTCTAACGCATAGCGATCACCATGGGGATTATCCCAATGGGCTAACGCGTTAAAGCTGTTATCGATCATGGTTAACGCGCTGCGCAGGTTACTCCGACGGCTTTCGCCACGGGCCAAGTTAGCAAAATTGGTAGTGATGCGTGTGTTATCAGACGGTTGATAGTTTTCATCAAACTTAATGCGTTTGATAGTAAAGTTAAATTCGTTACTCATTAGATAAAGCCTTAATGTGGAGAGCTAATTCAATGAGTGTATTTTTACCTACAACCTATCATGAATAAAATTGATTTAATTTCATCAAACCATGAATTTTGTTCAACTTATGTCTTCCAGTGTTACAAATCAACAAACGTGGGTGTCATCAATACCGTTTGATTGCGCCCTTGTCGCTTCGCTCGATATAACCCTTGATCCGCGAGCTTTAAGATATCGCATTCACTCAGGTCAAACTGCTCGATATGAGCAACACCGATACTTAAGGTTAGATCAACTAGCACTCCTTGATGTTGTGCTACGCGTTGACGAATTCGGCAGGCGATATCTTGCGCCTGTTTTGCGTTGGTGTTGGACATTAACAGCATAAACTCGTCGCCACCAAAGCGGATACAAAAGTCGGTATCCCGTGACTCTTGTTTAAGTAAATTTGCTATAGCGATCAAAGCCAAATCACCCGTGGCATGACCCTGAGAGTCATTGAGCTGTTTGAAGTTATCAACATCCATCATCAATAATGAAAACTCGCCGCCATAACGCTTACTGCGTTTGAGCTCACGACTCAACTCTCTATCGAGAACACGGCGGTTGAATAAATTAGTCAATTCGTCGGTTTGACTGAGGGCCTTTAACTGACGATTTTGTTCAGTAACTCGTTTTTCTAAATGCTGACTGATGGCCAAGGCTTTTCTGAGCTCTAACAATGCCATGGTTTGACGAGCTAACGCTTGCAATGCTTGCTGCTGATATTGCGTCAACGAGTTGGGTTTAGTGTCGATAACACACAAGGTGCCAAGGGCATGTCCTGCTTCGTTTATTAGCGGCACGCCAGCATAGAACCTAACGTAAGGTGGATTATTAACGATACCAATGTGCTTAAATACATCGTGCTTATGGGTATCTTCGACAATGAGCATCTTGTCGTCACAAATGGTGTGGGAGCAAATGGCAAAATCGCGGGGAACGTATTCTTTATCTAAGCCGTATTTGGCTTTATGCCATTTTCGGGATTCGTCAACGATGGCAACTGTCGACATTGGGGTGTTACAAATTTGCGCCGACAACAAAGCAATATCGTCATACTCTTGCTCTGGCAATGTATCTAGGATCTCGTAAGATTCTATTTCTTGTAATCGTGCCAACTCATTATCGAGCTGAGCCAAGTCCCTTTGCGAATACGTATTACTCATGGCGTTAACTCGCAAAATAAGAATTTATAACTAGACTATAACACGGTTCCTACGATTGGGTTAGATACATTTATTCTGACGATATTCGCCGCTCAATGGACGATCTGGTTTTTACCGTTGTCTTTAGCCGTGTACAACAAATTATCAGCTGATTTTATCCATGAGTTGGTATCGAAATGGCCTTTACACGGCGTAATACCACCGGAAATAGTGATAGGTCTTTCAACGGCAAAGTCATAAGCCTCAATAGTAGCGCGAACTTTCTCTGCCACTCGCAATGCCGCAGTGATTTCTGTTGCGCTAAGAATAATAGCGAACTCCTCACCACCGTAGCGAAATAGGCGGTCGCTTTCGCGAATATTATTAGTGACTAATTCAACGGTTTCAATTAATACACGATCACCGACATCATGGCCAAAGCTATCATTAATTGTTTTAAAATCATCTAAATCAAACATCAATAAGGCCGCTGACTGCTTATCGCATTTTGATAATTCAAGTGCCTTTTTAATTTCTTTATCAAAAGCCAACCGATTTCCCGCACCTGTTAATGCATCGATTTGTGCTTGGCGTTTAAGTTTATTTTCGATCTCTCGATAGGATCTAAAAATAAAATAGGTACATAAATAACTCACCATCATAGTGATAACAATAGTAGCAGTGCGAGCGAGATAATCGGGATCGTAAATAATTGCAGATATAGTGAGAATAAGCAGTCCGCTGATGATAAGCGCGGTGTTCAAGGGCACTAAAAAGAAGCTAATGGCGATAGTTGGATACATCCAATAAATTGAATTTACTCCATTGGCCGCAGTGACTGAAGCTGCTGCAGCCGCGAGCGAAATAGACACAATCAAATGTAGGAAATCGCTAGTACCACGGCGATAAATTTGCACCATGCAATAACTGGCTAGAATTAAGACATAGGTATCGACAAAGGCTTGAAACCAATGGCCTAGCATAAAACGGTAAACGGTGAAGGGACCAACAAATAAACAGGCGACAATAGAAAAGTAAAACAGACCAGATTCCAGTGGCTGCAATTCCTTTAAGCGTGCGATTCCGTGTCGATGAGGCATCTAATACTCCTAGTCCCTCGGTTCCTTTGAAGGTAATTTCTTATACTAACTAACCATGAATGGCACTATTTTACAAATAAATGCGTAACTAATGAATTCGACAATCTGCCTAATACTAATGCCGAGATAAAAAAAGCCCGCTAATAGCGGGCTAAAATGTCTATAGTGCTAAAGAAGTCTTTAAGCAAGCTCAGTCTCTAATTCTTTTGCCAGTTGTGGGCAAACGTCGCTAAGAATGCGTTGTGCTAATTGCTCATGACAACCAAAATCCGTCCACTCTTGCACGATTAATTGTGTGTTATAACGACGACAAATGTGCGGTAGGAAAGTATCGTGACAATCTGAAATTAACTGCAAATACTCTTGTGATGTGCCCGCTTCAGCGTCACGTGCACGCTCTAGCATGCGTTTGTACGAAATAACAGGATCAGATTTTAAGTAGATTACCGCACTCACTTGTGGGTAGTCTTTTAGTTTTTCTTGAATGTCGTAGTAGTAATCTAAATCTTTGCCATCTGGACGACAGGCTTCTGCTAAGTTTGCTTGACAAAACACCAGATCAGAAAATAGTGAACGCTCGATGACGTAGTTGTAATTTGGATCTAAGTTTTGGCAAATATCAGCACGCTTGTTAGTGATGTAGCGTTGGAATTCAATACGTTTAGTAGGATCTACTGTGAACGCTTTTAGTAAACGTTGAAATTCTGGATCAGTATCCACATCTTCAATAATCAGCTGCCATTGCTCGCTGCTGTGCTCGTTAAGTTCGCTAATAAGTTTAGGTAGTAGAGTCGATTTGCCGACGCCAATATTCCCTTCGATTGCGATAAGATTAAACTGTTGCTGTGTAGACATAAGACGCCGCTTGTTATCGTTGTAATTAAAATAGCTGGCAACGATAACACAACGATTATTGAAAACGGTGAACTAAATCATGCTTTGACTCAGCCCCCGTTTAAGTGATTAATATACAAACAAAGTAAGTCTATTTTTTAATCTTACTGATATATTCAGATGCGAGTTGATACAGTTTAAACTGATTGGCGGCACGGTCTAAATTTTGCCCCTCACGCGATACCGAGAAGTAACAATCGCCGTTAAGATAATCCGTTAAAAATCTCACGCCAATAATAAACGGCATCAAACGTGCGCCAACGAGTAGCGACTGCTTTTCAGCATCAGAAATGCTGTCATCTAATCCCGCTAAATAGCCATCCATTAACTGCTCAAAAATCTCAGTCTTAAATTCCATCGCGTCAACATTCGCATCATCTTCCGCCAATGAGCTGCAACAAGTTCGCACCATATCGCCAAAATCATGCAATAAATAGCCAGGCATACAGGTATCGAGATCAATAACGGCTTTTGGCTTCATCGATTGGCGATCGAACAATAGGTTATTAATCTTGGTGTCGTTGTGAGTAACGCGCTGCGGCAATTCATTCACTAAGGCTGTCACCTGCTCAATAAAAAGCGTTTCGCCAAGAAAAGCGTCGAGTAGCGTGCTTGCATTGCTAATTCGATTACTGTCAGCACTCTCTTGCGCGGTTGCTAATTGCTGCATACGAGTGGTGAGATCGTGAAAATTAACAATAATGGGTTTGATTGTCTGAATATCGAGATCGGCTAACGCCATGCTAAATTTAGCAAAGGCATTAGCTGCAAGCCACGCTTGTTTAGGCGTATCCATTTGCTCGAGCGAAATGCTGCCATCGATAAACTCTAACGCACGCCACGTAGTCTGCTCTTCACTCTCACGGCACTCGATAAGATATGAGCCATCATTAGATGCGCGCGGTTTCATGATTTCAAACGGATAATCCGCTTGTTTTTGCGACAGGTGTGTAGCTATGGTCAAACTATTTTCGACAATATTGCGCGGGTGAGGAAACACATGATGATTAATAGCTTGCAATACAAAGCGCTGCTCTTGTTCTTCTACTAGATAAGTAGCATTAATCAAACCACTCCCTAAAGGTTTCACTGTAGCGGTTTGTAGGTCGTTAACGTAATGATTTATTATTTTACTGCTTGGCGCCTTGCTCATTGATTTTCCTGATCACTTATACTCTTTGCTATTGGCTTAGCAATTTTGCAGCTACCCTATCACAAGTTATCCGTCAATAAACAGCGCCAAAGCACAACTAAAGCATTAATAAATTGCGCCGAAAAACTCGATTTGCGTTAAATAAAGGCGAGTATCTAGCTCTAACTGAAAGTAATCAGGCTCGATGTGCTGGCACAGTTTGTAAAAGGCTTTGTTATGGGCCTTTTCTTTAATGTGCGCCAATTCATGAGCCACAATCATCGACAAAAATGGCAATGGCGCAACTTTAAACATACGAGCGATACGGATTTCATTTTTCGCTTTAAGCTTGTTGCCTTGCACCCGACTCACAAAGGAGTGGGTTCCCAACGCGTGATTGACGGCGTGAATTTTGTCATCAAATATCACTTTAGATAACGGTGAAGACTTTTTGATAAAAGTGTTTTTAAGCTCCAGCGTATACTGGTAAAGCGCTTTATCACTGGTGATATCGTGACATGTCGGATAACGGCTAAGGAGATAACCTTTCAGCTTATTACTTGCAATAAGTCGCTCTACTTGCGCTACAATATTCGGCGGATAACCCGAGATGTATTTTAATTGTGGTGCCAACGTCATACAATGCTCTCCCCAATTATCTGACATTAATCCGTTATGCCCAAATCACCTGTCAACAGCATGCTTGCTAAGCATCCAAACTTAACTCACTCAACGGATGTTAAAGTACAATCTCACGTACAACGAGAAGAAGATGATTGGTATGTTAACACCATCATGATTGACAATGTCTCAGTGCCCTTCATCTATAAGCGCAAACAACCCTATCGTTCGTTAACTGGTGCACGCGTTAATGTCACTTATTATCCAAGTGTGAAACAAGTTGCGGGATTTGAGGTGGAAATTATGAAAGTGGTGCGATTGCGTATTGCTTAACCGCACCACTCTTTAACCAAAAATTTGGATTAGTTACTAAGGTAAGCGTAAGCCGTCATAAATGGCTTTTCTTGGAATGGACGCAAACCAGTGTGCTTAAACTCAACCGGTGGTGGGCTGTGCTTTAACCATTGCTTTTCAACCGTCATTGGTACGATTTCAACATGCAAATCTGCACAAGTTTGCAGCGCCGCTTCTAGTTTAAAGGTCGACATCTTTGCTGCATGTTTACCGTTGGCAATACGCTCGGTGATTACCACGCGATCTACCTTGTAGTCTTCCATCAATTTCTTAAAGGCAAATTGGAAGTCACGTAGTTGTTCAGTGTCATTAACCTGTTGCACGGTTAATCGATGCTGACGACAATCTGGAATATCGAACACATCATTTTCTTTGTGTAATAAACAAATATTAGCGTGATTGTCTTTAAAATCTACGGCACATACTCTCATTAAATTTACCTTTTAGGCGCTGAAATATAAATTGGCGCTCATTATACCCAAGCGGTGAGAATAAACATCATTGTTGGCAAGAAAAAACCTGTTTTATGCCGCAGGTAGCATAAAAACTCATATTTTCCAGCGATAAACACTAAACGCTAGTAGTAATAAGCAAGAACTTTCGTTAAAGTTTAAAAATATGCCGTCCATTCAATCTCAAATAAGGATGTTTTAACGATTGAGTGTGTTATTCAAGATCAAAGCAAGGTAAAGGAAACGAGATGTCAACTATAATGGATTCTGTTAACCAACGAACGCAACTCGTTGGTGAAAATCGCTTAGAGCTACTGTTGTTTAGCCTTAGCTCAATGCAAACCTTCGCGATAAATGTTTTTAAAGTGCAAGAGGTTGTTAGTTTACCTCGCTTGTCGGCACTACCTGGCTCTCACCCGTCAGTTGTTGGTGTGGTTAATATGCGTGGCAATACCATTCCGGTGATTAATCTACCGCAAGCCATAGGTATGCGACCGCTGGAAATTAACGACAAATGTAATTTGATCATCACCGAATACAACCGCACTATCCAAGCGTTTTTAGTGGGACAAATCGACCAAATCGTAAATACCACATGGGAAAGTATTCAGCCGCCGCCAAAGACAGCCGGACGTGGTCATTACTTAACAGCAATTACTCAGATTGAACGTGATAATCGCAACAACATCGTCGAAATCATCGATGTAGAAAAAGTGTTAGCTGAGATTATCTCTTATGATACCGCTATTTCAGATGACGTATTAGATCAAGAAATTGCCGATCATTTGCACGGCCAGAAAGTATTGATTGTCGATGACTCCTCTACCGCCCGTAATCTAGTTCGAGAAACCTTATCTGCCGTAGGTATTGAAGTTATTGAAACCTACGATGGCTTAAAAGCGTTAGAGCTACTTAAAGGATGGGCGGATGAAGGCAAAAACGTGACGGATGAAATCTTGATGATGATCACCGATGCCGAAATGCCTGAAATGGATGGTTACAAGCTCACTTATGAGATCCGCAACGACCCACGCATGAAAGACTTATTCATTGCTTTAAACACATCGTTAAGTGGCAAGTTCAACGATGCGATGGTAGAAAAAGTGGGTTGCGACCGCTTTATTTCTAAGTTCCAGCCAGACAAACTGGTTGAAGTGGTGCAAGAGCGAATGCGCCAGTTAGTATAAAGCACCAAAAGTTAATTTTTGTTAATTATCAAAGCCCCGTCAAAATCGGGGCTTTTTTATCGCTATTTTTCCATGGCCGCCACTTGCTGCAAAATATCTAAATACCCAGCCTCTCCTTGCGCTCCTGCAATTGCATATTGATTATTCACAATAAGCGTCGGCACGCTGGTGACACCTGCAGATCTAATTTGCTGCATCACAACACGCACGTCTTGTCGCAACTGCTCATCGTTAAATGCCTTAGCTATTGCATCGCTTGGCAAACCAACGTCGATTGCAGCATTTGATAACAACTCTCGATCACTAATATCACCACCACGTTGAAAATAAAGCGATAGTAGCGCGAGCTTTAGTGGTGTTTGTAGGTCGTATTCTTTGGCGATGTGAAGTAAACAATGACAATCGAAGCTGTTATAAACATGGCGATCTTTCATTGGCTTAAATTCAAAACCAGCCGCGTGCCCTCGAGATTCAATCATCGCCATATTTTGCTGTTGCTGCTCAGATGTCATGCCGTATTTTTGCGATAAATAACTGGTGACATCCTGTCCTTCCTTACTCATATCCGGATTAATCTCAAGCGGCAACCAAGCTATGTCTACCTCGCCTTCAAATTGCGAAATGGCGTTGTTAAGCTCGTTATAGCCAACGGCACACCAAGGACAAGATACATCAGACACGATGTCGATCTTGATTGCACTATCGTTACTTCTCTTTATAAAACTAGTCATACTTTTCTCTATCGATTATTCCTTGCACTAACGGGCTAATTTACCTAAGCTGCATTTCTTATAACTCAATGCTATATCCATATATCTGGTTAATTACAATGATAAAAACAATAATAACAGCGCTAGGATTAGGCGCTACCCTCGCCTTGCCACTTCACGCGGCAGAGCTTTACAAGAATTTCGAAGGCTATCATACGCCAAACCGCCAGCTCAGCCAATTTAGTGCCATGGTGGTTGATAACAACAAAGTGGTTGCCACAGGTGATTTTGCAACATTACAAGCTAAATACCCTAAAGCACAAATTATCGATTTAAACGGCAAAACACTGTTACCAGGACTGATTGATGGACACGGCCATGTCACAGGATTGGGGCTTAATTTACAACGCATTTCGCTCCGTGAAGTTGGCAGTGAAGGCGCCAGCGTCGATAAAGTAGTGGCCTTTGCTAAAAACAACCCTCAACTTTCTTGGATCCGCGGCCGTGGTTGGAATCAAGAATTGTGGCCAACTAAAGCCTTCCCAACTAAAAAGTCACTCGATGAGAAAATTGCCACCAAGCCAGTATGGCTACGCCGTATCGATGGCCACGCTGGTTGGGCTAACAGCAAAGCCTTAGCCCTAGCAGGCATCACTCGTGATAGCGTATCACCACCGGGCGGTGAGATTATTAAAGATGAAAACGGCGAGCCAACGGGCGTGCTTATCGACAACGCCATGGATTTGTTAGAAGCCAAAATTCCATCAAGCTCTCATAGCGAAATCAAAAATGCGATTTCCCTCGCCAGCGATCACTTAGCAAGTATCGGGATTACCAGCGTTCACGATGCAGGCATTGGCGGTCAAGTTTATCGCGCGCTCGGCGAAATGGCTAAAGACAAGCAATTACCAATTCGCGTCTACGGCATGTTATCTGTTGTTGCAAACGATTACCCGCAAATGCTAAAAACAGGCATTATTAATACCAAGGATGACCAACTGGTGATCCGCAGCGTCAAAATATCTGCCGACGGCGCTTTAGGCTCACGTGGTGCGGCTATGTTAGAGCCCTATACAGATGATGCCGATAACACGGGTTTATTGCTTCATACCCCTAAATCGTTAAAAGACAACATGAAAAAAGCCATTGATGCAGGATTTCAGGTTAATGTTCACGCGATTGGCGACAAAGCTAACCACCTAGCACTAAATTACTTTGAAGAATTTAATAAAGACAAAAAGTCGCGCGATTTACGTCATCGCATCGAGCATGCTCAGGTCGTTAAACCAAGTGATTTACCGCGCTTTAAACCCCTTGGCGTGTTGCCATCGATGCAACCCACTCACGCCACAAGTGACATGAATATGGCAGAAAATCGCGTTGGTCATGCACGTATTAAAGGCGCTTACGCTTGGCGTACCTTGCTCGATGACGGTGTCCGCGTTGTTTCAGGCTCTGACTTTCCAATCGAATACGCTAACCCGTTTTATGGCCTTCATGCAGCGGTAACCCGTCAAGACAGAAACAATCAACCGCCGCTTGGCTGGTTGTCTCATGAGTCGATGACATTGGCCCAAGCCCTTAACTCCTTTACACTAGATGCCGCTTATGGCGCCCATCAAGACAAGGTGCTAGGAACACTTGAGCCAGGAAAATGGGCAGATTTTATCGTCATTGATAAAAACATCTTCAAAAGCCCGATATCTGATATTTGGCAACCTAAGGTCATAGGCACTTGGGTCGGCGGTAAGCAAATTTATTCCGCGCAACAAAAATAGTCTGTTTGCCCTCACCAAGCTAGCAATACACTCTCATTTCCAATATAGTCACGCCATTGGAAATGAGAGAACACGCAATGTTTAAAGACAACGCGCTATTAGCACAACTAAAACAAAATATTCAAGAATCACTCCCTAAAGCCGAAGGACGCGTCAAAACCACTGACAAAAGCTTTGGCTTCTTAGAAACCGAAGATGGAAAAAGCTACTTTATCGCCCCGCCCAACATGAAAAAAGTCATGCATGGCGACATCGTTAGTGCGACTATTTCAAGCGATAAAGGCAAAGAGCAAGCAACCCCAGTTGCGCTAGTTTCAAGTGCATTAGCCTCTTTTATCGGCCGTGTAAATCTCAACAAATCCAAACTAACAGTAACACCACCTGCGCCTTATAAGGGCAGTGCTATTAGTGCGATTCTAGACGGCGAACTCTATGTCGATCACGGCGATTACATCATCGGCGAACTTACAGGCCATCCTCTTAACGAAGCGCCAAATAATGTGTTAAAAGTTAAAATCGTTGATGTTGTCGCCGCCAGTAACGATCCTTTTTTGCCATGGCTAGTAACACTGGCTAAACACAACATGAATAATGATGTTGTGCCAATTGAGCCACCAGCCGATAAAGAACAATGGCCTCTGCGTAAACCAGAACTGGCACGTAGCGATCTTAACGACGAGTTATTTTTCACTATCGACGGTGAAACCACTCAGGATATGGATGATGCCATTAGTATTATCGCACTAGACAATGGCGACTGGGCTCTTAAGGTTGCGGTAGCAGATCCATCTGCGTATGTCACCGCTGGCGATGACACTGACATCGCGGCGAAAGCACGTGGCTATACCCATTATCTTCCAGCACGCACCACCACCATGTTGCCTGATTCACTGAGTCACGATATTTGTTCACTACGCCCCGATGTCACTCGTCCAGCATTGGTATGTAGCATGGAAATTAACGCCCGTGGCCAACTGCAATCTGATGCACAATTTGAACTGGCGTGGATTACCTCTAAAGCGAAACTAAGCTATCAGCAAGTAACAAATTTCGTCAACGGTGAGCAAGCACAGTTGCCAGCTATTGATGGTTTAGCCCAAGCACTCACCACACTAAACGCGTTTGCCTTTGCGCGCAGTATGTGGCGTGGAAAAAACACCCAGCTATTTGATAATCAGCCAGATTATCGATTAAAACTCGATTTTGAGAACAAAATCAGCGGCATTGATATTCGCCATCACGATGTTGCCAATTCAATGGTGGAAGAAGCTATGCTTTGTGCCAACATTTCTGGCGCAGCACTACTCGCCAAGCATGAAAACGGCGGTATTTTTAATACCCATCCGGGATTTGACGGCGATAAGGTCAAAAAACTTGCTGAATTGCTGGGCGATCAAGGTTACATTTACCATCCAGAGCACCTACTAACGAGCGGCGGCTTTTGTCAATTGCAGCGTGAATTAACATCACGCAGTGATAACTACTTCGCAGCAAGACTACGTAAATTTCAGCTTTATGCCAATATTGCCCATCAACCACAACCACACCACGGTTTGGGCGCTGAGCAATACGCCACTTGGACATCACCAATTCGCAAATATGGCGATTTAACCAATCATCGTTTAATCAAAGCAGCAGTTTGCGGTGATGATATGCCGCCGTTACCAACGGCAGAAGATGCACTCCAATTAAAAACTCAGCGCGACAATCAGCGCACCATTGAGCGCGATTTATGCGCTTGGCTGTATATTGATTTTCTGCATCATGCAGCTAAGAATAAGCAAAAGTTTAAGGCGCAAATCTTTAACGTTAACCGCGGCGGCGTATTAGCACGCCTTGTAAAAAATGGCGCTACCGTATTCATTCCTTTTAGCAATATTCACAAAGATCGCAAAGCATTAAAGAGTGATAGCGAAGCAGGCACGGTAAGCGTTAACGATGAAGTAGTTTATAAGATCACCGACGAAGTGACCTTAGCCATTACCGATCTCAATAAAAACAAACTCAATATTACCGGCAGCCTACTCGCTAGCGATTTAGCTTAACTGGCTCTTTTCTCACAAGTGGCGAAGACTCTCGCCACTTGCTAAGGCCCACAAAATACCGCAAGATTAATTTATTCCTTTAAATTGAGAGCGATTTATGGATAAAGCAGCGGATGTAAATGCGGTAAATGATTCGGCATGGCAAGATGGAACGTTAGGCCAATTACCTGACGCCAAAGAACGATTAGGTGAGCGGGCACGTAGTGGTCAACCGATGGAAAACTTCGCGCTAGCAAACGGTGATTATAGTCACGTCAACCTCGTCAATCGCGCCTCAAAAACAGGCTATCAGCTCCACAACGCCGATTGCTATCACAGCGACTTTAATCACGCCCATTGCTTTAAACTCGATTAATCCGGCAGCTCGCTGATGAAAGCTGACTTTTCGTTTGCCAATCTGCACTGTGCCAACCTCACCAATTGCAATTTGCTAGGCACCAATTTCAAAGGCGCCAAGCTAGAGCATGTTATTTGGGGAGACTATGCGCTACAAGAGCAACAAGCCAATGTCGCTAAATCTACTGAAGAAAAACTCGATTTATACCAGCAAGCTGAAGAAGTCTATCGCAACCTGCGCTTGGTGTCGGAAAAACAGGGACTATTTGAAACCGCCGGAAATTTCTTTCAACGTGAAATGATCATGCGCCGCAAACAAATGCCGCTGTGGTCTGTTAATCGCATTGTCTCTAAAATCGTCGATATGTTTTGTGGTTATGGCGAACAACCAATGCGCGTGGTCGGCTTCACGTGGTCGGTAATCATTATCTTTTCAGTGTTATTCTTCTTTAGCGGCGTGATGTATAACGGCAATATGATTAACTATGACAGCACGCTAAGTGGTCAGCAGAACATTGAAAACTTTTTATCTTGCCTCTACTACAGCATTGTGACCTTTACCACGCTCGGCTATGGCGATATCACCCCCACCGGCTTATCGCGAGTATTAGCCGCTATCGAAGCCTTATTCGGCAGCTTCACCCTCGCCTTATTCGTGGTGGTTTTCGTTAAGAAAATGACGCGTTAGCGGACTCTTACTCTATCAATCACACATTTCAATATCTGAGTATATTTTGGTGTACTTGTGAGATATGAATGCTTAATTGAAATTCGCGAAAGCACACCATGTTATTCCCATTACTAAAAATTCGCACCTATATGAGAAAATTAAGTCCCCTCCATCATAGATGCTGTTTTTGGCTCAGCTAATAAATCGGTAAAGGCTTGCCAAAGTGCATCATGGGAATCATCAGCAACTTGCTTTGCGAGGTATTGTTTTACCAAATCTTGGCCGTAGTTGTAATTCATCACATAGGCGCGATTGTGTTTAATAAAGGCTAAGCGTTGTTTAGCGCGCTCTGGGCTATTTAGGGCATATTTAACCAACATATCGCAGGCTTTATCGTCATCGATATCACCGTTAATCCAGCGCTGAGCTATTAGGTTGTCGACATAGGACAAGCGATGAAGTTGACGCTGAATACCGTAATATTGCTCGACTTGCTCAGGATCTAATCCAGCAAGTGGAAATAACACACCACGTTCGAACGCTAGGCGCTCATCCCACGGAAATGCCACTTCAATGCCGTAATTAGCACTGCCCTCAGCCAGCAGCGATACTGGGCTGTAGAGGTTATAAATGCTGTATTCAAGCCAACCGCGCTCATTGACTAAATGTTTTTCGATTAGCGCATTAAACACATGATGTCCCGGATAGCCTTCATGCGCGGCTAAATCAATGACCCGTTCAATATATATAGGGTGGTCAGTATTAAGCTCAATTAAGCTATAGCTGTTGCCTTTATACCAATTGTAAGCACTCCACACCTGATTATTAGTTAGCTCAACCCTAAAGTTCTCATTCGTTGGCAAGTCAATGCGGGCTAAGGTGCGTTTACGCGCTTCTTCTATGGCCGCATCAAACACTGTGCTTAGTTTGCTAGGCGAAACAATAAACTGTTGTCGATAGTTAGCGAAGCGCTTATTGAGCTCGCCTTCGCCAGGAATTAGTGTATCAAGTGAGCGTAAAACATCATCAAAATAGACTTCATCAAAAAATGGCACTTTGGCGTCATAAAGTAGCTCACATTCACGCTCATAACTTGCGGTTTGGCCAGCCAGTTGTTGTGCGTAAAACAGCAATGCTTTTGATTGAATGAGTAAGAATTGATGGCGTTGATATAGAAAAGAATCTGCAGCAATGTCACCGCCTGTTAATAATTCACAAAGCGTTTTTATATCTTGTGTCAGAGAGGTTAGAGACTGCGCATCGCCTGTTGGTCGCCATTCCTCTGGACCATAATAGGCATCGACGAAATATTCACTGTGCTCACCAACGCCAAGCGATAATGTCACGTAATCTTTGGCAAATTGATTAAGCTGATGATTGTGAGCGTGCTCTTGGGAATTAAGACTGGCTAAAAACTCAGATTGCTGCTGGGTAGGATTTGAATCTGTCACTGGGTAACCACATTGAATACTTAACAATGTGGTTTAGTGTATCCAACCACAAGATTGGATACAATATTCAATTTATTAATTATTTTTAATCACATAATCTAACGCACCAACAACGGCGGCAACTTGTGCATCGATGCAGTTTTTATCATCGACTAATGGGCTGTCTGGATACACTTCGGTGGTTGTACAATAAGTTGCATTACTAAAACCCGCACATAGCCCCAGTTCAACTGTTGCGTAGTTAATTACACCAAACTGCTCTAATGGCGCACCAATTAAGCAATTATTATCATCACTAGGTGCAATGTGCGTCACCTTTTCAACATGCTCGATAACATGGCGTTGAAACGCTGGCTCTGGTTTTAATGTATCGCCGACCAAATAGAAGCCATCAGGAATATTCCAATTGGTGTGCTCCAGGCCATCACGCGCCGCCAATGCAGGTCGAAACTCGCTGTTATCTGTATCTGTGGTTTCATGTAAATCGACATGAACATCAATTATGATAGCTAAGGATTTTACAAATGCCATCAACTGAGCCGATTCAGGCGCAGGACTATCTTGATAAAAAGAGCGATTGGGATCAATCGCTTGAGGGTTCCAGCGGTTAATCGTTTCGTAACCCCAAGGGCTAACGCAAAACGCCACTAGAATATTAAATTGCGGGTAGTTATGAGCTAACTCAACAAAGGCTAATGCCCCTTGCACACCGCTGGTTTCGTAACCGTGAACACCACCTGTCACCAAGAGTGTTTTTTTCGCGTTATCCCATTGTTTAGATTTAAACGCTAATAGCGGGTAGTTGCTACTGCCTGAAATCACTTCGCTATAGTTGAGCTCACCATACTGAACCAACTCCAGTGTCTCGCTGACTGTACTTAGCTCATTCAATTGATTTGCTTTCGTTAGCACTTCATCGAAAAAACTGCGCTTGATTTGCTGATTAGCGAGCCACTTCGCTTTGTGAACTTGTTGCCAAGCTTCGCCCGGTGTGCCTATGGCATATGGCGTTTGCTGGTTCATATATCGACCTCAAAACTGTATACAAAATTTTGGCGTGAAGCATAACACGCCGCGCTCGTGATACAAGATGTAGCCAATAAAAAACCCCACTGGCTTCGCAGCCAACGGGGTTCTTAACCTGCATAATTTTAGTTCAAATTAAGCAAGTTGTTTGTTTACGATGTCATCAAACGCAACAGCGATAGCACACACAGTGAACGGCAGTGTGAACAATAGGCCTAGACCTAATAACATCACACCGATGATGTTGATGATCATGATAACTAGAGCGAAACCGAAGAATGCGAACCACTTCTTAGTGATCAATTTACGGCTCATTTCCATTGCTTCAAAGAAACCTAGGTCGCGATTAATTACCATCAGTGATGTGAACATGTAACCGATCGCCAAGTAGATACCTGGAATAAGTAATAAGAACATACCGATCATAATGAAAATGCTAGATACTAAGTAAGCAAGAAATAACGGTAGGAAGTGATCAAAACCACCGAAGAAATCACCAAATGATGTTTCTTCACCGTTCATTACTTTACGCGCTACAACGTAGTAACCGGCCATTAATGGTGCACTAATAACGAGATTAGCAATTTGACCGATAATTGGAATTAAGCTTAGTACAACACTGATAAGCAGCATTACTACGGTAAAACCGATGAAGCCACCCATGTTTTTAGCAAAAACACTCCAGCCATTGCTGAGGTATTCGCCGAATTTAAATTCATAACTATCTAAGGCAACTGGACCCTTTGCACTAACTGCTGCTTCCGTTGGGCCTTGTGTTGCTTCTTGGTGTTCTTGTTCCCAATCTGCCATTGTATGTTACTCCGTGTTTGGGGAATTAAAATTGAGCGGAATATCCACCCGTAAAATACAGTTTTTAACTGCAAACCTATTAGTCGCTGTTCGACGATAGCATCAAAGCGCGATATTTTTATGACAATAACTTAAAGGAGTCTGCAGATAGCAGTAAATTCAACGAAAATACGTTGGAATGACGAGTCACATCCTTGTAAGAAATTGGTGGTGTTTTTAAATAAGAATACTTCTCAAAAAATAACGGCGATAGATTAGCGTAAAATCGCTGTCGCTACAATTTTAAACAGCGATTTTTTTGATATTTTTTTACATCTCAATCTCTTGCTCAATTTACCCAGCGCTATCAATTAAGAAGAAATTTTGTGAGTGATAAAATCGACAACCTCTGGCGTGAGACATTGCTTGGAAATATAACTGACACCCGCAGAATGAGTGAGCAGGAGGCCAACATCACTCTGTTTTAGCTTGGACACATCACTGAAGTTCAGCTTGCTGTTGACGTGAAATGACTTAGTGGTAATACCCTGCTCATCAATAATCAAATCCACTTGATGATTATAAGCTTTCGATAGCATTTGACGCCATAACCACCAAGTGCGTTTGTAATAAACACTCAACGCCTCAAGCGCAGCAACTGCAACCACAAAAAACGCCGCATATTGGTTAGTGCCTACGACAAAAATAAGCAATAGGCCAACGACTGTTAAAATCATCGCATTGCGATATTTTTGCATCATCGGTCGTTCGACGACGGATTGGTCAAAGCACTCAGCAAAGTGAGCTTTATCGAGTTTGAATGATGTTTTAAATTCAAATGGCGTAGACATATAATTACCCGTAAACGCTAGCTTATTAATAGCGCGCAGTGTACGCGTAATTACAGTCTATTTCACCTATTCAGACCACAATTTTGGCTAAAAACGTGTGATGCGATATGGCGTTAAATCAATGTTCGTTGCTTGGTTACTTACTAGCTGCGCCATTAATTCACCACAAGCAGCGCCCCATGTCAGTCCCAAGTGTTGATGGCCAAAATTGAAAAAGACACTGGGATTATGTGGGCTGCGATCCATCACAGGCAGTGAGTCTGGTAGCGATGGTCGGCGCCCCATCCATCGTGCATCCTGTGGTAAATCATCTAGAGTTAGTTGATGTAACTCAGGGCATTGCTCAGCACTTATCATCGCTTTAGCATGAGTTAATAGCATATCGCTACGCTGATAATCAGGTGTTGCTTCATTACCGCCAAATTCCACAGTGCCCGCCAGTCTCAAACCCTGCGCCATAGGCGTCATAATAAACTTTCTATCATTTGAAGCTATTGGCAGCGTTAAACTGGTTTGCAGCGGCAGCATCAAATGGTAGCCGCGTTCAGTTTCTAACGGCACCCGATAACCTAAGGACTTTGCTAACGGCTTAGAATAGGCCCCTGCACAGACCATCACTTTGTCAAAGGCAGTATCGTTTTGCTCTGTGGTGACTATGGGTCTAGGTTCATCGGTGACATTAAGCACCTGTTGTGATTCAACTTTTCCACCAAGGCTTACAAACTTATCGGCGATTGCTGCGACAAGTGTCTGTGGATTTGCCGTGTGGCCAACATCAGTGAAATACAGTGCACCTTGAATGTTACCCTCAAGAATTGCCGTTAGCTCAGCCAACCGAGCCCCCTGAACGAATTCGACGCCTACGCCTTGCTCTCGATAGAGCGACAGCAATTGCTCAACTTCTTCTGGGGTAATAGATTCAAACGTGAGCAAAGAGCCATTGAGAGAAAACAATTCGCTGGCTTCCACCTCGTGAACAATCCGTTGCCACGCCTCAATAGCTACTTCATTGAGGGCTTTAATATGAGTGCTATTAGTCTGACGCTTTCCCGCAGTCATTTGACACAGAAAGCGAGTAAACCACGGCAGTGCCTTAGGAAAATAGCTTGTTTTAATGCGAAAAGGCCCCAGCGGATCTGATAACATTTTTGGCACCTGTAGCAAAAGAGCAGGATCAGCCAACGGAAATACTTGCTCTGTTGCAAAATGTCCAGCGTTGCCAAACGATGCACCACCTGCAATGTCGTTCGGCTCAAACACAGTCACGTCATAACCAATCTTCTGCAATTGATAGGCGCTATTAATGCCAATAACACCGCCACCAATCACCGCAACACGTTGGTTTAACATCATCTTATCAGTCCTCAACTATCGTAAGATAAAGCCGTTTTGAAAAATATCCGTTGGATCGAGCATAAACTGATGCACACCAGTGATCCACGCCCTACCATGTACTTTTGGCTTAACCGCAGGATACTGATAAAAATCATCACAAGCCATTGCTGACACTTTCATTTGACCGTCAACAATACTCTCAATAGTAATTTGCTCATCGTGCGCGACTTCACCTTTGGCATGCAGCAGCGCAATGCGCCCAGCTACACCAGTGCCCGTCGGGCTGCGATCGACTTCGCCCTCTGCGAAAATACACACATGACGAGAATGAGACGTTTCCTGTGTTGTCTTCGCTGAATGAAAAATAGTGCCATATAAAAAGCCCAAATCTTCATCGCGAGGATGTTCAATCGGATGAGCTTCCATCACAGCATGTTTAATGCGACGTCCCATATCAATTAGCTGATTGACATTGTCTTGACTGCAACTAATGCCATGTGCGTCGGCATCAACATAGGCATAATACGCCCCGCCAAAACCAATGTCGTATTTCACTGTGCCGAATCCCTCTACCTCAACACTACAGTCGAGAGCGTGAGCATAAGAGGCAACATTTTCGAACCACACGGTAAGTTCCCCGTCGTCATTTTTATCGACCCAAGACGAAATAAGACCAGCAGGACTATCGATTTTTAAGTTATGTGGGAAAGATGTTGGCTTAACATGACCAATTTCTACGGCGATTTTGGAAACCGCAATAATCGCATGGCCACACATGCTGCTATAACCTTCGTTATGCAGGAACAAAATGCCAAAGTCGCTGCCTTGCGTAACAGGTTCGGTAATTAGCGCCCCATACATATCAGCATGACCGCGCGGCTCGAACATCAGCACTTGACGATATTGATCAAGGTTATCCAACAAATAGCGGCGCTTTTCCAGAATTGTCTTACCGGGGATTTCAGGATAACCCCCAGTAATAATCCGTAAAGGCTCACCTTCAGTGTGGGCATCTATCGTGTGAAAGTGCTTAAAGTGATCAAAGGTTGCTACATCAATTTTCATCAAATATCTTCCTATTACTCATCGGCTTAGCGCGAGAAATTTCGCTATCTAAGCCAGTGCTTTAGCCTGTCTTATATTTTATACTTGGCAAGCGATCAAAATTGTATACAATATACTTGAGTCATAAAGTAAATACAATCCGAAAATCCGCGATTCACCGTTGATTATTGCTGAGCAAATGTTGCTCTCCACGTAGCAATTTAGATTGGTTTACTTGTTATAAGAAAAATAAAATTTACGCAGCTCTTATTTAGTTGTCCTGCGTTAGTTGTGTAGGAAATTACCCATGAAAAAAGGCACATTTTTTTGTGTTGATGCCCATACCTGTGGCAATCCGGTTCGCTTAGTTACCAGTGGTCACCCAAATTTAAAGGGTGAAAACATGAGCGAAAAACGCCAAGATTTCTTGGCACACCATGACTGGATCAGACAATCGTTAATGTTTGAACCACGTGGCCACGATATGATGTCAGGATCGTTCTTATACCCCCCGTGCAGTGACAACAGCGACGCTAGTATCCTGTTTATTGAAACTAGCGGCTGTTTACCAATGTGTGGTCACGGCACTATTGGCACTATTACCAGTGCGATCGAGCAAGGATTATTAACGCCAAAAACGCCGGGCCAATTAATTATTGATGTGCCTGCTGGTCAAATTCGCATCGAATATCAGCAAACAGACAATAAAGTCGATTGGGTAAAAATCTATAATATTGCCAGTTACCTCGCCCACCGCGATAAAGTTATCGACGTACCGGGCCTGGGTGAGCTTACTGTCGATATTAGCTACGGCGGTAACTATTACTGTATCGTTGAACCACAAGAAAACTTCCCAGGCATTGAGCACTGGAGTGCCAGTGAGATCATTCACTGGAGTAACATTGTACGCAAAGCCGCTAACGAACAACTAACCTGTGTTCATCCAGACGATGAAACCGTTAATGGTATTAGTCATTTACTGTGGACAGGTACGCCACAAACTGACGGCAGTGATGGCGCAAACGCCGTGTTCTACGGTGATAAGGCGATTGACCGCTCTCCTTGTGGTACTGGTACTAGTGCTCGAATGGCGCAGCGCTTTGCCAAAGGATTACTCGCAGAAGGTGATACTTATGTTCATGAAAGCTATATTGGTAGCCAATTTATAGGCAAAGTTGAATCAGTTACTAAAGTCGGCGACTATGACGCCATTATGCCAAGCATTCAAGGCTGGGCCAAAATAACCGGCTACAACCAGATTATTGTTGACGATGAAGATCCATACGCCATGGGTTTTCAAGTTAAATAACGCATTTATTCCTCCAAGACACGAGAGAAAAATTACATGATAGAGATTACAGGAAAGCATCTAATCGATGGCCAATGGGTAAGTAGCACTGCAACTTCATTTGAAAGCGCAAACCCAGCAACAGACGGCGTTAATCCGTGGTCATTTTTTGACGCTAGCGAAACCGATGCCAATGACGCAGTAACTAGTGCCAATAGGGCGTTTCGCGTTTACCGCCGCAAAAGCGCAGCTGAGCGCGCTGAATTTTTAAATACTATTGCTGCTGAAATTGAAAACCTAGGTGAGCAACTTGTTGAAGCAGCGATGAGCGAGACAGCACTACCACAAATGCGCATCGAAGGTGAGCGCGGCCGTACTTGTGGCCAGTTACGCGCCTTTGCTAACAACCTATTAAACCCAATTTCGCCAGTGTTTATCGACCACGCTCAGCCTGAGCGTCAGCCATTACCTAAAGGTGACAGCCGTTTAACTAATGTGCCATTAGGTCCAGTCGTTGTGTTTGGTGCTAGTAACTTCCCGCTCGCATTTTCGACTGCTGGTGGTGATACCGCATCGGCATTAGCAGCTGGTTGTAGCGTGATTGTAAAAGGTCATCCAGCGCATCCGGCAACAACAGAATTAGTGGCCCATGCCATTAATCGCGCAATTGAAAAGTGTAATATGCCAAGCGGTGTATTTAACATGGTGCAATCGACAACGCCGCAAGTTGCCCAGTGTCTAGTACAACATCCACAAGTAAAAGCCGTTGGTTTTACCGGTTCACAAAAGGTTGGCGATATCCTTAATAAACTAGCGCAAGAGCGACCTGTACCAATTCCATTCTTTGGCGAGCTAGGTAGTACAAACCCACAATTCGTATTGCCACAAAAACTTGCTAGCGACGCACAAGCGCTTGCTAACAATCAAGTCGCCTCAATGCTAATGGGCCACGGTCAATTTTGTACTTCACCTGGTTTAGTCATTATTCAGCGCGGTGAAGGTTTTGACGGTTACATGACGGCACTTGGCGATGCAATTAGCAACGCGCCAGCGGGCACTATGCTGACCAAAGGCATTGCGCAAACCTACAACAGCCAAGTTGATAAACTAAGCTCAAACCCAGCACTAAGTATAATTGCGAGTGGCGACGCCGGTAATGGCGGCTGTCAAAGTGGCGCAATTGCATTTAGCGTGTCAGCCAGTGACTTTATCGCTCAACCTGAATTACATGAAGAAGTATTTGGCCCATGTGCACTTGTTGTTGTGTGTGACAACGACGAGCAAATGAATGAAATCGCACTGTCATTATCTGGCCAGTTAACAGCAAGTGTATTTGGTACGGATGACGAGTTACTCGATTACATCGATTTAGTTGATGATATTGCACAAAGCGTTGGTCGCTTGATGTTTAATCAATTACCAACTGGTGTTGAAGTATGCCACTCGATGCAACACGGTGGTCCTTACCCAGCATCGACAGCGCCGCAAACGACTTCAGTTGGTAGCCAAGCAATCCATCGCTTTACCCGCCCACTGTGTTTGCAAAACATGCCTGTGTCTATTCAGCCAGAAGAAATCAAAGACGGCTCATCACACCCGCAAGTTATCGTTTAACTAATTCACTCTTAGTATTTTTAGCGACCTATTCGCTGGATTTATAAACGATATTAGTAAAAAGAGGCATTATATGCCTCTTTTTCACTATCTTATCCTTATCTTTTGCACGAAAAACGTCTACTATGAAGAGTAACCGTAAAAATTTTTGCAATTGACTGATAACTATAATGAATAACAATTCTCAAATCGTCCATAAAACCCGCACTCAGGTTGTTGTGGAAGTGCTT
Organism: Psychrobium sp. MM17-31; assembly: GCF_022347785.1. Classification (NCBI taxonomy): domain Bacteria; kingdom Pseudomonadati; phylum Pseudomonadota; class Gammaproteobacteria; order Alteromonadales; family Shewanellaceae; genus Psychrobium; species Psychrobium sp. MM17-31. Next base: position 344,661 of record NZ_JAKRGA010000001.1, read on the forward strand.
CGTGAGCGCATTCTCTCAGGCGACATCAAAGCGGGAACCCCACTGCGTCAAAGTGCCCTAGCCGCCGAACTCAACGTAAGCCGGATCCCAATTCGAGAAGCATTATTGCAATTAGAAGGTGAAGGGTTAGTAAAATTTGAAGCTCACAAAGGCGCGACTGCGGCACAACTGTCGAGTCTTCAAGTGCAAGAGTTATTTGAATTACGCGCCCTACTCGAAACCGATTTACTTGCAAAATCAATTGCTAAGATGACAGATCAAGATATTGAGAATTCGCGAGAAATGCTACAGCAGTTAGAAGAGTCGTTTCATCACGCCAACTCAAGTAACTTGTGGAGTGATTTAAATACGCAATTTCACACTAGCCTATACATCGCAGCAGATCGTCCAAACACCATGGAAATCGTGCAAAACCTCAATTCAAATTGCGACCGTTATATTCGCCTTCATCTAATGCAAAAAGGCGGCATCCCACGTGCGGAGCAACAACATCAAGAGTTATTATCGCTGTGTGAAAAACGTGATATTGACGGCGCATGTCGCGTGTTAAAAGAGCATATTCTTGGCAGTGCGCAAGATCTTATTGAACTGGTTGAAGCACATAATGCACAGCAAGAAAACAAATAGGCTATTTTAATGAAATTGATTATTACATCACTGTTACTCTTAATTTCTACTTCTAGTGCTGCGGCACTCAATACAAATCAACGAGAACTAGCTAAGAATCTCCATTTAGCTGTCAATCAAATAAATAGCGCTGGTCCTAAGATGCTCGATGACGAAACGCGTCTCGATTCAGCGGCTACTATGTCCAATTACATTATCTATAATAACACCCTAGTCAATTACACCGTTGAGCAATTAGATACTCAATTATTAGATAAAACACTCACCGAGAATGTGATCGATAAACTGTGTGCTAACGCAGGCTTAACAGCTTTTTCAGATCTCGGTGTCGTGATGGTTTATCGTTACATCGATAAGAACAATGTCTTCGTGACAGAATTGTCCAAAGATATGGCAAGCTGCAAAAGCTAGAATTCGTATGATGCTTTTAGGTGTGCGACACGTGCACACCTAAATATTATTTCAACTAAACATCTCCCCTTGCCCTTTGGCTCTAAACCACTTAGTAATAATTATTTTTTCGCCTTCTTCCACTGGCATACCATGATGCAGTGTGTAAGGGTTTGGATAGCCGTTTTCATCGAGATTATTCCACAGCACCGCTTGACCTGCTTTGGGGTAGAACGTGTGACGTAAATCCACAAACTTAGTGCCACCGCCTTTTGGCGTGTCCTGCAGGTAAATCATAAAGGTCCAAGTGCGCTGGCCTTGACGCTGAGCAAATTGCAAATACTCGTTGGTGTGTGGTTCAAAATAATCGGTATGTGCCTTAAACTCCTGTCCCACCTGATAACGCTGCGCTTGAATGCCTTCTGAAAACGAAGGATTGATGCCGATAGCCTTGGCAAGTTTTTCGTCGATTTCTTTAATAAAGGGGTCATCAAGAAAAGATAAGTCGCACGTTGAACTGGTTCGAAAAGCATCATCGCCATTAAATTGGGTGACTGTCGACGGCCGCAGATTATCACCGATAATCGCTAGCATTTTTTCGCATTCTTGTGCTGATAAAAAATCGTCCCAGACGAACAATTGGATCAAGTCGTTTTTAAATGGCGTGATCTGCGGATGTTCTTGGACAACAATGGGTAAATTCGCTAGCGCATTATAGTCAGCGCCATCATAACGGTCGGCGAGCTCTTGCTTGGGAATATCTTTTTTCTTGTAAGGATTTAAAAAGTGTTGCGGCGCTATGGCTTTATCCACTTGCTCTTGACTAAAGCCTTCTTTAAATAAAATGTCCCGTAATTCACTTTTATCACATCCACGCGCTAGGTTATCGGCCACCCACACATGCCATGCTGCATCAAATACTTTTGTCATTATTATCTCTTCCACAAACTATCGGAAAACAATAACAATTTTTATTTATAAATTGTATAAAAAATTCAATAGACTCAAAGAAAATGAAACGTTAATGACTAAATTTCAAAAGCTGCTTAAGCGTTAACGGCGGCGGACCGATAGAAGCGACTTGCGCCAATAACAACTGCGCTGTAGTTAGCGCATCGCCCAGCGCATTATGAGCATCACCGCTTGGAAAGCCATAACGCTCGGCGCTGTTATTTAAACGCAATAACTGCTTATCAAAGTGCTCCCCTTGGCGCGATAAACGCGCAGCTTCGATATGCAAGGTATCAATTACACTAAAAGGCAGTGTGTGCTGATAGATATGGGTGGCTGCTTGGCGCAGAAAGGCAACATCTAAACTGACGTGATGGCCAACCATGACCCGCCCTTTTAACGCATGTAACAATTCTTCTAACGCTTGCTTCAGCGTTAAGGCGTCAGTGAGATCGCGATCGTGAATGCCATGGATAGTCGCACTATCCCCGACGCTTTTACTTGGGGTAATTAGCAAATTTCTCGCTTGTGCGAGCTTAATTTCACCATTAATAATGGGCACCCACCCCATGCTAATAATTTCGTGTTGTTTGGCGTTAAGACCTGTCATTTCTAAATCTACCGCCAACAGCTCAGTTTGATCAAACGGCAAAGATAAGTCCGGTTTAGCGCGAATAAAATCAATCGCCGTTTGCTCACGTGCCTTGCGCGCTAATCTTTTGCGAGTAACGCTATCGACAATGTCTTTTAAGCTCAAAACATACCTCGAGTAAATTTAGACTGCAGGCCTTTTTGAGCTCCATGTACCACTTCAAAGGCTTCTTTGAGTTGATGCTGCAATAAACGCGACACCGCTTTAGGCTTTAGATAATTAGTCGTTGGTTTGTTGGCTTGATATTGTTGACCTTGATTTTTAAGGCGTAAATCGGCGATAAATTCCAATGCATCCTTGAGACTTTTTACGTCGCTCCTATTTAGGATTTTACGCCCTAATAATTGATTTAAGCGCTGCTGAGTATTAGCTTCAGACAACCCCTCATGCAACGCGTAAACCCGCACAACATCGTTGATTAACGCCACACCACGATGCTTTAAATCTAACACTTTGTTTTCTTCGCCATCGCGCTCTAACACAAACTTCCCGAAAAAGCCTAATGGCGGCGTACTCGACACAGCTAAACCAGCCATTGAAGCAATAAAGATTTGATTGCCCTTGGTCGCGCTATTTACAAAAGTTTGTAGTTCATCAAATAACGCTTTATCGCCTGCCAGTAATCGCATATCAAAGAAGATTGAAGCATTGAGCAACGCTTCAGGTGATGGCGTATTAACCCACTGATTAAAATAACTTTTCCACGCAGCCACATCGACACGCCATTTATCGGTTTGCGCCATAATTTCACCGGGACAATAGACATAACCACAAGCATCTAATGCACCACATACATATTCGGTCAGCGCTTTAAAATAGCTGGCTTCTTGCTCATTTGGCGTGCGCGCTAAGATCATGCCGTTATCTTGGTCACTTCCCGCCGTTTGGTCCATCCGCCCCTGAGAGCCAAAGACAATCCAACTGTACGCAATTGGCGCAGCGCCGAATTTTTCTTCGCCAAGCACTAGCAATCGACGCGTCAATGAATCAGACACCAAAGTCAGTACACGACCAATCTCTTCCGCGCGAGCGTCTGAAGCAATCATACTTTGCAATAATTCAGGAATTTTCTTACTAACCGCCACCAAACCATCAACGTCTTTCACGCGATTAATTTCTCCGATTAAGAAGATCGGCTGATTATTTTGGCTACGAATTATGTCGGTCGTGGTTATCATCCCAGCAACCTTGCCATTCTCCAGTACGGGTAAATGGTGAATGTTGTGGGTAGACATCAGTAATGACGCTTCAAATGCCATCGCATTAATATCAATGCAAAATGGCGAGCGCGTCATAACATCATTAATCAGCGCACTACCATCGAGGCCCTGCGCCAAAACGCGCGAACGTAAATCCCTGTCGGTTAATACCCCTGTTAACTCATCATTATCTATGATCAGCAACGACGAAATGCGGTGGTCGCTCATCAAGACGGCCGCTTGGGCTACCGTGTTATCTGAGGTCATAGAAATAACATTGTGATGCACCAAGTGTTTAATAGTAAGGTTTACTGGCGATTGCTCACCTGTTGACGTCGGCGCATTAGTTAAGCGTTTAGCATGGGCGCGATTGAAAAATCGTTCAAACTCGACACTATCATTACACAAGTCACTAAAGAGTTGCTGCTCAATTTGATAGACCAAACCGTCTTGCAAAATAGGCACTTGATTATCGACACTTTGTCCTGTCAATAATGACTGGAACCCAAAATAGTCTCCCTCTCCTAAGCGGTCAACCAGCTCCTGGCGACTATTGCGGATCTCAAATGCGCCAGTACGCACAATATAAAGTTTTGGATTGGTGTAATCGATTTCAACATGTTTCGACTGACTGCTGAAATATTTGATAGTTAACCCGGTTGCAGCTTTACTCAACGCCGCTGGCGATAAGCTGTCAAACGGGATATGTGCTTGCAAAAAGCGCTTTATTTCTTTGATTTCGATATCTTCAGTCATAGTGTTTCCATGCCACGTTAGTCGTAGTTCATCCACGATCAAATTACGATATAGTCGGAAATATCTCCGTAATCAATGAAGACACGTGTTTCCAATGACGACGGCTATAGGACGAGTTAGTTCTCGATAATTATTTTTATAAACCTATTTTAAAACCTTGAGAGTTCTATTTTATGATGACATTTTTCGGCTACTTAGAGCCTGCCGCATTCACCACAGGACTAGTATTAGTACTTATCGCATTATTCAAATACACCCAACGCACCAAAGACTATGGCAGTGTATGGCGGGTGATGATCAACAAGTTGAAAGACGGCTTTACCCTTGATGAATTCAAATTTTACCGACTAGGTATTGTCATCTTAGTTTTCGGATTGATCATTCGACTAGTCAACCAAATTTTCTTTCCATCTTACTGGTAAACCATCAACTTAATAGTCCGACATTAGTCTACCCCTAAGCGCTACATACTGGCTGTTGCAAATATCGCTCATTGCGATAAGTTAAGGATTAGGAAAGGTGTACGAGAGGTTAAGAAATGAATCGGACTATTGTTACTTTAGTTTGCAGTTTATTGTGCGCTTCGCCGCTTTTCGCTAAACAACTTCCGAAAGTGTTGGTGATGACAGAAATGAACCCTGTCACCCAAAGTCAACATCCGATGTTTAAAAATGGTTTAGACATCATCAAGCAGACTGGATTAGATTATCAAGTAAGTTCGATGCCGTGGAATCGCGCCTATATCACAGCAAAAGCCACTCCTAATGCCGTTCTTTTCCCAATTTATAAAATGCCAAATCGCTTTAAGTCATTTTATTGGGTATGCCCTATTGCAGCGGCGCGTAATATGTATTTGTTTCGCTTAACTAAACGCAAAGATCTTCATTTAAAAAAACTTGAAGAAACCAAAGGCAAAGTCATTGGTGTCGTTAAAGACAGCATGCTTCATCAATACATTGTCAAAAATTATCAAGGCAATAACTTCAGCTTAGATTCAACGGTGTACGACTCTACCAACATTGACAAACTGCTCAATGGCCGTCTCGATTACGTAGCGCAATCGGAAGAGCAACTAACTGAGCACTTTGCTCGCAATAATTTACCCTTTGATTTAGTGACTAAGGAGCTACTCATCTACGACCATACCCAGTATCCAATGTGTTTAGCCATTGCCAAGGGGACAGACAAACGACTACTCTCAAAAATAAAACACGCCTATCAGCAGTTATTTTCAACAACGGATTTTTCACCTGTTCCCTTAGAACAAGGTGTTAAAGATTGTCATTGATGTATTCAAGCGCTTGAAGGCGAGTTACAAAAACATGCTCGTTTGAAATCTTATCCATCAATTTAAGCTTGTTAAAATCCTTTCTAACACGCTCACAAACACCACTAATCAATACTTTTTGCCCGAGTTGCGCCGAGTCAGTGATGATTTCTTCAATGGCAATGGTACTGGTGATGCCAACAAAACGCGCTGAACTCAGGTTGATTAGTAGTACTTGATGCTCGCTATCTGAAACACATTGCTTTAAGCCACGGGCGACACCAAAGCCAATTGGGCCTGAGATGTCTAACACTGTCGCCTTATCAGCAATATTGGTCATTAACGTTTGTTCTGGCGCAGATAAGCTATCATCGTTAGTGCTGAGCAAATTTAAGTTGTCTAACTGAATTTCAGACAGACGGCGAATGGTAACTAGATTAGCGACGAACACACCAATAAGCACAGCGGTTACCAAGTCAAACACCACCGACATCACCATGGTTGAAACCATTAAACCCGCGCTAAATAATGGCACTTGATGCAAGCGTTTCAAAAAGCGCCAATCGATAATATTAAGGCCGACATTCATCAAAATTGCTGCCAACACCGCCGATGGAATAAACGCTGTATATTCGCCGCCCCAGTTTACGATAAGTAAAATAAAAATCGCATGCAGCATCCCAGATAACGGCGTAGTACCGCCAGCGCGAAGGTTACTGACCGTTCTCATGGTGGCTCCACCACCTGGCAGCGCGCCGAAAAGACCTGCGATAGTATTGCCGATCCCTTGGCCGACTAGCTCTTGATCAGAGTCGTGAAAATCTTTAGTAATGCTGTCTACGGTTAGCGATGTCATTAATGAATCAAGGGTTGATAATGTGGCGATAAGCAGCGCTGATTTAATCATCTCACTGGCTAATTCATTGTCCCACACTGGCATCGAAAAACTCGGTAGCCCGGTTGAAATAGCGCCAACAACCGGAATATCGGCATTGCTCGCCACAAAATAGACTGTGGCAACAATTAACGCGGCAATGCTGCCGGGCACATATTTACTGAGTGATGCTGGCCAAAAATAGACTAGCGCTAAACAGAGCAGTCCTAAGACGATATTAGTTTGATTAAGCTGCGCCGCCTGTGACCAGATATCGCTTAGCGGAACGCCAAACAGCGGCTCGATTTGTGACAACAAAATCAAGATGCCAATACCGGAGGTAAAACCAGAAATCACCGGATAAGACACTAGGGTAAAATATTTGCCTAATTTAAGCAGACCAAAGGCCATTTGAAATAGGCCTGCTAGACTGACTACGGTAAAGGCCGCCATCAATCCATTATCAGGTGACTGGGCCACAAAACTCGTTAGAATTGCCGCCATGGCGACTGTAAGTCCAGTGTTTGGTCCCGATACTTGAACATTAGTACCGCCAAATAGTGACGCAAAAAAGCCAGTAATAATGGCACAATAAATGCCTGCACTAGCACCAGCGCCAGAAGTGATACCAAAAGCTAGCGCAAACGGCAGTGCAACAACCGTAGAAGTGAGCGCGCCAAAGATATCGCCTTTAATGGTTTGCTTATTAAAATGAGATAAACGAAGCATTGTTGCCTTACAAAAAATAGACAGGGAAAATTTCTTGGCACTTATGATAATAAATTATCAGTGACATTGCCTTAGCAATCGTTAAAACTAGGAATTGCCTCGCATAAAATTTAGGATCATTTAACAAAAATGAATCGCGTTTTAGACAATAATTCAAAACTAGTGCTTACCCTATTAGCTATCATCGCCTTACCGAAGCATGTCGCAGCCAGTGATGAAGTCTATAAATATCGCCGCGCCGATGGCAGCGTGGTATTTAGCGATATCAAACCTAAAGTCAATAATTTTCAAACCCTAAAGTTCGATTGTTATGCCTGTAATACTAGCTCGTTAGTCAACTGGCAAAAAATACCGCTATCGCAAAAATACCAGATGCAAGTCAAAAACGCCGCGAAGAAATACGGCGTAGATTCGGCGTTAATTCGCGCAGTAATCCATGCCGAATCAGCCTTTAAACCCAATGCTATTTCCAAAGTTGGCGCGCAAGGATTGATGCAGCTGATGCCGGAAACGGCAAGTTACTTAGGGGTTAAAAATCCATTCGATGTGACCCAAAACATCAATGGCGGTGCTCACTATCTACAGAAGATGCTCAAACAATTTAAAGGAGATATTAGCCTTGCCACAGCCGCCTATAATGCAGGGCCGACTGCGGTAAAAAAATATAAAGGCATTCCACCCTACAAAGAAACCAAGGCCTATGTTGAGCGAGTGGCGATTTTGTATAAGCGTTATCAGACAGGAATATAAAATTAAGCCTCCCGGCTCTATTTCAGTCAGTTAAGCGAAAACTTCTATATTGAGGCATGATTTGGTGTGCTGGTGAAAGTAGGATTGATTAATTGAATTAATCGCTAGCACACCAGTTACTTTTCTTTGCGTCGCCAAAGAAAAGTAACCAAAAGAAAGGCGACCCGTGATTTAGCGTCTATTCTTAAATGATAAATTGCCTTTTCAATACCGTATTTGATCCGCATCCCTGCGGCAAATACTCAAAAATCATCCCTGATTTTTGCATTGGTCAATTTCTAATTTAAGACGCTAAATGGCGGGAGCAGACCGCGCAATAAGCCTATAAAAATCCTCAACTAATCAGTATTAGTCCTGCGGCTCCCTTTAGTAAATTACGATTTAGAAAGTACCCCAAATCGATAATTTGTACTCAGGCTCGCGGCGGCGGTTTGATACTTCATAGCCGGTGTATTCACCGCTGCGGTCACCGTCATAAAACTCGCGAGTTCGGGTGTACTTAGCCACGTTCACGCTGTTAACTTCTAACTGGATTTTGTAGTTATCAAAATAAGTCGTTTCAACGAATACCAATCCGCGGTTATTACCTTCAAAACGGGCGATTTCATTAACGCGGAACGCCGTATCTTCAAACTCACTCCAGTATCTAAAGCCCCACGCAAATTTGTGCTCGACTAAATCCTGACGGAACTTCACATTTACCTCATGTGGCACATCACCACTGGTGTTGCGATAGCGTTTGATGATTTTATCGTGAAACTCTGAGTCTTCGTGCTCGTAAGAAATTTCTAGTAAACCGTTGTCTAAGAAGCCATCCGTTGGAATGTTTAGCGAGACATCAACACCCCATACTTTTGATTCACCAGCGTTTCCTAAACCAGAACCACCATCTGCTAAAATAATTTCTTCTAGCTCATCGTCGCGCCATGTATGAGAAGCTTTAACCTTAAAGCTGCCCTTTTCACTGAAATTCCAGTCATATGAGAAAGATAGCGCCGTATTTTGTTCTGGCTTAAGCTTCGAATTACCCGATGTATTGCGATCATCTTCCGCTGAATTACTCGCTGCAAAGTCATTAAAGTTAAGTTGACCAACCGAATGTTCAGCGGTAACCACTAGATTCATATCGTCATTAAGCTTGTAGTTAGCCGACAAACGCGGTTTCATGAAATCAAAATCTTGTTTGTTTTCATTACCACCGGTAACTTCGATTTGCGAGAACTCTGCGGTTAAGCCACCGTCGATAGTTAGCTTATCGCTGTAAGAGTAAACAAAACTAGCAAAAATTTCGGCACGATTTTCCGTCACTTGAATAGTGGCATTTGATAATTCCACCGCTTCGCCATTTTCAGTATAGGTTTGATCGGTATCTAAATAGTTACGCGCCACTTCAATACCAAATTCTGGCTTAAACTTATTGCTACCGCTATAACCATAGGTGTTGCGAATAATGTATTCGCTTTCATAGCGATCACTTTCATAAACGCTCGAATAGGTCTCACTACCATCTTCTTTTTCACTAGCAGCACTGTGATTGTCTCGTTGCTCAACTTTACCTATCGCTAAGCTATGCCACTTCCAATCATCAAATTTCTGTACCCAATCAACACCAAACTCAGCAGTCTGGAACCGATTGAGTTGATCTAAAAACCATTGTTTATCAGGTGCGCTACCGTCATAGGCTCGACCATCGTAAATATCGCGAAACTGATCGTTGGTCCATTTGTCGCTACCAAGACGTCCATTAAGGGTTAATTTACCCGCATCGAATGCTCGAGAAAGTTGACCATTGGTAAATGAAAAACGACCTAAATTTTCACGCTCTTCATACGCTGAGTCCACCAGCTTATCATCAGCGTCATATTCGTTGATCACAGCCTTTCGAAAACCAGGGCCAAAACCAATGTCAATATCGGCTACTGCTTCCCACTCACCTAAATTAGTATTAACAGCCGCTTCAATATTTGGCTTAGGATCGCCATAAGGCGCACGGCGGAATTTTAACGCCCAAGTGCCAGAGGTAATATCCTTGCGTTTGATAACATTGGCCACTATTGATTGGCCTGCAGCATCACCTGCGCCAACACCGCCACGAATGATTTCGATGCGTTCTACCTGTTCAGCAGGAATACGTTTAAGTGCCCCAACAAGACCGCCAGATTTAGACGTTGGGCGCACGCCATCGATTAATACATTTCCCGCATTACCACCAAAACCACGTGCATTATCACCGCGATCGAAGCTAAACCCTGGCAAGCGTTCAATCATGTTAAACGCATTTTGTGGCTGATATTGTTTAAAGAATGATGCAGGGTAATTAGAATGGTCTTGAGATACTTGAGTCGTTACCTTGGCAACTTCAGAGGCTAGCGTGGTCATTGGAAAGGCTAGCGGAAGAACACTCAAACACCCTACAACAAGTAACTTGTTGCTTGAGAATACGGAAGAATTTGTCATTGTTATAATATTGCGAATTCATGGGAAAATGTGAACTCATTGTAACGTAAAGCACAGTAAATGCAGGGAAGAAACTGTGACTAAATATTTCTACTCCGCAAAGATTTAACTTAATTTTTACTCATCTGACCAGGGACGCCAATCGACTTACAAGGCAACACTTGATAGTGATAGCCATATTGCGCATCTTGGCTCGGAGTTACAGTCAGCATTTCATAGTCATTGAGTTCGACCACTCTAGTTGGATCATTAAAGTGACAGCGAGAAAAATTATCAGCTTCGAGTGCGTATATAAATTTATTTAATCCAAGCAACACTATATTGCGATAAGAGTAATAAATAGAACGCTGTTTCTCTTTATCATCTGTATTAAAACGAATGCCAAATGCTTGAGTTTCAAAATCATCTTCATCATTTTTATTATTATTGTTAACGACAGGCTCTTCTTGCTGCACTTTAAGCGCAGCCAATTCATCTGGTTTAAGCTCCGCCTCACGCTCTTTAACCACATTTTCAATCGCTTGATTCAATTCGTCACTCATCTCTATAACATTCTTTTCATTAAGCGCCATTAATTGCACTAAGAGAACAAGGGACAAAATCATTCGCACTATAGTGGTTAATACGGGAAAACGAGACTGACTTAGTATTTTTACGGCGCGAATTCCAAACGGTCGCAGAAGTATGATGGCCAAAATATAGATTGGCGAGAGGACTTGTAAGATTAACAAGCCAAGCAATGTAAAGCCGATTATCCACACCGGAAGATACATTAAAATGACAAAATTATGCGTATAAGGCAGATGATCCGCTGCTACACCTGACACTTCATTAACAATCGAAGCAGCACTCGCTAGCGCAAAGTTGGCAATGATGGCGTAAAAAAATAGTAAAAAGGATTTGCCGAGTAATGAATGCCATATTTTGGTAAAACGCGGCCAAAACTCAAGCCCCAACGCTGTGGACGTGAACAGACATACCAACACCCAATTAGTATCAGGAATAGTCAAAAGCGCCAGCGCAATGATGTAGAGTTTTTGCGCGGTATTTAGCGTATTAATATGACGCCAAAACCCTCGGTGAATGGCTTTCACCACATCAATGACAGAACGTGCGTGTGACCTTGGTTGTTTTAAAAGATTAGTTAGGCGTTGCACGTACTGATTTCCCTATCAATTGAATAAGTTATTTGTGGCAATGTTCGTCAAAGGTTTTCCCGTGACGACGATAGATTTGGCGAATGGTACTGTTTTTAGTCAGCTTTTCCAGCGATAGATTCAGTTTATCAGTTAACTGAGCCTCTTGAGCCAATACACTATTTTTTGAGACAAGAATATACATTGCCAAGCTATTGGCAGACGGCAGCGGTAATCCAACGATTTGGTGTTGTAAGTCAAGTTTTCTTGCAGCTGATTTAAAGGCATCACTGCTAGCGACAACGCCATCGAATCGACCTTTATCCAGCATTTTGACCAACATGTCGTAATTAGCAACGTCAGTGCGGCTAACTTGATGTTCGGAAAATACATTTGCAAGTTCCTCCCCCCAATTAGCACCGCGTAGCATGCCAATGCGCTTTTGAGCTAGAGAGTTAGGATCGGCAGTAACACTTGTATTGTCTTGTGCTACAAACATATTGGCACAGACCCAGCCAATTGGAATCGACAAAAAGTCGGCATAAACCTCTCTATCGTCGCGTTTAAATAGTCCAATTACTACATCGACTTGACCAGTTTCAAGCGATTTTAACAACCGTTTTATCGGCATGGCTTGTAGTTTTATGCCGTGGTTAATATCGCTGACAGTAGCGCGAATTACATCGGGTAAAGGTCCTACATACTCTCCTTCGTGCACGCGCTTTATAGAGCTCATAAAGCCCACTTTAATTGGCGCCTTTAACGAAGCTGCTGATTGTGATGACACACTATTTGATAATAGCAGTGACACAATCACCACACATCCGACGATAACACGACCTACATTTACCATACGACTCCTTTGCTACCAAACCCTAAACGTTTTATCAGAGCTAATAATAACGGCTTACTACTAATAGCTAGAGGTTATCAATAGTGTGCTTAAGAGGCAACTTTAGATTGTAACTAAACTGATTTAAAACAACTCGGTAGCATCATTTTTACGGCTAATCCTCGAATTCCAGCATCGCTTTCCATATTACTGATCGTTAAATTACCGGAATGAGCTACGACGATGTCATTACACAACGCAAGCCCTAATCCACTGCCGTTATTCTTTGTAGTATAAAAAGGTAAAAGCGCTTGTTGTAATTGTTGCTGAGTCATTCCTTTACCGCCATCACTGACGCAAATCTGAACATGCATCGGCGTCATAGTCAGGGTTATTTTTATATCCGCTAACGCAGAGCCTGATTCTTTAGCGTTCTTCACAAGATTAAGCAGCGCCTGCTCGATCTGCGCTTTATCGGCCTCCACTTCAATGGGTTGATGCGGTAAATCAACGACAACATTGGTCATTGCGCCAATTTTTTCCAACAACTCGTTGAGATTAATCATCGCTAATGATGGTGCAGGAAGCCTCGCATAAGTTGCATATTGCGTTAAAAAAATATGAAGGTTTTCAATTCTCTCACTAATGGTATCGAAAATATCTGGCAACATGTGTAAGTGCTCGGGCGCATCAATAATCTTCTTTGCCGAGCTAGTGAGTGATTTAAGTGGGGCCAATGAGTTATTGAGCTCATGACTAATCAAACGAATCGCCTTTTTCCAAATATCACTCTCTTTGCGCGAAATATCACGGGTTAAATTTTTATATAAAAACAAGTGATGTTGCTGACTATTTAATTCAATGTGGTGGCAGGTCAGGCTATAACTTATCTTTTGGTGCTCCAACATTTCACTAAACAAGCCACTTTGCTTTTGCAATGTGGCTTGTTGCAACGCACTTGGCATACCTTGAATTAGCGGTGGTAGTAATTCGCCATCGAGGCGCTGGTGATAATCCAGCAGGTTTTTAGCGGCGAGATTACTCAGCATAATACGATTGTTACTATCAGTCAGTATTAAGGCAACGGGGGTTTCTTGTATGACTCGATTGAGTAATTGCTCACGCTGAAACAACGATACTCGTTGCTGCCTTAGTACCGTTGCTAATTCGTTAAAGGTATCTAACAGTCGCCCAAGCTCTTCGTACTCTTTGTTGTGAATAGTGATACTAAAATCATTATTTTTAAAACTGCGCACGCCAACATCAAGCGCATCAATAGTCTCGACTAAAGGTGTCAGACAATATTTGATTAGCAAGGCTGCTATACCAATCGTTATCACGGTGACAGCAATGATAAAGACCGTTGTCGCGTTTAACGCCAATAGCCCATAAATCGCGCCGCCATAGGCGACAATTAACAAACTAAAATAGCCGAGTAAGCGACGAAACAAACTGCGCGATGAACTCATTAATGATTGCTCTCTATGCCAAATTTCTTCATCCGACGATACAGCGCTGAGCGGCTTAAGCCAAGTTGTTTTGCTGCGGCAGAAACCACACCATTGTGTGCTTGCAGCGTTTCATTGATGGTTTGTAAATCTGGCTCGACAATGGATTTTGACTGCATTTTGTCAACAACTTTTACGTCGATATCTTTAGCATCGATTACCGAGCCATCGCTAATAAGCATTGCTCGCTTAATGATATTTTGTAGTTCGCGAACATTACCCGGCCAGTGATATTGATTGAGTTTTTCTACTGCTGCGACTGTTAAAGTATGTGATTGTTGCAAGAAAAAATTAGCCAACGGCACAATATCGTCTTGGCGCTGATTAAGCGGCATTAGCTCTAACTCGATAACGTTAAGGCGATAAAATAAATCCTCACGAAAATCACCATCGATAATCGCTTGCGGTAAATCTGCATTGGTGGCGCTAACAACTCGTACATTTACATTAATGGTTTCACAACCACCGATACGCTCTAATTCGCCTGTTTCCAGCACCCGTAATAGTTTGGCTTGACCATCTAGCGATAAATTACCAATTTCATCGAGAAATAAGGTGCCGCCGTTTGCCCGCTCAAATCGGCCGATGCGGGTTTTAGTCGCGCCAGTAAACGCCCCTGCTTCCGCACCAAACAGCTCAGCTTCCATCAAATCTTTCGGCAATGCGCCGACATTCACTTTAACAAATGGTCCCTCGGCAACCGACGAGTTACGCTGAATAATCTGCGCAATTTTCTCCTTACCAGCGCCATTTGGCCCGGTAATTAGCACAGGTACGTCGGCATGAGCTACTTTAGTCGTTAGCTCTAACAGGGATAGCATTTCATCACTCTGAAACTGCATATCGCAAAGATCAAACTTCTCATTAAGGGCGTTAATGCGCGTTTGGCGCTTGGAAGCCGATTTGCGTTGTGCGTTGCTAAGCTCCCCTAACTCCAACAGGTTATTGATGGAATTAAGCATCTTGTCGTCGTCCCAAGGTTTCGCTAAATAATCGGCAAAACCACAGCGCACTAAATCAACAGCTGTTTCTAAATTGGTCCAAGCGGTTATCACAATAATAGGTATGTCACTAACAATTTCGCGGATCTGATGAAACAGCGCGATGCCTTCATCGCCAGAGGTCATGTCGCTGCTAAAGTTCATATCTTGAATGACTAAATCAAAAGATTGCTGTTTGAGCTTTTCCAATCCCTCTGCGGGAGACAACACACTAGTACATTGTATGTTAGCTAGAGTACACAGCACCGATAATGCCGTGCCAATATCCGGATTATCGTCGATAACCAAAATTGATTTACTGTTCAATTAATTCTCCTAGCGTTATGTATAAAAGATGACATAACGAAAACAACACCTGACAAGTAAAAGCTTGGCAGGTGCTCCATAATATACGCATATTAAGATTATGCGCCGCGAGTTACAATCGCAGGCGACACTTTTGCTGCGCGGCGTGCAGGCAACCATACAGCAATAATATTGACCAACCAGACGAACAACAGACAGCCAAATACCACATCGAACTGCAAGAAAGAGTCGCCGATATTTTGCGCCATCATATAGGCCAACGTTAGGGTCAAGATGCCACCAGCCAACAAACCAAATAGCGTGATAATCGAATTTTCCACTAAGAAGTAACGTACCACCGACCATTTCGTACCACCAAGGGCGCGGCGAATACCAATTTGTTTTTGACGTTGCGTAATTAAGAAAGATACCAAACCCGCGATACCAAAACTGGCGATAAACACTAATACTAGACTGACCACCAGCAGAATAGCCCCCTGACTACCACGACCATCATACATCCGTTTTTGAGTACGTTTTAGACGTTCGATGCCGAAGATATAGCGACCAGGAATTTGATACAGCGCCTCTTGGATTGGATCGAATAATCTAGGTCCTTGGCCCTGCTCAACGCTAATCAAATAGTTTGGATTGGCGCTGTGCGCCCAAGTAACCGTTGGACGCAATACAGTGTGATAAGATTTGCCGCGACCATTTAAACGCTCGCCATTCATAAAGTTAGAATATACGCCAATAATTTGCGCTGGCTGACCGCCTTTCGTCAGGAATAGCGTTTTCCCTAATGGGCTTTCATCACCAAACAGCTCCTTTGACATATCTTCACTGATCATAATCACTGACGGTGAACCAGCTTCGTCGCTATGACCACGAACCACTTCATCGGCACGATAAAAACGACCAGCAATCAGTTTAAGGCCTAACACTTTAGGGCCGTTTTCATCCATATCAAAGAAGTTAGTGTTGTGCCCTTGAGCCTCTTCACCGCTTTCTAAATAGACGCGAGACGGACGACCAGCATCAAACGGAATTTCCTTATTCGGCGTTACTTCAATCACACCGGGAATTTGTTTAATGCGATTAACATCGTTAATTATCGCCTGCTCCAAGTTCACCGTTGGATCGAAAAACTGGGTACGCACTGAAACTATGTTGTCGTGATCTAAGCCAGACGGCATATTCCACTGCGATAGCGTTTGTGTGGTAATCGACACTGCTAAACTCAATACAGTCACTGTAAACATCACCTGTAGTGCGATAACCATCGATAGAAACTTATTGCGTTTCATGCTCAATAATATTGGTCTAATTTCCATAACAGATCCCGCCCTACTGTGATTTTAATTGACTGGCTGGGGCAACATTAACGATGCGCCAGATTGGATAAAGGCCGACGATAATGGTGCTAACAACGGCAATTGCAAAGGCTTTGCCCACCATCCACAAATCGAGCGCAAAGGCGTGGCGCAGATTTTCGATAGTCACCGAATAATCCGATTGATACACATTGACGCGCATCATGCCTTGCAGTCCTAGATAAGCAAAGATACAACCAACAATGCCTCCCATTACGCCGATCAAGATAACTTCGAGTAAATATTGATTCATTAAGGTCAATTTATTTGCGCCCAAAGCGCGGCGCAGACTAACTTCACCGGTTTTGCGCATAAATTTAGCCAGTAAAATACCAATGGCATTTAACAAACATACTGCAAAGAATAACGGCGCAATGAACGATAGCGGGTCATTACCACTGCGTAGCTCATTTGCTAGCGTGACCATGGTAAACAGTGATGTCACATAGTTGTTCATCTCACGTGGGAAACGCCCTAATTCTTTCTGTGAATTGACATAGTCGGTAAGGTATTGCTCGTAATCACTCGCTTTTGACTCGTCATCAATTTGTGCCCACAGGCGAACAAAACTACACTCAGAGTTAATCAGGCCTTGAATATCATTGGTGCGCCAGAAACCACGTTTATTGCGATCTTGTGGCAAACAATAAATACGTTCGTTACGCATAATATTGTTCTTTACGGCAAATGAATCAGGAATAAAGGCCGTGTCTTTACGCGATGTTGAGTAACTTTCATCGTAAAAACGGCGTTTTAAGTCCCAGTTATCAAGGACACCGACAACAGTTACCGTATGCTCGTTTATGCGCAATTGTTTACCAACACTATTCTCACCACCAAACAGCAATTCATTACTTTCTTTGGTCAGTATAATTACTGGCGCCGCATTAGTATCACTGTCTTTGTCCCAAGGCGCGCCGTAAAGAAATGGCACATCAAACATGCTAAAGAATGAACTATTAGTCACTGTAGTCGCCGAGCGAAACGGGCGAACTTCTTGCGAAAACGAATTTAAAATAATATCACTCTTCCATACAGTGGTATGCGCGCTAGCCGGCGAGTTACCTTGTATTAAATTAGTGGCATCGCGATGGGTGAGATAAATCATATACGGCTGTCTAACAATAGGATCTGCACCAAGATCGCGATTATCCGCCTGAATGAAATAAATATCATTGGCTTTATGAGCGAGCGGCATTTTTTGATTGTGATACGCCATTGTTTGCACGGTAATAAGCAAACCAATACCAATGCCGATGGCTAATACCATCAAAATAGTTAAATAACTACGCTGTTTGATGCTGCGTAGGGCGAGTTGAAAATTATATCCAAGCATCATTAGCTCCTATGCACGTTTTACTAGCACGTCTGACGAATCAAGATTGATATCACTTACCTGACCATCGAAGATCTGAATATTGCGACTGGCGCGTTTAGCTAATTGATCATCATGGGTCACCATAATAATGGTGGTACCTTTTTGATTAATTTCTTCCAGTAGCTCCATCACCGAATGCGCCATCATCGAATCGAGGTTACCCGTTGGCTCATCGGCAAGTAAGAATGCTGGATCGCCAGCGATAGCTCGCGCAATGGCGACACGTTGCTGCTGACCACCTGAAAGCTGGGTTGGTAAGTGCTGCATACGCGCCGATAAACCAACAGTTTCCAAGGCGTGTTCAATTCGCTCTTTGCGCTCTTTACGGTTAAAGCCGCGATAGCGCAATGGCACGTCGACGTTATCGAATAAAGGAAGATCGGGAATCAAATTAAAACTTTGGAATACAAAACCAATTTTTTCGTTGCGTAGCGCCGAAATTTGATTGTCATTCATGCCCTTAACGTTAACGCCGTCGAGAAAGTAATCCCCTTGTTCGAAGGTTTCTAATAAACCCGCGAGGTTAAGAAAAGTGGTTTTACCCGAGCCTGATGGCCCGGTAATTGAT
Source organism: Psychrobium sp. MM17-31 (assembly GCF_022347785.1). NCBI lineage: Bacteria > Pseudomonadati > Pseudomonadota > Gammaproteobacteria > Alteromonadales > Shewanellaceae > Psychrobium > Psychrobium sp. MM17-31. Next base: position 363,394 of record NZ_JAKRGA010000001.1, read on the forward strand.
ACAAACTCACCTTTTTTGATGTGCAAGTTAACATCGCGTAGAGCGTGTGTTTCGATGAGTTCTGTTCTAAATATTTTGCTGACATTTTGCATTTTTAACATGAGATTCTTTCCTAATTAGCAATAAATACACTTTGGTTACCGTTGAAAGCATCGGTACTTGAAATCACCACCCGATCCCCTTCACGCAACCCTGAAACGATTTCCACTTCACTTAAACTACGGGCGCCCACCACAATATTGGTTTTATTGGCGCTGTTGTTGTTAACGACGTAAGCAATGCGACCACCACCAGTTTCAATAAACTGACCACGGCGCACTTTTAAAACATTGGTGCGAGTTTCAATCAGCACGCGAGCGTTGATGCGTTGGTTTTGACGTAAACCAGACGGAGAGCCATCAACAAAGCGCATGCGACCAACCACTTGACCGTTATTAACTTCAGGAGAAATAGCGGTTAGCTCGCCGCGATGCTCCTGACCATTAAGAGAAATTTCGGTAGGTAAACCAACGCCTAAATCATCAGCGTAGTTTTCTGGAATATTGACTTCGACTTCAAAGTCCGACAAATCCACCACGGTGATCAGCGGCGCATTAATGGCCACCAAATCCTTTTCACGAATGTTTACCAAACCGATAATGCCATCGAGTGGCGAGCGCAGTGTCAACTCATCGATTTGACGTTTGAGATCATCCACTACAAACTGCTGACGTTCGAGCTGTAACTCTTTGGTTTTTAGTTCAAATGCCAAGGATTCTTTTTGTAGTACCAATCCTTGCTTGGCGTGTGTGTAGGCAAGTTGGGTCTTCTTAAGCTCAGCTTGGTTTTGCTCAAACTCCTCGCGGCTAATGACCTGATGCTTCATGCTTTGCTTGGCGCGCGACATATTCTTTGATTGCAGCTCGAGATTTACCGCCGCCAGCTCGATGGATTGCTGAGCATTTAACAGGGTGGTTTTGTTGTGAATTTGCTGACGCTCAACTGCCAGCTTAAGCTCTTCAAGGCTCGCTTGCTCTTGATCAAGCCTATTTGTTAAAACCGGACTATCGATTTGTAGAAGCAGCTGATCTTTAGTCACGCGATCCCCCGCTTTAACGTGCAAGCTAACATTACCAGATGACGGTGAATACAGCGTTGGGCTATTTGCCGCAACGACCTGCCCTTGCACCGCAATGTCTCGCTGCAAGTCACCGCGAGTCACCACGCCATAGCGCAGTTGCTCTGAAGAAATGGACATGTCACTACTAAAAAGCTCATTAAACTGCGGCGCAGCAAAGCCAACGGCGGTTGCGCTCAGCAATACAGCTACACCGGCAACAGCCAAGGTGCGTCCGCGCTTACTTCTAGGTTTTAGTACAACATCTTGTCCGGATGTGTCACGCATAATAATTCCTTTGTGTTTGTGCTCAAATAACGAGTGTTAGCAAGCTATAAACACAAAGTGTGCCAAAATTAATATACGTTACTTTTCAATAGGTTGAATAAACAATTTCCTTCAATCCGTGTGTTCGCACAACTGGCGAACAGGTGCGAACACAAGGTTAGGCTGACAGTAAATAGGACTACTTTGGCTGTTTTATTGGTGAGCTTTGGCAATCATTGCGATATGTGGAATATCGTCTTCTAAATACATTGGAGAGGCTTTTTCAAAGCCAAATTGATTGTAGAACTTTTCAAGCGGCTCTTGCGCTGAAATCTTTACCGGCGATGTCGGCCATAATGACTCGACAACAGACATCGAGCGCGTCATTAAATCAAAACCCACCGTGGAACCACGACAACTCTTATCTACAATCACCCGCCCAATACTCGCATGTTCGGGATAGCTCACACCGGGGGCCAATACTCGGGTGTAAGCGACAATTTCTCCTTCCTTATAACCGAGTACATGACGAGTTTGCGGAGCGTGATCTTTACCGTCTATTTCTTGGTAATAACAGGTTTGCTCGACAACAAACACCGCTACCCGCAGTTGCAGTAGTTGATATAATTGATGCGTTGTTAGCTCATCAAAGGTCAAGACCTGCCAGTCAATTTCATGAGATGACACAGTCTGAGGTGACATAGTGTGGGATGACATAGTGCTCCTTATACAAAAGTCTAATAACCAATCTGTGTTGGCTTGCAATGTGTGATGCCTTTCAAGGAATCATTATTTAATCCCTAGTTTGTCACATTTGGACGGCATAAGAGGCTACTATAGCGAATATTAGATTTTAAACACACATTTTGTGGGTGAATGTTTGTTGGAATAATTGTTTAATCAGTTGCCAACACAACAACTTACATGCATTATCTCGCGTTAAATTTATAATAATTAAAAAATCATAGGAAATTTTAAATGAATGTACTTATGGGCATAGTTGGTATTATTACCCTAATCACTATCGCCGTTTTAATGTCGGAAAACCGCAAAGCGATTAACATTCGCACTGTGGTAGTGGCCTTTTTGATCCAAGCCAGTTTAGGTGCATTTGTACTATACATTCCCGCAGGCCAAAGCGTATTAGAAGGAATTTCAGGCGCGGTGCAAGCTGTTATCGACAGCGCGCAAGAAGGTCTAAATTTCTTATTTGGCGGTCTAGTTGGCCCTAAAATGTTTGAAGTATTTGGTGATGGCGGTTTTGTTTTTGCACTGCGCGTATTACCAATTATTATCTTCTTCTCTTCATTTATCGCCGTCCTTTACTACCTTGGCATTATGCAGAAAATTATCGCGGTGCTTGGTGGCTTACTGCAAAAAGCGATGGGAACCAGCCGCACTGAGTCGCTATCGGCGACAGCAAACGTCTTTGTTGGCCAAACGGAAGCACCTTTAGTGGTTCGTCCATACATCAAAGGCATGACCCGCTCAGAGCTATTTGCGGTGATGGTTGGTGGTTTAGCCTCAGTAGCAGGTTCAGTATTGGCAGGTTATGCAAGTCTTGGCATCGAGCTTAAATACTTGGTAGCGGCATCATTTATGGCTGCGCCAGGCGGTCTATTGATGGCAAAATTAATGGTGCCAGAAACCGAAAAGCCAAATAATGAACTAGATGACATTGAAGATGAAAGCGATGAAAAGCCTGCCAATGTGATTGAAGCTGCGGCAAGTGGCGCGAGCTCAGGTATGCAACTAGCATTAAACGTTGGCGCTATGCTGTTAGCATTCATCGGTTTAATCGCGGTAATGAATGGTTTAGTTGGCTACATCGGCTCACTGGCTGGTTACGATAACATCACTATCCAGCTTATCTTGGGTTACATTTTCTCACCATTAGCCTTCTTGATCGGTGTTCCGTGGCACGAAGCGATTCAAGCTGGTAGTTTCATCGGCCAAAAATTAGTCGTTAACGAGTTCGTGGCATACATTGATTTTGTCAATATGAAAGACTCACTATCACCTCATACGCAAGCTATTGTCACCTTTGCACTATGTGGTTTTGCAAACCTTTCATCGATTGCTATTTTGCTGGGCGGTATCGGTGCTATGGCGCCATCAAGACGTAACGAAATCGCTCGTCTTGGCTTAAAGGCAGTCGCTGCGGGTAGCCTATCAAATCTTATGAGTGCAACTATTGCAGGTTTATTCCTCTCGTTCACTTAACAAATTAAGTCATCTGGCTGCGTCTATCACTGGCGCAGCTACGCTTTATTCTCTGTTTATCTCTTCAAGTAATTCCCCATATTAATAAGGCATCAACGCCAAAAAAGATTGATTAATATCAGTTTATGTAAGATATTGTCCCAACACGAATTATGACTTACTCAGCGCCATTCAATTCGGTTGCAGAGCCTATTTAACTATCACTGTTTGGATATATGGTGAATTGGTTCACTGATCCGCAGTCACTAAACTAAGATATACGGATATATGAGCAAGAATTTAACGAAAGTTAAAATTGTCGGTGCCATCGTTTGTTTTTTGGTGTTATTTTTTGCCATTAATTTTTGGTCTGATATTTCTCAGAAAATTCTAAACCGTCAAAAGAACTCGTTAATTCAAGAGCTAACCATTGCCAACGCAATCCAAGTAGAGAATCTTCTCAATGGTGCGGTAAGCTCGTCTAAGATCATCGAAGCTGAACTCAAACTGCATCCAAATGATTTGCACGATCTATCGGTGTTAGCCAACGTTATTGTTAACAAATATCCAGAGCTCGATCAGATCCGTCTATCGCCAAACAACATTACCACTCACGTATTTCCCGCCAGTGCCAGTGCTAAGTATGTAGGCAAGGTTATTGTTTCACCTTTTTTGCAACCAAATGGTAGCGAGCAGTACAACGCATTTTTATCAATACCACAGATTATTAATGGTGATTACGTCGTCAAGAGCCATATTCCAGTCACCATCAATGATGAGCACTGGGGCTATGTTACTTATCACATTAACCTAACGACATTATTTACTAAAATTCAGCTCAATCAGCTCGATACCAGCCAATATAGCTATCAAGTTGTGCATCAAGGCACTTTTAATAAATCAACCGTTCTCGCGGAATCGGAGTCGCCGCTGAGCAAAGACTACTACTCTGCGGCTATTCGCGTGCCCAACAATGCGTGGTATCTCAAACTTAGCGCCAATGCCAATAGTGACAATCCACTGTCTATTATTAACCTCGTGTTTAGCATTATGCTGGCATCTGTTTTTACCTTGATTGGTTTTTTAGGAATTTCAGAGCCTTCACGCCTACGCAATAGTATGAAGCGCTTAATTCAGCGCTTTGAATATCAGCAACTGATCCTCAATCAAGTGCTCGATAATGTCACCGATGAAGTGTACATCTCAGATCGTAACGGCAAGGTTTATCTCAATAGTGGCAATGCTAAAGACAACCATCACATTCCGTCAAACATCTTATTGGAGAATATTCACAAGCGCTCAAATGATAACTGCGTTTTTGAGCCAGATAGCAAAACCCCCATTGATCCTAGTCAGCATCCGATTAATCGCGCCCTATTTAACAACGAAACCATCATCAAGAAAGTAAAACTCATGCCAACCAATGAGCCGAGTTACATGATGGAGTTGCGATCTCAGCCTATTTTCGATGCTCTATACAATAAGGTAGGCGCTTTGTGTATTGGCCAGCGGCTCGAATCTGAAAGCGAAGCGCCAACACCTAACACCAGCCGTAATGTTATTTTAGATATGTTAGCTCATGACAAACCGTTAAAGAGTGTGTTTGAACATATTATTAGTGATACTCAAAACAATCTCGACGATGTTGTCGCGGCAATTACCCTCATTAACACTAAAACCCAACAAATTAGTGATGTCATTAGTAAAGATCTCCCCACTTTCTATGTTGATTCGCTACTAGGTATGAAAGTGGAAGACCGGGTAATGTCCAATTGCAGCGCTATCTACCACGATAAATTAACCATAGTGGAAGATATCGAGGTGCATCCATTCTGGGTCGATTACAAAGAGCTAGCGCGCCAAGCAAAATTTCGCTCGTGTTGGTCACAACCTATCCACGATACCAATAATAACGTGTTAGGCACCTTAGATATCTACAGTGCTAAAGTGAATCAAACGGCACCTGCCGATATTATGATCCTCAAAGAAGCGGCAATCTTGTGCTCCTTAACCCTAGAGCGACATCGCGACAGTCATCGATTACAGAAGATGTCATTGGCAGTACAACATAGCTCTAATGCGGTAATTATCACCGATAGCGCAGGGATCATTGAATACATTAATCCTCATTACACCAAAGTCACTGGCTATGCCCCCGTTGAAAAATTAGGGACATTAATTCCAGTTTTTGACCACAACATTACCCCTAGCCATATCGTCAATGACATCAATCAGCATTTAGCTGTAAGCAACAAATGGCAAGGGGAATTAAAAGGCCAAACTAAAAAACGTGGCGATTATTGGGCAATGGTCAGTGTGACGCCAATCCTTGGCCCCGATCAGCGTATCAATCACCTTGTATTCGTTTTGGAAGACATTACCCAAATTAACCAAAGTGTTAGCCGTATTGACTATCACAACTCCCACGATCCGCTAACCAATTTATACAACCGTCAGGCGTTTGAACATCGATTACAATTTTTATTTACTCGCGCTCAAGAAGATGTTCGTACACACGCTTTATGCGCCATCAATATCGATCAATACAATTACTTAGATCAACAATATGGTTATCAGGCCAGTGATGAGTTACTACGCCAAGTGAGTCAAATCTTGAGTCAACAACTCAGACGCCGCGATACCCTCGCCCGTCTTGGCAGCGATCAATTTGTGGTACTGATGGAAGATTGTGATAGTACCAGCGCCATGGGCACCGCCAAAGAATTAACCGCACGCATGGAAGGCTTTAAATTTGATTGGGGCAATCAGTCATTTGATATTTCGCTAAGTGTCGGTATTAGCGAAGTAACTAGTCAAAGTGAGTCACCAGTTCAAGTGTGTCGCCAAGCAGATATGGCTTGTAATAAGGTCAAAACCTTGCCTAATCAAACTGTACTTATCTTCCAAGAAAGCGGTGAGGCAATGCCATTAAGTGGCGATATGTTCTGGGCTGAACAAATAAAACTTGCCCTCAAAGAACAGCAATTCCTGCTTTACGTGCAGCCCATTGTCGCGATTAATCAAAGCGTTTCGCAACGCTACGAAGTATTACTGCGCCTTCGTGATAGTAAGGGTAACCTAGTTAACCCCGACATATTTCTACCGGCAGCAGCGCGTTACAATCTCAGTTTGGCGATTGACAAATGGGTTATCGAACAAACGTTAATCTGGTGTCAAAACAACCCTGAATCGATGGCTAATATCGAAAAAATATCGATTAACCTTAGTAGCGATGCGCTAACAGACGAGTCCTTTACCTTTTATTTGATTGAGCTATCAGCGCTCTATCCTGAGTTATTTAATACATTAATGTTCGAGTTTAGTGAATATCACTTATTGAGTAATATTGCTCATAGCAAGCGATTCATCGAGGCCTTATCTCACACAGGTTGTGAATTTAGCATCGATAATTTCGGACGCGGTTTATCGTCTTTCAGCCATTTACGAGAACTTCCTGTCAGCAATATTAAAATCGACGGTGAATTAATAAAATCGCTCATCAGTGATCCGATAGCCGGAGCAACTTTACAATCTATCTTACATTTAAGTGAGGCCTTGGCTATTGATATCGTGGCAACAAACGTCGAGAATGACCGCATTGCCAATAAATTGCGCGATTACAATATTAATTACGCGCAAGGCTTTTTGCTAGGTGAACCCTTCTTACTGACAACAATGAGAAAACAATAATATGTCAAAATCTATTTTCGCCGCGAGTCTCGCACTCGCCCTAACCGCTTGCGCGACTACAGCTAATAACACAGCAACTAGCGCTAGTTCGAATACTGACTGCCAGCAACTCAAATCGAAGATAGCAGCTAAAGATACCCCTGCCACCACAAAATCGACATTAGAAGCCTATTACAATAAGCAATGTCAGTAGTTGCTACCTGAAGTTCAACGTGACTGCTTTTGCCAAACAATTGATCTTAAACGTGCTGTGGCTAATTACAGCGCTGCTATTAGTTATCGGTTTAACTCAACCGATGTTTACTTTCACCCATTTCTATTTTTTCGACGATACATTTTCACTCGTCGACGGTATTTTTCATCTTGCTGCGCAAGGCGAATTTATCTTGTTTGGTTTGCTATTTCTGTTCAGCCTTGTAATGCCTGTGGTTAAAATGCTGATGCTGCTTTACAACATTAATGCTGGACAATTGCTTTCATCTAAACAGCGACTCCATCTCGATAAAATCTCCAAACTAGGCAAGTGGTCAATGTTGGATGTTTACGTCATCGCGATTCTTGCAGTGACAGTGAAGCTGGGGATGATAGCGTCAGTAGCCATTCACTTTGGCCTTGTCGCTTTTGCTGTGTCTGTAACGCTGAGTATGCTGTTGCCACTGGCAATCTCTGCGCTCTATCATCGAAAGTCACCTTTGCAAATTGACCACGACACGGCCATTACTTGGCGCAGTGAAGCTGAGATTATGGCGGAAGATCATATAATCGATGCCCTCAAGTTATCACAGCCTCTCGCTTTAGAAGCTGGTGAATTTAAAGCGCAACTCATCGACGTATACGACAAACAGGGAGTATGGCAGGTAAAGGCTCACATAGCGCAAAATGAAAGCGACTGGCTACTGTTGCCAATAGCCAGCCGTTAAACGCTAATCCTACGTATCTAAGAAGCGTCAGCCTGCTTTTCAGGTACTGCATTTGCAAACGCATCAAGCGCGAGACAGCGCTTTTCTATCGCCGCAATTGTTGGGTAATCATCTAGCGACAATCCAAAGCGGTGGGCGTTGTAGAGCTGCGGAATTAAGCATACATCGACGAGACTAACCTCATTACCAACACAAAATTTACCCGCAGATTTTGCGAGTTTCTTTTCTAATGCGCTAAAGCCAGTTGTCATCCAATGGCGCATCCATGTTGCTTTATCTTCCGCTTCAAATGACGCCACATCACCTAAGTGCTGCACCACGCGTAAGTTATTTAACGGGTGGATATCACAGCAAATATCCTGCGCTAACGAACGAATTAAGGCGCGCTCTAGTGGCGACTTACCTACCAAAGAACTCTCACCAAACACTTCATCAAGATATTCAATAATCGCCATTGATTGTGTAATCACCACAGGCTCATAGCGTGTTTTATCTTCCAACGTTGGCACTAAATGACTTGGATTTAGTGCATCATAGTCATTTAAGTGCTGCTCTCCGCCGTTTTTAACTAAATGTACACTGCGATGCTCATGTGTTAAATCTAACAGGTTCAATACGATACGGACGCGATAAGCGGCACTCGAGCGCCAATACCCATGTAAAATCAACATATCTAAGACTCTCCGTTATTTGAATTGTTTAAGGTATTTTTATTAATACCGTAGTCTCGTAACTTGTTGGCTATCGCCGTATGGGATACGCCAAGCTTTTTCGCCAACAATCGCGTGCTTGGATAGGCGGGATATAAGCGTTTAAGTAAATTCGCTTCAAACTGCTTGGTTGCTTGATCTAGAGTCCCTTCAAACTCACAGTCGTAATAGCCGAAATCTTTACTATAAGATGGCAACTCTAGCTCGGCGACATCAACTTCAATTGCATCTAACGATTGGCTGACACCGCGATAAATTGCGTTCTTAAGCTGCCTAATGTTACCCGGCCAACTGTAATCTTGGATATGACGTTTCGCATCGATCGATAAACGTTGCGCGCTACTATTGAGCTTAAGGGCATAATAAGCCAGAAAGGTCTCCGCCAGTGGAATAATATCTTGCTTGCGTTGCAACAGCGGCAATAAATTAATCTGCAACACATTAATGCGATAATACAAATCCTCTCTGAATTTGCCCGTTTGAATCAGCTGACTTAAGTCTTGCTGTGACGCGCAAATAATTCGAATATCTACGGTGACTTCTTCATCACCACCAACACGTCTAAACTTATTTGATTCAATCAAACGCACCAATTTGACTTGCATCAGCGGGGTCATTTCAGCAATTTCATCAAAGAACAAGGTACCGCCTTGCGCTTTTTCAATAAGCCCTTGCTTACCTTCTAAACGCTTAGACACCGAATTCGGCGCATAGCCAAACAGCTCAGATTCAGCCACTTCATCGGGAATAGCGGCGCAGTTGATTGCAATAAACGGCTTATCGCGACGATCGCTATGCTCATGACAAGCACGTGCCAACACTTCTTTACCCGTTCCAGTATCACCAGAAATAAGAAGCGGCGCATCCAGTACCGCGTGTTGCTTGGCTGTGGCGACTACCTCTTTCATGGCCGGGGAAAATGCTAACACGTTAGCAAAGCTATTCTCAGGAGCGGATTTAAGGGCGTTATATTGCTTATCGATGCGCTGTGAAGACTTGAGTAAAATAACCGCACCAGTGACAATTTTTTTGTCATCAACGTCAGGCAGATAGACAGGTATAATCTCTGCCAAATACTCGATTTTCTCAACGCTCACCCGTGATGCCAATGGCGAGACATCTTTGCTAGCTAACCATTTGCTAAATGAAAAGCCTGACACCCAATTATTTAATGGTTCTTTATCGCTTGACGACTCATCTTCGCCAATTAACTTTAACGCCGCATCATTGGCACGGGTAATTTGCCCTTTTAAGTCAATCGAAAAAATTGGATCAGGCAGATTCTTGAGTAACGTAAGTAAACCGTAATGCTCTTGCTCTGAAGGCATATGCGATACGGCACGAACGTCATTAACCCCGACAATTTTCCGAATGGATTGCATAAGCTTTTGAAAGTCGGAAAATTCAATTTCGGGAAAATGAACGTAGACACGGCCAGTTTGGTCAGCGTCAATACCACGTAGATTAAGATTAAAACTCGCCAGTAATCCCAAAATTTCTTGGGCAATACCTAAACGATTTTCACAAAGAACTTCTAAACGCACGATATGCTCTTCTATCAAACAAATAAACGAAAGTGTAAACCTTTCTTTACTGTTGATGCAAGGGCAAAAATGAAATGTTACAAAGTGGAAATGAGTGAATAAACAATGGCTAACCAGAGCGGTTAGCCATTATAAACGAGACAGTTACAGGTGCATTTCTTCCTGATCTTCGCCTTCTTTCTCAACCTCAACCGGCATCAGATCTTCTTTGGTAATACCAAGAGATAATGCGATTGAAGAAGCAACGTAAATCGACGAGTAAGTACCGATAAAGACACCAAATAGCAATGCTGTCGCAAAACCGTGGATTAGCGCGCCGCCTTTAAAGAATAAGGCGAACAATACGATAATCGTCGTTAATGAGGTAATCAAGGTACGGCTCATGGTCTGCGTTAGTGAGATATCGATAACTTCACTTGGGCTACCAGTACGCAGCTTACGGAAATTCTCACGAATACGGTCTGATACAACGATGGTATCGTTAAGTGAGTAACCGATTACTGCGAGGATTGCCGCCAATACTGTTAGGTCAAACTCTAATTGTAACAGTGAGAATAAACCGACCGTTAAGAACACATCATGCGCCAGTGCGAACACTGAACCTAGTGCGAAACGCCATTCAAAACGCAGCGCAACGTAAATCATGATACAGATAAGTGCGGCAAGCATCGCGAGGCCACCTTTTTCTGCTAACTCATCACCTACTTTAGGCCCTACGAACTCGATACGGCGCATCTTAACTTCTTGGTCAGAATTGCTATTGAGTAATTCAAGCACCTGACTACCAATGGTCTCAGGTTTAACGTCTTGACGTGGTGCCAAACGAATTAGTACGTCACGCGGGCTGCCAAAACTTTGTACCACGGCATCGTCGAAACCGTTACCTTCAAGTGTTTGACGGATATTCTGAAGATTAGCTTCTTGACTGTAGCCAACTTCAATCACGGTACCGCCGGTGAAATCCAAACCAAGGTTAAGTCCCTTAGTCGATACCATAGCTACACTTGCAATCATTAATGCCGCTGAAAAAACCATGGCGAGCTTTCGCCATTTCATAAAGCTGATAGTGCTTACATTTTTAAGGATCTGAAACATGAGCTACCACCTAAATTGAAAGTTTATCAACGCGCTTGCCACCAAGCCACGCATTAACAACGGCACGCGTTACCACAACAGCGGTAAATACCGAGGTTACAATACCGATAGATAACGTAATCGCGAAGCCTTTAATTGGGCCCGCACCAAACGAGAACAAAATGATTGCGGCAATTAACGTGGTGATGTTGGCATCGAAAATGGTTGAGAATGCACTGTCGTAACCATGATGAATAGCTTGCTGAACACTACGTCCCGCTTTTATCTCTTCACGTATACGTTCGAAAATAAGTACATTCGCATCCACCGCCATACCAACGGTTAATACAATACCAGCCATCCCCGGTAATGTTAGCGCAACATCCGGGATCATCGACATAACACCAATAATTAATACCACGTTAGACGCTAGCGCTACATTTGATACCAGACCAAAGCCGCGGTAGTAAACCAACATAAACAGTAGTACGCCAGCTAGGCCAAAGATAATCGCCGTTTTACCAAGCTCAATATTTTCTTTACCAAGGCTTGGACCTACGGTGCGCTCTTCAACAATTTGAATTGGCGCGCGTAGTGCACCAGCACGTAATAACTGCGCTAAAGAGCGTGCTTCATGCGGGCTATCTAAACCAGTAATACGGAAGTTTTTACCAAGTTGAGTCGCAATGTTTGCAACACTGATCACTTCTTCCACTTTCTTAAGAATTTGCTTGCCGTCTTTATCAACTTTTCCTGTTGGCTTGTATTCAATAAACACAGTAGCCATCGGCTGATTGATGTGATTCTTAGAAAACTCTGACATTAGGTTACCGCCAGTGGCATCAAGTTTGATGCTTACCTGAGGCATGCCGTTTTCATCGAATCCAGATTGCGCGCCAGTGATACGCTCACCGCGCAAAATTACCTTCTTCTTCAATACAACACTGCCACCTTCGCGGCGTTGGTAAAGTTTAGAATCGGCAGGCACATTATTTGGCGATGCTTGATAGTCAGCTAAACGCAGCTCTAAGGTCGCAGTAGCACCTAACAGCTCTTTCGCTTTTGCCGTATCTTGAACACCTGGCAATTGCACAACGATACGATCTTCACCTTGACGTTGTACGTCTGGCTCCGCCACACCTAGCTCATTAACACGCGAGCGAATAATAGTGATATTCTGCTCAACTGCTTCGAGTTTGGTTTGGCGTAATAGCTCAGGACTCATTGCAGCGCGAACCGCTAATGGATCTGATCTAAGCTGGGTAAATACCGTTGTACGATAGTTGTTTTCTAATAGCGCTAAGCCTTTTTGTAACGACTCTTCGTTGCGGAATTTTAGGTCAACACCATCGTTATTCATGCGAATACTGCGATAGCGAATACGCTCTTTACGCAAATCAGTTTTAAAGTCTAAAACCATTTGCTCGTGAGTCGTCTTCATTAAATCGCGCATATCAACTTCCATTAAGAAGTAGATACCACCGCGTAAATCTAGACCAAGATTCAATGGCGATGCACCAATAGCAGCGAGCCATTCAGGTGTTGTCTGCGCCATGTTTAGAGCAACTGTGTATTGGTCGCCCAATAGTTCAGTGGCAATTTCACGCGCTTTAAGTTGTGCATCGAGATCGTTAAGACGAATCAGCACCTGACCTTTGTCAAGTGACGCCGACTTAACCTCTATTTGCGAGTCTAACTTGCTTTTAATGCGCTCAAAGGTGCTTAGCTGAACTTCGCGTCCTTTGATACCTGAAATCTGCAGTGCAGGATCAGGCTCATACAAGTTAGGCGCCGCATATAGAAAACCGATGATGACTGTCAGTGCAATCAGCAAAGTTTTCCATAATGGGTACCTGTTTAACATGGTATATCCTTAGTTTAAAAGCCGCCTCTTATAGAGACTTCATCGTGCCTTTTGGCAATACAGCTGAAACGTAATCTTTCTTTACTGTGATTTGTAAGCCTTCGCTGATTTCGATTTGGATGTAATCGTTGTCGTCGCTAATTTTAGCGATTTTGCCAATGATGCCACCGTTTGTTAGCACTTCATCGCCTTTGTTCATCGACGACATTAAGTTTTTATGCTCTTTAACGCGCTTTGCTTGCGGGCGGTAGATAATAAAATAAAATACCAAACCGAAAACGGCTAACATGATCAAGCTACCGTATTCACCACCTGGTGCCGCGCCTGCCGCTGCATGTGCATTAGAAATAAACATTACTTCCCCTTTGTTTTTATAATTAAACGATTAAAAAAATTGACCCTACCCTACCACATAAGTCATATGAAAGGGTCGTAAAATTATGATCCTGCTATTAAAAATCTAACTCAGGAACTTCTTTACCCTGACGGGTATAAAACTCAGTTACATACTCTTCAAGGCGGTTTGCCTCGATAGCATCGCGTAGCTCTTGCATCACACGCTGGTAAAAACGCAAATTGTGAATAGTATTTAAACGCGCACCTAAGATCTCGTTACACTTGTCTAAATGGTGCAAGTAACCACGGCTGTAATTTTTACAGGTGTAACAATCACATTCACTATCAAGTGGCGAGGTATCCATTTTGTGTTTGGCATTGCGAATCTTCACGATACCTGTCGTAGTAAATAGGTGACCATTACGCGCATTTCGCGTTGGCATCACACAATCAAACATATCGATACCACGGCGCACGCCTTCTACCAAATCTTCTGGCTTACCAACACCCATCAAATAACGCGGCTTGTCGGTTGGCAGCTTCGGCAACACATGGCGTAAAATGCGATGCATGTCCTCTTTAGGCTCACCTACGGCTAAACCACCAACAGCGTAGCCGTCAAAACCGATATCCGTTAATCCTTCTAGTGAGATGTCACGTAAATCTTCGTAAACACCGCCTTGAACAATGCCAAACAGTGCATTTGGGTTTTTCAATTCATCAAACTTGTCACGCGAGCGTTTCGCCCAACGCAACGACATTTCCATCGACTTCTTCGCATCTTCCCAGCTTGCTGGATATGGCGTACATTCGTCGAAAATCATCACGATGTCGGAATTTAAATCGTATTGAATTTCCATCGATACTTCGGCATCCATAAACACCTTGTCACCGTTGACTGGCGAATTAAAGGTTACCCCAGCTTCAGTGATCTTGCGCATTTTACCCAAGCTAAATACTTGGAAACCACCAGAATCCGTTAAAATTGGACCATTCCAATTCATAAACTGGTGTAATCCACCGTGCTCTCGCATCACTTCCATGCCAGGGCGTAGCCACAAATGGAAAGTATTGCCCAATAAAATCTCAGCGCCGCTATCACCCACTTCTTCTGGGGTCATGCCCTTTACTGTGCCGTAGGTGCCAACTGGCATAAATGCCGGTGTTTCTACCGTGCCCTTGTCAAATTGCAATTGACCACGACGCGCGCGACCATCGGTGTTTTTTAATTCAAATTTCATAGTATTTCCTGCCAGATAAACAGTCTGACTAAAATGCGCACTAGCGCGTTGTTAAATAATGATGTGTGGACAGCCGCCGACAATTTCAAGTAATGGGGGCGACTGTTTTGTAATTTTTAAACGGTGTTAGTATTTACTGCGGCGCTTTCTCAATAAACATTGCATCGCCGTAACTAAAGAATCGATATTCTTGCGCTATTGCGTGTTGATAGGCCTTCATGACATTGTCAAAACCCGCAAAGGCGCTGATAAGCATAATGAGGGTAGATTCCGGCAAGTGAAAATTGGTTACCATGGCATCGACCACTTTAAATTCGTAACCAGGATAAATGAAGATGTCGCTATCCCCATAGAACGGCGCCATCGATTCGCCATTCTCTAACGCTTTGTTAGCGGCACTTTCAACTGAACGCATCGACGTTGTGCCCACAGTAATAACGCGCTTACCGGCAGCTTTCGTCGCTTTAATAAGTTCGCTCACTTCTTCTGATACTTCGATGTATTCTTTGTGCATGACATGGTCTGTCACCGAATCTACTTTCACTGGCTGGAAAGTGCCCGCGCCAACATGCAATGTGACAAAGGCTATTTTCACGCCTTTTTCTTTGATTTTTGCCAAAATGTTGTCGTCGAAGTGAAGGCCTGCAGTAGGTGCGGCAACCGCACCTGGATTCTTGTTATACACCGTTTGATAGCGTTCTTTATCGCTATCTTCATCTGGGCGGTCGATATAAGGTGGCAGCGGCATATGACCCACGTTTTCTAATACGTCGAGCACGTTACGACTGTCTTCAAAACGAAGTTCAAATAACGCGTCATGGCGCGCGACCATAGTGACGTTAACGCCGCCATCGAGAATGATTTTTGAGCCGGGCTTTGGCGATTTAGAACAACGTACATGCGCCAAGACCGTATGTTCATCTAACATACGTTCAACTAATACTTCGAGCTTACCGCCACTTTCTTTTTGACCAAACACTCGTGCAGGGATCACTCGAGTATCATTGAAGATCATCAAATCACCTTCATTCACTTTGTCGAGAACATCAACAAACTGGCCATCATTAATAGCACCTGTTGCACCATCAAGCCCTAAAAGGCGGCTTGCAGTGCGCTCAGCTTGCGGATAACGGGCAATTAAATGAGGTGGTAAATCAAAAGAAAAATCGGATACTTTCATGAAAAACTGTCAACGTAAAATTAGTGCGGCGCTAGTCTATTATTGCGCCGTGCAATAAGCAAGTCTGGCGGCGCTTTTATCGTGAAAGTGAGGGAGAATTGGCAGTATTCGAACTATGGATTACTTACCGTGCAGGGAGACTAACAGTTCGGCTTCACCACGAGGTAAATCGCATTCTTTCATAATGTCTTCTACGTTGGCGCCAAGCTCAACCATTTTCATGGCATGGCCGTAGAGTTTAGATTGTGGATCAGTATTGACCTGAGAGAGTTGCTCCTGACGTTCCATCGCCTGAGCGAGCTTGCCTTCAACGTCTTGAACACGACTACCAACACCTAAGGTGCCATTGCGCAATTCGTGAATTTCATCTTTGATAGTAGCGATTTGACGTTGCTGCTCGTGAAACAATAACTTTAGCGCGCTAATTTGACGCTGGCGCTTTTGGAGAGCTAGCCATAATCCAATAATGGCTAAAAATAAAACAACAGGAATAATCCATAAAAATAACGAGTTCATGTTTATTCCTGCTGCCCTATCTCTAATTACTAATAGTGAATATTAGAATGACGCGATGTCATCCCACTCTTCGTCACTTAATAGTTTGTCTAAATCAACCAAGATAAGTAGTTCGTTTTCTCGGTTACATACACCCTTGATAAATTTAGCGCTTTCGTCGGTACCAACGTTAGGTGCGAGCTCAATTTCAGATGCTTTCATGTAAACAACTTCAGCAACGCTATCAACTAAAATACCAATTACTTGCTTGTCTGATTCGATAATCACAACGCGAGTATTGTCAGTAATGTCTGACGGCGGCAAACCAAAACGCGAGCGCGTATCGATAACAGTTACAACGCTACCACGTAGATTGATAATACCTAGCACATAAGAAGGCGCACCTGGCACTGGTGCAATATCGCTATAACGTAATACTTCTTGAACTTGCATTACGTTCACGCCATATGTTTCATTCTCTAACTTGAATGTAACCCACTGCAGCATTTCGTCGTTATCGACTGAATTCACTGACATTTCTGTTTCTGCATTCATTTTAATTTCCTCTATTACAGCGAGCCGTTATTTCGTCTCATTGCTTTCAAATAATTCGATTAAGGCATCGACGGCTAATAAGCCACACATCCGTTGTTTAACTGTTCCAGCAAGCCAAGGACTCCGCGTCACGTCAGTTCGCCATTTAATTTCGTCAAATGATAATGTGGTGCTATCGATGAGTCTGTTGCACTCTAAGCCCCAATTACTATCACCAATAACAATAATATACTGATAATTTGGTGAATATTCTAGTGAGGCTCCGTATTTTTCAGGCATCAAATAACGCGCTGTATCAATCACGTTAAGCTTTTCGTCGCGCTCAATTTGCACGCCGCTAAACCAATTTGGTTTGCCGATTAACTTGGTTAACGATTTTTTGCGGTAAATTCCTTTGAGCTTTACTAGTGGCACTGAAAAAGTTTGCCCCATCACTTCAAAAAACAGTGCTGGAAAACCTTCTTCGACCTCATCCATTAACGTATTGCGATGTAAAGGCCCTGTTGATGTTGCAACTTGTTCTTCGGTCTCAGTCGCTGTTTCTGCTTCATTGACAGGCTCTTCAACAACCTCTTCTACGTTAATCTCAACGCGCTCTTTAACGACTTGCTCCACTACTGTCTCAGCTGCAGGTGTAGCTTCTACAACAATTTCTGGTTCTGCTTGAGTTTCACTCAGTAATGACGGATCAACAAGTTCAGGCGATAATTCCACTTGCGGCGCCACATCACCCACTTTCTCCAACAGCTTTTCCAGTGGCTGCGTTTCAACCGCACTCTGTTTTGGCTCATCGAGCAGCACATCAAAGAAGTCTTTCACCGTCTTTGACGAGCGGCTTTCCATTAATTTTTTTTCGTCCACAAATAACTTACCGAATTAATCTTCTGCTAATAGCGTATCTAATAACAATCCATAAGCCACGACGCCGCGACTACGCGGTGCAAACTGGGGCAATGGTAAATGACGCTCACTGGCGTCTCTAAATTTTGTATCGACGGGAATAACCTTATCCCACACGCGATGCTCAAATGTTTCTTTCATTGTTTCCAGCGACTGGAGACTCGCTTTGGTTCTGCGGTCAAACATAGTTGGTACGATTAAATAATTGTATGGCGTCTTATTTGACCGCTGCATAATCAGCAGTGTTTTAATCATGCGCTCTAAGCCTTTAAACGCCAAATATTCAGTTTGCACCGGCACTACAACCTTACTGCTACACGCGAGGGCATTAACCATTAGCACGCCCAGTACTGGTGAGCAGTCGACGATAACGTGATCGTATTGGCCTGATACTCCCGCCAAAATACGTTTTAAGATCAAGCCCATGCCTTCCTTATGGCCAAGCTCTCGATCAAGTGTTGCTAGTGCCATCGACGATGGAATCAAATCGATTTGTTCGACATTGGTTTTACAAATAACGCGCTGGGTTAAACGGTCGATAAATTTTTCAGGGCAAGTAAATAGATCGTACAGCGAATATTCCAATTCATCACAATCAACGCCTAGCGAAAAGCCCATTGAAGAATGCGGATCGATATCGACCAAGAGCACACGCTTGTTTCTACGCGCTAAAATCCCAGCTAACGTCAAAGCAGTGGTGGTTTTGCCCACACCGCCTTTTTGATTTGCAATACTCCAAACTTTCACACGTTACTCCTGTCTACGGGTGGTGATCCTAATTCCACCGTTGGGTAATTCGATAACTTGAATTTCTTTACTATCGGGTAAAGGCTGCGGTTGTTGCGGCGCTTTTTTTTGCTCGGTGGCAGTTGCGACAACAGGTGGCGGTTTAACCCAACCAAACTTACTAATAGCAATAACCACCCGTCTATTTTGCGCACGAGTAGCAGCATCTGTATTGTCGACTTTAGGCCTATATTGACCATAGGCTTCGATGGCTAAACGCTGAGGCGCAATATCAAGTTGTTGTAACTCTTGTACGATGGCACTGGCTCGCGCCGAAGACAGTTGCCAATTTGATTGAAACTGCTCGTTATTTATCGATTGATCATCGGTGTAGCCACGTACATGCACATAATTATTTGCCGGTGCGATAGTACCAATTACCTGACGCAAAACTGCTTTAGTTGCACTGCGTGTTACCGCACTGCCGCTGTCAAATAACAGTCCGCTTCGAAATTCAATGGTTAACCAATTATCGTCTTGTTCTATTTGCGCGTAACCTTTCTCCACCACTTCAAGAAGATCTTGCTGCAACTTTTCTTTCATCGACGAGAATGGCGTACCTAGGTGTTTAACCTCTGGTTTCACAATTTGACTATCACCAGGTACTGGCTCAGAGCCTACTTCATCGAGTAAGCCCTTATTAAAATCGTTAAGCTCAGCCACTTTATCGCCAGAAGTTAGCGGCGTATCACTGCTATTTTGCTCGACTTTACCTAATCCGCCCTGCTCTTTTTTTCCCGCAAGATGAAAAATTTCACCAAGACTATTGGATAAAATGGCGTGTTTCTCTTCTTTGATCAAGGCAAAGGCATATAAAACGACGAAAAGCGCGAACAATAAAGTCATATAATCGGCGTACGACACTAACCATCGCTCAAGATGGGTATCTTCTTGAACTAGGTTTTGTGCGCGGCGATTATTGAGCATAAGCCACCTTGTAAGCATCAAGACGGCGACTGATGGTTTGTGGATTTTCACCGCGGTGAATCATCAAAGTCCCCTCAAGTACCATCTCGTAGTAAAGAGTATTTTGAAAAATAATATGGCGTAACTTGTAGTGAATAGGCAGATAGATAAGGTTGGCAAAACCAACACCATAAATAGTTGCAACGAACGCTGTTGCAATACCACCGCCCAGCGCATCAGGCTGATCTAAATACTGCATCGATTGAATAAGACCAAGTACCGCTCCAAGAATTCCTAACGTCGGACTATAGCCCCCCATAGATTCATACACTTTGGCGCTGTGGCCAAATTCATCACGCTGAAAGTAGATTTGGGTTTCCATGGTTTCTTGCAGCACTTCTGGCGTTGAACCATCAATCAACATCATTAGACATTGGCGGACGATAGGATCGTCTTCTTTTTCAAGCTGATTCTCTAACGGTAAGAAACCATCGCTGCGGGAAATATTGCACCATTTAACTAAGGTATCGATACGCCCTTGAATATCAAAGCGCGGCGGAAAAAGTACCCATTTAAGTAAAATAAAACTACGAACAAACAAATGCCACGGCGTTTGGATCATGACCGCGGCAACAGTACCGACTACAACAATTAATAGCGCCGGGCCATTGTATAAGGCAGCCAAAGAGCCGCCTTCGAGCACTTGGCCACCAATAATAGCGACTAGCGCTAATATAAGACCAAATAAGCTCAACCTATCCATGGGCCATCTCTTTGACTATTGATTCGCCAATGACATCAATTGGCATTACTTTATCAGTTAAGCCCGCTTTTTTAACGGCTTGTGGCATACCATAAACAACTGAAGTCGCTTCGTCTTGCGCCCAAATAGTCGCGCCGCGAGTGGTTAACATTTTAGCGCCATCACAGCCGTCGGCGCCCATTCCCGTTAATACAACAGCAAGCGTATTGCCTTCGTTGTACTTTGAAATAGTGGCAAAGGTTACATCGGCACAAGGCTTGTAATTTAAGTCACTAGGACCTGGCACTACTTTTAAGCGATTGCCTCGTTCAAGCAGCATTTGCATGCCGCCTGGCGCTAAATAGGCTTGACCAGGGCGCAATACATCACCATTTTTTGCTTCTTGCACGCCAATCTTACACAGGCGATTTAAACGCTCGGCAAAAGCCCCTGTAAATGCAGCAGGCATATGCTGAACCATTAAAATCGGGTGCGGGAAATTAGCAGGCAATTTACTTAACACAGCTTGTAGCGCAACAGGGCCACCGGTTGATGAGGCTATAGCAAGTAACGAGTATTTTTTACCACTGGCACTGGCCACTCCGCTACTACGGGCAGGTGCTGCGCGCTCAGGAATCGATGTTGCTCGTTTGATAACCTGAGGTTGATTATTGTATGTTGTCCCACGGGAACGAGAGGCAGGGGGAACTGCGCGCTCATTAGTACGTGAAACCGATGGTGTCGGTGTTGAAATCGTACTTGGGCGTCTTGCAGCACTACGTGCACCTAGCGCTTTTATCGCGGTGGTAATACGCTCAGTAGCAACTTTGCCGGAACCGGCAATCTCTTCAAATTTCTTAGGTAGAAAATCAGCGGCACCGGCATCTAGTGCATCAAGGGTCGCTTTTGCGCCTTCGTGGGTTAATGACGAAAACATCAAAATCGGCATTGGATGCTTTGACATGATTTCGCGGGTGGCGTCGATGCCGTTTTTGATCGGCATCTCAATATCCATCATCACGACATCTGGTCTTAACGACAGTGCTTTATCAACGCCTTCTTGACCGTTTTTAGCGTAATCAACAACTTCCATTCCCTGTGTTTTAGTGATGATGTCACCAATACAACGTCTGAAAAAATGTGAATCATCAACAATTAATACCTTAATACTCATTTAAGGTAATTCCTCCTACCAAAGGCACTTGATCCTTACTAAGCGTAGTGCTTGAGTAAGTTACCAATATCGACAATCAATGCGATACTACCATCACTGGTAATAGTCGCGCCTGAAATGCCTGGTGTACCGTGTAACAATGCGCCTAATGGCTTAATAACAACTTCTTCTTGGCCAATCAATCCATCAACTACGAAGCCAACAGTTTGTGGTCCAATTTGCACAATGACGACGTGACCTTCTGTTCTATCCTTGCCATGACAATAATCTTTACTGAGCCACTCATCTAAATAAAACAGTGGAATAGCGCGATTTCGAACAGTAATGGTCTTGCGGCCATCAACAATATTTGTTTTGGTTAAATCAAGATTGAAGATTTCATTAACGGCCGCTAACGGTAATGCAAAGATCTGCTGATCAAGCTGTACCATTAGTGTTGGCATAATAGCCAGCGTTAACGGAACCGTGATACGTAAAACCGTACCAACACCTTTCTCAGATGAAATCTTAACCGTACCGTTTAGTTGGGTAATTTTTGTTTTAACAACATCCATCCCCACACCACGACCAGAAATATCTGAAATTTCAGTTTTAGTTGAGAAACCTGGTGCGAAAATTAGTTCGTATGCGTCTTCATCACTCATACGCGCCGCGCTTTCTTCATCTAACACGCCACGAGAAATCGCAATACTCTTAAGTTTTTCGGCATCCATACCAGCACCATCGTCTTTAATCGACAGTAGAATATGGTCACCTTCTTGTGACGCTGATAGCACAACAGTACCGGTGCGCGGTTTACCAGCGGCTTCACGGTCATCGGGCATTTCAATACCGTGGTCCACCGAGTTACGTACCAAGTGAACTAGCGGATCGGCTAGTGCTTCAACCAAGTTTTTATCTAAATCTGTGTCTTCCCCTTCCATTGTCAGGGAAATGTCTTTTTTAAGACTACGTGCCATATCACGTACTACGCGTGGGAAACGGCCAAATACTTTCTTGATTGGCTGCATTCGCGTTTTCATTACTGAACCTTGCAAATCGGCAGTAACATTATCTAGGTTTGCAACGGCTTTAGACATTTCTTCATCGCCGCTGGTTAGACCTAGACTAACAAGGCGGTTACGAACCAGTACTAGCTCACCCACCATGTTCATAATTTCATCAAGACGCGCGGTATCAACGCGCACTGTAGTTTCAGCCTGAGCAGCTGGCGTGGCTGCTTTCTTACTAGCAGCGGCTTTCGCTTCTGAAGCTTTAGCTGGTACTTGCGCGGCTTTTTTTGGAGCGGCTTTTGGCGCACTCGCAGGCTCTTTTACTGGCGCGGCTTTTTTATGCGCTGGCTTAGGTGTTTCTTTGGCAGCTGGCTTAGCTGGTGCTTCAGAATTTTTAGCGGCTTGTAACTCATCTAATAGCGCTTCGAATTCATCATCAGTGATATCGTCTGATTCAGGTTCAGCCTTAGCTGGTTCACTCGCTTTAGACACTGCAGATTCAACGTTTGACGGCGAGCCTTTTTTACCATGTAATTCATCTAAGAAGGCTTCAAACTCGTCGTCGGTGATTTCATCAGATGCTGCAGCGACAGAAGCAGCTGGCGTTGGCGAACCTTTAGCACCGTGTAATTCGTCTAATAACGCTTCAAATTCATCATCAGTAATATCATCACTGTCGCTACTTTCAGAAGACTCTGGTGCCGACGGTTGTGCACTAACACTGCCATTTTTACCGTGTAAATCATCAAGCAGCGCTTCAAACTCTTCGTCGGTTATTTCATCGTCAGCTACTTCAGCTGCGCTTTGAGTAGGTTCGGGCTCGGGCTCGGGTTCTGGCTCAGGTTCTGGTTCTGGCTCAGGCTCTGCCGCTGGCGCGGCACCTTCTGGCTGACTAAGGCGAGCAAGCTCTTCAAGTAGTCGAGGTTCTGCCGGTGTCAGCGCTTCGCGCGCTTGCACCAAATGAAACATGTCGTTGACGGTATCGAGACCCTCAAGGATTACATCCATTAACTCAGGTGTTACTGAACGCTGGTTGGTACGTAATAAATCAAATATATTTTCGGCACCGTGACAAACATCTACCAGCTCTTTTAAGCCCATAAATCCAGCACCACCTTTAATGGTGTGGAAACCACGGAAAATTGCATTTAATAAATCAGCATCATCAGGATTATTTTCTAGTTCAACTAATTGCTCTTGCAGCAGCTCGAGAATTTCGCCAGCTTCAATCAAAAAATCCTGGAGTATATCTTCATCAACATCAAACGACATAGCTTACAATCCTTTTAAAAACCTAAACTTGACAGTAGATCATCAACATCATCTTGGCCGGACATTACATCGTGCTGCTTGTTTTTTGGAACCATAGGTCCATCGGCTTCGATGCAGTTGTCAATCTTATCTACAGGCTCCTTTTTCTCATGCTGACCAAACAGTTTCAGAAGATTAATTAAATCTTCTTCGACGTTTTTCACCATTTCTGAAATTTTCTGCAGTACTTGACCCGTTAAATCTTGATAGCCTTGGGCTAATACAATGTCGTTAAGCTTGACGTTTAGCTCATCGGCATCTTTAACAGATTCGGCAAAATAGGCGTCTAATTTATCTCGTAATAACTTAAACTCGCCTACTTTGATCTTACAGTCTTTTAAACGTTCCCAAGATGGGAGAATATCGCGCACGGTTTCTTGATGCTTTTGCGCTAAAGGCAAACATTCATCAACGGCATCCATGGTTTTGTCAGCCGCTTCCGCTGTCATAGTAACAACGTATTCCAAGCGCTCTTTAGCATCGGGAATCGAAAGATTAACCATTGAAGAAAATCTCTCGTCCATACTCATTTCGGTGAATGAATCATGAAATTGTCGAGTCAGTTTACCAACACCATCAAACAATTCATGTTCAATCTTTTGACTCGCGGCTTCTACGATTTGATTAGCTTGAGCAATATCTCCTTGCTCTAATGCGCTAACCAATTCACGAGCTTCTTCTAACGAGATGTGAGCCGTCTCATTATTCGTCATATATCTTCCTAGCTCGGCGAATTAAGATTCAATACGTTGGAAAATTTTGTCTAATTTTTCTTTCAACGTACCTGCGGTAAACGGCTTAACAATGTAACCATTTACACCAGCTTGTGCCGCAGCGATAATTTGTTCACGCTTGGCTTCAGCCGTAACCATTAATACAGGAAGGTGCTTGAGTTTTTCGTCTGCACGAATATGCTTAAGCAAGTCAATACCTTGCATACCCGGCATATTCCAGTCAGTTACTACAAAATCAAAGTCGCCTTCTTTCAACATTGGTAGGGCGGTTTGACCGTCATCAGCTTCCTGCGTATTGGTTAATCCTAAATCTCTTAAAAGATTTTTGATGATTCGTCTCATTGTTGAGAAATCGTCAACAACAAGAATTTTCATATTTTTATCCAAAATATTCTCCAAATGTTACATTGCTAAGCTGCAATTACGTCCAACTATTTAATCGACTCTTAAGTCTTACCATCGCCTGTGAGTGGATTTGGCTCACTCGCGATTCACTAACACTTAAAACTAATCCTATTTCTTTTAAATTAAGCCCTTCGTCGTAATATAACGATAGTGCTAACGCTTCCTTTTCTGGTAACGTCTTGATCGCGTCACTTAATGCACCTTGAAATTTTTCCGATGCTGTGTGGTTAAAAGAATCATCGCTGTGTTCATCATCTGTATGAATAACATCTTCTGATACACCGAGATCTTCTATACCTATAATCTTACCTGTAGATATATCATTAAGCATTTGAGCATATTCGTCTAGGCTTATTGATAACTTTTCTGCAATTTCATAATCTTTGGGATCGCGACCATACTCTTTTTGCAACTCGTCAATGGCTTGCATAACCATTCGGCTATTGCGATGCACTGAGCGCGGTACCCAATCGCCACGCCTGATTTCATCTAACATGGCGCCGCGTATTCTAATACCAGCAAAGGTTTCAAAACTTGCGCCTTTGCTGCCATCAAAGTTTTTCGCCGCTTCCAATAGTCCGATCATGCCCGATTGAATCAAATCATCCAGTAGTACATTAGCCGGCAAACGCCCTTTGAGATGATGGGCTATTTTTTTGACTAAGCCAGCGTGAATGACAACTAACTGATCGTTAGTTGGCGCAGCACTGGCGTAAGCAGCGGCCTTACTCACTCGTGTTTTCCCGTTGTTGGAAGCGATTGTCAACCAACTGTTCAATAAAGAATTCTAGATGGCCACCCGGCTGATTTGGAATCGGCCATGTCATCACCTTATTTGCTAACGCTTTGTATCCTAACGATGCAGGAGATTGTGGGAATAGCTCTGAAATGAGTTTTTGTTTACGGACCGAACGGCGTACATTTTCATCAAACGGAATTGTTGCAACAAGCTCTAACGCAACGTCTAAGAAGCGATCTGTTACGCGAGTTAACTTAGCAAACAGCTCTTGCCCTTCGCGCATATTTCGCACCATGTTGGCAACAACTTTGATTCTAAATACGCCGTGCTCACGAGATAATAACTTAATCAGTGCATAAGCATCGGTAATTGAGGCAGGCTCATCACACACAACGGCAATGACGTCTTGTGCGGCGCGAGCAAAGCTCACTACCATGTCCGAAATACCAGCAGCGGTATCGACGATTAATACGTCAAAGTCATGGCGCATATCACTAAAGGCGCGAATTAGTCCGGCGTGCTGCGCTGGATCTAACTCAACCATTGATTGCGAGCCTGAAGTCGCAGGAATAATACTAACGCCCTGTGGTCCATGAACAATAATATCATCAAGTTCACACTCACCAGATAAGACGTGAGATAGATTCTTCTGAACGCGCAGGCCAAGCATCACATCGACATTTGCCAAACCAAGGTCGGCATCGAGTACCAAAGCGCGTTTTCCTTGCTGGGCTAGTGATGCTGCAAGGTTAAGAGAAACATTGGTTTTACCAACGCCGCCTTTACCACCTGTTACAGCAATTACTTTAATCATTTTATTCTGATTCATTTTTCTTAAACCACTCGCTTGATCCACTTTACTGCCTACCTGTTAAATCTTGCAATATCTTGAGAGTCATTATCGGCATTCTCGCCAATGTGCTCTACTACACTATCTATTAATTTTTTAATATCTGCGACCCCTATATCCTCTGGGACGCGCTGACCGTTGGTTAAATAACCAATGGGTAATGCATTGCCAATAGCAACGCTTAAAATTTCGCTCGCACTGATAGCTTCATCCATTTTGGTGACGATAGCGCCAGTTAGCGGAATTTTTCTAAACTGAGTAATAGCATCTTCTAGAACTTGACGCTGTGCCGTCGCCGGCAGTACTAAATAACTGCGAATAGCAACATGGCTCGAATTCATTAATGTTGTGAGCTGTTCGTTTAAACGAATATCACGCTGCCCCATGCCGGCGGTATCAATAAGCACTAATCGTTTAGTGCGATATTGATAAATGGCGTCCGCCAATTGCTGGGCGTCTTTAGCAACAGTCACCGGACAGCCCATGATCTTGCCATAAGTATTAAGCTGTTCATAGGCGCCAATACGGTAACTGTCAGTGGTTATCATTGCGACATTTTCTTGACCAAAGCGCATCGCATAGCGCGCCGCAAGTTTTGCGACAGTTGTTGTTTTTCCAACACCTGTTGGGCCAAGCAGTGCTACCACACCACCTTGCTCTAATACGTCATTACGCGTAGAGGCAACACGTTCAAACATTGTTGTCGCTAGAGTGGCTTTCGCTTGTTCAATATCGCTGTTAGCCGGGATGTTAACCAACAATTGTTGCGCGACATTGGCATCAAAGCCTAAACGAATTAGTTCATTACTAATAAGATGACGTACAGGATCTCGACGACTAGCATCTTGAGTCATTAGACTGCTTACTTGATGCTGTAGCAGTTGACGCATTGAAGCCATTTCTTGACGAAGCTCTTCAATCACAGGGCTCTCAGTCGATGCATTAAATTGCTCTAAGCCGTGAGCTTGATGATTCTGTACTGCTGCTTGTTGCACTGGCTCGTTTAACGACTGGGCCCATGCTGGCAGCTCATCAGGTATATTATTAGCATTAACTGGCACCGTAGGTTCCGCCATTTCTGGCTGGATAGGTGTTAATTCAGACACAGCATTCTGCGCTTGCTGTTTAATGAGTCGTTGTTGAAAACCAGAAAGAGATACTTGGTCATCGTTAAATTCACGTTCAAAACGATTTGTCGTATCCCAGCTATTGTCGCCAGATTGGCTGCTTTGCGCAGCATTTGCTGCAGCAACCGGTGATTGCGTCGCCTGTTCACTTACAGCAGGAGCACTCGGCTTTTTAACTACTGCATTGTTGTCTTCGTCAATTGCCGCAACAATTTCAACACCACCTTCGACGTTTTTATTAGACATAATAATAGCGTCAGGACCCAATGTGACTTTTATCTCATCGAGTGCTGCGCGTATGTCTTTTGCAAAAAAACGTTTAATTTTCAAAGGTTACCTCTACCTTACTGGCCAACTGAGCTGACAATTTTTATTTGTTTATCATCGGGCACTTCTTGATATGACAGGACTCTGAGTCCCGGAATAGTATTCTTCACAAAGCGCGATAATGTCGATCTTAATACACCTGACGTCAATAAGATAGCAGGCAAGCCCTCAAGCTCTAATTGCTCGGTCGCAGTTGCTAACGAACTTTGTAGACGCTCTGCCAATCCTGGTTCCATACCAGCGGCAGCATCGCCACCAGATGCTTGCATCGTCTGGTGCAACATCTGTTCCAAATCAGGCGCTAATGTTATCACAGATAATTCAGGCTCTATACCATTGATTTCTTGTACAATTAAACGCTTGAGCGCAATACGCGCAGCGGCGGTCAAGACGTCAGGATCTTGACTCTTCGCACCATACTCTACTAGCGTTTGTACGATAGTACGCAAGTCACGGACAGGTACACCTTCGCCGAGTAGGTTTTGCATCACTTTCACCACCACACCTAATGGCAACAAGTCAGGCACTAGGCCTTCTACCAATTTAGGATATTGACGCTCAAGAATGTCTAGTAGATTCTGTACTTCTTCGTGACCGAGTAATTGCGATGCATTGTTGGTGAGTAATTGGCTAATATGGGTTGCCACCACAGTCGCGGGGTCAACAACGGTATAACCAAGTGTTTGCGCATGCTCTCGTTGTTCCGGTGCAATCCACACGGCTTCTAAACCAAACGCAGGATCTGTGGTTGGCGTACCTTCAACCGCACCGAAAACTTGTCCTGGATTAATCGCTAATTCACAATCATGACGAATTTCAGCCTCACCAATAGTCACCCCCATTAGTGATATTCGATAGCTATTAGCATTTAAATCAAGGTTGTCGCGAATATGTACTGCTGGCACTAAAAAACCGTATTCTTGTGATAATTTTTTACGTACGCCTTTAATGCGGGACAATAACTCGCCGCTTTGGCCAACGTCTACTAATGGAATTAGGCGATATCCTACTTCAAGTCCGATAACATCAACTTGATTTACATCACTCCAACCGAGTTCTTTCACAGGCTCTGGTGTAGAAGTTGGCGCAGGTGCGCCTCCTGCGGTCGCTAATTCGCCACTTTCTGTTTTCTGCTCACCTTGTCTATAAAGCTTATAACCAATACCGATAGAAATGAGTGCCATTGATAAGAAGGCAATTGTAGGCATGCCTGGAATGATACCCATCACAAATAATATACCGCCGGCTACCAGTAACGCCTTTGGGTTACTTAGCATTTGCGAGTAAACCATCTTACCCATATCTTCAGATTCATTCTGACGAGTTACCATCAACGCGGCCGCTATTGAAAGTAATAGTGATGGGATTTGCGCAACTAATCCATCACCAATGGTTAGCAAGGTGTAGATTTCAATCGCTTGGCTCATGGTTAAACCATGCTGGATCATGCCGATAACAAAACCGCCGATAATATTGATAACTAAGATCAAAATACCAGCAATGGCATCACCCTTTACAAATTTTGAGGCACCGTCCATTGAACCGTAGAAATCCGCTTCTTTGGTAACCTCGGCCCGGCGTTCACGGGCGGTATCTTGATCGATAATCCCTGCGTTAAGATCAGCATCAATCGCCATTTGCTTACCTGGCATAGCATCTAAGGTAAAGCGGGCGCTAACTTCTGAAATACGGCCGGCACCTTTAGTGACTACCGCAAAGTTGATGATGATGAGGATTAGAAAGACCACAAGACCAACGGCATAGTTGCCACCGATCACAACAGAACCGAAAGCCTCGATAACCTTACCTGCTGCGTCTCCCCCCTCGTGACCTTCAAGGAGAACAACACGGGTTGAAGCGACGTTTACCGCAAGACGCAATAACGTTGCAATAAGCAATACGCTGGGAAAGGCAGCAAAATCTAACGGTCGCATCGAATAGACGGCAACTAGTAGAACAACCATTGATAGAAGGATGTTAAAAACGAATATAGAGTCGAGTAAGAACGGTGGAATTGGCAATACAACCATGCCAAGCGCAGCTAAAACTAACAATGGGGTCGCTATTCCTTTAATGACCGCTTTATTGTCTGCCAGAACCTGCGAAAATCTCGCTTTGATATCCATTAAATGATAAGCCTTGATAACTCACTAAATTTGGCCGTCAATTAGTCTTTGACGGCATCGTTAACGTCCATACTGCAATGAGTAGGCCATAACATTCAGTTTTATTTTTTAGTTTAATTACATAGAAATAACAAGCAATTAGCCAATAGTCAACCTTACATCACGGCAGTCATTTTCTTGACGTTGTCAAATTTATTCGTAAATCGCAGATTTTGTTGTGAGCCAACAAGGAGATAGCAAAAGTGAATTTAAACTAACGATAGATTTAGCTCAAAATAGACAAGTGACAACAGCTCAAAAATCGCACTAGTGTTTTAGCTCGTCGGGAATATCAAACTCTTTCGGTAACTTGGTTGGACGGCGTCCTTTACGCTTTTTAAACTGCTCCAATTGATAAACGTAAGCGAGAACTTGTGCCACCGCCGCAAATAGCCCATCGGGAATTTGCTCGCTTATCTCAGTGGTGTGATAAATCGCCCTTGCAAGGGCTGGACTAGAAATTATCGACACATCGTTATCTCGTGCTACCTCTCTGATCCTAAAGGCCATGTGATCACTACCCTTGGCCACAACAGTCGGCGCGCTCGAGCCGTTAACATCATATTTTAACGCGACAGAAAAGTGAGTCGGGTTAGTCACCACCACATCTGCTTCCGGCACATCTTGCATCATGCGTCGTTGCGATACTTCGCGTTGCAACTGACGCTGACGTCCTTTGACTTCAGGTTTACCCTCAATATTCTTATGCTCATCTTTAACCTCTTGCATGGTCATTTTAAGCTCTTTCTTGTGCTTAAAGATCTGATAAGGCGCATCGGCAGCTGCTATCAACAGCAATGAGCAACACAGTAGAATGAAAATCCACAGCAAAATATCTAGAGCTTCGATGACATTGAGGGGAAAAGAGGTTTGGCTGAGGCCAAGAATTTGCGCGAAATAATAAGTGAGCAGCGTCCACGCTAAAATGGCAATTACCGCAAACTTGCCTATAGATTTGAGTAATTCCACCAATGCCTGCATACCAAACATTCGCTTGAAACCAGCAATGGGACTCATTTTAGACGCTTTAGGCATCATAGCTTCGCTACTGAATGTGAGGCCTCCCAATACGATACTGCCAACAAATGCCGCAATAAACAAACTCACCACAAAGCCAATAATCGGCCATGCAATAGTCGACATGACTTCTGCCCACATTAAGCCAAATTGGTTAGTATCAAAAGCCTCATTGCGCTTTAACGTAAACATTCGCTTCATCACGTTATAGAGCGACATAGCGATAGCACTGCCAAAAATATACATGCCAACTGCTGAGGCAATAAGAACTGCTGCAGTACCAAGATCTTTTGAGCGGGGAACCTGCCCTTTTTCTCTCGCTTGCTGCAGCTTCTTGGGGGTTGCTTCTTCGGTTTTTTCTTGACCGTCACTCTCTGCCATTATTGAGCGCCTCCCCTAGAATTCACACTTGGTATTAATGACATTACACATCATTTCCATACCGCGTTGCCATTGCGAATCAAAATGCGCCATCACAGTATCAAGCGTTAACCAAAGTACTAATAAACCGGCTAGCATGGTTACAGGGAAACCAATTGCGAAAATATTAAGCTGCGGTGCTGCGCGCGTTAAAATACCGAACGAGAAGTTAATCACCAGCAGTGCTACCATCGCGGCAATTGACATGGCTAGGGCCGAGGTAAACATCCATGCGCCCCACTTGGCAATTTTCTCCATAGTTACGCTTGAGAGCCCTTGTTCGCCAACAGGTAAAGTCTCAAAGCTCACTACCAGCATCTTGACCATAATAAGATGGCCGTCGATAGCCAAAAACATCAAGGTTGCTAACAGTAAGAAAAACTGACCAACAACAGGCACGGTTTGACCAGATCCTGGATCGACCATAGATGCAAATCCCAAACTGGTTTGCATGCCGATAACCTGACCGGCGATAACAAATGATTGCATAACCAATACCGAGATAAAGCCAATGGCTACGCCAATTAGCGTTTGTTGGATTACAATCAAATAACTGGAAAAAGAAAACAGTTCAGCTTCCGGTAACGGCCCAACAATAGGAACAATTAAATAGGTCATTACCAACGCGTAAAACAAACGAATACGTGTCGATAGATTATTACTACCAACCACGGTCATGACCATAAACATCCCTGAAACGCGCGCAAATACCCAAATGTGGGCAGCAAGCCATTCCATGATGATGTTTTCGTAAAGAGTCACGATTTATCCTATGACGCGAGGAATAGCTTCGATCATGCCGATGGTAAAGTCCATCAACTGTTGCGTAAGCCAGTGAGCGCCGAAAATTAGCGCTAAAAGAGTAACCATTAAACGAGGTAGAAAACTTAGGGTTTGCTCATTGATAGAGGTAGCCGCTTGAAACACCGCGACAATCAAACCAATGATCAAACTTGGCACAACAATAGCCGCAACCAGAATCATGACTACGTATAATGCATCGCGAAATATATCGACAAAAACTTCAGGTGACATTGCGCTCTCCTATCTCAGTTTCGTCACAAGCCAAAACTCTTGGCTAACGTGCCCATCACTAACGCCCAACCATCAACTAACACAAACAACATTAGTTTAAATGGCAAAGAAACGATCATCGGCGATAACATCATCATACCCATGGCCATTAATACACTGGCTACAACTAAATCGATAACCAAAAATGGAATGAACAGCATAAAGCCTATTTGGAATGCCGTTTTCAATTCGCTGGTAATAAAGGCGGGAATAAGCACTGTCATTGGCGCATCTTCTGGCGCTTTAACATCGGTGCGATTAGCAATATCGAGGAAAGTGGCAATATCTTTTTCGCGGGTTTGCGACAGCATAAATTCGCGAATTGGCCCTTGAGCGAGCTCTAGTGCCGCTATGGCGTCAACCTGCTCGTTAACATAAGGCTGGACAGCAACTGTGTTAATTTTGTCGAGTACCGGTGACATAATAAACAAACTTAAAAAGAGTGCTAAACCGATAATAACTTGATTAGATGGCGCCTGCTGTAACCCCATTGCTTGTCGCAAGATAGACAACACGATAACAATACGGGTAAACGACGTCATCATAATAAGCACCGCTGGGATAAAGCTCAGCGCCGTCATTAACGCTAAAACTTGCAGCGTAATACTATAACTTTGTGTACCGTCCGGGTTTGGTACTACGGTAACAGCTGGTAAGCCGGTATCGGCCATTACCACTGGCGATACTAGAAATACGGCTAGCGCAATCAAATACTTGATCATGACTTCCCTTTCTTAAGTAGTGATTGAATTGTTAGCGGCATATTATCATTACTCATACCGCTACTAGTGTCAGTTTTTTCGATAGGTTTCTCAAGCTTGTGTAGCAGATTAACACTTTGGCTTGTTACTCCTAATAGCAATTGCTCGCCATTAACCTCAACCACCACTACACGCTCTTTGGGGCCAATTGACAGGTGGGCAATACTACGCAGATTCTTTTGACTATGTGGGGTAATTTTGAGCTTTTTAACAACAAAAGCAAGAACAAAGATAACAGCCAATACAATGACTAAGGATATTATCATCCGAAGAAAATCAGGGGGTTGTGCGCTTACGGACGCCGCTGCGGGTAAACTAACGGCGACAGCAAATGTCGCCATTAATACTCTAACGCAATTTTTTAATACGTTCTGTTTGACTAATAACATCAGTTAATCGAATACCAAATTTATCGTTTACTACAACAACTTCACCGTGTGCAATCAAGGTGCCATTAACCAATACATCAAGTGACTCACCAGCAACGCGATCTAGCTCGATAACTGAGCCCTGATTTAACTGTAATAGGTTACGGATAGTGATGTTAGAGCGTCCAACTTCCATCGAAATTGTTACTGGAATATCTAAAATAGCATCGAGTTTTTCATTACCCGATGATTCGCCGTCGCCACCAATGGCAGACTCGTCAAGTTGCTCTAGCTCTGCTTTTTCAGCTTCAGCAGCCTCTGCGTCAGCCTGCTCGGCCATGGCGTCAGCCCAATCATCCATATCACTCATGTTCTATCTCTCATCTATGATTTTTCTTCAGACATCTTGCGCTGAAGTAATTGAAATTCTGTCTTTTGCGATTCTGGTCGCGGAATAATAGAGGTTATTTCCAAGCCGTAGTTATCATTTACTTGGCCAAGTTTGCCTCTAAACGACGGTAACTCTTCAGCTTTTATTACTAATTCGTCAGGCATCTCGAATGGGATAATGTCTCCCGCCTGCATTTCCATGATTTTACGTAGCGAAAGTTCAACTTCACCAAGACCAACTTCGAGCTCAACTTCCACATCCATGATTTCGTCTTTTAATGCCGCACTCCAACGTTGGTCGGTATCTTCTTTATCGGATTGAACACCAGCGTCAAGCAGTTCACGGATCGGCTCTAACATTGAATACGGCAATGCAATATGGAAATCACCACCACCGCCATCGAGTTCAATGTGGAAAGAACACACAACAATGACTTCGGTTGGGCTAACAATGTTCGCCATGGATGGGTTTACTTCAGAATCTAGGTATTCAAACTCGACATCCATCACTGGTGCCCAGGCTTCCATGTAATCTTCGAAAACAATTTTCAGAAGCAGCTGAATGATTCGACGTTCGGTTGGCGTAAATTCGCGGCCTTCAATTTTCGCTGGGTAACGGCCATCACCACCAAAAAAGTTGTCCACTAGTATAAACACTAAACGTGCTTCAAGGGTGATTAATCCGGTACCTTTTAACGGTCTAAAGCGCACCATGTTCAAACTGGTTGGAACAAACAAAGTGTGAATGTATTCGCCAAATTTGAGCATTTGCACACCATTAATTGATACCTCAGTGGTGCGGCGCATCAAGTTAAATAAGCTAATACGCAAATGACGAGCAAAACGTTCGTTAACCATTTCGAGGGTGGGCATGCGACCACGGACAATACGATCTTGTGAAGAAAAGTCATATTCCGCGGCGCCATCATCACCGCCGGCCGAGACTTCTTCTTCTTCAACGTCATCAACGCCGTGTAACAGCGCATCAATTTCGTCTTGACTCAGTAGATCATTCAAGCTTTAGCCCACCTTAGTTAATTAACAACTGCGATAAACACCAATGGTGCTTACTGCATTACAAACCCAATAAATAACACTTTTTCTACCACTGGCTTACCTACCAATGGCTCTAATGCCTGCTGGACAGCGGCAAGCGATTCGCGGCGAAGCTCTTGCTTTCCTTCATTGGTGGAAAGTTTTTCCGCATTCGACGTACTAAAGGTTGTTAGTAACGTATCTTCAATCAATGGAATATGCTTGCGAGCGATAGTGTCGTGTTCGCCGCCGCGCACCATTAGTTGTACCTTAATTTGTACTAAACGATCACGACCGTAGCCAGGTACGTTGAATACAAATGGTCGTGGCATACCAACATAAAATGCATCGCCAACTTCAGCTTCACCCTCTTCACCACTGGCCTCTTCAGTATCTTCAGCGGTTAAATCAGCACCTTCTTCTAAGGACATTTCTTGGTCAACAGGCTCATCAGAACCTGATAAAAAGAAAAATGCCCCAGCGCCACCAGCAATCAATACAACAACAGCAATGATAATAATGAGAAGTTTCTTACTACCACCTTGGGATTCTTCAACTGCTTCTTCAGCCATTCTAACTTTCCTTCACAAAAACTATGTTTCTAAACCACAGATCCTAACACTCTAATTAAAGCAATTGAACCCGTGATAAATCATCGATTTAAAGCTACCACAATACGATGCATTATCCTATTAGCGATCGCCATTAGGCATAATAATCAATGCCGTTGGTCGATTGTTTGTTCAACACTAAAGTGATTGGCGCTTGTTCGCCTTCATCCAAGTCAGTTTGTTCACCAAAGCCAGCATATTCTTCGGCTCCTTGCGAATCTTTCTGCTGCTGGTTTTGCTCTTTAACATCACTTTGATTTAAGGCAATACCTTGCTCTTGTAACGACTCTTTCAACTTAGCCATTGCCTGCTCTAACATGTCCTTCGCTTGTGGATTACTCACCTGAAATTGCACATTCATTTGGTCTTGTTGCATCACAATGCGCACAGACATTGCACCTAACTCTTCAGGATCTAAGTTAAGCACCGCATGCCCCACGCCGCCACGCATCATCATGGTCATGTGCTCTTTAATTTGCTGTGACGCTAGGCTGTTGTCATTTAACGTAATGCGCTGCGCCATATTTTCTGGCGCCTTTTGTGCCGTTAGTTGACTTGCATTAACTTCTTTAGCTACTTGCTGTTCAACGCGCGTTACCGAAGCCACCTGTGTATCTGCAGGCGTGTTACTCGTACTATTATTTCTAAAACTTGCTTCTAACTGCGAGACTAACGCATCGACTTTATTGCTAGCCCCCTTAGGTGCGTTTGCTTCGCCCTCTAACTTAACTGGCTCTTCGATATTAATTGCGTCACTTGTCTTGACGTTAACGCCTTTTTCATTTTCGGCGCTCGCTTTAGCTAACTTAGGATCAATAGGGGCGTTAGTAATCGGTGAATTAGCCGTTTTTTGCTCACCATTAGATTGTGCCTGCTTTTCTTCGGCAATTCCTGATTGGTTAGCAGGCTGCAGACTCGCTCTATTTTGCTCTACTTGCGCTTGCTTTTCATCAGAACTCTCTGATTGGGAAACAGGCTGTAAACTCGCTCTACTTTGCTCGATTTGTGCTAGTATTTGCTTGGCCGTTTGCACATCTGCGACTATATTTGAGTCTTCTTTTGCCTTTAACGGCTGATTTTCTTGCGAGATAATTTGATTAAAATAACGACGCTCTTCGCTACTAAGTTGGCTGATGATGGCAGCTAACTTATCGATCGCAGCTTTTTCTTTGTCAGAAAGTTGCGCGATTGCAACCTGCGGAGAAGCTATCGACTCACTATCAATATCAGCTATTTGTTGCTCAGAGAATTTAGCGATCGTTGCATCAATCTTTTCATGAAGCGGATTAACAGCCTGTGCTAACTCACGATTGTTGTCAGCAAATTGTTCAAGTTGCTTCATCAATTGCGTCATTTGTTGTGACAAATCGGCAGCATCGTCACCATTAGATAATTCTATATCAGCAAGTTGTTTGTTGACTGCCTGCAGCGAGTCAATCAATTGTGTTAAATCGCTATTTTGTTGATTAGTTTGCTTGATAACATTAAGCGCTTCTAATTGCTGGCCAATAACAGCTTTCAGCTCTGACAGCATTTGTATTGATGCTTGTTCATCACCTTTAGTAAACAACGATTGTTCAAGCTCACTGAGCTGGGGGGTATCAATATTAATTTCGTCAGCTAACAAGGATTTTATTTCACTAACAACGGATTCAAATTGACTGCGCTGCTGAGCAGGCAACTCACTTATAAACTTATCTATTGTCGCCAAGAGCTCGAAAGATGCATCACCATTTTCTGTGTCAGTTTGCTCGTCTAACAACGCTGTATCTGCGCCTGCTATTTGACTTTCACTATCAGTTGCATCACTTTGCCCTTTTTCAGATAGCGCTTTATCAGAATGTGCCTTTTGTTCCAAAAGTAACTTAACGATTTGCATGGCAAGCTCTGAGGCTTCATTGTCAGATGATGTTGATTGTTGTTGCTGCGATTCATTAATTGAATTAGCAAGGAGCTCATTGAAGCTCAATGTGGTTGCCTGGTGAAATAATGCCGATTGCTCAGCATTAGTGCCATTTAATGCAGCACTGGAAGACGAAGCGGCAAAAGTTGCCGAATTATCGACACTTGAGCCTAAGTTCATTAAATTGAATGATTCCAACATCGTGATTCCTTGTTTAAACCCATCATAAAATACAATTAAAACCAATACTTATCAGTTACTTAAATTTACTGCTGTTTAACACCTAGCAATGTGTCAAATATTGGATGTACGGCGCTGGCTATATCAAAGCAAACGTCATACCAAGATGTGAAATTAATAAAGAAGGAATTTAGCGGTGCTGTTTGCGGTGATGAGACATCATGGCGAATTCATCCGCCATTTTTTGCTGCTGCTTGTCTTCTTTAAACTGCGCTTCTTTGTGCTGTTTATCGATGAGAAATTCAATAGAGTCGGCGTATTGTTTGGCTTTAGCCCAAGTTTCGCGGCGCGCATCTACGGCAAGTGAAGCCTTTGCAATAACATCGCGCTGCTGAAAAATAGATTGATCGATTTGCGCTAGAAAACCTTGCAAACGAATAAGTTTATCGGCGCTTACTTGTTGGATATTTTCCGGTTTCATTTGCGCTAAATAGTCTTGCTTATATTGGGCCAATGATTCCATCTGCTCTTTAAGCTGATTGAGCTGTTGCTGCGCTTGACTAAACACCTTGAGCGCATCTTGCTCTTTTTGCTGTGCCATTTCTAAAACAATGGTGAGCTGTTTTACGTTAGCCATTATTGCAGTGCTTGTCCAAGTTGAGTCAGCGCGACTAACGACTCGTCATAAGGATGGGACTCTTTCATCATTTGCTGACAGAACGCTTCAATCACTGGATAAAACTGAATTGCTTTATCAACTTTGGGATCAGCACCTGCGACATAAGCACCAATGGCAATGAGATCTTTGTTCTGTTGATAAAGTGAATAATTTTGTTTGACGAGTCTTGCGTATTGCATGTGCTCATCACTTACCACCATCGGCATGACACGAGAGATTGACGCTTCTACATCAATCGCCGGATAGTGACCAGCTTCTGCAAGGCGACGAGAAAGTACAATGTGACCATCTAGAATCGCTCGCGATGAATCCGCGATAGGATCTTGTAAATCATCCCCTTCCGTTAATACGGTATAAAAAGCAGTGATAGATCCTTGCCCTTCGCCACCATTACCAGCGCGCTCTACCAACTGCGGTAATTTAG
This sequence comes from Psychrobium sp. MM17-31, assembly GCF_022347785.1. Lineage (NCBI taxonomy): Bacteria > Pseudomonadati > Pseudomonadota > Gammaproteobacteria > Alteromonadales > Shewanellaceae > Psychrobium > Psychrobium sp. MM17-31. Next base: position 402,588 of record NZ_JAKRGA010000001.1, read on the forward strand.
CAAATACTGAGGGCGGATAGCCTTTTGTGGCTGGCGGCTCACCAATAGCTAATGCAATCTCACGTTGGGCCTGAGCAAAACGGGTGAGTGAATCCATCAGCAATAACACTTCCATGCCCTGATCGCGAAAGTACTCTGCAATAGTTACCGAAGTTTCACAGGCTTTTAGACGCATTAAAGGTGAAGTATCAGCAGGCGCAGCAACCACCACTGAGCGCTTACGTCCTTCTTCACCGAGGATTTCTTCAATAAATTCTTTAACCTCGCGACCACGCTCACCAACTAGACCAACGACGATAACATCAGCACTAGTACCGCGTGTCATCATACCAAGTAGCACACTCTTACCAACACCAGAGCCGGCGAAAAGTCCCATACGCTGGCCTTTACCCACGGTAATAAGCGTATTAATCGCGCGAATACCAACGTCAAGTGCATGAGTAATTGGCCGACGAGCGAGTGGATTAATAGGTGTTGCCTTACCTGAGACATTACTGGCGGTTTTTATTGGGCCAAGACCATCAAGAGGATTGCCGATACCGTCGATAACACGGCCAAGTAGTTCAAGCCCTACAGGTAAGCCTTGCTGAGTCGATAATGGCTGAACGGTTGCGCCAGGAAGCACGCCATGGATTTCTTCACTTGGCATTAAGTAGAGAACTTCATCACTAAAACCCACCACTTCAGCATTGATTTTTCCAGTGAGCGTTTCAACGCTACACTGACTACCGACAGGCGCTCGACAACCAATGGCTTCCATCGTTAGGCCAACAACGCGCTTAAGCTTACCCGCCATTACAGGTTGAAATTGATTAACGTTTTCTTGATGTTTACTGAGTTGCTTAACCCAGTCGACTTGTGGAATGGGATCAGTCATGTTCGTCGTCAATTAGCGTTGAATCACCGTCATTCTGTAATGAATCGTCGGTTGCTGCTAATGAATCTTGGTTGTTTTGCTCGGCAGTCACGTCTTCTTGGAGAGTGACATCAGCTTCAGTTGACGCAGTGCTTTCATGAGAAGATTCGACAGCTTCATAACCCGGCGCTGGTTTAGCATAGAAATCATCAAATACTTGATTAATACGATCTTCCAGATTCATGCTTACTGAGCTATGACTGGTTTCTAAAAAACAATCGCCGATAGCCAGGCCAGGATCTGAATTAATTGTCAGTCGAGTATTAGCTTGTTGCTGACCAAATAGATTATCGATAACCTCTAAATCAGAAGGATTGACGGTTAAGTTAACTGGGCTATCCCCACCAATAACCTTTACCCCTTCACTCACCGCTTGAACAATTGGTGCTTGACTCTGAGTGACTTCAACGTGGACAATTTTCTTAGCTAGGGTTAATGCAAGCTCTAGTAACGAAGATTCCACAGCTTTATCTTGATTTGATAGTGGTTGCTGTAATTTATTAATCATCGCATCAATCAAGGCAACACGTTGCTCAATTTGTGGCTGAGCTTGTTCAAGACCTTGGGCAATGCCCTCTTCAACACCTTGTGCGAGTCCTTGTTCATAGCCCTCTTGATGGCCTTGAAGCAGTCCTTCCTCTTTACCTTTAGCAAGGCCTTCTTGGTAACCTTGTTCTTGCGCTTGTTGGGTGATTTCCTCCAACGCTTGAGCTGAGAGGGTACCGTCATTAGCCTCTTCTTCCACTTCAACTTCTGCTGGTTGAGGTTTGTTGAGATCGGCAACATTCATTCGCAGCGCATTAGTGCGCTCTTTGGGAATTTCTTTGGTTACATTAGGCGCATACCAGCGCTTAAGCAGTTCTAATTCTTCGTCCGTTGGTTTGTACACTTCACTTGGCATGCTATTTCCTCGCTATCTATGACGAATTATAAGAATTCGTCACCGCCGCCGCCGCCAAGCATGATTTCACCAGAATCAGCAAGACGTGTTGCAACTGCCAAAATTTCTTTTTGCGCCACTTCAACTTCACTCACGCGAATTGGTCCCATGGCTTCAAGGTCGTCCACCAGCATGTCTGCGGCACGTTTCGACATGTTGTTAAGGAATTTCTCTTTGAGGGCTTCGTCAGCACCTTTAAGCGCTTTCATGAGATCTTCAGTTTGTACGTCACGTAAAATCGCTTGGATACCACGGTCATCAACATCAATAAGATTCTCAAATACAAACATGAGATCTTGAAGTTTCTGCGCCATTTCCTCGTCGGTATCGCGAATAGAATCCATCAACTGACCTTCGACGTTATTATCGAGGTAGTTCATGATATTAGCAGCAGACTTGAGACCGCCCATCTTCGCGGCTTGTGCGCCCGCTTGACCAGCGAATTGTTTTTCCATAATGTCATTAAGTTCTTGTAATGCCGCCGGTTGTACTTCTTCAAGATTGGCGATACGCATCATCAAATCAAGACGAATCTTTTCTGGGAACTGCGATAGAATTTCAGCCGACTGCTCAGGATCAAGATATGACAATACAATGGTTTGGATCTGCGGATGCTCACTAACGATAATATTCGCCACTTGACGCGCGTCCATCCATTTAAGGGATTCAAGACCTTTGGCACTACCACCCAAAATAATCTGATCGATAATATTCGATGCTTTATCTTCACCCAGCGCTTCAATAAGCGCTTTACGGATAAAGTCTTCAGAATTAAGGCCAATTGACGATAGCTCTTGAATATCGTCGAGAAAACAACGTAATACAGCTTGTACTTTAGCAGGCGTAAAATCCTCAAACCCCGCCATCGCTTGACCAACGTATTGCACTTCTTTTGGCTCAAGTGACTTTAAAATACTCGCCGCATCTTCTTCCTTCAAACTAAGAAGCAACAAAGCAGTCTTTTGCAAGCCAGTTAAATTACTAACATCAAAGCCAGCTTCTTCTTTTTCTTGAGTTGCTAATTCTTCAGCCATTTCTTATCCGTCACTATCTTGATACAACCAGTTCTTCACTACTTGGATAGAAAGATCTGGTTCATTTGCAACTAGCGCACGTACGGCGCGTAATAAATCGTCTTCTTTACGCAGATCAGGGATCTTAATCGAACCATCATCTGCATAGGTGTAATCACTGTCAGATGCCGCTAACATGTCAACGGTATCCGCCGCGAATTGGTCATCAAAGTCAGCTAAGTCATCTTCGTTCATGGCATCAGCTTCTTCTTCCACATCAGGGTAGATGAGGCGATTGAGCATTGGGCGCACTAGGAAAATAATGATGATTGCAATGAGTAAGAAGCCAATCACTAGCTTAGCAATTTTAATAAACCACGGTTGTTCCCACAGCGGCGGCTCTGGGATATCTTCGAGCTCTTCTTGATAGAATTGAGTCGTCACCACTTCTAAAATATCACCACGAGCCTGATTAAAACCAATACTACCTTGCAATAGTCGTGTGATATTAGCGAGCTCCTCAGCGCTGCGTGGCGCTTGCGTCGCTGCACCGCCATCTGCACCTGGTACAGTCTTATAGTCAAGGGCGACCGAAACACTAACGCGCTTAACGATGCCAACCTGCTGACGAATATGGCTAATAGTGGTATCTAACTCGAAATTGCGGGTTGCTTCTTTTTGGAATTGTCCCGGCTGACCAGAACCACCTTGACCGCCTTCTAATTCACTGACTTGTTGCGGAATTTCAGATTCGAGCGGCGGTTGGTTACTCAAAGCACCAGCAATACCGCTAGTGACATTACCGACATTGCGGTTTTCTGAAGTTCGTTCACTGCGAATCGCTGGTAAGTCAGGGTTATAGCGTTGCTGCGTTTCTTCTACTGCCGTAAAGTCCATAGTGACGTCGACTTGGGCAGTGTAATTGCCCAAACCAACAACCGGGATCAAAATAGTGTCAATTTTTGAAAGGTAAGCGTTCTCTTGCTTCTTTTCTTGTTCAAATTCTTTGCGGCTGCGGATAGCTGATGGATCTTCATTACCAGATTTTAGTGAGCGGCCAGCTTGATCGGCGATAGATACACGGCCAGGCTCAAGCGATGGTACTGCAGATGACACGATATCGACAATGCTGTCGACTTCTTCTTGAGTTAATTGACGGCCGCGATTTAAGGTAACAACGACTGTTGCGCTGGCTTTTTTGTCGCGGCGAGAAAATACGTTTTCTTTCGGGATGGCCAATAACACGCGAGCACGTGATACGTTTTTTAACTCGGCAATGGCACTTGCTAGTTGTTTTTCACGACTGTGCTTAAGACGTTCTCTCTCTAGGCGCTGTGATACACCAAAGCCCATGTCCTGCATTAGAATATCATCGCCGTTAGCTGGTGCTGCGTCCATTCCAGCGCGCACTAGTGCAAGTTTAATCTTTTGATAATCGTCTTGGGTAACTAAAATTTCACGGTTTTCGGTTTTGTAGTCGTACTTATTCTGGTCGAGGAAATCTAATGTTTGAGTAAATTCTTCGGTGGTCATTTTACCCAAGGGACGATACTCTGGCTCTTGCGCCCAAAATACCACCATCACAGCAAGTGCTAAACACACTGTTAGCGCTACAACCATAATCACTTGACGCATTGTTTCGCCATCGCCTAATCCTGCAAGAGGACCAGATTTCGCTTCGGGCACGTCGGTTGAAGAAGTGGTGATAGGATGTTGGTCGTCCGAAACCATCATATCTGTCGATTCACTCGCTTGACTCACAGGGTTACCTTTTGAAATTTACTAATTAGTTAGACCAAGTCTATTTTGCTAATAATGTCATAATTTAAAAGACATTACCTAACAAAATTTACTATACAGGCATACTCATGATTTCTTTATAAGCTTCTACGAACTTATTGCGCACTTCTACTGTTGCTTGAAAGGCAACGCTAGATTTTTGTGAGGCGATCATTGCATCTGAAATACTGACACTACGGTCACCCATTTCAACGGCTGTTTGCAGGGCTTTTGAGTGTTTTTGTAAGGCATTTACGTTATCAACAGCACTCTTTAACATATTAGCGAAATCACTGCCGTTGGTTTGCGTCACTTGGCGATTTTCGATATTGCCCATTGTTGGGTTGTTAATACCCGGTGTTTGCATCTGCGCCTTTGAAATCATGTTCTGCATATTTGCTAGCATGGCATTTGAGTTAGTGTTGATTTGCATGTTCTGTGCTCCCGAAAAGCTGACTGACAATATTTTGTCGATAACCGTATTTAACAGTGACAATGCAGACATCGTGCCAGAAAAGCAGCAACGCAAAAAAGCAGGCTGGAATGTGCTTTCTAGCCTGCTTTATAAGGTATTTTATGGAGTAATTATGCAGGTAGTTCGATGCCCTGCTCACGAATTTTTGCGAGTTTATAGCGCAGTGTGCGTGGGCTAATACCAAGCTTTTCGGCGACGGCTTTACGTGAACCATTACAAGCGGCTAGCGTATCGATAATAATTTGGTTTTCTTGCTGCTTTAGCTCATTGCCCAGGGGTTCGTTGCTAGCAACATTGGCTGATGTCGCTACCATGGTCGGAACACTTGGCGCTTCGCTTTCAAACGACTCTTCGATTGGCTCAATAATTAAATCACTATCAGTCACTTCTTGGCCATTACTTAAGATAAGTGCGCGTTGAACAACGTTATCGAGCTCACGAACGTTACCAGGCCATGAATGGCGCTGCAGCATGAGTTTGGCGTCTGTCGACAATTCTGGCGCAATGCCACCGCCCTGCCAATGGCGAGAAACAAGATGCTGTGCCAATGGAATAATATCGCCGCGACGATCTTTAAGTTGTGGCCAAGCGAGTGGAAATACATTAAGGCGGTAGTATAAATCTTCGCGGAATTCTTTCGCTTTCACCGCTTGACGCAAGTCGCGGTTTGACGTGGCTAACACGCGCACATCGAGTTTGATTGTTTTACGAGATCCTAAGCGCTCGACTTCTTTCTCTTGTAACACACGCAATAATTTCGCTTGTAGGTTAATATCCATCTCGGTGATTTCATCAAGCAAGATAGTGCCACCTTGTGCTTGCTCGAATTTACCTGGACAGGCTTGAAGCGCACCAGTAAAGGCGCCTTTTTCATAGCCAAATAAGGTTGATTCCAGCATATTTTCTGGAATAGCAGCGCAGTTAATGGCAACAAACGGCTTATCACTGCGTTTTGATTGGTTATGAATGTATTGACTTAATACTTCTTTACCCGAGCCAGACGGCCCGCTGATCATCACTGACGCATCACTTTGCGCGACTTTCTTAGCCAGCGCCAATAATTCGACAGACTTTGGATCGCCAATCACAGGATCATTTGACTCAATCGTTGGTACAGGTAAGTAACGGCTCACTAAGTTAAGTAATACTTCTGGCGCAAACGGCTTGGCCATGTAATCAGAAGCGCCATCACGCATCGCACTAACGGCGTCGTCAATAGTTGCGTACGCCGTCATTAGTAGCATTGGCAATTCAGGCCATTTGAGTTTAATGCTGCGCAGTAATGACAAACCAGACATACCGCCCATTTGTACATCAGACACCACCATTGAAACCTGAGTTGTTTTTAAGGTAAGCAGCGCTTCTTCACCACTTTCGCATTCGACACATTCATAGCCACCAAGCATTAGCGTATCAACTAGGGCTTCACGTAAGCCCGCGTCATCTTCGACAACTAAAATTTTATGAGGATTCATGTTCTCTCTCCTAATAAATGGCTATGAGTTAGCTAACAGCAGCGTGTTTAACAACAACTGCGGCTTCGCGGTGTAGCGGTAAAATAATTGAAAAACACGAACCCTGCCCTTGTTTTGAAACTAAGGTCAGTTGTCCGCGATGAGATTTGGCCACCGACTGCACCACAGCAAGGCCTAATCCGGTGCCTTGCGACTTTGTAGTATAAAAGGGTTCAAATATCTTCTGCTGATCCGCCACCGAAATACCAGGGCCATTATCAACCAATGAAATTTCTACTTCGTTTTCACCGTGACGCTTAGCAATCAAATGCATCATTAACCCTTGTGGTTTTGCCTGAATAGCGTTGTGAATCAAATTCGTAATAGCGCCGCTAAGTGCAGTGCGGTTGCCCATCACTAATAGATCAGGATCTGGCAAGGTTACCATTAAATTTGCTTTATGTTGTGCCAACATCGCATCACTCGATGCTTGAACTTCAGTCAGAATTTCTTGCAGTGAAATTTCCGCTGAGATTTGACCGCTATCACTGCGGGCGAACATCAACATATCGTTGACTTGCTGCTCTAAATCTTTGAGACGCGCCATCAATTTATCGTGAAAGCGCTCTTTTGACGCTTCATTCATCGCCTTACTTTTAAGATTGGCAGCATATAGCATTGCGGCAGAAAGTGGCGTGCGCACCTGATGGGCAAGTGATGCTACCATTTTACCAAGTGCCGACAAGCGCTGCATGTGCGCCATGTTGTTTTGCATTTGACGAGTTTCCGTCAAATCAGTCACCAGAATTAATTGACCATCTTCTGGCTCTAGTGAAGAGATTGCAATCTTAAGACGACGGCCATCTTTTAAAGACACTTCATGACCATCATCGGCGCGAGGTTCAAAAACCGTATTGATAACTGTAGCCCAACGCTGGCCCACTACGTCCGTGCCGAAGAAATCTAACGCCATGCGATTGGCTTCTTCAACGCGACCATTGGCATCGAGAATGATCACGCCAGATGGAAGTACATCGACCAAGTGCGCTAAACGATTTTGAGAAACGCGTCCTGAAGTCGATGGTTGATGAAATTGTGGTGCCATAACAGCCTCGTCAATAAATTGTCTGATTAACTATTTATTGACGAGAATGCACCTAATGTGCCAACTTTTTAACTGTTATTTATCAGTATCTTGTGCGTTAAATTTAGTGAAGTGGCTAGCGAATACACTATTCTCAACCCGCAAACATGGGATGTCTGCAATGATGGGATAAGCACGTAAACCTTCTTCACTGTATAAGGCGCCAGCACCGGCTATTAACGGTGTTTTGTGTTCAGGGCATGCCAAAATATGCTCAGGAAGAGGAGTGTCGGTGAGCTTTTTGATAACGGTAATTGCAGTGGGATTCAGCGGATTTGAACTGTGAGCAAAGCGTTCGTGTTTTAACACACGATAGCCCAGCGCTAAGCAATGCTCTTTAATATCGCGACAATAGCCTAAACGCTCCATCCGTGCTTTACCTTCGTCACAGGCCATTTCATAACTTGGTTCTAACAACACGACATATTTGCGAGCGATACGAAACAGCTCTTGTATTACGGCTTTTTCATTGCCGTGATTAGGCTCTATCGCGTGGGAAGTAAAAACGAGGTCGATTGAATTATCCGCAAAAGGTAAATCAGTCAGGTTTCCACTGCAAAGTCGCGTTGAATTATGGCCTTGCTTGGCTAACCACTCTTTGGCGTAACTTAAGCGCGACCAGCTAATATCAACAGCGTAACTGTCAATTGCCCCGTTGTATTTATCAAGCAATGGCGCAAGCGTGATGCCTTCACCAACTCCCGCATCGAGAATAGAATTAATAGACTGTAATTGGCTGAGTTCGTTAAATAGCGCGTCGATATATTGATGTTTAAATTCGACATAGTGAGGTGCGTTAATCATCGCATCAACATAACAGCCAGACTGCATGTCGTAAGCAACTTCAATCACCTCTTGTTGCTGTTTGTCTTTAAAGTGCGACGTGAGGTAACTCATGATGTTTTCACCTCGGCGATACATTTCCTGTAGTCGCCGAGCTGAGATAGGTAGTTTTAGCATTAGTTATCCGTCTTTCGACATGCCGTATTTACGCATTTTTTCAACGAGCGTTGTGCGGCGCATGCCTAAGATATCTGCGGCACGAGAGACTACATAGTCTTGTTGCTCTAACGCTTGGCGTATTAAATCAACTTCTAGCTCTGATAGCATCTCTTTTAGGTTGACACCTTCAGATGGTAATTCAGTCATTACCGTCTTCTCAGGCACCTCAACTACATCTTCGCCACTAAATATTGCTGCAAAAGCATCTTGCTCTTGTAGCTCTTCTGGGTAATCAGGTTCAAATTCAGGAACATCGAGATGACGATATTTAGCCGGTAGATCGTTGACATCAATAAGATTGTTTGGATAAAGAATAACCAAACGTTCAACCAAGTTGCTTAGCTCACGAACATTACCAGACCAGTCTGCCATCATTAACGATTCCATACAGCGCTGAGTAAAACGTACAGAGGTGTTGTAAGCCGATTCCATACGCTGAACTAATTCTTGTAGCAATAATGGAATATCGTCTTTGCGCTCACGTAGCGCAGGCACTTCAATTGGAAATACATTCAGGCGATAGAATAAATCTTCACGGAACTTTCCGTCTTTGATTTGTTCTTCTAGATGTTGGTGGGTTGCCGCAACGATACGGACATTACAGGTCATGGTTTTGTTGCCACCAACCCGCTCAAAAGTACGTTCTTGTAAGACACGTAATAATTTAACCTGCATTGGGTGCGGCATATCACCGATTTCATCAAGAAATAATGTGCCGCCTTCAGCCAATTCGAAACGCCCTTTACGCGCAGTATAAGCACCAGTAAAAGCGCCCTTTTCATGACCAAATAACTCACTTTCAAGCAGTTCAGGCGGAATAGCACCACAGTTAACCGGAATAAACGGCCCTTCTCGGCGTTTAGAGTAATAATGCACGTTGCGGGCAATCACTTCCTTACCAGTACCTGATTCACCTAACACCAATACGTTAGCGTCTGTTTGTGCCACCTGCTCGATAAGCACACGAACATTTTGAATGTTATCACTACGGCCAACTAGGCTTCTAAACAGCATTGATGATGAGCCAGAAACGGCGTGCGTAGCAGGTCGTTTATTGACAAAGTCCTGACAATTGTGCAGCTCTTGCGTTAATTTTGCGTACTTAGCGTCATAGGGCAATACGCCAATTACGTTTGGATGGTTGTTTACCAAGTGAGCAATATCGTCACCAGCGATTAAAAATGGCTGCTTAGGAAGCTCTGTAATTAAACTTTCACTAAAGTTTTCAACACCATGGTCGATAATAACACTACGGTAAATAGTTTCTTGACCAACGATTAGAGCTTCGAGCTCTGCAATGGAGTTGCTTTTTATAACGGTTTCGCCAATAAAATCCAAGATGGTGGAAAACGACTCTAAATATACTGCGTTAGAACTACATACGAGTATCGCGTTGGAAAGTTGCATCTGTTGACATTACCTTTTAAAAAACAAAGTGATTTACTATTTTTAGTATAATGAGTTATTCTAACTGCCATGATCAAAACATAGCAATAGTCAATTTATTGACGGCTAGTGTAGCTGATAGTTTTAGTTTTTACACCCGCCTTTTTTGCCGTGGCACAACAAATCAAAAAATAACAATAATTTTCTGATCCGGAGCATTAATGTTCACGAATAAAACTATCCTTATCACTGGTGGCACAGGCTCTTTTGGTAAAAAATTTGTCGAAGTTCTCCTTAGTCGTTACAAACCTAAAAAAGTCATTATTTTCTCCCGCGACGAACTCAAACAGTTTGAAATGCACCAAGTGTTTGATGCACCTTGCATGCGCTACTTTATTGGCGATGTAAGAGATAAGGACCGCTTAAGACGGGCTATGAGTGGCGTAGATTTTGTGGTCCATGCCGCTGCGCTAAAGCAAGTTCCAGCAGCAGAATACAATCCGATGGAATGTATAAAAACCAATATTAATGGCGCAGAGAACGTAATTAATGCAGCGCTTGATTGTGGTGTATCCAAAGTAATAGCACTGTCTACCGACAAAGCTGCCAACCCAATCAATCTTTATGGTGCGACAAAACTAGCATCCGATAAACTCTTTATTGCAGCCAATAATATGGCTGGCGGTACGGACACTATTTTCTCGGTAGTTCGCTACGGCAATGTAGTCGGCTCTCGTGGCTCTGTGGTTCCTTTCTTTGAAAAGCTTCGCAATGAAAATGCCGAATTTCTACCGATTACCCACCCTAAAATGACGCGTTTTTGGCTTAAACTAGACCAAGCAATCGATTTTGTATTTAGTAGCTTTTATCGCATGTTGGGTGGAGAGTTATTTGTTCCCAAGATCCCTTCTGTGCGCATTCCAGAACTCGCGACAGCAATTGCGCCCAATATGGAACAAAAAGTCGTTGGGATCCGTCCAGGTGAGAAGCTTCATGAAGTCATGTGCCCAGAAGATGATGCTTATCACACATTCGAATATGAAGATCACTATGTCATTGCGCCATCTATAACTTTTACCAGTCGTGGCAATGACTTTAGTCAAAACGCCAAAGGTGAACGGGGCACCTTAGTTGACGAAGATTTTGAGTACAATTCATCAAACAACTATGATTTTCTTACCGTTGAACAGCTAATCGCATTAAATAAGCAATCATGATCCCCTATTCTAAACAACACATTTGTGAAGACGATATTGCAGCTGTCGTAGACGTTTTACGCTCCACACATCTTACGCAAGGCGCAAAAGTTACAGAGTTTGAGCAGGCAATTGCCCATCATGTGGAAGCTAAACACGCAATAGCGACTAATTCAGGGACCAGCGCCCTTCATATCGCTTGTTTAGCGCTTGGCGTATCACGTGGAGACTATGTGTGGACGAGTCCCATAAGCTTCGTTGCTAGCAGTAACTGCGCACTCTATTGCGGCGCCCATGTCGACTTTGTTGATGTTGAACCGCACAGCGGCAATATGGATATGGAGGAGTTAGCGCGCAAATTAGCGCAAGCCAAACTCGATAATTGTCTGCCCAAAGTGATCATTGTCGTTCATTTATGCGGAGCACCTTGCGATTTAGCTAAGCTTGCTAAATTAGCTCAGCAATATAACTTTAAAGTCATTGAAGATGCCTGCCACGCATTAGGTGCATCTTATGAAAATTCACCAATTGGAAAATGTGACTATAGTGATATTACTGTATTTAGCTTTCATGCAGTGAAAAACCTTACCACCGCTGAAGGCGGCATGGCATTAACCCAATCTGCTGAACTTGCCAGTACGATGAGACTACTCGCTAGCCATGGAATTACCAAAGATCCTGAGCGCTTTGTTGAGCAATCAGTAGGTGACTGGTATCACGAGCAACAGCTATTAGGTTTCAATTACCGTATGAGTGACATTCATGCCGCACTTGGACTATCACAACTAAACAAGTTCGGCGAGATGCAACATCAACGAGCTGACGCTGTAGAGTACTATCAAGCATCATTGCAAGGCATTTGCACTTGGTTGGAAGCGAATGACAATTCAACTTCCGCTAATCACTTATTCGTTATCCAAGTGCCAAAAGAACAGCGTAAAACTCTGTTCGACAAACTTCGAGAAAATAACATTTGGGTCCAGCTTCATTATATGAATATCGCATCACAACCCTATTATCGAGAGCTAGGTTTTAACAACTACGATTACCCAATAGCCAATCAGGCGTCTGACTGTGGAATATCCTTACCAGTATTCGCTGATATAAATAAAGCTGAACAAGACAAAGTCATCAATATCATTAAAGAGAACTTGTGCTCATGAACATCGCCATTATCCCAGCACGCGGCGGTAGCAAAAGAATTCCCCGCAAAAACATCAAAGACTTTTGCGGCAAACCAATCATTGCCTACTCCATAGAAACCGCCCTTGAAAGCGGCCTATTCGACAAGGTAATAGTCTCAACCGATGATGAAGAAATTGCTGAGGTTGCAAGAAAATACGGTGCAGAATGCCCCTTTATGCGACCAAAAGAATTGGCAGATGATTTTATTGGAACCAATGCGGTCGTTAAACACACAGTTGAATGGTACAAGAGTTGTAACATTACCATTTCGAATGTTTGTTTAATTTATGCAACATCGCCACTACTGACGAAAGAAACTCTTCAAACGGCCCAACAACAATATAATAATTCCGATTGTGATATAGTTTTCTGCGCCGTAGAGTATGACTTTCCAATTTGGCGAGCCTTAAAGCCCTCCAGCAATGGGAATGTAACCCCAATTTTTGAACAGAGTATAAATAAGCGCTCTCAAGACCTGCCACAAGCGATACATGATGCAGGTCAATTTTATTGGGGTAAACCTAACGCCTTCAAATTAGACTCATCCATCTTCAATGAAAAGTGTACCCCCTATTTAATTCCTAGCTTCCGAGCACAAGATATCGATACATTAAATGATTGGAAGAAAGCAGAATTAGCCTATCGTTTAATTAATGACTAATACGCACTAGCGAATGTTCTAAATGATTGGAATTTACTATCAAATGGGCGTATTACAAGCACTAGAGTTTTCCGTGATTTATTAATTTTACAAGGAGTTGCTGTATGAATTAATCTACCATGAAAAGCCAATGCTTCTCCGACATCCATTGTCATTGCTAACGGTGCTATATCCTGGCTAGTCGCAATGAAATCGGATAAAAAAGTTGCTGTGCTAGTATAGATATTTGAGGTTCTAAAAATCCTGTGATATTCGGACCAAAGTAGTGAATTACTTTGTTCAGGATGATGGGAGCTAGGTACAACGAGCATTGGGCCGCAATCGTTCTTAATATCTTCCAGAGGTAGCATGATTTTCACAAACTCACCAATATTGTCAACGTGCCAGAATCTATCCATACTATATCCCGCTGGAGCTTCTAATTCCTCATACAAAACACTAAATTCGGGCAACAACCTATATTCACAATTAAAGTAACTACTTAAGATTTCGTGAGTTAATACATCACTAACCAAGTCATTCAAAAATGAAGGAATCGAATTCGCTTCCCAAACTAAACGTTTACGACCTTCAGCAGGATAGACATTTAATTGTCTTGAATCTTGATTTAGGGATGCTAAAGAATCATTCATCGTCTGCTTTAGCTTAGCTTTAATAGATTCTAAGTTTTCGACTTTAAATTTAAACTTATGAAAACCGTAACTATTAATTTTAGTGTCATTAAATTGGGGCAAGAATAAATTATCTTCTGATAACAAATGTGAGAAATGCACACCGAATGCTTCGTTAGTAATTGATTCTTTTAACGTAATACTAGGCTTATTTATATGTGAGAAGATATACTTGAATAAAGCAAAGTCATTATCCAAAAGATACTTAACATCTTGATTATATTTAATTAACGGATTGTTGTGCCATCTTTGCTTTCCCATTCTTGAATAATCTAAAAAACAACACATCCAAAATTCTTTATCTAACAACCATTCCTTATCGTAATTTTTGTCATTTTTTATATTCACTGATTCCACCATATATATTCTACAGAAGGGTACGAACAACTAATTCCACGCTGTCAAATTACCACGAGTTGTGTTAGTTTTACCTCATAATCTATTTATAAATCAATATGAAAGATAATATTCTCTCATACTTAATTCAAGGTGATTATTTTGTATGCGCATTTCTGAAATTCTCGAAAATCTGGATAATAGAATTTGTTGTTATTCTGATGAATTCGTTCATAAAATTATTGAATCGCAATCCCTTACCCATACGGGATGTAATATAGTTATCGATAAAAATCACAAACTCGTCGGGATAATTACCGATGGAGATATTCGTAGAGCCATAGCGAACCACACGAATATTAAAGTAGTGACCGTTAACGACATTATGAATAAATCTCCAAAATTCACCTATGCGTCTGCTCAGGTTTCTGATGTTTTCACCCAAATGACTGATTCAGAAATAAATCAATTACCGATAGTCGATGACACCAATAACGTTATAGGCTTAGTAAGTTATCACAACATAGCCAAATCTCTGTCGCCAGAGCAGCTATTTATCAATCTAGATAATCAGGATTTGTCAGACAACGAACTGAGGCATATGGCGCGATACAAATTCGCTAGAAGTTTTATAAAAGCAGATGATTTAGTACTCGACGGAGCTTGCGGCTCTGGTTACGGCAGCAAAATTTTGGCGGGTAAAAGTAAGAACATTATTGGTATAGACCTAAATGCTCGTTCAATTAATTATGCGAAAAAGAATTACGGCGACAGCGTAAAAGAATTTAACTGCTCAGATATCGAACAATTAAACTACGATAATAATAGCATAGATGTGGTCGTCAGCTTTGAGACACTGGAGCACATCCCTTATGATGTGTGCAGAAACTACTTAAAGAAGATTGGTGATTGGTTGAAACCTGGCGGTATATTGGTAGCGTCCTCTCCGATGTTAAGATTTAAAGATGGAGAGCCTTACGTTACCAATCCATATCATATTAATGAACTACCTAAAAATGAACTATTGAATCTATTTGACAGCACGCTGCCAAATTTCAATAAACATTATTACCATCAAAAAGAAACTGAGTTCTTACCGTTACAAACTGAACATACAGGTTTTTGTATAATTGTCGCCCGCAAGAATCAAGAGTAATATTGAATCACTATGCATCCAACTATTCTTAAAAATCTAAAACGTGTCGATAAACTAGTTAACGACAACATTTCCAAATTAGACAACGGTGCACCTGCACCAAGTTGGATTGAGCTTAGCCCAATAGACACCTGTAATAGAAAGTGCACATTTTGTCCTAAATCTGATGACAGCATAGCTCCGGATCAACCATTTTTTATGCAACCAGCACTTTATAAGAAGATAGCTAAAGAGTTAAGAGAAAGTAATTTCAAAGGCACGATAATGCTTGCTGGCTACGGTGAACCAATGTTGTCGCCAAAGATATACGATATGATTTCACTCTTTTCAGAATTCTGTAATGTTGAGATAACAACTAATGGTGACTTTCTCAATGATAAAACGCTGAAGAAACTAATTTCGAGTGGGATTGATAAAATTATTTTAAGCTTATATGACGGTCCTGAGCAACTGACTCAATTTAATAATCTATTTTCAGAAAATGAGATAAGCTCTGATAAATTTATTTTAAGAGATCGATGGTACAGCGAAGAAGAGGACTTTGGACTAAAACTGACCAATCGCGGTGGCACTATAAGTTTTGGTACCCCAATTGAGGTCGATGCATGTAAGCCATGTTACTACCCACATTATTCTATGATGGTGGATTGGAATGGTGACGTATTTCTCTGCCCTCAAGACTGGAATCGGCGTATAAGAACTGGAAACTTGGCTTTTGATACAATTTTTGACGTGTGGGATTCGAAACAGTTAAAACGTTATAGACAATCCTTGGCAAAAGGGAATAGAAAACTTCCTCCCTGTAATAAATGCAATGCTGATGGCACTCTCCATGGCAAAGAACAAGAGCTCATTTGGCGTGAGTATTACGCACCTAAGAAGTAAAGGACTTTAAAAATGAACAGTATCAACGTCCTCAATGAAGGTTACTCATCAGCTTTCAATGAAGTTGACTTTCACTGCACAAATGCCGATGGATCCAAGATTTTTGATGAAGATAATAATGCTTATATCGACCTCTCAATGGGAGGAGGCTGTTGTTTATTAGGCCATCAGCCACCTTTTATAACAACGGCAATAACCCAACAGTTAATGCGTGGAAGCATTTACACAATTCCAAACAAATTAACGTACCAGTGTGCAGAGAATCTACACGCGATGATGCCATGGTATTCGGATTTTGTATTTTGTAGTACAGGCTCTGAAGCAACACTCAGAGCACTCAGAATTGCCCGCGCTTATAATAAAAAATCTAAAGTTGCTATGTTTAGTGGAAGTTGGCACGGTTCACATGATTTTCTTCTCTACGAAGAAGACTACGACAATGAATCTAATGAACCTTCATTGAAAAGAAAATCGTCGGGCATGCTCGACTCATTAGATGAGCACGTAGTTTTATTACCTTACAATGATCCCTATGCTTTCGAAATATTAGACAAATTCAAAACCGAACTCTCACTAGTAATCATTGAACCTGTGCAAGGTTCGAATCCACAATCAAAAATCGATGAATTCTTAAATCAATTGAGAGAGTTTTGTACTCACAATAAAATTCTCCTATGTTTTGATGAAGTGATTACCGGTGCTCGTTTAGCTTTAGGCGGAGCACAAGAATACTTCAATATTAAGGCGGATCTTGCAACCTATGGAAAATCAATTGGAGGTGGGCTACCTTTAGGCATAGTCGCAGGCACACCAGAAGTAATGTCTACGATTAAGAGTACTCACTCACCCGTTTTTATGGGAGGGACATTTTCTGCAAACCCTTTATCTATGGCCGCGTGCTTAGCTACTACTTCTTATTTAATTAATAATAAGTATTGTTATCTTGAACTCGAACAATCATCAAATTATTTACGCTCTAGTATTAATGAATTCTGTATTAACCACTCAATTAAGGCAAAGCTCATAGGCATAGGATCATTCAATCGGCTCATATTCACCGATGTTTCTATACGAAGTCGAAAAGAACGAGATTTACTTGAATTAGAGTGGAGTGAACAAGCTGATTTTTTCTCACATCTAAGAAGGTTAGGCGTTTATATTGGTAGTAATAGAATTATATATCTATCTACTGCACACTCAGTCAATGACATTGACAAAGTAATTTTGGCATTTGAAACAGCACTATCGTTATATCATTCAAAAGGTTTCATTTAGACATTTATGGAACCAAGATTTAAAACGCCATTATTTAAACGCTGTAGTCGGACATTATTTCGAATAATTAAACTACTATCTCCTGTATTTTCGATAGTTGTACTCAAAAAAAAGTTTCCTGCAAATAAACTAGCACCTGTTTTGTGGGATAACTTTTTAGCAGCCCTATTTAGTAAAGAAATTAATCTGCACTACGGTCAACAGTTTAAACAACTACCAAAATTTAATAATAAAGATACCAATACTATATTTGTCCTTGGATGCGGACAAAGTGTCAATAACATAACGGCCGAACAATGGAATATTATTAGTAAACATCTAGGAATAGGTGTTAGTTATTTTTTTGTCAATCAACACTACTCGCCAAATATTAATATAGTTGAACTCGGTGCTTCGGCAAACGCAGTTAAATTGTTTAACGATTATTGTTTAGACAAAAATCAAAAACAAATAAACGTACTGCAAATAAGACACGTTGTTGATGCAAGTCAGCAGTTTCGAAACTCAAATAACCTATTTTACTTTAGTCCTAAAACATTACCAACGAATGACAAAGAATTACTAGCGGCGTTTCACTTAAGATATGCTAAATCGAAACAATTAATTACAATGCATCATGCAAGCTGTTTAGATGCCGCAGTTACACTCGCAGCTCAATATAACCCTAAACAAATAGTTTTGATAGGCGTTGACCTCGACGGACTAGATTATTTCTGGGAAAACGGAAAAACACAAGCAGAGCGAGATGCGAAATACACTGTTCAAGAAGATTTAAAAAATCTGCCGTTTGATAAGAGCCAAGAAAAACTCCATCCTTCCATGAACGAAAAATATGCAAGCGATAGAAAAATTTTACCGCTGGACCAGTACCTTAACATTTTAAAAAATGTATACCTCAAGGAGAAAGGAATTGAACTATTAATAGCCAATCCTAACTCTAAACTTTGCGATAGAATAAACATCAAAAC
Organism: Psychrobium sp. MM17-31; assembly: GCF_022347785.1. Lineage (NCBI taxonomy): Bacteria > Pseudomonadati > Pseudomonadota > Gammaproteobacteria > Alteromonadales > Shewanellaceae > Psychrobium > Psychrobium sp. MM17-31. Next base: position 421,030 of record NZ_JAKRGA010000001.1, read on the forward strand.
TTATGATTTTGGTAAGAAACGCTAAAAACTTTTATATATAGTTTACTGTTGATAGGATTATTAATGGGGCTTAAATAGCCTTGTTTTATCGATAACTCATAATTTTTCGGCACATTTGTGGGCTGATTTGCAATAAAAAAATTCCCCAATACTTGAGTGGCATACTGAAACGCCTTAGTTTTACAGCGCAACGAAGATTTTTTTTGAAGAGCTCTATGTTGTTAGCTCTTAAATAATAAAGACTCGCAGAGAAGTACTCTCCCGCGATCCCTTTTCTCAAGGATTGACTATCAACACTATGGCTCTCACTCATTATGTTTCTTGCCAAGATCATATCTATTTTGCACTGTTCACGTCTCTCAACGGAAAACTTAGTTAACCCAGTACTGCCACTATCGCGAATCCGATAACAACTCAGTGGATATTTCAACACAATGCCGCGATTTGCAGACGCCATTAACTGCAGATTACGCAAATAGTCGTCAATAACTCGAATCTCAGGACAGACAGAAACATTTTGAATTAAAGATGCGCGAAAGGATATTGAACTAGGTAGGATAAAACTCCCCAATTCAATTAAATCTTCAAACCGAAATCCATCTTTAAATTTTCCAAAATGATAATGTTCGGAATAATGCTGCCCTGCTAATGGAATATCTTGCTCGTCAACTTTTGACAATTCACAGCACACCAAATCGATCTCACTATTAGCTTCTAATTCTGCTAACGTTCTCTCAATCCTGTTAGATAACATTAAATCATCGCCGTCTAAATGCACGACATAATCAGTATCAACTCTGCGATACAGATCAATAACATTTGCGGCAGTCCCCACATTTTGTTTTCTATAGACTACATCTAGATTCGAATAGCGTTGCTCCAATTGTTGTAGAATTTCACAGCTATTATCACTTGAACAATCGTCCCCGACGAGAACTTTAAATTTAAATCGAGTTTGTTGGGTAAGAGCGCTAAGAACCGCCTCTTCAATATATTCTTGTAAATTAAAACAAGTAATAACGACCGTGCATTTATATTTGCTCACGCCAGAGTCGCTCCCCAATAAAACAAAATTGTCTATGCTCTTTGAAGTGAGCCAAATATACTTCCTTTCCGTAGTCCTCATCTTCACACTTCATACATGAATTTAAAAGTAATTCACGAAAAACCAAATACTCATCAGGTAAAGTTTCAAGCACAAATTTAATTTTTTCGCTGTATTGAGTGAGGACAGATAAATCGTCAATAGTTATCGTCGATTTATTAGACACTCTTAAAAATTCAGTAACTAACGAGGTTGAAATATAACTAGCTTTCTCTTTACAAATATGGCTATTTATTAAAGCAGCTAATATCTTTGCCTTATCTTTTAATTGCTTTTCAGCATGGCTATGACAGATGGAATGATCATGAAGATTGTAATAGTAAAGAACCTCTGGCACATTTAAAAAGCTAATATCTCGGTTAAATATCATTCTAGAGAACAATTCAAAATCTTCGACATAGTCTGCCGACAAGTTATATCGAAATTCTCGTAGTAACGAAGTAGATGTCATAATAGCCGCGTGACATACAGGGGTTTTCCCTAGGAGTAACAAAATTTTTGAGAAATTGCTATCGACTCTATAGTGCCAAATAGCTTTGGATTTATTTGTCGTTTGAACCCAACTACCGCAAATTGTTCTTTCGCTCTTTCCCTCTAACCAGGCGAGCTGCCGCTCAAATCGATTTGGAGCGACAATATCATCTGCGTCCATTCTTGCGACTAAAGGAGTCTCAACACAATCTATAAGTTCATTTAACGAACCTATCAGACCTTTATTTTTTCTACTAATTACCTTTATACGACTATCTTTTAATTGATATTCATTAATGATTTCTAATGTATTATCGATGGAGCCATCATTTAAAATCAAAAATACAAAGTTCCGATAAGATTGATTTAAAATACTTTCTATAGCTGCTGCGATGTACTCTTCAGCATTATAAGCAGGCATAATAACGGATAAAATCGGCTGGTGCTGATTGGATTCTGAAATATTAATGACTGACACAGAATTGCTCCAATAGATTCATCCCATCCCAGTGATGAGAAAATTCATGCATTTTTTCCATCGGTACTAAACGACAAAAATCGAGATTTGTATACAAGGGTAAAACCTCATCTCGTTCCAATCCATAAAGCCCTAACGTTTGAAACTTATCATAATGACTAAACATCACCGTTCGAAACTCTTTCTCGTTACAGCTAATAAACAAGCCTTGACCACTATGCATTTTCAATAACTGAGTTATTGAATTTATGGGAGATTCTACAATATTTAACCGATAAAATGGGTCCGAATAAATAGCCTGACTATCATTGGCAAATGAAAAATCCAAACTCAGTTTTTTAGCAATAATATTAGAAACCGATAACGGTAACTCGATATCCGAATCTAAAACGGTACAAACTCTTTGTTTAGCCTGTGCGATATCATTTTCATCACCAAACCAAATGATCATCTTTGGAGAAGTACAAGCTTGTTGTTCGAAAGCTAGGCCTGTTCTTAATAGTTGCGAAACAAATCTCTCTGGAGCATTCTTAACCTTTAGTGCGCTAACCGCACATGCGGAATATTTGGTATGAAAATGAACATCATGAGCACCACTCTTTAACTTGGTTTTTGATAATTTAGCAACTGTATCATCGCCTCCCCAAATAGCTCGAATGTCACAAAGTTCAGCCAATTCTAAATTGATACTCTCTTCATGTTTATAAGAGAAAAATAACTGTCCCTTGCCTAATTCATTGAACTGCTGTGATTTAAAAAGAAGCTCTATATCTTTCAATAGTATTAGTGTTGTCGCTTGTGCACGTTGGGAAATTCTAACTAAGTTTTTATTCCCTAGTAGAAAAGAAAGAGCCCATGAATAGGCAAATATTGTGTCAACATTACTCGGTGCGATATGAAATACGGTGCCGGCTCTTTGAACCTGTTCAATACGAGAAAATTCTTCCTTCATTCTTTGTAGATTACTTTTTCGCAGCCAAAACCCTAATGCCGCAATCTCGCTATTATCACTTTTTACCCATTTCCTTGAAAGTGCTATCAAAGCGCTCATGACATCCGTAGAAAATGCTTCGTGATAACTCGATAAATGTAATTGATTTATAATTGAACTATCAAATGACTTAACCTTCATAGGTATTACTGCATCCCTTGTTTTGAGCGTTTTTAATGCGGCCATATACTTTAAAGTATCGACCGTTTTTCCCACAAGGACAGTCATCTTCGCCCAATAATTTTCCAAGATCTTCAGTCAATAGATTATGACCTGGATAACTAAGTGGCAACATAGACATCACCTGAATTATTCCCTTTTCTAATTTACCCAACACTCCTAACGTTTTCTGGCATCGAATAACCACATTATTAAAATTCGAGCAATGTAAGTGGCCATATTCGCATTCCACAAAAATAGAGCCAGTTTGTTCAACCATGCCATAAAAATTGTGCACTTTTACATAACCAAGCACGCTAGCTAATCGCCGCTTAAATTCGGAATCTGTCACCTTCTCTTGTTCTAGCTTTTTCCAGCCCCCTGAGTGCAATAACACTGCATCCATAAAATCAAAAGACACCCCCATTTTACCCAAAGCTGATGTAAAATAACGCCAAACCATAAACGTAAAACCAAAAATTAACACGCGTTGGTGTTTATACTTTTCGTAAAACTGCTTAACAATATCTAAATTTAGTGACATATCCTCATTTAAGGCGTAGTGATGGTCACGCCCCATTAACGCGACTCCTTGAACTCCAGCACCTCGCGCTGAAAATTCAAGTCGGTTTTTTATTAAATTTCGAGGTTCAATAATAAGCATTGGTAATCGCTTTATTGAAGTGAAAGGTTGAAGCGTTTTGACTAATGCCTTAGCTTGTAGTCTTGCTGTCATGCCATCAAGCTCAATACGCGATAAACTTGCCCCCGAAGTACCAGAGGACGTTAATGTTTTAATCTTATCCTCCGCTATAATCGAGCTCAAATTCATCGTCTTGAATAATTGACTACTAATATAAGGGTATGATTCCAGAGAACTAGCTAAGGGACTTTGGCAAATATTAGCTATAATGTTGCCATATGGTGGACAGTGCTGCTTATGATGCTCATTTAAAAAGCGTAATTGTTCTGCTTGCCATTTGTTCTTGTCATTTGACCTAAGGCTATAAGGTTCCAATTCGAATAGTTCGTCTATATTATTCATCATAAGCACGCTCTATACATTGATAGTCAATCTTTCCCGACGAAGTTCGAGGCCATTCTTGCAATTGAATAAAACGAACATGAGTATGAAATACATTTACTTCAGAGCGTAATAGTTTCAATATATCTTGCTGTGATACTTGCGATTTTATTGCGATAATTAGCCTTCCAGCAGATTCGCCGACTTTAACATCGAATTCATTCTGATTTAGTAATTCTTCAATACCATCTAGGTCGACTCGTTGATGTGATACTTTGCAAAAACGATTACTCCGCCCAGTGATATAAAAATATCCTTCATCATCAAAATACCCTAAATCACCTGTATTAAGCTCTTCAATATGAGGAAAATAAGCTAAATCAGTAACTTCAGTTGAGTATCCCAACATTACGTTAGGGCCTTTGTAACAAATTTCGCCGATGATAAAAGGGTCTTGTATGAGCGCATTATTTGAATCTCTAACCACCAAACGACCATTAGGAATTGCCTGTCCAACACTATTTTTCTTTTCAAAAACTTTATCAGAGGATAGACAGCTTATTCTTGCGGTAGCCTCTGTCTGCCCATACATTTTAAAAAAGGATAAATCATTTCTCTCTGCCCACTCACAGAGGTAGTCGCACATTTCCTCAGGAAGTCGCCCTCCCGCCTGAGTAACTACCTTTAATTTGGGAAGCGTTTTCGAGGCAATACGAAGTCGTTTAAATATTTCAAAATGAAAAGGAACTCCTGAAATACTAGTGATATTGCTACGACTCATTAATTCCCAGAATTGAGAAGTTAGTGGTGACGAAACTGTTAACTGTACAGATGCGCCGGAAATCAGATAAGAATTGAGTATCGATAAACCAAAAGAATAATGTAAAGGAAGATTAGTTATAGTCCGACTATTTTTATCAATCTTTAGCACTAGGCTAATAGATTCTGCATTGCTAAGAATATTGTCATAGGATAAAGCAACAAACTTTGACGACCCTGTAGAGCCCGATGTACTAAGTAAGAGAGCGAGATTATCCGCTAGAATATGCCTTTGACTAGAGATTTCCTTCAACACGCCGTCATAAATATAATTGACACAATATGAATTCGCTATGTTCAAACATTTTGAATCATCCATATTTGCGTCAATCAATAACATTACATGATTGTGTTTGAGGCAAAAGAGATACAGTGAAATAGCGCGCAAATCACATGTAATTTTGAATAATATTAAGCACCTAATACGGCCAAGTTTCGACTCCCATCTCTCTATCTCCAGTGCTAAGTCTTTATATGTAATCTGATTTCCACTTTCCTCTATTAGAGCAATATCAGGGAAGTTGTTCGAAGAAATAAATGGAAAACTAGTTCGCATTACAGTGACCATCCTCCGTCAATTTTTAACACCTCTCCCGTCACAAAACGACTCTCATTACTCAGTAAATAAGCGCATGCTTGTGCCACATCTTTTGGGGAAATTAGTTTGCCCAGTGGAATTTCACTTTCAGTTTTCTCTTTTATCTCTTCCGACAGTTGCGCATAAAGCTGAGTATCAACTGCACCAGGTGCGACTGCATTTACCCTCACATTATAAGTCGCTAATTCAAGTGCCATGGTTTTAGTAATTGACTCCACTGCTGCTTTCGTTGCGCTGTAAATTAACTGCCCTTTGACTGCATTAGTTGCTAAAATAGAACTCATATTCACTATACTACCGCCCTTTTTAGACATTAATCTGCTTGCAAACTGACTCATAGAAACGATTGAATACACGTTGGTCGAAAAATTGTCTTCAAAAGTTTCTCTATTCACTAGCTGAAGTGGCGCTTGAGACATAACACCAGCATTATTAACTAATCCAGTCAGCCCCCCTGCTTTTTTCAGCCTGATAAAAACCTCTTTAATCGCCAACTGCTCATTAACATCAAAACACTCAATAGAAATATTCGAAGAATAATGACGCAACTCTTCCAATCTCTGAATATTTCTACCGCAAGCTATCACTGATGCTCCCAAATCAGCCACTAGTTTTGCGATTTCTCTGCCAATTCCTTCACTAGCACCTGTAATTAGAATTCGTTGTCCAATCAAACTAATCAATTGAAAACCCAATTCCATATTTAATTAAAATTTCTCTAGACTTACCAACACTATTCATATCGATAATGTCATCCGTATCCAGCATCACATCAAATTCATCCTCTAGTTCCGCAATTAACGTCATATGTGCAGTGGAATCCCACTGCTCAATTGAGTTATACATCAATCCATCATTCACTAGATGTTCGTCAATGTTTAATGCGCTTGAAAAAACCTGAACTAGTTTTTTATTGTTAATACTCATCGAATAAACCTTATGATTTTCTTTTTTTCTCTTTCATAATTAGAACTTGATAACTGCATGTAAACTATTCCAGCATCAATATGACTAACTTCATATCCAAATAGCCTGTTATAACGCAACGCTGCATTATTTTCCTCAAGGACTTGTGCAAAAACTCGATCGACATTTAGAACATTGAAACAATAATCCAATAAAGCAAGACCTAAACACTGGGCCAGAAAAGTTCCCCTGTATTGGGCGTCTCCAATATACAAACCAGTGTTTAATTTATTTGTATCTCTAAGCTGTTTTACATTGGCATATCCAACACAATTCCCCTTGTAATCAACACTAAAATGAATTTCATCTACCTTTCTATCAAGAGACGAAAACCAATCAAGTTGTTGTTGTTCTGAAATAACTGACTGATCGAGCATGAAACTTCGAATTTCATCGCTATTACGCCACTTTCGAAGTTTATTTAGGTCGGCTATTTCTATTGGCCGTAACGTCATTTTATAAGCAGTGTAACTTTTTTGCATTTAACCCTCTTTCTTCATGAGGTAATCATAAATACATTGCGCAACTCTCTTTGCACCATTTCCATCAACAATATTACAAAGACCATCAATATTAGATTCCATTTTATCAACAGCTTCAATCCAACAAACAATATTATTAAGTAAGTCAATATCCTCTTTACTACCTGATTCAAAATAACCTGTTTGCTTAAGAACCGTCATAGCTGGACGCTGATTACTCGCAATTTCAATCATATAGCTAGGAACCCCCATGTAAGCTAACTCAAACACTGTTCCACCGCCAGCAGTAATTGCACTTTTGGCGCACGCCATTAACGTTTCTATATTCCCGACGTTTTCGTAAACTTTAATACCATTTCGCTCACAAAAGCTAAGGATGAATTCTTTATCTTGACAGCCTGGACCAATCACGACATCTAAACGACATGATATTGTAGGAAATTGGGATAAATGTTGACAAATAGGTAACGTCAATCCGCCAAAATCACTTCCTCCCATAACGAGTAATATTCTATTTCGGCGACTATATTCATTACGACAAGCATGCTTAAATTGTTGCCTCAGTATCGCATAGTCAAAGCCAAGTAAACATTTTTGAAAGTTTATCCGCTCATAATCATTTCTATCGATCGGGTTCACGACTGCTGTGGCTTTAAAAATACCTCGATTATTTTCGTCATCTAATACCACAGTAGGCACACGGGAAAAATAATAATTAAGCTGCGCGGAATCTTCGCTATAACTATCAACGATAAGAAGCTCAGTAGATATTGGTAATGTGTCATCAATTCTATAATCAATGACTCGGTAATGATGAGAAATATCAAGATCAATAGCACCCCATAAAGTCACTGAAAATCTAAATTTCTCTAATTGCTCCGCAATTGCCAAACAGCGAATGAGATGGCCAGCACCAGTTGTAACTGTTGCATCAACTCTAATAACAATGGATTTCATATCAAACAATATGTTCCCATTGTATTGATTGACCATACATTAAATCCGATTTAGCGGCTTTACCAATGACGTTATCCAAATACTTAGGTTCCAATCCATTCGCAGGACGCAGTACAGATACATGATCTTTAGTGATGATCTCGCCTTTCTTCAAATTCTTTGTCACATAGATTGACCTTCTGTACCTCTTAGAATCACGTTCGGATTCACTACCACCATAGACAATTTCTCCCATGGCTTGATAGCTATTCTTCAATTCTTGAACGAGTAGTTGAAACTCTTTAGGTTCTAGCGAAAATTCAGCATCTACTCCACCGGCCCGTCTATCGAGTACAAAATGTTTTTCAATAACCTTCGCGCCAATAGCACTAGCGCTTATAGCCACACCAATTCCCTTAGTGTGATCCGATAACCCAACTTCACAACCAAAAGCGGATTTCATATGTGCAATAGTGTTTAGATTTGAATCCTGCGGTTTTGCTGGGTATGCGCTGGTACACTTTAGTAGCAGTATTTTCTCGCAACCATAATCTCTAAGGCAGCGTACAGCTTCCTCAATCTCAGATAATGTAGCCATTCCCGTTGATAAAATCACCGGCTTACCTGTCTTAGCAACATGTTTTAGCAAAGGTAAATCTGTGCATTCAAAGGAGGCGATTTTATAACACGGAACATTTAATGACTCTAAAAAATCGACCGATGTCTTATCAAATGGTGAGCTAAATGCATACAAACCTAGTTCTCTAGCTCGAGAGAATATCTCTTCATGCCATTCCCAAGGGGTAGCCGCACGCTGGTATAATGCAAATAGTGACTCTCCTTGCCACAAATTATCATGTTCTTTAATCACAAAACGGTCTAGTTCACAGTCCAGCGTCATTGTTTCGGCTTTATAAGTCTGCAATTTTATTGCGTCAACCCCTGCATTAGCAGCCTCTTCAACCATTTGTAACGCAGTATCCAAACACTGATTGTGATTGCCTGATAATTCTGCGATAACAAAGGGGCTGGCACTATTATCCAGCTCAAAAACGGATTCTAATTTATTCATTCTATTTACTACTTAGTTGCTTCACTACCAACGTGTTGTTCAAGCTTTTGTACCATCTCTGTAGCGATGCGATGCTCGGAATCTAAAGACAGAACAAACTGAAACGCCATTAGCGCACTTTCAAAAGCCGCGATATCAATAAGAATGCTGCCAAGCTCTAACCAGCCATCAATGTCCTGTTTAAAAACCTCAAGATACGTTGAATAAGCATCCACAGCTTCATCTTTTAATCCATGATGAGCTAGTAATTGCCCATATAAACGATTTAATCCAAGGTTGTTAGTGACTAATGAGTTTAGAAGTTGCATTGCTTTTTCATATTGCTCACAAGCAACCAATACATCTACAAACTGTTCCCGATCCCATTGAGAAAGCACTGACTCATCAGCACATTCAAATAATTCTGCAGCCTGACTATATTTACTATCCCAAAAGGCACCGTGTGCCAATGCCAGATTTTTAAGATTTTTAACTTTGATAGGATCTTCTTTTGATCTTGACAAAAACTCAATCACGGCAGTTAATCCTTCTCGATCTTTGTTTTTAGCAAGCTCACGAATCTTATTATCGACTCCCTCTAATCCATGCTTTAATTGCGCATACGCATCGACAATGCTTTGATCATATTCTTGATGCTGCTCTTTCATCGCAACTAATCCGTTACGTTCGTCAGGACTTAATTCTCTATCTCGCTTTAGCAATAGAACTTCTGCCACTCTATATTCGTCGTGCTGACAAAAGTAATCAGTTACTAACTCAACATTCATTGGTTTCTTGTACGCGTGAATTGCCACTTCAATTCGTTCTCGTGCTGGATTTAATAATGTTTTTAATTGTTTAACGCCATTAACGTAAGCTTGATAATAATTGATATTACGCTGTGCTAAATCTTGATTAGATAGAGAGGACGCACTTCCGCCGATTAAAATTTTAGCAAAGTCTTTAAATGCTAATGTTTTAAGAAGCTTATCCAAGTAACCAAAGGACTGCTTTATTTTCCGTTCAACTTTTTCTATTTTTTTACGATGAACAATGGATTGCTTTTCGCTAGTATTTTCTAAATAAGCTATGTTTGTCGCATCAATCGCTTCTTTTGCTAAAGAATCTATTACATTCAAATCCTTCGAAACCTTGATAAACTCACTATTTAATTGATTCAAATCTCGTCTTATATCATTTGTTGAAACACTAGGAATTAAGCATCCAATGGTTTCTTTCGGCGAAAATTCAAAATTAGCCAAATCAAATTCTGAAGTATGTTTATATTCAACAAAATCTAACTTAAGTGCATTTTTAGAAAGATTATAGACATTAACCCCTTTGTCTTTCGCGTATTTAGCATGTTTTGACAAGTAATTAGCGGTCAAAATTAGAGGAATTATCGTTTCCGCTTTATGGCCAGCGTAAGTCTCGAGCCATTGGCTTTCCCTGCTTATATCAATTTCTCTCTCAGACTCAAAGCTGCCACTTGCGTGTGTCGATCCATCTGTGCCATAGCACATATCGACCCCAGCTAGTAAAACCTCAGCACATCCCATATCTACTGCTGCAATCAATGCTGCGTTTACCACTGTAGGTCCTTCGGTAAAATGAGGTTCTGGGTTCAGTTTACTATCCCATGGAACACGATTTCCAAGATAAGCACTCCTCCCCTTCCACTGAGACATTAACCTTGGAATAACGTGATAAGAAGTCAAGAATGTCACATTGGAGGGAAAGTTATAGAGCTCTTTACTCACGTTATAGCTAATTTGTTGAGGGTCAAGCGCAATTACGATATCCGGCACTAAGCCTACTTCTTGAAGTTTTCGACTTATTCTCGAAACAGCAATAATCAAAAGTTTATCTTTGTTCTCAGTAACCCACGGTAAGCAATCGTCAAGCGAGGGCCCACCACCCAATACAATACATGTTTTAGATTCGAACGCCCCGTTGAGCAGTTGAGCTGAGTTGAAGTTAAACGGAGCGTTCTTTAATTGACACTCTATAAACTCGCGATTTCCAAGCGCTGCACTATTCTCATATACCTTATTTCTATAAATAAAGTTTAATCGCAGTTTTAATTGATGATAAAGCTCACTTCTTCCAGCTCTAATTGCACTGCTATAATGAAGCAGTACCGCTTCATTATAGAAATATGCTGCGGCGGTTTCGTGATCAAATCCTTGCTCCCATTCTTCCGCCGTGCAGAACTTTAAAACCTGTTGCCACTCGTCATTCAACTCAGGACGAATAAGCTCAATATACTCAGAACATTCAACAAACAAATAAACAGAGTTTTTCGGGATCCCTTCATTGACGATATGCTCAATCAATAAGCCAGAATCTGTGCCTGCCACAACGTGATAGCTATCTTCCTTCCAGAAGTTTTCAGATAACAGTTGGTTATAGTGCTCTTTAGCACTTTGATTAGCGAATGTGTCGCCATTAATCGAATACAAAAATTGATTTCCAAATTCATTCGACAAAATTGGTTCGTCAATGACAGTTTGTTGCGATGACATAGCAATCCCTAAATTAAATCGTCAATAAAAAGAGCATACGCCTTTTATGCACAATTGATACCTATTTAGCCCTTTAAGATTATCGATGATTTCTGTTTGCACTTTAATTGAACAGTAACTAATTGCATCGGGCATGTTAATTGCTGAGACAGCCAACGTATTACACGCGTCAATTGTTTGTTACGCGCCAAAATAAATTTAACAATAGATAGCAAGGCCTTCCGTGCTTAGGTATTATGAAGTTCTTATATCAATTGAAATGGATATAACATGAGTAGACTTTCAATAAATAAATATAAACAAAACAGTATTTCTGGTAGTGCAGAAAATCCGCATCAGTTGGTATCGGCAATTTTTCGTCAATTGCTTGGCAACGTTGCCGCAGCAAAAGGAGCTATTGCCCAAAAAGATATCGAACAGCGCAATTCACTGATCAATAAAGCGACATCATTGATCGCAGTGTTAGAAGATTCGCTAGATTTTGAAAATGGTGGCGAAGTTTCAAATAATTTAGCTTCACTATATGAGTATTGTTCAATTTTATTGTTTAAAGCCAATATTGAAAATGATGCAGAAAAATTAGAAGAGGTTATTCAGATTATTTTGCCAATAAAATCAGCTTGGGATCAAATTCCATCCGAAGAGCGCACTAAAGTAGGTTTTAGTAATTAATGTCGACGCTTAAAGAAGATTTGCAAGCTATCATCGAGCTGACTCAATCAATGTTGCATGAGCTTGAGCAACTGCCACGGCCAATCTGCGAAGCTTCACAGATAGAGGCGATCAATCCACTTAACCGTGACAGAGACGTTTTAATTTCACAGCTATTTAAAAATTACACGCAAGATGAACTCGCGACAATTCCTCAAGACTTAGCAAAATTTGCCGCAGTTGATAACCAACTTATCGATATAGCAAATTCTCTAAAACAACAGATGTCACAACAAGTGCTCAATCAGAAAAAAAATACCAAAGCCGCTAAGGCATATAAATCGCCATAAAAAAAGCGGCTTACGCCGCTTTTATAAACTAATACTCTAGGTTCAAATTTAACTACGATTTCCGTAGTTTGGTACGTTCGCCAATTGAGCTAACGCCCCCTGGCTCGAAGCGTTTAATCCAGCGACCAATGAATCCATTGCATTGTACTGTGCGAACAAGCGCGCCTCTAATCGTTCCATCTTTTCATTGAATTCCGTTGTACTTTCTTCTAAATCTTTAAGTTGATTTTCATAAGAATCAACTCTTGAATCTAATAAACCATTAGTTCTAGTATAATTCTCTAGTTTGTCATTAAAAGAAGTTGCGAATCCAGGCTTATCTTTGGTGCCTAAAAAGAAATTTTGCACAGCATCTGCATTTTTCTCTAACTGCTCATCTAGCTTTTCTTCATCGAAGCTAAGCTTACCATACCTATCTGACGTCACCCCCAATTGACTTAAAGTCAAAGTTTCGTCAGTCGCAGACTCATAAGTTGCACTCATCATGTTACGAAGGCTTGAGTTGAGGCTACGAAGCATGGCATCACCGGATAACACTCCACCATTTTCACCTTGGCCACCTGCCTTACCAACCTGATTGGCAACTTCGCGATAAGCATTATAGGCGTCAACGAACTTCGTTAGTGTTTCTTTTACGACATTATTATTTTCAGAAATGCTGATTTGTGAGATATCGTCGTCAACATCATGCGCCTTCTTAACGTTAATTGTTAATCCTTGAATTGCATTTTTAAATTCATTCGAAGGACTCGTTAACGTCACGGAACCATCGACCGTAATTGAAGCATCTCTAGCTTCAGTTAGCTGTGTTAACTGAGTTGCAGGATCGGTATTTCCCTTATCGAACTCGGCTAATCGACCAGATGCTCCCGAAACACTAATATCCAAAGCATTGTCAACTCCAGTATTTTTTGCACTCATGACTAAACGCTGCGCACCATTACTATCAGTAATAATAGTAGCTATTGCAGAATCATTACCATCAGCGTTATTAATCTTATCTCGAACGTCTTTAAGTGTATCTTCATCGGTAATATCAACGTCAAACGTTTTTGAACCATCAGCAGTCGCGATTGAAATAGTGCCAGCACCAAGCGTCTCTTCATTAGTAAAATTAGAGCTAATAACCTTATGTGCAGTCGCAAGATTATTAACTTTCAAATCAAAATTGCCCACTTGTGCAGACTTATCGGAAGTTACATCAAAGAAATTATCAGCGCCGGAAACACTTCTTTTTTGGAAATTATCTTCAGATGTTAAATCTTCAAGAGCCGTTTGTAATTTATCTAATTCACTTTTAAGTGTGCCTACTGCAGAGATTGAAGTATCTAAGTTAGTCTTTTGAACATTACTACGCTGTTCGAATGGCTGTCTTTCAGCCTGCACCAAACCAGTCACTATATCGTTAACCGGCAGGCCGGAACCTAATCCCGTAAATGAAATTCCTGACATTTTAAATCTCCAAAAACGCTAAGCTCAAAGCGATTAAGCTTGAGAATTGATAAAGTTACCTGCTGCGTCAGACAGTTTAGCAACCAATTCTAACACTTCTTCCGAAGGGTATTGACGAACAACTTCATCTGATTCTCGATCGATTACCTTGATTACATCGCGACCAGACTCTTCATGAACACTAAATTGCAATCCTTTATTTAAGCTACTGACGAACTCTTGCAATTTTTCAGCCAATACTTCAAGCTGCTCTTTAGAAACATCTTGATTTGTTAATGAATTTGCTTCTTCAGACTTTGCAACTACTTTCTCTAGTTTTCGCTCATTGGCAGCTTCAACACTCTCAGTTTGCTGATACGAGCTAACCATATTTGAATTGGATTGTTTTACTTTCTCAACAGCTGACAGCGATGACAATTGTTGATTAGCAATGGATGAATCAATATTCATTTTCACTTCCTCTTCATATTGTTCACATGACTAGTACAACTTACATGTTGAATAAATTAGGTTAAGTTTACCAAGTTTCTATAACCAAAAACACCGTTGCTGATAAATCAGGCAACGGCTGTTTATTATTTTCTCCACAAAGGATAATTTTAGCTGTGGAGAAGCCCGTCATTTGACAGGCTTACATCAACCATTAACCTAATAGACTTAATGCTGCTTGTGGTAACTGATTGGCCTGTGCAAGAATCGAAGTACCAGCTTGTTGCAGAATTTGGTTCTTAGTCATTGCAGCAGTTTCAACAGCGAAGTCAGTGTCACGAATTCGGCTACGAGATGCTGATACGTTTTCTTGAACATTAGCTAAATTAGAAATAGTGTGTTCAAAGCGGTTTTGAGTTGCACCAAGTTTCGCACGTTCAGAATCCACAGTAGCGATAGCAGCATCAATTGTAGCAATGTGCGCACTAACACCAGTACCAGTAGAAACAATAGCATTTACACCTAAACCAGTAGCATCAAAGTCTTGTGATAAATCTATTGTGATATTCTCAGCAGCTTTAGCACCTACTAGGAATGTTTTCGAGGTAAACGAACCGTCTAGTAATTTTTGCTCACCAAAAGTAGTTGTATCAGCAATACGAGTTAACTCATCTTTCAATGCTGTAATCTCTTCGTTAATCGAAGTTTGGTCAGCAGTTGAAACCGAACCGTTAGAGGCTTGAGAAATCAAGTCACGCATGCGGTGTAAGATATTAGTAGACTCTTGTAATGCACCCTCAGCAGTTTGTGCCATAGAGATACCGTCTTGAGCGTTACGTTGTGCTACACCTAAACCGTTAATCTGTGAAGTTAGACGGTTTGAAATTTGTAGACCCGCTGCATCATCTTTTGCGCTGTTAATACGCATACCAGAAGATAGACGTTGCATTGAAGTTTGTAAGCCAGAAGTTGACTTGCTTAGGTTATTTTGACCATTCAATGAAGCTGTGTTAGTTGATACGAATAAAGCCATGATGATTCTCCTATTAGCTACTGCTAAAGTTGTTTAATCTTAGTTAATGTCTTTAAGGGTGTGTTCCCTTGATAATTACTTAACGGCGGCAATAAGAGGTTCTTTAATTTTTTTTTGAAAAAAGTTTAATTTATTTTTAAGTTGTTGATATTTAAAAATATAAAAAATAGAAAATAACTAAACTTTGGCGAGAGGCAGTATTATGCCGCTTTTTTAGAGAGATTCAAACAACAAAAAGCCCACACGATGTGGGCTTTTTGTTTGCGCTAGCAGTATTATTGAAAAGTGTTGGATTAACCACCCAATAATTGTACCGCTGCTTGCGGGATTTGGTTGGCTTGCGACAAGATAGACGTACCAGCTTGTTGTAAGATCTGGTTTTTAGTCATCATCGCAGTTTCTTTCGCAAAGTCAGTGTCACGAATTCGACTACGTGCCGCAGAGTTATTCTCAACAACGTTTGATAAGTTAGCAATAGTTGTTTCTAAACGGTTTTGAATCGCACCCATCATTGCACGGTTACTATCAATGAATGCTAATGCATTATCGATAACCGAAATAGATAGCTGTGCGCCCGTCGCTTTACTGACATCGATATTATCAACCGATGCAAGTGCAGCTGAAGTTACAGTAGTCGGTGCTACTGAATCGTCACTACCTTGTACCGTGTAGTTAATTGGCGATGACAGACGAACAACACCTGTTGCAGTACCTGCTGGTGCACCATTATTCACGGTGAAAGTATCACCTGTCGCATTACCTTCATAGTCTAGAGATTCAAGACCCAAGTCATTTGTACCAACGTAGCTTGCGATATTGATGTCATCACCTTTCTCACTGGTTAGTACAATTTTATCATTAACAACTTCCGCTGTAATACCAGTTTTACCTGAAATCTTATTAATTTCATTAGCAAGTGGTGTCGCACTGTCAGACGCTACCGCAGCAGATACTTGAATTGGTGTACCGTTAGAGCCTTGTAGGGTAAATGATAATGAACCACCAGCGCCAAAGGCTGAAACGTCAAGTTCGACACCAGTACGTGCGTCAGCTTTAGCCGAAGAATCACTACGGTTAATTGCTGCCGCTAATTCTGCCGCCGAGTTACCAACAGCGCCTAAACCAGAATCAGTACCTTCACTACTTACGATAGTTAACGTGCCACTTACTGAATTTGCCGCGCCAACTGCGCCGTAACCATCATTACCATCACCAGCGATATCAACTTCGTATGAACCGATATCACGTGCACCGAATGCCGCTAAGCCCATGCTAATAGTTTCAAATGATTTCGCACCTACTTGGAAGCTCTCAGTACCAAATGAACCGTCAAGTAATTTACGATCACCAAAAGTAGTAGTCTCTGCGATACGTGTTAATTCTTGTTGCAGCTGAGTCACTTCTTCCTGGATCGCACGACGATCTTCAGGAGAGTTAGAACCATTCGCTGCTTGAATCGATAGATCACGCATACGGTGCAATATATTAGTAGACTCTTGCAGAGCACCCTCAGCAGATTGCGCTAACGAGATACCGTCACCTGCATTTCGGATTGCCACATTTAGGCCCGAAATTTGCGAGGTTAATCGATTAGAAATTTGTAAACCAGCCGCGTCATCTTTTGCACTATTGATGCGTAAACCAGAAGACAAGCGTTGCATTGATGTAGAAAGGGCACTGCCCGAAGTCCCTAAGTTGCGCTGTGCATTTAGCGACGTAACATTTGTTTGTACTGTAAGAGCCATAATATAGCCTCCACGTTGATGGCTGTTGCATCAACGATTGATGCCCACGAGCCGGTATAATTATTAAAAGTACTGTCTAGCTACGTAACTAAAAGCAACGGGTGTGCCAAAAGTTAAAATAAATGTAAAAATAAATTTAACCAACTAAATAACAACAACTTAAATCTAATTATCTTTAATTGATTTTATACATACCGTGTGAGTAGCGGCAACTTTGTCAACATATTGACCGCCTTGCCGCTTTGTATTTCGATCATTTAATGATCACCGACTGAAAAATGACAACTCTTGCCGCCATTTGCCACCCTTTGCCGATCATCCAAAGATCTAAAATAGGATCATTGGGCTCTGGAGTACTATTTGTGGAATTAAATAAAGAAATTAAAGAAACGGTGCTGGCGAGAGTGAATTGCCATATAGAGGAAAGAATAAAGAAAAAAGCCGCTTAATAAATTAAGCGGCTTATAAAATTTAGAGGAAGTTAAGCAGATTCATGTTCTGCACTTGCGAAAATGCCGTTTGCGCAGCTTGCAGGGATATTTTTCGTTGTTCAAACTGAGATATAGCTTCTACCATATCTAAGTCTTCAAGTGCCGAGCGCGATTTTTCAATCGTTAGATTATAGTCTTCATGGCGCTTATCCTGACTCTCGGTAACTTGCAGTCTGGCACCGATTTCCGCGCGAATACCACCCAGTTCAATTTGAATTTGATCGACATCGCCAAGAATATGACCAATTTCCAATTGGCGCTGTGCTTCATCAACACCCACGCCGTTTGGTTTCTCTAACCAATCGATAGCATCTTGAATAACACTAAACATATCGACATCTTTTTGCGGCGTTAATGAAATTGAATCGCCATCTTGTGGCGTCTCTTCCATTTTCACAGATACACCATTAAAGCTCACGGTCCCACCAGCGACATAAGGCGCAGCAGCAGTTGGCGGTGTAGGATATTGTTGAGCGCCTGTACTATCTAATACAGTCACCCCCATTTCACCGCTTGGCATGGTGGCAAAGTTGATGGTGTAATTATCTGGATTGCCCACTGGAACATAGTTGGCTCTACTGCTAATACTCGCGTCACTAATTCGCGCGCGATCGACATTATCAATACCCGCATTGAGATTGTAGGTTGGACGAAAATCACCAGTACTACTTGCCACTTCCATGAAAATCTTTTCACCAGAGTCACTAGTCGCTACGCGAACACCAGGACCAATGTTCGTTTCACGTTGACCATTGTCGCCGTGATACATCACACTGTTGTCACTTTGTTGTTCAAACGGTGGATTTTGAGTTTTAAAACCACCAAACACATAGCTGCCAGATTCATCTCGACTATTAGCCAGCGATAACAACTCTTCCTTACGCTCTTTAAGTTCATCGGCAATTGCCTGACGCGCCGCATCATCATTACCAATGCTGTTACCTTGAATGATCAAATCTTTGACGCGAAACATCACATCTTCTGCTGATTTCATAGCTGACTCTTGCACGTTAATACGCGAATCGGCGAAATCGATGTTAGTTTGATATTGCTTTAATAGCGCCTGCTCTTGGCGAATATTTAAAATTGAGTTGGTCGCAACCGCATCATCACCAGCGGTAATAACGCGTTTACCTTCAGAGATATTTAAGATCGACTGATTAACACTCGATTGGCGCTCAATAATATTAGTAGTATTGCGGTGGTAAAATTGGTTAGTTGATATTCTCATCACTATCTCCTATCGAGCCGCTTGTAATAGAGTGTTAAAAATTTCATTAGCTGTAGAAATCACTCGCGCGCTGGCTGAATATGCCTGTTGGAATCTAAGCATATTTGATGCCTCTTCATCGAGGTTAACGCCAGAAGTGTTCGACATTCTCGCTTCAGCCTGACTAAATAAGGTTCTTGCGGCGCTGGCTTCAATATTTGCCGTTGCGGTGGCCGAGCCAACACTGGTGACTGATTCTTCATACAAATCGTTCATGGTTGAGCGGCCTTGGTTAGCCATTTTTTTGTCAACTAGACTCGCCATTTCAAGGGCATTTTTATTGTTACCCTCGCCTACCGCGTAATTAATTTTATAGCGCTCTGGTGCATTAACACCTTCACCGCTTGCTAAACCATTAAGCTGAAAACTCATGCCGGCCGCTTGAAACTTCAATGGACTCGAGGTGTAAGTAGCTGTAGTGCCAAGTGCCGCACCATTTTCGTCAAATAGTGGCTGTGCAGTACCTGAACTATCGAGCATGCGATAATTAAAAGTTCCCGCAGGCGCTTCATAGACTTCCAACGTTAAATCATTGCCCGCGCTTGGAAAGCCAGCAGCACCAGTGTTATCGACGCTGGTAATTTCCAATTTGGCGGTGTTTACGTTTTCATCGTCAGCGTACACTTCAACAATTGACGATGTCGCAATTTGCTCCGGCTGAGTTAGGTTAACCGTTAAGTTTGTCGCACCTAAACGCGTCGGCTGAATAATAAAGCTATCGCCATTGGCTGGCGCACCACCTGTTTCTTTAAAGGTAAAGCCATCACTTGTTGCATAAGTACGGCTACCTACTGGCGCAGCTGGATTTTCTGGCGTTAATACTTGTGACTCGCCTGTCGACTGATTGGTTAGCGTGTAATTAGTGCCGTCATATTCTAAGCGATAGTCATCGCTTGAAAGCTGATTAACATCGGTAATATCTACCGCGCCAGTTAGCGTCCCCGTATTGTCGAAATCAGTAAGGAAACGGCGAGCCGATGATTCAGTGTCATTAATATCTTTAAATAGATTTTGACCTTGTAAGCCGTTGAGATCCATCCCTTGTGATTGCGCCGTATTAAAAGCATCAGCCACGGTAATGGCGGTTTGGCCGAGCTTGTTCATAGTGTCAGATAACACACCGTCCCGGTAGCCGATTAGCGCGCCCATGCTGCCACCAATGCTGCTACCAGGCAGTCCCTGTTTGGCACCAGAAGGCGACTGAATGTAGATTTGCGTTTGACGAGGATCAGGATTACCGCGATCAACACCAACAGAGAAATGGGTTGTGCCCGTCACTAATGTTTGACCGCCCGCCATATAAACATTAAGCGCTCCGTCATTAGTTTCTACTGTCGATACTGATGTATAGCTCGATAACTCTTTAACGAGATTATCGCGCTTATCCAGTAAATCACTCGGCGTTGAATTATTGGCAGAAGCTTTTACGATATCGCGGTTAAGCGCCGCCAATTGTTCGGCAATCTCTGTCACGTTAGTTGCTGAAGATTCTAAATCTTCATTCACAGAATTATATTCCGCATCCAGTGCCGATTGCACTGAACTCATATTTTTTGAAAGTGTATCGGCTTTTGACAGCATTACCTCACGCAAACCGATATCACCCGGCACGTCAACCAGTGAGTTTACCGCCGAAAATAAATCGTTAAGAGAGGTCGAAATGCTTTTGCCGATTAACGACATGGTTTCATCGAGACGCTGCATTTTTGACGCGGTTGTTTGCGCTGCCGAATCTAAGGTTTGATTAAACACAACTTCGTTATAGCGAAATTGATCGAATACACGTTCGATTTGAGAAATACGAGTACCAGTACCAGCAAAATTATTACCAGCACGCACTGGGCTGCTAGTTTCTTGCAAAATGGTTTGACGTGAAAACCCATCAGTATTCACGTTGGCAATATTGTGACCTGTGGTTCCCAAGCGTTGTTGGGAGGTTAGCAATCCACTGACACCAACCTGAAGTAAATCAACACCCATGTCTATTCCTCAAAATCTCTCAATCGTTTTTGCGCCAACATAATTTGCTATGGCGCGAGTTTTGAAACCTGTTTTAGGACTGCCATGATCTTAGACGCGTAGTTTGGATCAGTGGCATAACCTGCTTGCTGTAACTCATGCAAAAAGCTTGCCGAGTTTTCAACTTTGCTTAAGGCTTTTTCATAACGAGGAGAATTTTTGAGAAACTGACCAAAGTCAATAAAGCTTTGTTCGAAGTCTTGATAACGTCTGAAAGACGCTTTTTCTTTGAGGGGAACGCCTTCACGGTACTCGATAGTCGACACTTCTGTACTATCTCCATCCCAGCGTTTGTCTGCTTTAATATTAAATAAATTAAAGCTAAATTCACCTTTGTCTTTACCGACAATTTTTTGACCCCAGCCTGTTTCAAGCGCCGCTTGAGCAATCATTGTCTGAGGCGATAATCCTAACACCTGAGCTGCTTTTTTGGCATAAGGCATCATTTGCTCAACAAAATCCTGCTGTGATTTAAAGTGAGCAGTCTCATTGTCAGCAGCTTGGGTTTTAACTGAAGCATTATCAGCCCGATTAACTGGCGATGATTTCGCAGCTTTCATTGGCAAATCATTGTTGGTACGCAATACCGACGCAGGAGTTACGCCACTCGTTTGCGGGCTAAGCTGCTGTACGATTAATTCGGCTAAACCTAAACTGCCACTTTCACTGAGCTCAGTAGCCATTTGATCATCGTGCATGTTGCGATAAGTTTCAGTACCTTGACTGTTAAACGGCGAATCTGCTTCAAAGGCTTTATTAGCTTCACGCATACTCTTTAACAGCATCTTCATGAAGATACCTTCAAATTGCTTCGCGACTTTATTAAGTGCCGCTTTTTCATCGCTTTGTGCTTCTTGACGTAGCTTGTCTAGACTCGCAATGTCTTGATAATTCGACTGACTTGTCGGCAATTGACGCGATAATGATTGAGCAAAACTATCCATGATTCGCTCCTTAAATAACAACCAGTTCGCCGTGAAGAGAACCCGCCTGTTTAAGCGCTTCAAGAATTGCCATTAAATCTGATGGCGATGCACCAACAAGATTCACAGCCTGAACTAGCTCGTCAAGTGTTGTTCCCGGCGCGAACTTAAACATCCGGCTATCGGCTTGATTAACATCAACTAATGAGTTTGCAGCAACTACTGTCTCGCCTTCTGCTAGCGCATTAGGTTGTGAAATTACAGGATTTTCAGCAATGGTTACCGTCAAAGAACCATGAGTAATCGCTGCTGGCTTAAGACGTACTTGCTGACCGATGATAATGGTGCCAGTACGTGAATTAACGATGATCTTTGCCGCCGCTGTAGCTGGATTAACATTTAAGTTTTCTAAATGAGCTAAAAAGAATACTCGCTGACTAATATCTCTTGGCGCTCTAACTTGGATAGATGTTGCGTCTAATACTTTTGCGACAGCTTTCTCTTTAGTTGGATTGCTTGAGCCACTTAGCGCTTTATTGATCTCTTGAGCAAAGGCTTGCGCCGTTGAAAAATCAGGATTATGTAGATTAAAGGTAATGAAGTCACCTTGACCAAACGCACTTGGTACTTCACGCTCAACAGTCGCACCGTTTGGAATGCGGCCAACTGTTGGCGTGTTTTGAATAACTTTTGAACCGTCAGCACCTTCGGCGCTAAAACCAGATACCATCATGCTGCCTTGAGCAACCGCGTAAACGTTGCCATCAAGACCTTTAAGGAAAGTTCTTAATAACGTACCGCCACGTAAACTCTTAGCACTACCAATTGACGATACTGTAATGTCGATTGTTTGGCCCTGTTTAGCAAACGCATGTAAATCGGCGTGGATAGCCACTGCCGCGACATTTTTAATTTTAGGGTTTAAGCCTGCAGGCATTGATATGCCAAAGTTTTTGAGCATTGTCATAAAACTTTGGTCAGTAAACGGGCTTTGCTCACCCGTGCCAGGTAAGCCAACGACTAATCCATAACCGACCAGTTGATTCGAACGAACGCCTTTCACCGACGCCAAGTCTTTGATGCGCTGCGCGTTTGCGCTAGTCATGCAGCAAAGACACAATGCTAATAGCAATAGGCTTTGATTAAAGAAATTAAGCTTTTTCATTCGAATTCTCCTGACGGTAAATTGACGTTTTTAAAACGGCCACCAACCACTATTAAAGAATCGTGCCAACCAGCCAGCTTTTTGTGCATCAGCGAATGCACCAGTGCCAGAATACTGAATTCGAGCATTCGCAACCTTGATAGAATCCACCTGATTATCGGCGCTAATGTCCTGTGGGCGGATGATTCCATTAAGGCGAATAAACTCATCACCATTGTTAATGGTAATCCACTTTTCACCGCGCACAATTAAATTACCGTTACCTAACACCTGCATTACGCTTACCGAAATAGAGCCAGTTAAGCTATTTGACTGATCGCTCGTGCCTGTCCCTTTAAATTCAGAGTCTTGATCAAGACCAAACGCCAATGAATTGCCACCAATAGTAACGTTTGCGCCGTTGAGCCCAGTAACAGGTGTCAAAGTCGCGCTATTTTCTTTCTTAGTATTACTGTTGGCTTTTTTCTTAGCAGAAGTGTTTTCACTTAACACCACTTCGATAATGTCACCAACGCGACGCGCTTTAACATCGGCGTATAAACTTTCCAATCGATTAGCGTCAAATAATGAGCCCGTTTTTACGATATTGACTGGTGGTTGCTCAGGATAAATTGGCGCGTAATAAGGATCATCAGCGATCGGCTTATCTTGAGTCGACATACAACCCGACAATAAAATGACAGATGCGATAGTTAATGCTTTTTTCATGGTATTCACTCTCCTACAGCTAACGATTAAAGTTGCTGTGTCACGAAGCTCATCATTTGATCTACTGCTGAAATGACTTTCGAGTTCATTTCATAAACACGTTGTGATTCAATCAAGTTAACCAACTCTTCCGTCACATTAACGTTTGAAGTTTCAAGCGCCCCTTGACGAATAGAGCCCAAACCATTTAACCCAGGATTACCTTGAATTGGCGTACCACTTACGCCCGTTTCGGTGTACAGGTTCTGTCCCATTGGCTCTAGGCCTTGTGGATTAATAAAGTTAGAAATTGTTAGCTGACCAATGACAGTGTTTTCCGCCTGACCGATTTGACGAACAGAGACTTCGCCTTCAGAAGAAATGGTAATACTTTGCGCATCTTGAGGAATAGTGATTGTTGGCTGTAGTAAGTAACCACTACCAGGCGTAACAATTTGTCCCTGTTCATCAAGCATGAACTGACCGTTACGGGTATAAGCAATGTTACCGTCGGGCATAAGAATTTCAAAAAAACCATCGCCTTCCACCATCATATCCAATGAATTTTCAGTGGTTAGCATGTTGCCTTGAGTAAACTCTTTTTGAGTGGCAACAACTTTGGTACCTGCACCTAACATTAAACCTGCTGGTAATTCGGTATTTTGCGATGAACGACCACCCGGTTGGTTGATGTTTTGATACAACAGATCTTCAAATACTGCTCGAGATTTTTTGTAACCGACGGTACTGGCGTTAGCCAAGTTATTTGAAATTGTAGCGATATCAGTTTGCTGTGCGTCTAGCCCTGATTTACTTATCCATAATGCAGCATGCATGTGAATTCTCCTAAATTAAGATAGACGTAGCAAACGATCTTGTGATGTATCGACTTCTTCAGCCGTTTTCATCATCTTCACTTGCATGTCAAATTGTCGTTGAAGGCTGATCAAATCAACCATTTCGCTAACCGCGTTAACGTTACTGCCTTCAAGCATTCCGCTGGCGATTGTCACATTAGCGTCATTTTCAAAAGGACCGCCATCTTTACGGCGGAACAGGCCATCTTCACCTTTAACCAAGTCGCGCTTATCGGGGTTAACCAATTGCAAACGCCCGGCTTCTTCAGTCACCGTAGCTGGCGCGCCTTGTGGATGAACGGTAATAACACCGTCGTTACCTATTTTTAATTTATCGAGGGGAATTGGCAGCGCGATTGGCCCATTGTCACCTAATACCAATTGACCAGCGCCATTGCGCAGCATGCCTGCATTGTCAATTTGTAATGAACCAGCACGTGATAAGGCTGGTGTTCCATCTTTAGACTCAACCACTAACCAGCCATCGCCTTGCACTGCGACATCTAAATCGCGAGCCGTCGTTATCATGGCACCATGAGAAAAGTCTTGCGCAGGGCGTTCAGTGAGCGAGAACACGCGAGTTGGCATACCTTCACCATAAGCTTGCATTGAACGCGCCTGCTCAATATCTGCTTTAAAGCCAGTTGTTTTAGCATTAGCAAGATTATTGGCACGCAATGCGGTTGCGTTTAAGTTTTCTTTGGCGCCACTCATGGATATATAAAGTAATTTATCCATCATTCACCTCGTCAAAAAAATAGCGTTTTGCTGAAATCAGCGTTGTTATTCTTGAGAATGCAACGGGTGTGCCAAAATAAAGAAATAAAATTTAAGAAATGATAATTGTAGGAAAGAAGGCGCTTAAACCACAGGTAAAAGCGCCTTAGGTAATCAGATTAATTATCTGATTTGTAAGATAGTTTGTGACAAGGTTTGGTTAACCTCTAGTGCACGAGAGTTGGCTTGGAAGTTACGCTGTGCAGCAATCAAATCAACTAATTCAGTAGTTAAGTCAACGTTTGCTTGCTCTAGGGCGGCAGACTTAATAGTACCAAATGTGCCGCTATCACCTTCACCAGCTAATGGCTCGCCAGAACCTTGACTCGCTTTCCAAGAAGTATTACCGATTTGCGTTAAGCCTTGCTCATTTCTAAAGCGCGCCATAGCAACACGGCCAAGAGGTTGTGAACTACCATTACTGTATGTCGCTTTCACCAGTCCGTCTGGGCCAATTTCAACACCAGTTAATCGACCAACCGTTAAACCATCTTGCTCAAGAGAAGTTACCTCAAAACCTGAAGAGAACTGCGTTGGCCCTTCAAGACGCACATTAACGTTTTGCGTACCATCAGCACCAGAGCTATAAACACCTGCACCTGGAGTACCTAGCGGCTCTAATACAATATCAGGATTCGCAGGCTGTTGATAAACACCGCTATTAGTGAAGTTAACCACCGCACCAACATGATTAGTACCCGCTGTTGCAGCAGTTAGGTTAGTGGTCGGCGCTACAGCATCAACTTTTTTACCGTCAACTGCCGTGAACATCGCCCATTGATTCGGCGCAGTATCATCTTTTACAAAATAACTAGTTTGAACATGTGCTTCACCCAAGGAATCGTAAATAGTAATGGAAGTTGAGTGGTTGTAAGTCGCTGGATCTGAAATATCAAAGTTTGCAACCGTTTTGCCTGTCGCGTTCGCCGGTAAGTTAGCCGCCATGTTCACCATACCCGTCTTAACCGGCACACCTGCAGTTTCAGGAATTTGCATACCTGATGTCGATGTCAAATTAATGGCAGCCGATGTACCGTCATTATTTACAGGGTAAGTTTGTAAATAATTGCCGTTAGAATCAACGATAAAGTTTTCATTGTTAAGCTTAAAGGCACCAGCACGAGTAAAAGTTAGATCTTTAGAATCTAAACCATCAGAAGTAACAAAAAAGCCTGGACCTGTAATCGCTAAATCTAACGCGTTATTAGTAAATGATAAACTACCTTGATGGAACTGCTGCGCCACTTGCGCCGTAGTTACACCGTCACCCGCTTTAGTACTTGAGTTAGTAAATAAAGAAGAGGCGTATACATCGGCAAACTCTGCGCGAGATTCTTTAAAACCAATAGTGTTTACGTTAGCAATGTTATTTGCAGTAACATCGAGATCCTTCTTCGCTGCTGAGATACCACTGAGTGCAATATTAAAAGACATGTTCGAATCCTCTTCTTAGATTAACTTTCGGCAACCGCTAATACTTCAGATAGCGAAATATTGCCGAGCCCTCTTAAATTTAAAATAACGCCGTTGCTGCCATTGCCAAGATTTACACTTGATACATGACTATAAGTTGATACGGCTAAATCTTGTTTTTCACCATCTACAGTACCAGTGGCCTTAATGGTATAATTACCTTCTTTTACTTGGTTGCCATCATTGTCTTTGCCATCCCAAGAAAATTCGTTGTTACCCGGATTTTGTTTACCGATGTTGATTGTGCGAATTAACTCGCCAGCTTCGTTCTCAACATTAACGATGACATCACCACTTGAAGATGCTGGCATACTAATTACTGCATCAACTCCTTCATTGGCTGGTTTATTTGACACATTTGTAGGAATAAGTACTTTCTGACCAACTAGCGTCGATGCTTGTAACGCCTGCGATGACGTCATTACCGTATTCAAGTTCTCGAACTCTTTAGTCATGGTATTAATACCTTCTACGGTACTAATAGACGCCATTTGCGACAGCATCTGATCATTATCAACTGGCTTTGACGGATCTTGCTGTGATAACTGCTGTGTTAACAACTTAAAGAAATCTTCTTGGTTGAGCGTTTGGTTAGAGCCATCGTCAACTTTATAAGGCTCTTCTTTAACTCGCAGAGAGTCTAAATAAGCATTACCTGTGTTTACTGTAGTCATTTAGTCTCTCCTATCTGCCAAGTTGTAATGTTCTCATTAGCATTTGCTTTGCCGCATCTGCTACTTGAACATTGGTTTGATATGAACGTGAAGCTGAAATCATATTGGCCATTTCTTCCATCACATTAACGTTTGGTTTATAGATGTATCCGTCTTGATCAGCCATTGGATGATTAGGGTTGTATTCCATCTTGAGTGGATCTTTATCTTCTACAATACCCAGCACTTTAACCTTAACCGATTCTTCCTGTTGCCCTGCGGCAGCTTTTTGCATTTCGGCGGCAAAAACTGGATGACGACCGCGGTATGTCTGCTCAGCACTGCTGCTAACACTGTTAGCATTGGCCAAATTTGATGCGGTTACATTTAAACGCAACGACTGTGCGCTCATGCCAGAACCAGCGACATCAAAGATATTATATAAACTCATGATCCTGTTCCTTTAATAGCTAATCTTAAGCTTTTGAACTTGCCGCCTAAGAATTGCAAGCTCGATTGATACTCTAATGCATTTTGCATATACAAGTTTCGTTCCACTTGTACATCTACCGTATTTCCATCGCCAGTATCAGGCTGTGTTGGCACGCGAAAAGCCTCACCAGAAGTATCTTTAGTGGTGATATTAAAATGTTTATCGTGTGTTCTCGCCATACTAGTCGACAAGTTTTGTTTAGCGGATTTCATAGCGGTGGCAAAATCTAAATCACGCGCTTTGTAATGCGGAGTGTCGGCATTAACGATGTTACTCGCCAACATTTCGGCACGTCTTGAACGCACACCTACTGTGTATTGGGAAATACCCAGTGCCTTTTCAAATGAAATCGCCATATTTTTGTCTCTGTTACGGTTTGTAGAGATAAAAGCAAGCGATGTGCCAATATGAAGAAGATATAAAAAAAGGGCAATAATAGATGCCCTTTTTGGAAATGAATTACGGTTTAAACAGCTTGGTAAACGATGCCTGACGAACAGCGGTTCATCTTGAAATCATCAGTTAAACCATTGATAGATTCTGATGCGCCAAGCATTAAATAGCCTTCTTTATTTGTCACCTTGGCAAAGTTGGCGAATATTTGCCGCTTCACTTCCGGCGAGAAATAAATAAGCACGTTACGACAAAAAACAATGTCAAAACGACCGAGTAGCGCGAAATTGTCGAGTAAATTAAACGAGCGAAACTTCACATGACGTTTCACTTCATCCTTAATCACATAACAATTATCTGACGATGGATTAAAGAACTTGCGTAAGCGCTCAGGCGACAAACCACGCGACAGCGCTAATTTATCGTACTCACCCTTATTACAATGCGCCAACATACTGTCAGAAATGTCAGTACCCAATATTTCAAAACCAAATTTTAATGCGCCAGGGTTCTTTTCTTTATACTCTAAGCAGGTCATGGCAATAGAATAAGGCTCCTGCCCTGACGAGCTTGCCGCCGACCAAATTTTCAATGGTCGGCCAACTTTCGAAAATTCTGGCAACAAACGCGTAGTCAAAATATCAAATGGATATTTATCTCTAAACCACAGTGTTTCATTGGTAGTCATCGCATCGATAACGGTAGAGCGCAATGCACGTTCGTGAATCATCATCGCCTTTTTAACTAGCTGCGATAACGACTCACAATTTGTTTCACTTAACAGAGGTGATAAACGACTGCGCACTAAATACTGCTTACTCGCGCCAAGCACAATACCGCAGTGCTTCTCTAAAAATTTACAAAATTCCGTGTATTCTTGAGGTGTTAAATCTGCTTTATTCACTCGTTATGTCCCGAGCAGGCTCAGAATGTAAGATGTTAATATTTCGTTCAACCGCGCCCGCTAAATCATCCGGATTGAACTTGGCAATAAAATCATCGGCGCCAACGTTATCAACCATCGCTTGGTTGAATACGCCACTAAGAGAAGTATGAAGGATCACACGTAGGTCTTTCAATTTGTCTTTAGTACGAATTTCAGAAGTTAATGTATAGCCATCCATCTCTGGCATTTCAATATCTGAAATAAGCAAACCAATTTGTTCTGTAATTGATTCTTCACACTCTTCGCTGATTTCTAACAGCTTATCCAACGCTAAACGTCCATTCTTAGCTTCGACAATTTCAAGACCAAGCGGCGTTAACGCGCGTTTTATTTGATTAAGCGCTACCATAGAGTCATCGGCGATCATAATCTTCTTAGAAGTGCCTTTAACAATAGCTTTTGCATCTTCCAGCACCTCATCGGTCATTTCGTCTTCTGGTGGAGCAACTTCCATTAAGATCTTCTCAACGTCAAGAATTCCCACCATGCCATTATCGACTTCAGTTACCGCTGTTAGATAGTTGGTTTTACCCGACCCTTCTGGCGGCGGCATGATTTGTTCCCAATTGAGGTTGATAATGCGTTCAACAGAATCCACCAAAAAGCCCTGAATTGAGCGATTGTACTCTGTAATAATAATGAAGCGGTTTTCGATATCATCGATCATACGGCCACCAGTGGCCATACTTAAATCGATAACAGAAATGGTTTCACCGCGAATATGAGCTATGCCGCGAACTTCTCGCGCAAGGTTAGGTAATGAAGTAAGACGAGGACATTGGAGAACTTCCTTAACCTTAAATACGTTAATGCCATAGCGCTGCATACCGTTGAGCTTAAACAGCAATAGCTCCAATCGATTTTGTCCTACAAGTTGCGTTCTTTGATTTACTGAATCCAGGACACCGGCCATAATAGCTCCATATAATAGACAGTTAGAGAAAAGGGTTCGTTTATGCTAGATTCATCCATGAATGTTATTGTGGCCTGCACAAGCTACCTACCATGTCTACGAACAATACATTTAATACAATGATTAATTAAATAAAATATAGTGACTTATGAATAGTGTCAAACAAAGTAATCAAATTAAGCATTATATGCAAATACCACGTTTCCTAATCTTTCTATCGGCCGTCTTTGCGTTTGTTTTAGCAAAAAATGTTGCCGCTAACACAATGTCTGTTCACGAAAAAATAGAAAACCAAATACATGCCTATATTAAAGGAAAAATCGAACAATCACCCGATAAAAAATCAGAAATTACTATTTCCCCCATCGATAGAAGAAAAAAGCTGACATCTTGTGGCAATAATTTGGCAATAGCCCTGTCGTCGAAGCGAGGTATTAGACGCAACAACACAGTCAGTGTTTCTTGCCCAAATGCATGGCGAATTTTCGTGCCTGTACAAGTTAAAACGTTAAGCCCAGTGGTTACAGCTCGGCAAAACCTTGCCGTTGGCGAGCTACTGACAGTCCAAAACTTAGTCATTGAATATGTCGACACATCAATGGTCGTTGGCCCTGTTGTCTATAAAATCGAAGATATCGCTGGCTCTAAAGTTAAGCGTTACATCCAAGGTGGACGCCCGTTGCTGGCTAATCTCATCTGTATGGTGTGTAAAGACGAGCAAGTAAATATCACTGCAAAAAATGGCTCACTGCAGATTAAATCTACAGGGGTTGCCTTAAATGACGGCAGTCGCGGCCAAAAAATTTCCATCAAAAACAATAGTTCTGGTAGAATCATCGAAGCGACTGTGGTTGCAGTAGGCCACGCAGAAATAAATTTAAAAAAACGCTAAAGTTTCTTAAAGCCCCGCCGATAGAGGTTTTGAAGAGGAATATTAATAGTAGAGGCTATTATGGCATTGGATATAAACAAACTAGCAGGCAATCATAGTCAACAACTTGACAAATTGAAAAGTCAAGCACAGTCAAAAACCGATCAGGTAAAGCAGCAAAATGTGCAACAACAAGCGCAAACAGCGGCACAGGCTAAGCCAGAAGCAAAAGATTCAGTATCTTTGACACAACAGGCACAGCAGTTGCATAACATTCGAGAGAAGTTAAACAATACTTCCTCGGTAAACCAAGAGAAGGTTGAAAGTATCCGCAAAGCTATTGCAGCAGGTGAATACAAAGTTGACCCAGATAAATTGGCAGCAAACTTGGCAAAATTCGAGGGAGATCTAGAGAAGATCTTTTAAATGAATAATGAAAAACTACTGTCTTTATTAACTCTTCAGTTAACACACGTTAAGCAGCTTGATAAGCTGCTTAACGACGAAACCCAATCTCTTGTCGAGCGCGATCACGAGCTCATCGCATCACTAGCTCAAAGCAAACAACATCTTATGCAGCAACTCGAAACCATCGATGTTGAACTGTCATCCTACGCTGAGCAAATTCCACAAAGCGAATCAGCGTTAGCGCTTAAAGATGAAATTACCGACCTCTTAGCCCAGTGCCATACTAAAAATCTCGCCAATGGCAAAGCCATCGAGTTAAGCATCAATAGTATCGAGCGACTACAAGGGGCACTTATTCAAAAACGCAGTGGCAATGCCATGACGTATAACGCCAAAGGTAAAACACGCGCTGGTTCAGCGTCTAGTGGCTATATTTCTGCCTAAGCCTGCACAAGGAGAAAATGATGTTGAGATTATTAACCGCGATAGTCACTACCGTTTTACTTTGGGGCTGCACATCGTCATCGCAAGTTAAATACTACCAAGAAGCACCTAAAGAATTCGCCAAGTTTTACGCTACTGGTTATGCCCCAATTAATAGCCAAATGGGCGAGAATAAAACCGAGCGCATATTACAAGCGATAAAAGCATCGAAGCTTGAAGCCTACCGCGAATTAACAGCGCAGGTTCACGGCCATCAAATTGACGGGCAAACACAATTGTCTGAGCTAATGGTGGCTAACTCATCGCTTAATGCCTCAGTCCAAGGACTTATTCGCGGCGCTAAAGTGATCAAGAGCTATCCAGTTAGCGACGAAATCTATGCCACCGAATTAGAGCTCGATTATAAAAACCTCTACTTGCTTTACAACTCGACAGCTATGCCTCGTCGTATCATTAACGAGTAATTGTTATGAAAGCTATCGCACTCTTAAGCTGTTTATTATTAACCATTAGCACCAATGTTGCCGCGCAGTGGTATGACGCCAAAGGACGCGCACCTATTGTTAATGGTGATGAAGATATTGCCCGTAATATGGCGGTGCAAGATGCGATAAAACACACCCTGCTCTTTACAGGTGCACAAGTTAATTCTATCAGTCAACTTTCTAACGGCTTACTAAGCTCAGATCGGTTTGAAGTTCGCTCAAGCGGCAGCGTCAGAGATTTATTACTCATTAGCGAAGAAATCGTCGATGATACGATGATTGTCCACATCCGCGCCGATATCGTGGCAAGTAAAACATCTTGCCACGCGTCTAATACCAAGAAATATGTCGCGCTAACAAAATTCCCCCTCCGTAACAGACAGCAAGCTGTCGTCGGCGGTATTTTTGAGCTAGGCAGCGAAGCGGCTTATCAACTGTTTGAGCAGATGTCATCATTCAATGGTAGCTACGGCGTAAGTCAACTATTACCAATTAACCAAGTAATTGCCCCAAATTACCAGCCTTTTGTGACTGACCAATCAAATATGTCGGCGCCGCAATTACTAGCAGCACAAACCGATAGCCAATATCTATTGAGCGGCGAAGTCAAAGATGTGTCTATCGCCCGCCCGACATCTAAATGGTTTGGCATCGCCAATAACAATCCACTGCGTCAATATATTGCTACCTATACCTTGTTTGATGGTTTAACTGGCGAGAAGGTGTGGCATAAACGCTATACCACCCAAGCGCCATGGACCTTCGACCAGCGGGAAAAAATCGACCCTGCAACACAGGAGTTTTGGTCAAATGTATACGGTGAATCTATAACCAATCAACTTAAGCAAGTGACTAATGACTTAAACATCTTTCTGCAGTGCCAAAACCTGCGCGGACAAGTCATTAAGGTTAATGATAGATTTGTGACGGTAAATTTAGGTAAGCGCCACGGCTTGATGGTTGGTAACGAATTGATGGTACATCACGCGACTCAATTTACTGATGATCGCGGTATCTTACGCCAATCGACGCAAGTTAACCCGACAACTTTGGTTATCAAAACATTGTATGACAATCATTTAGAAGCTGAGGCAAAAGACAGCCCGCTCTACGGTGATATTCAAAACGATGCCATCGTTTCATTAAAACCATAGCCTTACTTAACGCAATTTCAGCACTAGAATCAATTTCTATTCTCGTGTAATTTATCAATTAATTGCTGAAAAAGTCCCCGTAACTCAGCTGGATAGAGTGCTAGCCTCCTAAGCTGGAAGTCGCAGGTTCGAATCCTGCCGGGGACGCCATATTTCTTAGCCCTATTTATTTTACAGGTTTTGCCATTCGATCTGGCATACCATAACGCGCGAGAATCTTTTCTAGTTCACCGCTTT
Organism: Psychrobium sp. MM17-31; assembly: GCF_022347785.1. NCBI lineage: Bacteria > Pseudomonadati > Pseudomonadota > Gammaproteobacteria > Alteromonadales > Shewanellaceae > Psychrobium > Psychrobium sp. MM17-31. The sequence goes on from NZ_JAKRGA010000001.1 coordinate 454,954, forward strand.
TACGCAGTTTAACGATTCCTTCATCCATCATTTTTGCCAATGCCTTACTCTGTGGTTTGCTTTCATCAAACAGCATGCCGGCGTATTCCGTGTTACCTGTTGCTGAGGTACTTACCGCGTATTGCGGGTATTTAGTCACCATATAGTTAAGTAAATCTGGGCTGTCTAACCAAATGTCGATACGGCCAATATCAAGCATTTCCCGCACGCGTTTTAAGATATTAGATCCTGTGACATAAATGGTTTTATGAGGATTTTCAGCAAGGTATCGCGCTAGACGGCGATTTGAATTCACCGCGCCATAATAATTACCGATGGCATTAAATCTAGCAACATCAGTCACCCGAAATGGAGTCATCTGATTTTTTGGAAGGGATAAATACGCAATGCCTTTGACCATAAGCATCGGTGTTTCTGGCGTTAGGTAACCATTTTCGGTTTTATCATGCTGATAAAACGTAAAGGCCATGCCGTCGCTCATGCCTGATTTGACCAGTCGCTTAGCCCTAAGCCAGCTGTCGATGCGTTTGAATGAAACGGTATGCTCAGAGTCTTTAAAAACGGCGCGGATTATATCAATGGCCACGCCCTCTTTGCCGTTTTCTAATTTGGCATCACACGTATAAGGGCAATAAGGATTCCAAATAAACTCATAGTCAGTCGCAAGCGCATCGCTTTGGTAAATCAACCCGATTATAAAAATGCCAATCGCTCTTACCATCTTGCTACTCACTAACGCCCTGTCGTTTATTTCATCAATTTGACTCTATCACGTTATTCTATAGCCAAGCCACCTCAAAATCTTAAAAAGACTCAGGCAAGCTTGGATAATTATTATCAGGCGCTATCACAAACTGACCGTGAAATTTGACGTTTGACTTGTAATCACTGAGCTTATAACACAATACACCTAGCTCATAAGCTCGCTTAAAAAACTGCGCCTTATCGCCTCTAAGATATATGAAAAGTTCGGAGATAAATCGACCGCTATCATCAAATGCCTTGTCAAAACTATCACTGTCAATCACCAATGAAGACGACTGCTGCATTTTCACCGACAACTTTTTTCGACCAATAAGTTGATAACTCACTTGCCAATCGCTTGCTTCGATATCACTAAGAAGCGCTTCAATCACCGATTTATTAACGCCAGCACTAAAACTATCGACATGTTCAATATCACGCTTAATCGACATGAATTGCTGTTTAAGATTTGCCCCTTGTCCCAAGGTGCGTGCACTTTGCTGCCACTCTTTAAGCTGCTGAGACAAGCACACATCAAAGCGTTTTTGCTTAATGGCTTGAGTCACCCACAGACTTAAATAATGACTTTCGCTCACCGGATCATTAGCCGAAGACTCATTTAGCTCATCGAGTGCGGTGGTGGCAAGTTTTAATAAATGATGTTTAAACAAATTCGTCACCTCAAATAAAAACGCGCGGCTTAAGCCGCGCGTTTCATCATATCATTAACACTCAATGATAATTACTTTTGCTCACCAAACTTAAACTCTTTTGGTGGTTTAACACCCATTAGGTGCTCAACAAAGTAATCCCAACGCTTACGCATCATGTACGGTTCACGTGCCATGCCGTGACGGCGGTTTGGCAGCATTAATAAATCAAAGTCTTTGTTAGCCTTGATTAGCGCATCAACCACAATTAGCGTGTTAAACGGTGGAACGTTGTCATCTAATGTGCCGTGAGCAAGTAACAACTTACCTTTTAAACCATCAACAAATAACGGGTTTGATTGGTTGTCGTAGTTAGTGGTGCCATCTTCGTTCTTCTTGAACATGCCCTGCCACTTTTCGCCCCACGCATCTGCGTAGTTGCGGTTGTCGTGGTTACCAGCACCAGATACTGCCACTTTGTAGAAATCAGGGTAGCGTAAGATAGCGTTTGTCGAAGCGAAACCACCACCTGAGTGTCCCCAAATACCAACGCGATCTAAATCAAGCCAGTTGTATTTCGCACCAAGTTGCTTAATTGCAGACACTTGATCTGGAACACCGCTATCGCCCATATCGCCAAAGTAGAACTCGTGGAACTTCTTAGAGCGCATTGGTGTGCCTAGAGCATCAATCTCAATCAAGATAAAGCCAAGCTCAGCCATTGCTTGCTTATCGCCACGTGATGCAACAAACGAACGTGAACCGATACTACCAGTTTGTGGGCCTGGGTATAGGTAGTTAATTACAGGGTATTTCTTAGTTGGATCAAAGTTTGATGGTTTGTACATCAAGCCGTGAATATCGAAATTACCGTCGCGATCTTTAACCACAAAGGCTTCTGGCGCGCGCCATGCAGTTGCTTGAAGCGCACTGATGTCTGATTTTTCTAATGCAACAGCCACTTTGCCATCGATGTTACGAATAACGCTTGTCGCTGGCACGCTTGGTGTTGAGTAAGAATCAACAAAGTAGCTGCGATCTTCACTTAACTTAACGCTGTGATCGCCCTGCTCTGGTGTTAACAACGTTAACTCGCTACCGTCGAATTTCGCTTTGTAGAAATATTGGAAATACGGGTCACCTTTTTCACGGCCAGCGCCAGTGAAGTAAAGCTCGCGGTTTTTCTCATCGATAGCACGAACTTGTAATACATTCCAGTTACCTTCAGTCACGGCATTCTTAAGTGTGCCAGTGCCTAAATCGTACAGATATAAATGGCCCCAATCGCTGCGCTGCGAGAACCAGATAACTTCATTAGATTTTGGTAAGAAGAACCAGTTGGCTTTGCCTTTACCAGATTCGAAGAACGTGCTCGCCTTCTCATCAAGAATCGTTGCAACCTTACCAGTCTTAGCATCGGCAACTTTTAGTGTCGCATGGTTGTGATCGCGTGATACTGAAACATAAGCTAGTGAGTCACTCGCCTTGTTCCATTGCACGTCTAACATCTTACCGCGGCTGTATACGTGGTCAGTTACAGTAGAACGTTGATAATCCGGCGCGTCTTTTAAACGAACCACTTTTTTGCTATCAACATCGATAATCACGCGCTCAAGCATGAATGTATGCTCGTCACCCGGCAGTGGATATTTCCAGCTATCAAGTGTTGGATGACCAACGTTGGTCGTTACCAAGTGCATAGATTTTACTTTGCGGCCATCGTGTTGGAAGGTAGCGATTTTCTTAGAATCTGGCGACCACATCATCACTGGTGTTTTAGAACGGATCCAACCAGCGTTATTGGTGCCGTAACCAAAGTCTTCAACGCCATCTTTAGTTAGCTGTGTTTTCTTGCCGCTAGCGACATCAAGTAACCACAAGTTGTTGTCTTTAATAAACGCCGCTTTTTTACCATCAGGTGATACTACCTGACCAGCAACATAGTGCTTCTTATCAGCCTTATCACAACTGACTGGTGCTAGCTGACATTCCATCGACGTTTTGCCAAGGCGAAATGCAATCGATTTACCTTCGTCGCTAAACTTAAATGATTTAAATGGCAGAGTTGTCGCCGTGTAAGACTTTTCATCGTTTGACAATGCACTAGCAATAGCCGCGTGATCAAACGCCGCTGCTTTAGTGCCTTTAGCAGCATCAGCAATCACAAACTCATGACCGCCTTTTACAGACGTACGATACAGTAAACGGTTATCACCAAGCCATTTGCTGGCTTCAACAGTGCCGTAAACTAACTTATTAGTGTGAGAACGCAATTGACGTTCAGCGCGTTGATAATCGCTAACTGTCAACGCTTGTGACGTTGGCTGACTAGTCGTCGCACAACCGGACGTAATAGCAACCACACTGGTTGCAATCAGTGAAATACCCAGTTTTCTATTAAGCATAGATAGAACCTTAGTTATTGTTTTATTTGAATTAGTTTCAATCATCCATCCATTCGGCTTCATCGAGAACCTGACGAGCCTGAGCCAACGTACAATCTGTTAGCGCGATAAGCTGATTAGTAGAAATTGCTGGATTTAGCTTAACCAAATTAAGTAATTCTTGTTGGGTCAGCGATTGCTTTTGCTCTCGCAACAACTTGGCAAACCATAGCCAACTTGGCTGGTCAGCAGCTTCTACATCACTGATAATCTTGGCTATTTGCTTGGCATCTGCAATAAGCATCCAATTGCGAGAACGCCCCTTGCGCGACAAGTGTGCTCCGCTATCGCGGATAATGGCTTTTAATAAATAGGCATCAAAACACTTGCGTACAAATGCATTGAGGATAATTTTTGTTTTCTCGGCCACAAGCAAAGTAATGGATTGAAAGTGATGGCGTATTCTACCAATCTGACCAAAAATCTCACTACCTTTGTGGCGCAAAGATATTACAAAGTGTTACTGAAAATATTATTGACTGAGGAACTTAGCTTCGTGCTCTAACAACCACTTCTTGCGGGCAAGGCCACCAGCGTACCCCGTGAGACTGCCGTCTTTACCAATAACGCGATGACAAGGAATAACAATAGCAATACGGTTTTGACCATTAGCGCTAGCAACCGCACGAATGGCTTTCTCGTTACCTAATTTGACTGCCTGCTGCAGATAACTTGTCGTGGTGCCATATTCCAGCTCGCGCAGCCCTTGCCACACAGACTCACGAAAGGCGGTTGATGGCGTATAAAGGGTTAAATCAAACTGCTGGCGACTGCCCGCGAAATACTCAGCAAGCTCAGCTTTCGCTTGCTTGATATGCTCGTTCTCCCCCGCCATCATCACACCATCAAGACGTTGTTGTAATTCTTCAAATTCTTGCTTTAAGTTTTTGCGATCGACAAACTCGATTAAACACACCCCTTGCGCGGTTGCACACACAAACATCGGACCGATAGGCGTGGTTAAACGATCAATCAAGATAATGGTTTTGCCATCTTCATTATTCGGCGAATGTCCTGTCATCTTCTTAAAGGCTTCGTTAAAACCACTCAACGACTCATAGCCACTGTCAAAGGCCGTATCTATCGCCTTTTTACCATTATCTAATTCTTTCATCGCATTATTCATTCGCATCATTCGGGCATAAGACTGAAACGTCATGCCATAGTGTTTGTTAAACCAACGGCGCACTGTTTCAGGCGTAATGCCATTGGCTTTTAAATCGGTATCTTTTACTTTTTGGGTTAAATCCGTTTTAACCAACTCCACCGCGCGTTTCACCATCAGCGGCATTTCATTGGCTTTTTCTAGCGGTTTACACACCTTACAGGGACGAAAGCCCGCCTTAACCACATCGTCAATCGAGGTATAAAAATCGACATTTTCTTTCTTGGGTTTACGGGCATGACAGGTCGCAATACAAAAAATCGAGGTCGTTTTTACCGCCACATAAAAGCTACCCACATAACTAGGCTGGCGTTCACATAGTGCTTTATAAAAATCATCGATTAACTGTGGTTGGGTCACTAACATCTTATACTCAGCACACGCTTGTCAGAAAAAGAAAAGGCTATCACTTAACAGCTTAATGTTAAGGATAGCCTTGGTTCATAACTCATCACAACCGAAAACTGGACAAGTATTTTTTATGATTAGTGCCTACAGCCTTCTTTATAGCTATTATTGCTTAGCAGTGCTCATCAATTGCGCCGTGCAGCACATCGGTTACCGCATCTAAGTCGTAGTCATGAATTTCAACCCATAACTTAGTTTCATCACGGCCAATCATCGATGCGAAGAAACCGCTGATACCTTTCGCCTTGCGATCAACTTCGACCATCAGCTCTAGCGAATCGTCGTGATTAACCATCAACATTTCAACTTCATCGACACGGCCTCTGAAATCACCAGAATGAGCGTTAAATTCAAACTCTTGCACAAAGTGACCACCCAGCGCGTTACTCGCTTCGTTCTCAACTTCACCTAAGGCAAAACCAAGCTGACTCATCGCCACCAGCACTGCGTTTTGACGCTCGTTTGGCACCACATGCAGCATATCTTTGTCTGATTTATCCAGCGCGTAATCGATGTCTAAATCGGTATCAACCCACACACGTGACTGACCAAGTGATAACGGCGTGTTGGCTGGTAATGGAATTTCAAAATCGAAGTTAAGTTGCTGCCCTTCTTCAACATCAAAGCTGTCAGATACTTGATAAGACGCTAACACCGCCGTGTGCTCAACAATACGCTCGTGCTCGTTGTCATCATCATCGGTGTAAGTTTCTTCGCTAAAGTAATTACAACACACGTGAATTTTGATGTGATTAATATGCTGCTGCGTCGAACCACCATCAACCTGTACCGTTCCCGACAACACCTGTGTCGGCGCCACTTCTGGATTGTGAATAATGGTATCCACCTTAGCACTACCAATGCCTACCGACGATAAAACCTTCTTGAAAAATGACATAATGTTCCTTGTATCTAAATCGATGTTGATCACTGTTGGGGAGTAATCTAACTCATTATTGGGGGAATTACACGTTAATGAGTCAAAGTGGGTTGCATCATCATTCGTTTGTGAATGTTGCGCAGTTTGATGCACTCTTTCCACAGTTCGTCACTTTTAATGTTTTGATTTAATGAGAATTTATAAAAATCTCCTGCGTCATACATTGCACAGGCGTTCAATGTATGACGCAATGTTCACTTTCTCCAAGAGAAAAAACCGACAAAAATTACAACGTTAGAATTTAAAGCTTTGACTTAAAATCGTTTTATTATTAGATTTGTGGGCAATTTAAAAAATAGCGTGCTGTTTTTATTGTGCATGCGTGATAAATACACTGTTAGGTGTTCAATCAAATTTCGTGCAACATAGTACCTCAAAGGAAAGATAAATAGAAAATGGCAAAGCCAAGAATATTCATTAGTTCAACTTATTATGATTTAAAACATATTCGCAACAGTATTGAGAGATTTGTTTCTGATCTAGGCTATGAATCAGTATTGTTTGAAAGTGGCGACATCCCTTTCGATCATCAAGATCCATTAGACGAATCATGCTACAAAGAAATAGAAACATGTCATATATTTGTTCTCATTATTGGTGGTAGATATGGTTCCTCTGTTTCGAATGAAGAAAACTCATTACCTGAAGATGAACTAGAAAAACACTATCATCACTTCAACTCGATTACGCGAAAAGAATATGAGACAGCTAAAAAACTAGATCTGCCAATATATATATTTGTAGACAAAGGGGTTTCCGCAGAATATCAAACCTATAAAGAAAATAGAGAAAATACATCTATAAAATATGCTCATGTAGATAGCGTAAATATCTTTAAACTTTTAGATTCTATTCACTTACAGAGAAGAAACAATCTAGTCAGAGAGTTTGAAAAATTTGATGACATCTCTTCATGGCTAAGAGAGCAATGGTCAGGACTTTTTGCTAAATATTTATCAAATAGATCCTCTGAATCCAACTTAAAATCATTAGCTAGGCAACTAGGTAACTTAGAAGATGTTGCAAGCGCTTTAAAAGATTACTCGGAAAACCTTCTAATAAATGTAAGTCCCCAGAACTCAGAACAACTTATCTCTGAAACTAATGAAAAACTTAAACATAAAAAAGAACTGAGCATCTTTGAAAGCTATAGATTTATCAAGCACTTAATTAATGACCATGGCGCTGATCCTGAAAAGCTTTTTGATGTATTTGTAGTATCTAAAACCTTAACTCAGTTTAAAAACAAGGCTAATGAGATGTTGCCAGAGGGGAAGACTTGCGGAGCATTTATTAGCCCTAAAGTAAGATTTGAGTTAGAAGATTTGCGAGAAGAATTAGATCTCAATGAATGGAAAAGGATGCCCCGGAGAAAAACACCTAACAAGTAAATCCAGGTGACGCCTACGGCGCACCTGATTTAGGCGTTAGAGCTATCGAGGGTATATTAGTGAAAAAAAGGACACCCACAAATTTCTCTATGATTTTTAACCCTTTACGACTGTAACAAACAAAAAGCTCAGTAATTAACAATAATTACTGAGCTTTTTTATTCAATTTTAACAGCCACGATTGATTAAAAAATTCAATCTCTCCCTACACTAAATTTTCTTCATTCTTCCGCATTGAGAAAAAGGGACACCCAAAAAATTCTCTTTGATTTTTAAAGTATTACAATTTCACTTCCCAATAAAGCTCAGCAAATAAAAATAATTGCTGAGCTTTAACGCCCACAATCGATACGAAATCAAATGGATTCATTGGACATCATTAACCAACAAATAAAAACCAAGGAAACTCAGTGATAACCATTGATAACTTCACCATTGAAAAGCATCAGGGTGACTACGAAAACAGGCCGTTAAAGTCAGCCCTGCACTTCAATGGTGAAAAGTTAAATTTAAAGGTATCTGGCTATGTTATTGAAAAGCAGTTTGAACTGCCCAATTACTTCCTACTGCTCATAAATTGGGATTGCCCGTTCGAGGAAGGATGCGAGATTGTTGTATTAAATAAGGACTTTAAAATTGTTGGCAACTACAGCTTTACGCCGTTTTATCACAGCTATTTATTAACGAGCTTTTGCGAACTATCAGCCAATCAATATCAGTTAGTTTTTAATGACTCTGATAGCTTCGAACTAATCGTCAACTACCCCAAACGTCGCTTATTTAGCAAAGTTGTTTGCGTAAATAAGATCAATTAGAAGAATAATAAAATTGAGGTAGCACTGTTATTAAAGCTGCTTCTATCAATTTTCACATAATCAAAAACAACACTTCAGATCATAGTCTACGCTAAGTTATCAAAGTGAATTATCCCCAGTTTGCGGCCAAGCGAGCTGGATAACCGCCTTTGTTAAACGTTGAAAACATACCCTAATGGAGTATACTTTGATTTACAAAACCAGAGTTTTTGCTTCTTTAACTAAAAAAGAAACTATATCGGACAATGATCTAATCACTGCTTGCTTGGAAATGAGCGATGGTCTTTTCGATGCGGACTTAGGTGGTAACCTTTATAAAAAACGTATTGCCTCAGGTAATAAAGGTAAAAGTGGTGGCTACCGTACAATTGTCGGCGCAGTCATTGGAGACAGATATTTTTTCCTGTATGCCTTTGCGAAAAGTGATAGAGCAAATATCAATGCTAAAGAAAAACTGGCATTAAAAGAGTTAGCAAAAGAGATTTTAGCGTTTGAAGAGAAAGAGATTAACCAACTAGTAAAAGATGGTGAATTGATTAAGGTAGGTAAATGATGAGTGACATTCTAAAGGCAGTTCATGACACAGCGAAAGGCTTGCAAGATTCAGGAGCTATCAGCAAAACAACTATGAGAAAGTTTGATGCCCTATGTCTAACCACAATACATGAATTTACGCCGGAACAAGTAAAATCGCTTCGAAAGAAAAACAACCTTTCACAGCCTGTCTTTGCGCAGTATCTAAATGTCAGTGATAAGTTAGTGAAAAAATGGGAACAAGGTGAAAGCAAACCAAGAGGCGCGGCATTGAAAATGCTTTCTCTCGCCGAAAAGAAAGGCTTGGAAGCTATTGCATAACCATAGAAAAAAGAAATTAGAAATTTAGAAGGCATGTAAATATTGCTGGTTAGGTAAGTAACCAGCAATATTTAACAACACTAACCTACAACACCGCCGACAACGTTTCTAACACTGACTCATCTTCGATTGTCGCTGGCACAACAAACTCATCGCCGTTGGCCATTTTCTTCATAGTGGCTCGAAGAATTTTACCTGAGCGAGTCTTTGGCAATTTCTCAACACAGTGCACACGCTTAAACGCCGCTACTGCGCCAACTTGTTCACGCACCAATGATACTAACTCTTTGCTCACTTCTTCGGCTGATTTGTTGTTGCCACTACTTAATACAACTAACGCTAATGGCAATTCGCCTTTTAGTTCATCGTTGACACCAATCACTGCGCCCTCGGCGACACTTGGGTGATCACAAATCACTTCTTCCATGCGGCCAGTAGATAAACGGTGCCCTGCTACGTTAATCACATCATCGATACGGTTCATTACAAATAGGTAATCATCCTCATCTAAATAGCCAGCATCACCTGTTAGGTAATACCCTTCGATTTGGCTTAGATAAGCGTCGTAGAAACGTTCGTTGTTATTCCACAGTGTTGGCAGTGTGCCCGGCGGTAATGGCAGTTTTGCGACTATCATGCCTGATTGGCCTTGCGGCACTTGCTCGCCAAATTCATCGACGATTTGCACGTCGTATCCTGGTACGGCACGTGCTGGAGAGCCAGCTTTAACTTCACTTGGGCAGCTACCTAATAAGTTAGACGCCATTGGCCAGCCAGTTTCGGTTTGCCACCAGTGATCGATCACAGGAATTTGTAATTGGTCTTGCGCCCAATGCAAGGTTGCTGGGTCACAACGCTCGCCAGCAAGGTATAGTGCATTAAGACATGAAATATCGTATTTCTTAATAAACTCACCGTCAGGATCACAGCCGCGAAGTGCGCGGAATGCCGTTGGTGCAGTAAAGAAGCTTTTCACATTATATTCACTAATAATGCGCCAGAATGTGCCAGCATCTGGTGTACCTATTGGCTTACCTTCGAATACTACCGTCGTCGAGCGATTGATAAGCGGGCCATAACAAATAAAAGAATGGCCTACTACCCAACCAACATCCGATGCCGCCCAGAACACTTCGCCTGGTTTCACGTTGTAAACGTGCTTCATTGACCACGCTAGCGCCACCGCATGACCGCCGTTATCGCGCACCACGCCTTTAGGCTGCCCTGTGGTTCCAGAGGTATATAAAATGTAGAGTGGATCTGTCGCCGCAACACTAACACAGCCCACAGGCTCAGCAGCTTCAACAGCTTCGTTCCAATCGACGTCACGACCAGCAGTCATTTCAGCAGTCAGCTGTGGGCGCTGCAGAATAATTGTATGCGTTGGTTTGTTAGCGGCAATCTCGATGGCTTCGTCAAGCAGTGGCTTGTACGCAACAAGACGATTAGGTTCAATACCACATGAGGCGCTTAGAATTAGTTTAGGTTTCGCATCATCAATTCGTGTTGCGAGCTCTGGCGCAGCAAAACCACCAAAAACTACTGAGTGAATCGCGCCAATACGCGCACAAGCGAGCATACCAATTACGGCTTCAGCGACCATTGGCATATAAATGACCACAGTATCGCCTTTCGTCACACCAAGATTGGTCATCGCGCCAGCAAGTCTTGCTACTTTGTCTTGTAGCTCATTAAAGGTCAGTTGGTATTTTACGTCGGTAACTGGTGAATCATAAATAATAGCGGCTTGTTCGCCATAACCATCTTCAACGTGTCTATCGACGGCGTTGTAACAGGTGTTTAGCTCCGCACCTTTAAACCAGCGATAAAAAGGTTTGTTGCTGTCATCAAGAATTTCATCGGCTTCTTTATTCCAGCTAATGGCTTTGGCGGCTTCGCCCCAGTAGCCTCGTGGATCGTCGATGGCGTGTTGTTTGAGTGTTTGATAGTCGAGTTGCTCAGTCATTGTTCTTGTTCTCATTCTTCTAATCAATGTTGACTATAACTAACACGTTAAAGAGCCGCTTAAATATTAGACTTAGTGTTGAGTGGCAGATAAATTGCTGTTTAGGCTTGATAATAACTAGGTATCTCCATTAGTCTAACAAGACAAAAGTGGTAATTGGTTCTGGAGTTACGAAAAATAACTTTACCTTTACGTAAACTTCAAGTACCGTATAAAAAATTCAGGAGTTATGCATGATAGATTCACAAAAAACATTTTCGATAAGCGACTTATCAAAAGAGTTTGACGTTACAACTCGAAGCATTCGCTTTTACGAAGATCAAGGGTTAATGAAACCAACCCGCCGTGGACAAACACGTATTTACAGCCCGCAAGATCGCGTGCGACTGAAACTGATTTTACGCGGTAAACGCCTTGGCTTTTCACTTGCTGAAACCAGACGTTTATTCGACTTATATGACGCCGACCGCTCAAGCGTTCAGCAGCTACACACCATGTTGTCGTTGATTGATGAAAAGAAACAACATCTGCAACAACAAATGGAAGACATCACCGTCGTGCTGATGGAGCTAAGCTCGGTAGAAACCCGCTGTAGAGCGGAATTAAAAGAATTAAGCTAAAAATAGCCAATGGAGCCCACTATGTTATCTACATTTAGTTCACTAAATTTCAATCACGGCGAAACTATCGACATGTTGCGCGATACTGTTAACGCCTTTGCTCGCGACGAAATCGCACCACGCGCTGAGCAAATCGATTTAGACAACGAATTCCCTGCCGATTTATGGCGCAAAATGGGTGACATGGGCTTATTGGGTATTACCGTTTCAGAAGAGTTTGGCGGTGTGGACATGGGTTACTTAGCCCACATGGTAGCAATGCAAGAAATCAGCCGCGCGTCAGCGTCTGTTGGTTTAAGCTACGGCGCACACTCTAACCTTTGTGTTAACCAAATCTACAAAAACGGTAACCAAGCACAAAAAGAAAAATACTTACCAAAACTTGTGAGCGGTGAGCACATCGGCGCACTAGCAATGAGTGAGCCAAACGCGGGTTCTGACGTAGTTTCATTAAAACTACACGCGCGTAAAGAAGGCGATAAATACATTCTAAACGGCAACAAAATGTGGATCACCAATGGTCCAAATGCCGAAACTTACGTAGTTTACGCAAAGACAGACGTTAACGCGGGTTCACGCGGTATCACAGCATTCATCATCGAGCGCGGTTTCAAAGGTTTCTCTCAAGCACAAAAGCTAGACAAACTAGGTATGCGTGGTTCAAACACCTGTGAATTAGTATTTGAAGACTGTGAAGTACCAGAAGAGAACATTCTTGGCGAGCTAAACGGTGGCGTTAAAGTATTAATGAGCGGCCTAGACTACGAGCGCGTAGTACTAACAGGTGGCCCACTAGGCATCATGGATGCGTGTATGGACATCGTTGTTCCTTACATTCACGACCGTCAGCAGTTTGGTAAATCAATCGGTGAGTTCCAACTAATTCAAGGCAAAATCGCCGACATGTACACACAAATGAATGCAGCTAAATCATACGCTTATGCTGTTGCAGCATCTTGTGATCGCGGCGAAACAACGCGTAAAGACAGTGCGGGTATCATTTTATACAGCGCCGAGCTAGCAACTAAGATGGCATTAGATGCAATCCAACTGCTAGGCGGTAACGGTTACATCAATGAGTTTGCAACGGGTCGTTTACTACGTGACGCTAAACTTTATGAAATTGGCGCGGGTACTTCAGAAATCCGCCGTATGCTAATCGGCCGTGAGTTGTTTAACGAATCTAAATAATTCATCCACGATTAGAACTCAGTTCGCTAACGGTGCTATACCTCCCCTTTTGTACCCGCAGGCTTTGGGCAATCGCCAAAGATTGCGGGGATAGCACCGTTACCTTTAACAAGGTAAAGGAGCCCACTTGTGACTATTCTTTCCAGCAAAATTAATACCCGCAGCCAAGATTTCATCGATAAAAGCAACGCTATGCAAGCGCTTGTTGATGAGCTAAACGACAACGTTGAAACCCTTAAAAAAGGCGGCGGTGAAGCGGCGCAAGAGCGTCATCAATCACGCGGCAAAATGCTTGCCCGCGACCGTATCAGCAATCTTATCGACGCTGGTAGCCCATTCTTAGAAATCAGCCAATTTGCCGCATGGCGTTGTTATGAAGACTACGTACCTTGTGCCGGCGTTGTGGCAGGTATCGGCCGCGTAGCTGGCGTTGAGTGTATGATTGTTGCCAATGACGCAACAGTTAAAGGCGGTACTTACTATCCGCTCACGGTTAAAAAGCATTTACGTGCTCAAGACATCGCCGAGCGTTGTCACCTGCCGTGTATCTACTTAGTAGACTCTGGTGGCGCATTCTTACCTCGTCAAGATGACGTATTCCCAGATCGCGATCATTTCGGCCGCATCTTCTTTAACCAAGCGAATATGTCTGCCAAAGGCATCCCACAAATTGCTTCGGTAATGGGTCTGTGTACTGCAGGTGGTGCTTACGTGCCAGCCATGGCGGACGAGTCAATTATCGTTAAAGAGCAAGGTACTATTTTCCTTGCGGGTCCACCGCTTGTTAAAGCAGCAACGGGTGAAGTGGTTAGCGCAGAAGATTTAGGCGGCGCGGATGTGCACACCAAGATTTCTGGGGTGAGCGATCATTACGCACAAAACGATGAGCACGCTTTACAACTTGTACGCCAAGCAGTTAAACGCATCAATCACGTTAAACAGCCAAACCTAAGCGTATTACCAACGGTTGAGCCACTTTATGACGCCAAAGAGTTATACGGCATCGTAGGTACGGATCTGAAAAAGCCGTTTGATGTGAAAGAAGTTATTGCTCGCATCGTCGATGGCTCTGATTTTGATGAATTCAAACAGTACTACGGTTCAACGCTAGTGTGTGGCTTTGCCCGCATTCACGGCTATCCAGTAGGCATTGTTGCTAACAACGGTATTTTATTCTCAGAGTCGGCGCAAAAAGGCGCGCACTTTGTTGAGTTGTGTTGTCAGCGCAAAATTCCATTAGTGTTCTTACAAAACATCACTGGCTTCATGGTAGGTCAAAAATACGAGCACGAAGGCATCGCTAAACACGGCGCGAAAATGGTAACAGCGGTTTCTTGTGCCAAGGTGCCTAAATTCACAGTACTTATCGGCGGCAGTTACGGCGCTGGTAACTACGGCATGTGTGGCCGTGCGTACGATCCAACCATGATGTGGATGTGGCCGAACTCGCGTATCTCAGTAATGGGCGGCGAGCAAGCTGCTGGCGTATTAACGCAAGTTCGTCAAGACGGCTTAGCGCGTAAAGGCGAAAGCATGTCGGACGAAGAAGTCGAGAAATTCAAAAAGCCGATTATCGATCAATACGAAGAGCAAGGTAATCCATATTACGCCAGTGCCCGTTTATGGGATGACGGCATTATCGATCCTGCGCAAACCCGTCAAGTACTTGGCCTAGCCATTAGTGCGTCGTTAAACAAAGAAATCGAAGATACCAAGTTCGGTATCTTTAGAATGTAGGAGTTGACGATGACGGATTACATATCAACGGATATCGCGGGTGGCGTGGCGACTATTACCATGCTGCGCGAAGATGTTCACAACGCCTTTGACGATGTGATGATCGCTCAGCTTATCGCAGCATTCAACGGCGCAATAGCTAATGATGACGCGCGCATTATCGTGCTGCGCTCAACGGGTAAAAACTTCTCAGCGGGTGCCGATCTGAACTGGATGCGCTCGATGGCCAAGAAGAACTATCAAGAGAACATCGATGACGCTGGCGAGCTAGCGAACCTAATGAAAACTATCGCCACCTCGCCAAAGCCAACCATGGCCTTGGTGCAAGGTGCAGCCTTTGGCGGCGCAGTAGGTCTAGTGGCTTGTTGTGATATCGCCATTGCCACCGAGCGCGCAAGTTTCTGCTTAAGCGAAGTAAAAATTGGCCTTATTCCAGCGGTTATCAGTCCTTATGTGGTTGCTGCTATGGGACAACGTCAGGCGCAGCGTTATTTCTTAACGGCTGAGCGCTTTAAAGCAGACAAAGCAAGCGAGTTTGGACTTGTTCATGAAGTTTGTGCCGATGGCGAGTTAGACACAGCAGCAGCCCCTGTTATTGCATCGCTACTTGGCAATAGCCCAGCGGCCATGACAGCAGCGAAAGAGCTTATCGGTTTTGTTCGCTTTGATCATATCGACAGCACTATTATCGATGGCACCAGCGAGCGCATCGCCGCTATTCGCGTGTCAACCGAGGGTCAAGAAGGCCTGAGCTCTTTCTTAGAAAAACGCGCACCAAATTGGCTGCTAGCCGATAAATAAGGTAAGGAATTAGTTATGTTTGATAAAATTTTAATTGCCAATCGCGGCGAAATTGCTTGTCGCATCATCCAAACCGCACAGAAAATGGGTGTGCGTTGTGTGGCGTTATACTCTGACGCCGACAAAGATGCCCTACACGTGAAAATGGCTGATGAAGCTTTTCACATTGGACCATCGCCGTCGAAAGATTCTTACCTTCGTATGGATCGCATTTTAGAGGCAGCTAAAGAGTCTGGTGCCCAAGCAATCCATCCGGGTTACGGCTTTATGTCTGAAAATGTAGACTTTGCTAAAGCCTGTTTAGACAACAACATTACCTTTATCGGTCCACCGGTTGAAGCCATCGATGCCATGGGGTCAAAGAGTGCCGCTAAAGCAATTATGACTGACGCGGGCGTACCGCTAGTACCGGGTTACCACGGCGACAATCAAGACGAAGCCTTCTTAAAAGAGCAATCACTTGCCATTGGTTACCCGCAATTACTTAAAGCGGCCTACGGCGGCGGTGGTAAAGGCATGCGTGTAGTTGAGTCTGCCGATGAGTTTGACGCAGCACTTGCTTCC
Source organism: Psychrobium sp. MM17-31 (assembly GCF_022347785.1). Taxonomy (NCBI): domain Bacteria; kingdom Pseudomonadati; phylum Pseudomonadota; class Gammaproteobacteria; order Alteromonadales; family Shewanellaceae; genus Psychrobium; species Psychrobium sp. MM17-31. Next base: position 471,245 of record NZ_JAKRGA010000001.1, read on the forward strand.
ACCAAGCGTGAAGCCATTGCTAGTTTCGGCAATGACAAGATGCTGATTGAGCGCTACCTAACTAAGCCACGCCATGTTGAGATTCAAGTATTTGCCGATAACCACAGTAACTGTATTTACCTATCTGAACGCGACTGTTCAATTCAGCGTCGTCACCAGAAAGTTATTGAAGAAGCGCCAGCGCCAAACCTGAGCGAAGAGACTCGCGTTGCCATGGGTGAAGCGGCTGTAGCGGCTGCAAAAGCCATTAACTATCAAGGTGCAGGTACGGTTGAGTTCTTATTCGACGAAGACGGCTCTTTCTACTTCATGGAGATGAATACTCGTTTGCAGGTTGAGCATCCAGTGACTGAAATGATCACTGGTCTTGATTTAGTTGGCTGGCAGTTAAAAGTTGCTAACAACGAAAAACTACCACTTGAGCAATCTCAAGTAACCGTTGATGGTCACGCGATTGAAGTACGTATTTACGCCGAAGATCCTGACAATGAGTTCTTACCAGCGACAGGTCAATTGAACTACCTACGCCAACCAGAGCCGTCTAATCACGTGCGTGTTGATACGGGTGTTATTCAAGGTGACGAAGTATCAAGCTTCTACGATCCTATGATTGCTAAGCTAATCGTCTGGGATGAGACGCGTGATCGCGCTATCGCTCGCATGAACCGCGCGCTAGATGACTATCGCATCAGTGGTTTAAAAACCAACTTAGGTTTCTTAACGAACCTAGTAAACGCGCAGCCGTTTAAAGATGTTGAGTTAGACACGGGCTTTATCGAGAAACACGACGCCTTACTCTTTAGCGACAAGACAGAGACTTGTTACAAGTCACTAATGCTAGCGTGTTTAGCAACGCTGGCTAAAGAAGATGCGCCAATCGAACCGCATCGCACCAACAACGACCCATTCTCGCCGTGGAATATCAACAACGGCTGGCGTCTTAACGAACAAGCGTCACACCTTGTTGAGCTAACCGACGAGAACGACAACAGCCATAGCGTGCGCGTTGGTGTTGAAGGCAATGGTTACGTATTTAACTTCGATGGCGAACGTTTCGATGCCACAGCAAGCGTTAACGGCGATCACCTAGTTGCTACCATCAATGGCCACAAAACAAGCCTACTATTTGATGTAACTAGCGAGCAAGTAACATTGTTTATCAAGCAAGATGTACATCACTTTACCCGTAAATCAGATGGCAGTGCAGGCTTTGACGTTGATGAAAGCGAAGACAAGCTAACAGCGCCAATGAACGGCACCATCGTTGAAGTGCCAGTGACCGCTGGTCAAAGCGTGAAAGAAGGCGACGTGCTAGTGATTATGGAAGCCATGAAAATGGAATACTCAATCACTGCAACCCATGATGGCGTAGTCAGTGAAGTATTCTTTGCCGCCGGCGACATGGTAAAAGATGGCGATCAACTCGTTGAACTAAGCGAGGGCTAATCATGAGTTTACCGAAGAAAGTTCGCATCGTTGAAGTAGGCCCACGTGATGGCCTACAAAACGAGAAGCAAGTGAGCACCGATGCTAAAGTGGCATTAGTTAACGACCTTGCTGACGCTGGCCTTAAAGTGATTGAAACTGGCAGTTTCGTATCCCCTAAATGGGTGCCACAAATGGCGGATAGCAGCGATGTTTTCGCTGCTATTGATCGCAAAGACGGTATTACCTACGCCGCACTTACACCAAATGTTAAAGGCCTTGAAGCCGCTATCGCAGCGGGTGCATCAGAAGTTGCGGTATTTGGCGCGGCTTCTGAAAGCTTTAGCCAAAAGAACATTAATTGCTCTATCGATGAATCTCTAGAGCGCTTTACACCGCTAATGGCGATGGCCAAAGAGCACGGATTACCGGTTCGTGGTTATGTGTCTTGTGTCTTAGGCTGTCCATATGAAGGCGATATCGACGTAGCAACCGTGGCTCACGTTGCCAAAAAACTATTGGATATGGGCTGCTATGAAATCAGCCTTGGTGACACCGTTGGTGTCGGTACACCAATGGCGGTAAAAGCAATGCTTGAAGCAGTTACTACTAAAGTGCCCGTTGAAAAATTAGCGGTTCACTTTCATGATACCTACGGACAAGCGCTAGCCAATATCTTTAGCGCGCTGCAAATGGGTATTGCTACAGTAGATAGCGCCGTTGCAGGCCTTGGTGGCTGTCCATATGCTAAAGGCGCATCGGGCAACGTTGCCACCGAAGAGTTGGTTTATATGTTAAACGGTCTTGGTATCGAACACGGCGTTGATTTAGATAAATTAGCGCGTGCAGGCTGGCGCATTAGCGACGCGTTAAATCGCGCACCTAATTCAAAAGTGTCATTGGCGCTAAAAGCCAATAGTAATGGATAAAATAATAATCTCTACCTAAGGAGCTCATAGTGGCTGGTTTAAATAAAGTAGTAGAAACATATGATCAAGCATTAGCTGGTCTTACTGATGACATGACCTTAATGGTTGGTGGCTTTGGTTTATGTGGTATCCCTGAAAATCTCATCATCAAAATGCAGGAAATGGGCGTTAAAGGTTTAACGTGTATTTCAAATAACGCCGGTGTTGATGATTTTGGTTTAGGTTTATTACTGCAAAAGAAACAAATTTCGCGTATTTACGCTTCTTACGTTGGTGAGAATGCCCTATTTGAGCAACAAATGCTTAATGGTGAGTTAGAAGTTATTCTGACGCCACAAGGCACGCTGGCTGAGAAAATCCGCGCTGGCGGCGCTGGTATTCCAGCATTCTTCACTGCAACAGGTTACGGTACGCCAGTGGCTGAAGGTAAAGAAACCCGTGAAATCGATGGTCGTCACTACGTATTAGAGCCATCGTTGACTGCTGACTTCGCCTTAGTTAAAGCATGGAAAGCCGATACTATGGGTAACCTTGTATATCGCAATACAGCCATGAACTTTAATCCAATGATGGCAACCGCAGGTAAAATTACCGTGGTTGAAGTGGAAGAGATTGTGCCAGCAGGCACTTTAGATCCAAACCACATCCACACACCGGGTATCTATGTTAATCGCGTGATTAAAGGCAACTTTGAAAAACGCATCGAACAACGTACAACAAGGGAGGCATAATCATGGCACTATCACGAGAGCAAATCGCTAAGCGTATCGCTGCTGAGCTGCAGGATGGTTTTTATGTCAACCTAGGTATCGGTATTCCAACACTAGTGGCTAACTACATTCCTGACGGCATGGAAGTGATGCTGCAATCGGAAAATGGCCTATTAGGTATGGGACAATTCCCAACGGAAGACGAAGTAGACGCCGATTTAATCAATGCCGGTAAGCAAACCGTTACTATGGAAACTGGCGCATCGTTATTCTCATCGGCAGAAAGCTTTGCAATGATCCGCGGCGGCCACGTTGATTTAACCGTACTAGGTGCATTTGAAGTTGATGTAAGCGGAAATATCGCGTCTTGGATGATCCCAGGCAAGCTTATCAAAGGCATGGGCGGCGCAATGGATTTAGTGGCTGGCGCTGAAAACATTATTGTGACGATGACTCACGCCGATAAGAAAGGTAACTCAAAACTGCTTGATGCTTGTACCCTGCCACTAACTGGCGCGCAATGTATCAAGAAAGTAGTAACTGACTTAGCCGTGCTAGAAATCAAAGACGGCGCTTTCCACCTACTTGAACGCGCCCCAGATGTATCGGTTGAAGAAATCATCGAAAAGACTGCTGGTAAATTAGTGGTTCCTGAAAATGTGAAGGTAATGGACGTTTAGTCTCTTCATATTGCCCTGATAAAATGCTCGCTTAGGCGAGCATTTTTTTTGTGGCATACTATTTGCTAAATTCTCAGTAATCATTCACAGCAGCTCAATTGGAGCCATAATGACATTACGAAAATATCTAATGGCCTTTGCCCTTCTTGCCTTAGGCGGTTGTCAAACCATTGACACCATAGTTGGCAAGAGCAAGTCGACGGAGCAGCCAGTTGAAGTCGCAATCTCCTCGTTAAGTCAGCAACTTACAACAAATCCGCTTTTTTCGGTGGCAGATATCAAGGTTGTGAGTACTACTTTTGTGTGGTCAGATAGTTTAAATACCACCACCAAAAACCAAAAGATGGAATATTTAGGTAATTTGCTGCAAGAGAGCATCAGCACCAACCTTAGCAACGCGGGTGCTAAGGTCATGGAAATCAAATCAGCCAATGCCATCTATTTAACTGAGCACAGTGAACTCATTCTAAGTCGAGACGGAGAACGTGTTGCCAACGACACTGACGCCGATTATGTTCTTACAGGAATTATGACACCAAGTGAATACGGTACTGTGGTCAATGCGAAGTTAATTAACCTACATAACAAACAAGTTGTTGCCGCCGCTCGGCAGGTGATTGCCGCTATGAGCGCCGATCGCAATCAAGGACAATCGTCGACAGTGAAAGACGGCCTACTCTATCGCGATAATTCGCGCCAAGGAGTTATTAATGAATAAATCAACGTTGAGCCTATTAGTTGCTGCTGCAATGATTCCAGCCTGCTCAATCTTTCCTTCACAAGAAGAGATGAGCCAGCAAGTTGTAAAGAAAGTCATCGAAGCAAAAGAAAAAAGCGCCTTTGATAAGAAAACACTGGTGAAGAATGTCAATCACTACGCCAAATGGCTGGTGCAAGATCTCTTTTCTCATATCGATTCACCGAATAACAACAGCGCTTTCGCGGTAGCAAACTTTGCCCTACTCGATTCTGACTTAAAAACCACTAACCACTTTGGCCGCCAGCTTAACGAAGCTATCATGCACGAAACGAGTCGCTTAGGCTTTGCGGTTTTCGATTTAAAATCGACAGGCCGTTTACAGTTTTCTGAAGCTGGTGATATTTTCTGGCATAGTGAAAACATTGACGAGCTATCGGGTAATTTTGATATTAACTACGTCATCACTGGCACAATGACTAAGCATCAAGGTGGCTATTTAATTAACGCCCGTATTATCGATGTAAATACCAGTATTTTACTTTCGTCAGCGCAAATATTTACACCTGCCGAAGTGGTAAAAGCAGTGCTCAGCGAAGCGCCGGAAAGCGAAAAAGGCTTCCCGATTATTTCACTGGCTAATTCAGAGATGGAATAAAATGATGAAATTAGGATTGTCACTCACGTTAATTGCAACAGTTTTTACAAGCGGCTGTACCACTAACTTTCTGATGTCAGACGAACACCAAGTGCCACAACAAACCAGTGCGGCATCGATGGCGCAAGATAAAGCTGTGGATAGTGTGATGACGCCACAATTTCATACCCACAGTCACCTTGCAAATTACACCGATTGGCTAGCCAATCAATTGGTTGAACAGGCAACCATGGACTTATCGTCGCAATATATTACTGTGTTGCCATTTACCTTTAGTCAGCCACCAGCAACCGTCAATCATCAATTAACCAAAGAACTTAGTGAACATGTTGCCCATGATTTACAGGCATTCGGCGTTAAGCTATTAGCAGGCCCAACGACGATGCTAACCGCCGACCAAGCACCGCAATTAGCTGCACAAGCAGGTAATGGTCAAGCGACAGCTTATTTAACAGGAACGCTAATACCAACAAGCCACGGTATTATTGTGCATGCAAAATTAGTGGATTTAAGCACCAATGCGATGTTTGCTAGCGCTGAAAAATTTATTCCGTTTTATGCATTAAGTGAGTGACTTAACCGAGTAAAATTGAACTAAACTTTCCTTTTCTTCGTATAGCTAGCTACTTGATTAGAACTTTGAGTAGCTCGTGACACTTATAATTTGCAGACATAAATCAAACTATTACAAGCAAGCTACTATTCCAAGCTTACTTATTTCATTTTCTCGTCCAAAACACGCTGCACTCTTTAATAGCATTACGCAATCGAGTTAGCCCATGAAACATCTACGCTTAATTTTGGGAGATCAACTAAATGCCAGCCATAGCTGGTATAAAACCGTCGATAATAATACGGTCTATTTGATCTGTGAGTTACATCAAGAAGCAAGCTACGTCACTCATCATATTCAAAAGATTGCTGCGTTTTTCAAAGCGATGGAGAGTTTTGCTACCGCCCTTAGCAAAGCGGGCCATCAGGTTATTTATTTAACCCTTGACGACACGGCGCAATATCAAGATTTACCGCATTTACTTGAAACCATTATTCAACAACAGCAAATCAGCCAATTTAGTTATCAGCAGCCAGACGAATATCGCTTAGCTCAGCAGCTAGCAGCGTTTTCACAACAGCTTGCTATCGCAAGTACATGTGTCAACAGCGAGCATTTTTATTTAGCACATAGCGAATTATCATCATATTTCAAAACAAACACTAAACACCGCCTTGAGCATTTTTATCGCGCCATGAGACGCCGTTTTAATTTATTAATGGACGGTGAAGAGCCCCATGGTGGCCAATGGAATTTCGATACTAATAATCGTTGTAAACTCAAGGCAAAAGATTTAGCTCAAATTCCACAACCCTTACTCTTTGACACGAATGTGACTGAGATCCTTGAACGGATAAACCGCCATCAGATAACTACCATGGGTCACATCGGAAGTAACTTATTATGGCCTGTAACAAGAGCGAGTGCCAAGGCGCTGCTCATTTACTTTTGTCAGTATTGCTTACCACGGTTTGGACAATTTCAAGATGCGATGACGGGTCGTCTCGGCTCTTTCACTGACGACAACGGCTGGAGTCTGTATCACTCCCGCTTATCATTTGCATTAAACAGTAAGATCCTCAGTCCACAACAAGTGGTTAACACTGCAATAAACGCCTATCACGATAGTAATGGCGATATCTCTATTGCACAGATTGAAGGATTCATTAGGCAAATTTTAGGGTGGCGCGAATTTGTCCGTGGAATTTACTGGCTTAACATGCCAACTTACCGTCAACTCAATGCACTCGATGCCAAAAGAGCACTGCCGAGCTGGTTTTGGAACGGCGATACAACTATGCGTTGTCAGCAGCAAGCCATCAGCCAATCGTTAGATTACAGCTATGCCCATCACATTCAACGTTTAATGGTTACTGATAATTTTTGCTTACTGACGGGAATAGCACCAGATGAAGTAGACAATTGGTATTTAGGAATTTATATCGACGCCATAGAATGGGTTGAGTTGCCTAATACCCGTGGTATGAGTCAATTCGCTGATGGCGGCATTGTTGGCTCTAAAGCCTATGCGGCTAGCGGTAATTACATCAATAAAATGAGTGATTACTGCCAAGACTGTCATTACGACGTCAAACAAATTACCAGCGACAACGCCTGCCCACTCAATGCACTTTATTGGCATTTTATGCTGCAGCATCAGGCGCAGTTTGCCAACAATCCAAGAAACAGCATGGTTTACGCTAATTGGCGTAAACGCTCACCAACAGTACAAGAGGAGATACTGGTAAAAGCCCAACATTTACTAGCTAACCTTGAGCAACTTTAATTTTTATCAGGACAAAATTCACCATGAACACAGCAATTAATAACTCTATTCACATCACTAGCGACGATATCGCCGATTACGATTCTCGTTATCGCGCCAAACTCATCAATAGTCTTTCCGGTTTTAAAAGCGCCAACCTCATTGGCACCATCGATGAGGATTTAGTCACGAATCTAGCTATTGTTAGTTCAGTCTTTCACCTAGGTGCCAATCCGCCATTAATGGGCATGATAATTCGACCAGATACAGTGCCAAGGGACACACTGGCCAATATTCGCAGCAATGGCAGCTATACCATTAATCACGTCAACAGCGCTATTTACCAACAAGCACATCAAACCTCTGCACGCTACGATGCCAGTGTTAGCGAATTTGACGAAACGCAACTAACACCGCAATTTACGCCAAATGTTAAAGCGCCTTACGTGGCACAAAGCCATTTAAAATTCGCGCTCGAAGTTCGCGACATTCAGTGGTTGGCAGTCAATGGCACCGTGATGGTGATTGGCGAAATTATGGAAATTATCACACCGAGTGATAGCATAAAAGCTGATGGTTATATCGATATCGAGGCCTTAGATTCTGTCGCCATTTCAGGACTCGATGGCTATCATCAAACCACACGCCTGAACCGTTTAAGTTATGCGAAAGTCGCGACAACGCCATCCGCACTATCAATCGAAGGTGCTAACCTCGTCGAATAAACTAACTTCATCTAATCGGCTGATAAATTCCATTGGTTATTTATCAGCTAATTTGTGCAAATGCTCTGCAACACCAACAGAACCGACATCCATTGCTAAAAACGCATAAATTAGCCTAAAAACCACTAACGCTTTGCATAAATATGCGGTAGTCTCAAAGCACATCAAGAATCAATATACAAAACAGGAAGCATAGAACTAATGAAAAAAGTAGGTTTGGTCGGTTGGCGCGGTATGGTTGGCTCGGTATTAATGGAGCGCATGCAAAGTGAAGGTGATTTTAATCACATTGAGCCAGTGTTTTTTAGCACCTCTCAAACGGGACAAGCAGGTCCTGATATTGGTAAACCGGTAACCACCCTGCAAGACGCTTTTGACATTAGTATTTTAGCTGAGCAAGAGATCATTATTAGCTGTCAGGGTGGCGATTACACTAAAGATGTTTATCCAAAGCTGCGCGAGTCTGGCTGGCAAGGTTATTGGATTGATGCAGCTTCTGCATTGCGCATGGAAGATGACAGCATTATTGTGCTCGATCCTGTTAACCGCGACGTTATCGACGCAGGTATTAAATCAGGCATTAAGACTTATGTCGGCGGCAACTGTACGGTATCGCTAATGTTATTAGCCCTTGGCGGATTATTTGCCGATGACTTAATTGAGTGGGTAAGCCCAATGACTTATCAAGCGGCTTCTGGTGGCGGCGCGCGTCATATGCGTGAACTGCTAACGCAAATGGGCGACATTAATGCTCATGTAAAAAGTGAATTAGATAACCCAAGCTCAGCGATTTTAGACATCGATGCTAAGGTATCAAGCTATATTCGCAGTGGTGAACTTAATACCGATCAGTTTGGCGTGCCATTGGCGGGCAGTTTAATTCCTTGGATTGATACGCAATTAGCCTCAGGTCAAAGCCGCGAAGAGTCCAAAGCGGAAGTTGAAGCAAACAAGATTTTAAATACACAAGATGCGCCAACCCCAATCGACGGTTTATGTGTTCGTGTTGGTGCGATGCGCTGTCACAGCCAAGCATTAACTATCAAGCTAAAGCGCGATGTCAGCGTTGAAGAAATTGAAGCCAAGCTTGCTGCCCACAACGAATGGGTTAAAGTGATTCCTAATGATCGTGACATTAGTATGCAAGAGCTTACGCCAGCTAAGGTCAACGGCACCTTATCTGTGCCAATTGGTCGTATTCGCAAACTCACCATGGGGCCTGAGTACATCAGCGCCTTTACTGTTGGTGATCAGTTACTGTGGGGCGCGGCAGAGCCATTGCGTCGTATGCTGCGTATTTTGATTGATTAACAAGTCCAATACATTAAATCACGGCCGTTAACATCAACGGCCGTTTTTGTTTAAACTATCAGCAACCAATTCAAGTTTCTCGATTTACTCCATCACATCCATTCGTATTACTGATACACTCCAAAAAATAGTTAGATAGACTTGCTGTTAATTTAATAACATTTGATACTATTTTTACTTTATTACCCTTTTTAACTAGGTTTTTACGATTGATTTGGCTAAATTAAAGCAACTTGATCTTAAACAATAATTATAAGAAGAAGAATATGAGCGCATCTAGAGGTAAGTTTAATTCTCGCATTGGCTTTATATTAGCCGCGGCAGGCAGTGCCGTTGGATTAGGGAATATTTGGGGCTTCCCCACGCAAGCGGCAGGAAACGGCGGTGCCGCTTTCGTATTAATGTACTTAATTTTAGCCTTTTGTTTAGCCTATCCTGCATTTATGGCGGAGCTAATCATTGGTCGTCACGGTCAAGCTAACGCCGTAGAATCGCTGCGTAAAGTGTCAAAAGACGGCTGGCAAAAGAAGTTTGCCTTTATCGTCGGTTTTGGCGGCATCTTGTGTGCGGCGCTGCTGATGAGTTTCTATTCTATTGTCGCTGGTTGGATGCTAGCCTTTACCGCAGAGCCTATAACTACACTCGTTGGCGCAACAGATACCTCTAATTGGCTAACCGCGCAAAGCACCTCTCGCAACCTTATTTTCACACTAATTTTTACACTACTGACGGTATTTATTATTAGTCGCGGCGTTGAAAACGGGATTGAGCGCTGGTCGAAACGTTTAATGCCAGCGTTAGTCGCCCTACTCGTTTCTCTTACTGTATACGTACTAACGCTAGATGGCGCGATGGATGGTTTAAAAGCCTACCTCATTCCAGATTTCAGCCAACTATTTGAGCCATCGCTGATTGTAAGCGCACTTGGCCAAGCATTCTTCTCGTTATCGCTAGGTACCAGCGTAATCATTATCTACGGCTCTTATGTCGCTAAAAATGAAAACCTCGTGAGCCTTGGCGCATCGGTAACGCTAATTGATGTATTTATTGCATTCTTAGCAGGTCTATTAATCATTCCAGCAATGTATGTTGCAGCGGCTCAAGGCGTACAGATTTTCGATGCTAATGGCGCTCTAATATCGGGCGACACTCTTGTGCTTACTGTGCTACCAGCATTATTTGATGGCATGGGCAGTGTTGGCGTTATTGTCGCGCTAGCGTTCTTTGCATTGATGTCAATTGCTTCGCTAACATCGTCTATCTCAATGCTAGAAGCACCAGTATCATACACAGTGGAGCGTTTTGGCATTGCACGTAACACGGCAACAATGGTGATTGGTGCGTTAATCTTCGCTACCAGCTGTTTAATTATCTTTAATTTCAACACCCTATTTGGCTTTGTAATCGCGCTGACAACTCAGTATGGTCAACCAATAATCGGTATGCTATGTTGTATATTCGTAGGCTGGATCTGGCACCGTTCATCGCTACTCGAAGAATTGAAATCGGGTAATGAACATGTTGAAAATCAACTCTTTTGGAAAATCTGGCCGTGGTATACGAAGCTTGTGTGTCCGGTAGCTATCGCTTTGGTATTTATTCACTCGCTGTAACCAATTAGCTCCAGACGCTTCACAAAAACCAGTAGTTGTTATTCATCTACTGGTTTTTTTGTCTCTGTCACCTAGGTTAAAGGAGCTAGCCATGTATATTCTCGGTATTGAACTTAAAGGCAACGACGCTTATATGGCGTTAGTCGACAAGAAAGGTCGCTGTCGCCATCAACAACAACTAGAACTAGGCGATCGCGATGACGCCGCTCAAGTGGCAACCTTTTATCGCGCCATCACTAGTTTAATCAAACCCTATTCCATCGCTTGCGTTAAACTAACGCGTACCCCACACATTGCAACCAACGCCAACGCTATTGATGTGGTGCGAATGGAAACTATATTCCAACTGCACTTTAGTCACTGCTTTTCGATTATTGAGCGCGATGAATTGGAAGATTGGATGACTCACCATTTGGTAGAGCATCATCCAATGACCCAATTTCATTTAGCCATCACAGCTGCACAATACGAGCTGCAACATAATATCTGTTTTATTGATTAGCTTGATATCTTATGTAGATTATATCTAAGCCAGTATTACTGCGCGTTTGCTGGCTTATTTCCATTCATTTTCCCCATAATCGCCATTTCTTTAAAAAATTGTGACAGAGTATCTTTAACAAGCTATGTTAGGCTAAAGTCTAGTCGGTTAGAAGATTATTCATACTAACCGATTAATTTTTAGCGTTTTTGTTGAAGGAGTTTTGTCATGCTGATCAGTATTCCCAAAGAGCAATTGGCGGGAGAAACACGAGTTGCTGCGACCCCAAAGTCGGTGACTCAATTAATTAAATTGGGCTTTGACGTTCAAATCGAGCAAGGCGCTGGTACCCAAGCCAGTTTTAGCGATGCCGATTATCAAGCCGTTGGCGCTTCTACCGTTAATGGTGATGACGTTTATAACACCGATATCTTACTCAAGGTCAATGCCCCACTGATCACCGAAGATTGTGATGAAGTCAGTAAAATCAAAGACAATACCACGCTCATAAGTTTCATTTGGCCAGCGCAAAGCGAAGAGTTGATGGCTAGGCTCACAGCAAAAAGTATCAATGTTATGGCGATGGACTGTGTGCCGCGTATGTCGCGCTCGCAGTCACTCGACGCACTCAGCTCTATGGCTAATATTGGTGGTTATCGCGCGGTGATTGAAGCGGCACACGAATTCGGCCGCTTCTTTACCGGACAAATTACCGCTGCGGGTAAAGTGCCACCAGCTAAAATGTTAGTGATTGGCGCTGGTGTCGCTGGCCTTGCAGCTATTGGTGCTGCTGGCAGTCTAGGTGCTATTGTCCGAGCATTTGATACTCGCCTTGAAGTAAAAGAGCAAATCACCTCTATGGGTGGTGAATTTCTAGAGCTGCAATTTGATGAAGATACCGATTCTAGCGATGGTTACGCCAAAACCATGTCAAAAGAATTCATTGAAGCAGAAATGGCACTCTTTGCCGAGCAAGCCAAAGACGTAGATATCATCATTACCACCGCGCTTATCCCTGGCAAACCTGCACCTGTGCTAATTACCAAAGAGATGGTGGATAGCATGAAAGCGGGTAGCGTGATTGTCGACTTAGCAGCGGCTAACGGCGGTAACTGTGAATACTGTGAAACAGGTAAACTCATTACCACCGACAACAACGTCAAGGTTATTGGCTACACCGATTTACCGGGTCGCCTGCCTGTGCAATCTTCACAACTCTACGCCACTAACCTAGTTAATTTACTCAAACTACTGGCACCAGAAAAAGATGGCAGTATCAATATCGACTTTGAAGATGAAGTCATTCGCGGTGTTACTGTGGTTAAAGCCGGTGAATTAACATGGCCAGCACCGCCAATTAAAGTCAGCGCCGCACCAGCTGCCGCGCCAGCGCCATCAGAGCCTGCGGTGGTGGAAGAAAAAGCCATGTCGCCAATCCTTAAAGGGTTGCTAGCTGCTTGCGGCATTTTTGCCTACGGCGCAATGGCGATGTATGCACCAAGCGAGTTTATGGCGCATTTTACTGTCTTCGCCCTCGCCTGTGTTATTGGCTATTACGTGGTATGGAATGTCAGTCATTCACTCCACACCCCTCTGATGAGTGTTACTAATGCCATTTCCGGCATCATTATTGTCGGCGCGCTATTTCAGGTCGCAAGTGGTTCAATCATTGTCACTATTTTAGCGACCATAGCGACACTGATAGCAACCATCAATATCGCGGGTGGATTTTACGTTACCCAGCGCATGCTGAAGATGTTTAGAAAATAAGGGGAATTGAAATGTCACAAGGCTTAGTTAGTGCTGCTTATCTCGCAGCGGCCATTCTCTTTATTTTGAGTTTGGCGGGATTATCGAAACAAGAAACAGCCCAGCGCGGTGCCTACAGCGGGATTATCGGCATGGCCATCGCGTTAATCGCCACGCTGTTATCACCATCAGTTGAAGGTTTAGTCTTTATAATTTTCGCCATGGTAGTTGGCGGTGCGATTGGTATTCGTCTGGCCAAGAAAGTCGAAATGACGGAAATGCCAGAGCTCGTCGCCATTCTGCACAGTTTCGTTGGCTTAGCAGCGGTATTCGTTGGCTTTAATAGCTATATCGATGCCCCAGCGACTACGGGTGCGCTGCACACCATTCACTTGGTTGAAGTGTATTTAGGTATTTTTATTGGCGCAGTCACCTTCACTGGTTCAGTTGTAGCTTATGGCAAACTGAGCGGCCGTATTGATAGTTCAGCGTTAATGCTGCCACATCGTCATAAACTCAATTTACTGGCGCTTATTGTTTGTGGTTACCTGCTTAGCCAATTTGTTGGCGATAGCTCAATTGGTATCTTGCTGATCATGACATTAATTGCCTTTGCCTTTGGGTATCATTTAGTTGCTTCAATTGGCGGTGCCGATATGCCTGTAGTTGTATCTATGCTCAACTCATATTCGGGCTGGGCAGCAGCGGCAGCGGGCTTTATGTTGGCCAATGATTTACTCATCGTCACTGGCGCGCTAGTAGGTTCATCGGGGGCGATCTTAAGTTACATCATGTGTAAGGCGATGAATCGCTCGTTTATCTCGGTGATTGCCGGTGGTTTTGGCACAGATGTCACAGCATCAGGCGATGAAATTGAAGGTGAAGCGCAAAGTGTAACCGCAGCTGATGTTGCCGACAAACTAGTCAATGCATCACGTGTTATTATCACTCCAGGCTATGGAATGGCGGTGGCTCAAGCGCAATACCCAGTATACGAATTAACCCAGAAACTACGTGATAAAGGTGTTGAAGTTCGCTTTGGTATTCACCCTGTTGCAGGTCGTTTACCAGGTCACATGAACGTACTCCTTGCCGAAGCCAAGGTGCCGTATGACATCGTATTAGAGATGGATGAAATCAACGATGATTTCGACGATACCGATGTCGTGCTGGTTATTGGCGCGAACGATACGGTAAACCCTGCTGCAAAAGAGCCGGGTAGTCCGATTGCTGGTATGCCTGTACTAGAAGTGTGGAATGCGAAAAACGTAATCGTGTTTAAACGCGGCATGGCAACGGGTTACGCTGGTTTACAAAATCCGCTGTTCTTTAACGACAATACACAAATGCTATTTGGCGATGCCAAAGACAGTGTCGATCAAATTATCCACGCGATGTAGAGTTAAACGTCAGACACAAAAAAGGATGCCGCGGCATCCTTTTTTATTAAGTGCTTTTAATAAAAGCGACTTAAGATTTGTCTACTTTAGCGCTGTAAAGCAAGCCACCAATTGCTGAAGCAATTAAGATAAACGGTGTTGCTTGGATGAAGAACGCAACTACAGATAGTTCGTTACGCAAGAATGAGAATGCAATTGGAAACGCAATTGCTGCTACAACAACTAATAATAAAAGACCCATTTTTGCTTCTGCAGATATGTTTTGCTCAGTTCTTTCGCTCATTTTTGATCCAAATCAATTAATTTTTAAGTGGCGAGATTATAGGGCAATATAATTAGCAACCCAAGTTTTGTTTTGCTATTTTGAGAGGTTTTTCGACTAATTTATAATCACCTGTTTCCATCCGAAATTTTTACCACTTGCGCTAAGTTGACAAAACTTCAGCTAACTCCCTAATAAAACGCTTATTTCCAGTGAAAGGTTGGCGAATTGTTAAGGAGTTTGATAGATTGTTACCGTCTAAAAATAGCGAGAATATTCAGATGAAAAAATGGATGATTAGTGCTGTTGCACTGGCGATCACCGCCTGTTCACAGTCACCTAAGACAGATGATGTAAATATTGCTGGTGTTAAGTTTGTTGAAAAAGTTAGCGCGCAGCCTGGCAAAACAACTATTCCCTACAAAAAATTCCAACTTGCTAACGGTTTAACCGTTATCTTACACGAAGACAAATCAGATCCCTTAGTTCACGTTGATGTGACCTATCACGTTGGCTCAGCCCGTGAAGATCTTGGTATGTCTGGTTTCGCCCACTTCTTCGAGCACATGATGTTCCAAGGCTCAGAGAACGTTGGCGATGATGAACACTTTAAGATCGTTACCGAAGCTGGCGGTACTATGAATGGTACCACCAACAGCGATCGCACCAACTACTATCAAACAGTACCAGTAAACCAACTGGAAAAAATGCTGTGGTTAGAATCAGATCGCATGGGTTACCTACTCGATGCGGTAACACAGGAAAAATTCGAAGTTCAGCGTGAAACCGTTAAGAACGAGCGTGGTCAACGCGTCGACAATGCACCTTATGGCCGCTTAGGCGAAATCAAAGCGCGCGCAATGTATCCAAAAGGTCACCCATACTCATGGCCGGTAATTGGCTACATGGCCGACTTAAATCGCGTAAACGTAAATGACCTAAAAGCCTTCTTCTTGAAATGGTACGGTCCAAACAACGCGACCCTAACCATTGGCGGTGACATCAACGTTGCAGAAACTATGCAGCTAGTGAACAAGTACTTTGGCGACATCACGCCGGGTCCTCAAGTAATACCACAAGATAAAACGCTGATTAATCTACCACGCGATCGTTACGTATCTTTCGAAGACAACGTTAGCCTACCGCTTGTTTACATGAGTTTCCCAACGGCTTACGCCCGTCATGAAGACGAAGCAGCACTTGATTTACTTGCGCAAATCTTAGGTGGCGGTAAAACATCACTGCTCTACAAAAACCTCGTTAAATCACGTCTTGCGGTACAAACGTCGGCAACACATCCTTGTCAAGAACTCGCCTGTACCTTCGATTTATACGCCCTACCTCACCCTGCAAGTGGCAAGAGTTTAGGCGAAATTGAAAAAATCATGCGCAAGACCATTAGCGAATTTGAAACACGCGGCGTGATGGACGATGACCTAGCAAAAGCCAAAGCACAAATGGAAGCGAGCTTTATCTTCGGCCTACAAAGTGTACAAGGTAAAGTAGCGCAACTTGCCGCATACGAAACCTTCACTGGCGATGCCAATTACATCGAAAAAGACATTGCGCGTTACAACAACGTTAGCAAGGTAGATGTAATGCGTGTGTTTAACCGCTACATCAAAAACAAACCGTCTGTTATCGTTTCAGTTGTGCCAAACGGCCAAGGCGCTATGGTGGCTAAGGCTGATAACTATGAGCCACAAATCACTAAGTTAAGTGGTGAATCAACCACTAGTGCAGCTGATTTAAAAATGCGTGATAACCCAAATACCTTTGATCGCAGCAAGCAGCCTAAAGCGGGCGCAATTAAAGCGGTTGACGTACCAAGCTACTGGACAGAAACATTCGACAACGGAATTAGCGTACTAGGCAGTGTTAGTAACGAAACACCAACGACTTCGTTACTATTGCGCATTCCAAATGGTCACTTCACTGAAAACAGTGCTAAAGCGGGTATTACCTCTTTGACTGCACAAATGATGAATGAAGGCACCAAGAACTATTCAGCAGAGCAAATGAGTAAAGCGCTACAAAAACTAGGTAGCTCTATATCTTTCTCAGCAGGCAACATGTACACCAGCGTGTTCGTAAGCTCGTTAACGAAGAACCTTGATCAAACCATCGATTTGTTAAACGAGAAATTGTTTAACCCAGTGTTTAAAGAAGCTGATTTTGAGCGCATTAAGGCCAACCAAATCGAAGGCCTAATCAATGCACAAAAAGACGCAGGTTCACTATCGCGTAACGCATTTAGAGCACTGATGTTCCAAGGCACTATCGCTGCCCTACCAACCGCAGGTACTGTTGATTCACTTAAGCGTTTAACCATTGAAGATGTGGAGCAATATTACAACCGCAACTACAAGCCAAAACGCGCACAGTTAATCGCCGTATCAAACCTTGGTGAGCAAGCCTTAGTTAACAAGTTCAACCGCCTTAAGTCTTGGAAAGGCCACACAGGTGTTACTGAGCTAAACCTATTGCCACCAAGCTACGCGAAAAACACCGTGTACCTAGTGAACAAAGATAACGCTGCACAATCAGCTATCCGCGTTGGCCAACGTGCCATCAAAGAAGATATCACTGGCGAGTACTATGAACTTGGCCTAATGAACTTCCCAATTGGCGGTAACTTTAACTCGCGCATCAACATGAATTTACGTGAAGACAAAGGCTACACTTACGGAGCTGGCTCGACCTTCTACGGTAACAAGTTCGGCGGTGCTATGGTTGTATCAGCAGCGGTTCGCGCCGATGCCACTATCGCCTCTTTAAAAGAAATCATTAAAGAGCTTAAAGACTACCGTGAAAACGGTATTACCGACGAAGAACTCGCCTTCATGCGCGCTGCTATCAATCAGCAAGACGCTCTGAAATACGAAACGCCTAACGCAAAACTTAACTTCCTAGCACAAATCATCGAGCATGACTTAACGCCAGCATTCGTTAAAGAGCGCGCTAATATCGTTTCTAACATCAGCAAAGAGCGCATCAACAGCCTAGCTCGTCAATATCTAAACATCGACGATATGGCTATCGTGATTGTAGGTGACGCGAAAACGCTGAAACCTCAATTACAAGAGATGGGCTACAACGTAGTTGATTACACAGCGCCTTAATTAATTTAAGCGCTAAAACGACAAAAGCCGATGTTTATGCATCGGCTTTTTTTGTGGGTATTAGATATTGTTGAAATCAGTCTAGCTTGTAGTTAATTTGATGATTAGAGTTAGCAAACGGTTTCCAGCCGGAGTCCAGCCCTTCCGCTATTGCGTTAGCTATAAATCTAGGCGTCACATTGTTTGAATAATTACTGAAGAAACTATCATTTCTTGGACACAAGAAATCAATAATCAGTTTTGACTGCGGATCGTTATAAAGCTCGACAACAGCGGTTAAATTGGTCCACTCGAGACCAGAACTATAAGTAGGCTTATGTCTGATTCCCCAGCGATAATCATCACCATTAATCTGTATTTTCCTGGTTCCCTTCTTAGATAACGCCATAATTTCCTTCAGTTGATCAATCGTTTATACCATTTAAGAATTATCCCACTCCTTAAACCAAACCAATATAGACTCTAACTTGAGGATAAAAACAAGCTCATCATCGCTGGAGCGATCTCGAAAGCTTTCGTCAACTGTAACCAAGGTAATTCCGTTTTCAGTATCTTTACTAATAGAATGAAAGCCAAGGGTTTGAGGGTAGTTCTTTAATACTCCGTTCAAACAAATGTCAGTAGAGCTATCGTTGGTAGGCTTAGTTATATACAGCAATATCTCATCACCCAACTGAGCCCTTCGATAACTACCTCCTCCCCAAGTAATAAACTTATCCCGCTGCTCTCCCTTAAAGGTTTCAATTACTTCAAAAACCCACAATTTAGCAGAACAATCACCATTATCGCTAATTACAGTTTGATAATCCGTGAGTTTACCTCGAATCACACTATGAGAATTCAAATATTGCCACTTCAAAACGTCCATAGACGGCTCTTTTGGCTTGCAGCCACTAAGTATAAAAGTGACTATTAACAAAAAGCAGAAGCAATTTACTTGAATTCTAAATAATCCACTAAACTTCCATTTACACGACAAGCCTGCCGCTAACTCTTTACTCACCACTCACTTCTTCCTAAACATTGAAAATGAATAGATTAAAGATAACTATCAAATAATCTATTTTACCGTTTCTTGTTCCCCGCTTTTTTTATATCGAAATGATTTTGGTCCTTCGAATGGTTCAATTGTAATTAGCCGAGAGTAATACCTATTGGGGCAAACAAAGAATACTATTTCTGATTTTTTCGATACTAAATATTGCTGTTTAAACTGCATGTTTATAATCAGACTCCCTTCACAACTTTCAATACTCTGGCCAGAAGAAACACGAAGAGTTTCCAGTAATGGATAAATATCACCTTCAAGTTCCTGTGAAGGGATCAATATTGTACGTTCGCTAGTAATGACTTTAAATAGATGTATTTTTTGGTCTCTAAGAGTTATCTCTAAAGTCTTATATTCTTCACTATTTAGCTCTAATTTAATTCCATTCCAACTAACTGGAATATCAATTGATGCTATCGAAAAGCTATTCATGCATAACATCATAAAAACGAAACTAAAAATTCTCATTAATAAGCTCACGTATAATTGTGTCAAGGTCAGATTCGCTTCAACTTTACCATAAAAAAACCGCCTCTCGGCGGTTTTCATAATCTTCAATCTAAACGTCAATTAACGCTTTTTATGGAATTTCACTAAGCGGTCACGTTTGCGTTGCTGTGATGCGGTAAGCTTGTTCTTCTTACCTTCAAATGGGTTATCAGAGTTACGGAACTCGATTTTAATTGGTGTGCCCATAATTTTTAACGTGCGGCGGAAGTAGTTCATCAGGTAACGCTTGTATGATGAATCAAGCTTCTTAACTTGGTTACCATGAATGACGATTACCGGTGGGTTGTAGCCACCAGCGTGGGCGTAACGCAGCTTAACACGACGACCTTGGAACATTGGTGGGTTGTGATCGTCCACAGCCATTTGCATGATTTTAGTCAGCATTGACGTCGATGTACGCTTGGTTGCTGAAACGTAAGCTTCGTTTACCGACTCAAACAAGTTACCTACACCACTGCCGTGCAATGCTGAGATAAAGTGGATACGCGCGAAGTCTACGAAACCTAAGCGGCGATCTAGTTCTGATTTGATACGCTCTTTAGTATCGTTGTCTAAACCGTCCCATTTGTTAACGGCAATCACGATTGAGCGACCAGCATTTAGAGCAAAACCTAGCAGGCTTAAATCTTGATCTGAGATGTTTTCACGCGCATCAATCACTAGCAATACTACGTTAGCGTCTTCTACTGCACGGAGGGTTTTGATGATAGAGAATTTCTCTACTGCTTCATTAACATTTTTACGACGGCGAATCCCCGCCGTGTCGATAATGACATATTCACGCTCATCGCGCTGCATTGGAATGTAGATACTATCGCGGGTCGTGCCCGGCATATCATAAACAACAACGCGCTCTTCACCCAGAATTCGGTTTGTTAGCGTCGATTTACCGACATTTGGACGACCGATAATGGCAAGTTTGATTGGCTGATCTTGCAGGGCTTTCGCTTGCTCTTCAGCTGTCTCTTCGGTGAGTTCTTCTTCCTCCGGCCACTCGTCTTCTTTTTGCTCATCAACGTCTAACAAGCCCATTTCTTTGGCGTAAGGACGTAAACAAGTTTCGATAAGTACTTGAACACCACGGCCGTGTGCTGCCGCAATTGGATGAACATCACCTAATGACAAGGCGTAGAAGTCACCAGTTACTGAATCGATATCCACACCGTCGGTTTTATTAGCCACCAAGTAAACGGTTTTATCTAATTGACGTAAGTGGTGAGCAATGGCTTCATCAGCTACCATGATGCCGTCGCGAGCATCTACTAAGAATAATACAACATCTGCTTCTTCAATCGCTTGTAGCGATTGCTCAGCCATCAGTGCATCGATGCCCTCTTCGTCACCTTGGATACCGCCAGTGTCGATAAGTAGGAATTCATAACCGCCTAGTTGCGCTTGACCGTATTTACGATCGCGAGTTAGCCCCGGAAAGTCTGCAACAAGTGCATCACGGGTTCGTGTTAAACGATTAAATAGCGTTGATTTACCAACATTTGGGCGACCAACTAAAGCCACAACTGGCAGCATGACACTTTCTCCAAAACAAACAAAAGCGGCGCTGAAAATTCAGAACCGCTTTTTTAAATAGTTGAATGTTCAAATTAGCGCCAAGGCGCCGAACATCGCGATGGCGCTATTTTATAGAAATAGCTGACAATAAGCCATCTTTAGATTGTAGATACAGCAAGTTGCCGTCGACAATTGGCTTAGCAATGTGACCATCGTCATCAATTTCTAATTGGCCAACAAACTCACCTGTCTCACTCGACATTAGGTGTAATACACCTTCAAAATCTACCACAGCAACATAGTCATCAAAAATAACTGGCGCTGTTAAACCGCGATTTTCTAGGCCAAGTTGTGACCATTTTTCTAAACCAGAACGACGATCAATAGCCACGACGTGACCCGCTGCGGTCGTTAGGTAAAGGTTAAAACCACTTAGGGTCATTGATTTAAACGCCGAGTAATCACGCTTCCACAATACTTTACCAGTGCGAATTTCAATGGCGGCTAGGTTACCGTTGTAACCGACGGCGAAAATCGTTTCACCTAAAGCGATTGGCGTTGAATCAACGTCGATAATGCTCGCTAACTCATTGCCGCCAGATTGAGGCGTCACAATGGCTTCCCAAATAGCGCGACCGTCATTAACTAACACACCGCCGATTTTACCGTTTGGCAAACCGAAAAATGCTGCGCCTTGGCTTTCAGTTAAACCAGAAATACCACGTAATGTTAAGGCAGGTACGTCTTGCTGATAAGTCCATACTTCTTTGCCATCGGCAATATCAAAGGCTTTGATTTTACCATTGCCCATTGCGGCGATAACTTTGTTATCACTCAGTAGTGGGCTAGATAGAATTTCACCATCGGCTTGTACTTTCCAAATCAGTTCACCTGTTGCTTGATCAAGCAGGTATAACATTCCGCTTTCAGCACCAATGGCGATTTTTTCGTAACCAGCGCTAATGCCGCCAGATAATTGGGCATCAACACCTGATGAAAAGCTAAAGATTGAACCTTGATCTTCTACTTCAACTTCCCAAACTTGTTCACCAGTTTCTTTGTCAAAAGCGGCAACAACACCAGCGCGATCACTAGCAAATACTTTGCCGTAAGCAACAATAGGTGCCAGTTTGCTAAAGTAATCTTGCGTACCGTCACCAACACTGTGTTCCCAGTTCACGGTAACTTCAACACTTGGCTGAATTACTGGTAATGGCGCGATTTTAATTTCGTCATCGTTTGACGAACAACCCGCTAATGTCCCCAATAACACAACGCTAGCAACTAATGATTTAGACCATTGTTTCATAATCATTCCTTAAGCCGCTGGCGTTAAGTCGTTTAATTTCATTTGTAAATCGTTGCTCACTTGATCGCCGGCAGCTTTTTCAGCAGCTTGATAGGCAGTGCGTGCTTTATCAACATTACCTTGAGCTAATTCAATATCGCCCATTAGTTCGTTCTTTTGTACGTCAAACGCGCTATCTTTTAACTGAGCCAGTGTGCTTAACGCTTGTGCGTATTGTTGCTGAGCGTTCTCAATGCGCGCTAAACGCATGATTGCAATTGATTTTACTGAGCTATCTACGTCGCTAGCAATAACGTCTTTTAGCAGCTTAGTTGCTTCATCAAATTTCTCACTATCCACTAGCGATTTAACCGCTAATAGCTGCGCCAATTGGCTGTATTGTGTATCACTGTGAGATTTTGCATAGGCCTCGGCAGAAGCAGCAACATCGTCTGATGTAGCGATTTCAGAATACGCCATAGAGTTATCAGCGATAGTTTGAATTTGGTTGGCTTGGTATTGGTTGTAACCGTAAATGCCACCTAAACCAACAACAGCACCAATCACTAATACCGTACCGTTATCTTTGAGAAATCGTTTGATCGCTTCTTCTTGTTGTTCTTCTGTGCTGTAAATTTCCATCAGGAGTTCCTTATAATTCTTCTAATCGTGATGCAAGCTCGTCCATAGTCACTGTGACTTGTGGCTTGTCTTCACGTAAATACTTCACGGTCACAGAGTTGTTCTCTAACTCGTTGTCACCAAATAATAAAACGATTTTTGCACCGCTTTGGTCGGCCTTCTTCATTTGCTTTTTGAAGTTACCGCCACTGTTGTGCTTCATAATACGCAAGCCGCTGTGTGCTTCACGCAGCGTCTGGCTAATAATCATGGCTTGGTTTTGTGCGTTATCGCCCATGGCGCAAACATAAACATCAACCGCGCTTAGGTTAGTGTCTACAAGCTCAAGGGTTTCAAGCATTAACACTAAGCGCTCGATACCCATGGCAAAACCAACGGCTGGGCTAGCTTTACCACCAAGTTGTTCAACAAGACCGTCGTAACGACCGCCTGCTAACACTGTACCTTGTGCGCCTAACGAGTCTGTCACCCATTCGAACACTGTACGGTTGTAGTAATCTAAGCCGCGAACCAGTCGTTCGTTAACCGTGTATTCGATGCCTGCGAGGCTCAACAGTTCACATAATTTTTCAAAATGTTGCTTTGACTCTTCGCCAAGGTGATCAGATAGCTTAGGAGCATCCACTAAAATCGCCTGTACATCATGGTTTTTAGTGTCTAATACACGTAATGGGTTAGTGTACATTCGGCGTTGTGATTCTTCATCAAGCACGTCTTTGTGTTGCTCTAAAAACGCAATTAAGGCGTCGCGATATTCTGCGCGCTCTTCATTGTCGCCTAGTGTATTTAGTTCTAAGCGCACGTGCTCCGTCATGCCTAATTGCTTCCACAAATACGCAGACATCATTAACACTTCAGCATCGGCGTGGGCATCGCTGATCCCGTAAACTTCAACACCAAATTGGTGGAATTGACGATAGCGACCTTTTTGCGGACGTTCGTGACGGAACATAGGTCCCATGTACCACAAACGTTGCTCTTGGTTATATAGCAGACCGTGTTGGTTACCAGCGCGAACCACACAAGCGGTACCTTCTGGACGCAGTGTTAGGCTGTCGCCATTGCGATCGTCAAAGGTGTACATTTCTTTTTCAACGATATCGGTGACTTCACCGATAGAGCGCTTAAATAAATCGGTACTTTCAACGATTGGTGTTCTGATTTCACTGTAACCGTAGGCTGCAACTGTGTTGCGAACGGCTTGCTCGGCGAATTGCCACAGCGATGTTTGTGTTGGTAAACAATCGTTCATGCCACGAATGGCTTGGATAGTCTTTGCCACAATAACCCTATTTAAAACTTATATATGCTAATGAAGCGACCGCAGCCGCCACTAAAAATTGCTAAGCATTATGCTTAAAAAACGCGATGGTTGCTACCTTTACCGCGATTAAACTTCTTTAATATCTATCTTGTTTTTTTCGTTCGCCAAACGCTCACGGATCTTCTTCTCTAAAGAGTCGACAAGATCGGTATTATCAAGGCGTTCTTTTTGACGTACGCCGTCTTCATAAAAACCGCTCATACGCGCGCCACCAGCGAGTCCCATGTCTGATACTAGGGCTTCACCTGGGCCGTTAACCACGCAACCGATAATAGAAACATCCATTGGCGTGACGACATCTTCAAGACGGTTTTCTAACTCGTTTACCGTGTTGATCACATCAAACTCTTGGCGAGAACAACTCGGGCACGCGATAAAGTTAATACCACGACTACGAATGCGCAGTGATTTTAAAATATCAAAACCAACTTTTATTTCTTCTACCGGATCAGCAGCAAGTGATACACGCAGCGTGTCACCAATGCCGTCATTTAGTAGCATGCCTAAGCCAATAGCCGACTTAACCGCTCCAGCTCTAAATGCACCAGCTTCGGTAATACCAAGATGCAATGGCTGAACGATTTGCTTTGCCAATAAGCGATAAGATTCAACGGCTAGGTGAACATCAGATGCTTTTACTGACACCTTAAATTGATCGAAGTTCAGACGATCGAGAATATCGACGTGACGCATTGCTGATTCAAGTAACGCTTGCGCGGTTGGCTCGCCGTATTTTTCTTGAATATCGCGCTCTAACGAACCGCCGTTAACGCCGATGCGAATTGGAATATTTTTGTCACGGGCACAATCTACTACCGCACGAATACGCTCTTCACGGCCGATGTTACCAGGATTAATACGCAAACAATCAGCGCCATATTCCGCCACTTTTAAAGCGATGCGATAGTCAAAGTGAATGTCTGCCACCAGTGGAATTGGTGTTTGCTCTTTGATCACTTTAAAGGCTTCGGCATCATTCATGGTTGGTACTGATACGCGAACAATATCTGCGCCTGCCGCTGCAATGCGCTTGATTTGAGCAAGCGTTGCGTCAACATCGCTAGTGCGGGTGTTGGTCATCGACTGAACTGCAATTGGCGCGCCGTCACCGATAGGTACATTGCCTACCATGATACGCGTTGATTTACGGCGGATGATTGGATTCTCGCTATGCATAATTTATTGTTCCAGCGGCAAGGTAAAGGTTGCCGTTTCATTTGAAATATAAGGAGTTATATCGAGTATTTGTTGCTGATAAGTAATCTCGACGGCTGTTGGCGCGCCTAAAATCACTTCAAGCGGCGCAACGCCTATGACGTCAATTGACGTGCCTGCTTTTTTGATGCCGATTGCAACAACAGCATTGGTGGCGTCGGTAATTTTTACCCAGCAATCTTGTTTAAATTTGAACGTCGACTCCACGTTAATGGTTTCAATTTCCATCGCTGCGTTTGTCGCCATTGGCGCTATTGGTAAGCGCGGCGAAGGCTCTAGGGCTACAGTAGTGGTTTCTTCCACTACCACAGGCATTTCATTCATCGCCTGACGCTGCCACCACCAAGCAATCACAGCCATTAAAATGACAGTGACTACGCCAAAGGTAATGAGATTTAGGTAATTGTTGTGGGTGTTGTTTTTCGAGCGATTTGAGAATGTCTGCATCGACTTTAAATCGCCATCACAATGATACTGGGTGCGAAAATGGGCGATCATTTCATCGCAATCTAAGCCCACTAGCGTGGCGTATGATTTAACATAGCCTTTAAAAAATAACGCGTTGGCAGATTCTGGCACCGTGTCTGTTTCGAGCTGCTGAACTACGGCTTTTGATAAAAACAATTTTTGCGCAGCATCATCAAGGCTCAGTCCTGCAGCTTGGCGCGCTGCAAGTAATACACTGCCCAGACTCGGCTGAGTTTCGCTTTGCTCACTGTTTTGTTGTGACGTGTCGTCGGTGTTACTCATTTAAAATTCTTTTGCTAAATAGGCTTTGGTGGCCGCTGAATTAGGGTATTTTTGCAATAATATGCGTCCCAATTGTTTAGCGATATCCACGCTGCCGCGTTTCTGTTCTACTTGAATGGCTAACCACAAGCTTTCAGAAGTTTGACTGTATATTCGGCGATAGTTCCGTAATTGCTGCGCAGCTTCATCTAATAACCCTAATTCGAGATCTGCTTTGGCCAACCCTAAAATTGAACGTGCGCGAATAGATTCATAACGCAGCACGGCACTTAAATGAGATTTAGCACGCTGCCATTTTTGATCCCGCAGTGCGCACAAACCAGCATTTTCATAGCTGTTGGCGGTTTGGGTATTTAACGGTGATTCGATGGCTTTAACAAATTGCGCTTCGGCTTCTTCATAACGGCGATTGTCACACAAGAAAGCGCCGTAGTTATTGCGGGTATTGAAGTTATTAGGAAAATCGTCGAGTGCTTTGCGATAGGCTTTGTCAGCCAATTCTTCTTCGCCTACTGTTTGATAAAAGTAAGCGTAACTCGAATAAATGCCGTCGAGGGAATCATCGAGCTTTTCGGCGCGCTCTAGATTGAGCTTTGCTTGAGCAGTATTACCGTTTTTAAGGTATTCGAGCGCGAGTTTAAGACGGGCCATCGCCGCTTCTTTTTTATTGACTGTACGCTCTTGGACTAATTCATCAGAGCCAGCAACAAACTCTTGTGTAACACAACCACTTAAACCACCCATGCCTATAATAGCGAGTAATGCAAAATATTGAGGTTTGATCATGTGGCCTTGTTCCCTGCTCTGTGTTGTTAAGCTCTGATTTTTAGCGTGTATTAGCGCACCATTGTGACTGAAATTGGCTCGCCTTGCATCTGCTTTTTCGCGGTGCGCTTAGTACGGTCAACGACATCCCCCACTAGCTGGCCACAAGCCGCGTCAATATCATCACCACGGGTGGTACGAACCGTCACGGTGAAACCGTATTCCATCAACACCTTGTTGAAGCGATCAATACGCGAATTACTCGAACGACCGTACGGCGAACCAGGATATGGATTAAACGGAATCAGGTTAATTTTCGCAGGTGTGTCTTTTAATACTTGCGCTAATTCATGGGCTTGGTCGGTAGAATCATTCACGTGATCAAGCATAACGTACTCGATGGTTACTTTACCGCGGTTAGCATTTGATTTGGCGATGTAGCGACGAACACCGGCAAGGAATTCTTTGATTGGGTATTTCTTGTTAACTGGCACAATTTCATCACGCAATTCATCGTTTGGCGCGTGCAGGGAAATCGCTAGTGCAACATCGATTTGATCACCCAACATATCAAGCGCAGGCACAACGCCAGAGGTTGATAAAGTAACGCGGCGCTTTGAGAGGCCATAACCGTTGTCATCAAGCATTAGTTTCATTGCTGGGACAACGTTTTTAAGGTTAAGCAGTGGCTCACCCATACCCATCATTACCACGTTGGTAATAGGACGCTCACCAGTGTCGCCTTTTACGCCAACAACTTGTGCTGCACGCCAGACTTGACCAATGATTTCAGCGACAGATAAGTTGCGATTAAAGCCCTGTTGCGCCGTTGAACAGAAGGTACACTCAAGCGCACAACCAACTTGTGAAGAAACACACAAGGTAGCACGATCGCCATCTGGAATGTATACCGTTTCAACTTCTTGACCACCTTCAAGTAGCATAGACCACTTAATAGTGCCGTCATTTGAGCGCTGCTCTGTATTTACCGTCGGCGCTTTTACTTCACACAAACGGTTAAGCTTTTCGCGCAGTTTTTTGTTGAGATTATTCATCTCGTCGAAGTCCGTTACACCAAAATGATAAATCCATTTCATTAATTGATCGGCACGGAAAGGCTTTTCGCCAATCTCTGCAAAATACTCACGCAATGCAGGGCGATCAAAGTTTAATAAATTGACTTTTGCGTTGGTCATAACGACTCCAAAAAATTACTGCTTAGCTCTTGAGGGTACAAAGTTTTATACACCAAAGATGTTTTTACCTTTAAGGACTAATACCAATTCCGATAAGTACCTGAACAGTTGTGTTTGCTAGAATTCACAATAACTGCGTTGCTCTCAATCCCAATAGCTAGCTATTGCTCAATCGAGCGCCTTGTTCTAGTAAATTCTTCCTAAACACAACAAGACCACTTAAATATCGGAATTGGTATGATAATCATTTCATCCAATCCTTAAACGTAAAAACGGGGGTATACACCCCCGAATTTTATCATAAATTAGCGCTGAGCTAACTTATTAGACGAACTCGATATTAGCGAGTACGTGGACAGATTTCTTCGTCAGAGAAGAAGTACGCGATTTCACGTGCAGCTGACTCTAGAGCGTCTGAACCGTGAACAGCGTTTTCGTCGATGCTGTCTGCGTAGTCAGCACGTAAAGTACCAGCTAGTGCTTCAGCTGGGTTAGTAGCACCCATGATTTCACGGTTTTTAAGAACAGCGTTTTCGCCTTCTAAAACTTGAACCATAACTGGACCAGAAGTCATGAACTCAACTAGAGCACCAAAGAAAGGGCGCTCGCTGTGCTCAGCGTAGAAACCTTCAGCTTTCTCTTGAGAAAGGTGAACCATTTTAGAAGCAACGATTTTTAAACCAGCAGATTCAAAACGGTTGTAGATAGCACCGATGTGGTTTTTAGCAACTGCATCAGGTTTTACGATAGAAAAAGTACGTTCGATAGCCATTATTAGCTTCTCCAAAAAAGGACGTTTAAAAAAATTTGGCGCATTATACGAGATAATTATCCGAAGTACCAATACTGCATTAACAATAAGTCATAAATGTGACGAAATCGAATTATGTCTTTGTTTTAATATGAAAGTTCGTTCAGGAATAATTCATCGACAACAAATAAAAATGAGCTCATCATTAATTATTAGGAGCTTGTGATGAGAGCACTACTTTTATTTACTCTACTCTTAGCCAACAGCTTTAGTTTTGCCGCATCTACCGTTAAGCAACAAACGGTAAAACCTGATCCTGCATTAAGTGCACAACAAAACCTAAGCTCATCTAAAAATTCATCAAAAAAGCACACATCAAAATTCAATGTGGTGTGGTTAGACTCTATTACTAGCAGCAGTAAAATAGATGAAGACAACGATGATTACTCGCAAGATTTAACCGTTACTTTCGACTTTGATACCAGCTACCAGCAGATTCCCGTTTACATTGATATGTTTCTTGTCGATGAACGCGATAATCAAACCAAATTAACCACTTCAAAAGACTTTGTACTAACAGGCGATTCCATTGCCGACAAGCAGCGTTTTGATATTGTGGTCGATGAAGCGACAGCAACCGGCTATTACAAATTGCTGATTAATATCTATGACGCTAAAACCCATCAGTTAATTGATATTGTCGACTATAACAACAACAGTGGTCTTGCCGATATTCGCCTTGAAGGTCATCGTTTTGATCATCACGACACTTTTAGTTTGTACAACCACAATTACAGCACATCAATTGACCGCGATTTTGATGGCTACTACCAACGCATCGAGCTCAGCTTAGATCTAGATTCAATTTACTCAAGCCAAGAGTTACAAACAGACATTTTACTCGACGGTAAACTGTTATTTTCATCACGTCCATTTACTGTGTACGGCAGCTCTACAAGCGATGTGCAGACCTTTGATTTGTTAGTCCCTTCGCGTTTTTACAGTGGAACTTACGAATTATCGGCTCGTGTCACAGAAGTACTGAGTAGTCATAGAGAGCACAGCACCACCTTCGATTTAGGCGTAGTAAGCGTAGAGTCAGAATACAACGATCAACCCGTGCATACCGATGTTATTGTTCACGACTCAGGCAGTTTGCACTGGTTCGGCTTATTAGGCCTTGGTTTGCTAGTAGTGTTGAGACGATTACGACGCTAACAGCACCACGCTTTTATATTAGTTTTCAACGATAAATTAATGTGTTAGTTTAAAAAGTTCATCACAGAGAAAATTAAAGGAAACGACAATGGATGATTTACTAACAGTGGACCAAGTTGCTGAATTTCTAGGTATAAGTGACTCACGCGTTCGCCGCTTAGCCCGTGAAAGTTTATTAAACAATGTTGGCGATGATGCAGAAAACCCGCAGTTTAAAGCGGATGAAGTGAAAAAATATAAAGAGCTAGCTGAACGTATTGGCGGTATCTAAGCCCCAACAGAACAACTAATTCGTCAAAGGCCATCACAGCAATGTGATGGCCTTTTTGTTTTCCCAGGGGGCTAACTTTATTCAAAGTAAAAAGCCCGAGTGATAACCCGGGCTCTTGTCATATAAACGGCGCTTCTTATTCAATAATCATCACTTCAACGCGGCGATTTTTAACACGGCCTTTAAAGTAATTATTGCTAGCGATTGGCGCGGTATCACCATAGGCCTTTACGCGAATACGCGACTTGTCGATACCCGCGGCGGTTAACATATCGCGAATGTTATTTGCGCGCGACAATGAGAGCTTAAAATTATATTCGCTGCTGCCTACATTATCGGTGTGGCCAAAGAGTACGGCACGCGATGATGGACTTGCCTTCATTAGCTTTATTGCGCGGCTAATTTGCTCACGTCCCCTTGTATCGAGGCCCTGTTCATCATGATCGAATCCGACGTATTCGATAAAGCGTGTACTCGCAACTTTTTCTACGACAGGCTTAACCACCTCTTTTTTGACTTTCGCCAATTTTGGAGCCAGTTTAGGCGCTGGTTTTATCGGTGAAGGCTTAGCCGCCTTTTCGCGCGCTTCAACACCAAAGCGTCGGCCAAAGTGAACGGTAAACATATCGGCATCTTCGTCAATAGTTGTCCATTGAATTCGGCTAAACCAATTCGCGTCCCAGTCATATTCAAAGCCAGCACCAAGATGTACAGAATTGCTTTCCACCTGAGTCACTTCAACGTTATGGCCTTTGGTATCTAGTTCACTGCCACCAACAAACGCCAGCAGACGACCATTGTCAGTTACAGGCCAATATCCCGTCAGTTGCAGACCAATACTGCGATAGTCAATACTCTGGCTATTGCTGATCTCATATTTGTCTAAATTGGCATAATAGCCTTCAATGGCAAAATATTGATTGAACTGCCAACCAGCGCCGAATTGCCATGCGATGTTGTTTTCTGTATCTAGTTTTACATCATCTTTTAGCGGCGTTAATGCCGATGCGCCAGCCCCTAGATGCACAAAGCCATGGCTTGAGCGCTCTTTTTTAGTATTGTCTGCTAAAGTGGTTGGAGAGTAGCCAACAAGTGACAAGGTACCAACCATGCCAACTACAGCTAGCAACGGCAACTGGCGCATACGACGCGATAGCGCTGCGTAACCTCGATTAAACTGAATTTGTCGCAACATAAACAACATTCCTAATAATACAAAAATAAAGAGTGATACTGAGCCACCTTTAGTGCCAGTTTTATATTCAGGCTCAGGCGTTGGCTCTGGTTTTGGTGGTGGCGGAGGTGTCACAGGATCAACTTTCTTCGGCGCTGAAATAGCGACTGGGTCAACGATCATACCGTTAATTAAGCCATCGCTATCATTAGCGCCACCATCAGTGATTTGTAATAGTAAACACATATGGCCTTGAGTTAAGCCGCTTGTGTAATCATCGATGTCGGTTGAACAGACACCGTCTGACACAGCTGGCGCAGTGGCAAATGAATCTTCACCACTCACATCGTAATCTTTCCAACCATCAGTCGGGTTGAACTTACGCAAGCTCGCATTCTCAGGAATCGCCTGCGTTAATGGAATAAAGATTGGGATCATCGCCCCGGCTTCAGGTAGATTTAATGCTTCATAATCGAAAGCGTCTAGGTGATCAAAATCATTATCAAGCGCTAGGCTCTCATCGACTTTACCTCCTTGACCGTCACCAAACTGCGCGATGCTTTCTTCCGACACCTCACTACCGTTGTTGCCCGCAAGAATAGCCACCACACCGAGGCGCAGTTTAATGCCGTTTTGCGTCATCATTTTGAAAGTATCTTCGCTAACAATCTTGGTGGGAATAGTTTCTTCCTTATCGCTGTTACCGTTGTCGGTATCGACATTATCGGCGACACCGTCACCATCACTATCTTTAACGGCGAGTTCACCACTATCGCTAATATTAACAACATAGTGTGCCGTCGATGATAATGCTTGACCATTAATGGTGCGAACAACAGTAACAGACACCGGATAGAGACCAGCAACTAACTGACTCACCACAGGCTGCTTGATATCAGTTCCCGATACCGTCATGCCGGCATCTGTTAGCGAATCAAGCGTCCAGTTATAAGTCACTTTAGTGGCTGTTAGACCACCAAAGTATGTTTCGAGACCTAATTGGTCGTCGCCAATCTCAGTCGATTCTACCCACAATACTGGAATATCGTTGCGCAGCGGATTACTGCCCGACTCTATTTCTTCGATATCAGTAATGCCGTCACCGTCACTATCAGATTCCGGTGTAATAGATTCACTGTTATCGCCACCCGTTAAGAACTCTTCAACGGCATCGCTAATTCCATCACCATCACTATCACTAATCTGCTTGATAGCAAACAAGTCTTGTAGCTCTTTTAAGGTTGCCGCTTGACGCACTTCATAGGCATCAGACAAGCCATTAGCATTAAGATCGAGCTCTTTCGTATCCTGACCATCGTTAATGGTATCGGTTAAGAAAGATTCAATGAAATCAACCACACCGTCATCATCAACATCATTGTCATCGGCGCGTAATGGGTTACCACCCAAGGTCACTTCTAGTGCATCGTTGATGCCATCGTTGTCATAGTCAGCAAATTTCTCCACTTCCCCTTTGCCGTTAACCAAACCAAGTGATTTAAGATAAGCATTAACCGTATTGGTTAAACCATTGCTTGCTACCTGTGCACCGTTGTCGGTTGGATCATTGGCATCTAGTGGATCACTGCCACGAGCTACTTCTAATGCATCAGGTAAACCATCACCGTCGCTATCGGTTGACGGCGAGGTATTTGGCACACTTTGACCGCCAATTGATGCAAGATATGCTTCAACTGCATTAGTTACACCATCACCGTCATCATCACCATTACCATTGAGGGTTGGCGAGTTGTTGTCGGTAGACGATGAACCTATGCGCTCTTCAAGCTCATCAGGTAGGCCGTCATTATCACTATCCCCTTTAGTAAGATCACTAATCAACACCTTTAACTGCTCAATGGTTCGGGTTGCAGGATTGGCTGCCAAGGCTTTATTAAGCGCATCGAGAACGTCAATGGTGATACCTTTAATACCTAGTTTTTCAAAGTCTTCAACTGTCGGCTTAGTGGAGCTTCCACCGCTTGTTGAATACTCATTGATTAATTTAAGGGCATTAATTTCATCAACAATTACTTGAATAGTTGACGGTGTCACAGGCAGTTGCTCAGGCGAAATTCCACCAACACGCTTATTCACCTCTTCGATATTACCGCCGTTTACGCCTGTCACTCCAATAGCAGTGTATTTATCGACTTCAATAGTAGATGTCGTTCCACCGGTAATGGCGTTATTGACATCATCGATGTCTTTATCGATACCATCGAGCACATCAGTCACTTCGATCACTACTGTATTGGTTGCGCTAAGTGCACCATCACTCACCTCAACGCTTAAGGTATAAGTAGTGAGAGATTCAAAATCAACCGCAGCAAGCAGACTTAACTGACCCGCATCATCAATGGCAAATGTATTATTGAGATTGCCCGAGGTAATGCTGTAGCTAAACTCGGTATTAACATCAATATCGCTCGCAAATAGCGGCGAACCAACTGCACTGCCAATCGCAGTATCTTCAGCAATGCTAAACTCGGCGTCATCAAGTGTTGGCGGGTTATTCACATTAATTACATCAATGCTAAAGCTTGCCAAGCTATCGCTTAATCCTTCGCTATCAGTCACGCTAATCACGATATTGTTGTAGCTGCCCACTTGACCGTTCTCCGGCGTTCCGGTTAACACACCAGTTAGGCTATCAAAGGTCATCCAGCTTGGTAGATTCTCAATCGCAAAAGTAAGCGAATCACCAACGTCAATATCACTGGCTGTTGGCGCAAAGGAATAAGTTTGGCCTTCATCGATTTCTGTTACAGGCGTGCCGCTAATGATTGGCGCATCATTAAGATTGTTCACCACAATAGTAAATGGTGCTAAATCCTGAGATAAGCCTGCCGTATCAGTCACACTAATCACGATGTCATTGTATTCGCCAACTGCACCATTATCACTGATGCCAGATAGTTGACCAGTTGCGACGTCGAAGCTCAGCCATGATGGCTGGTTAGTAATGGAGTAAGTAAGCACGTCACCACCATCGATATCACTGCCTGATGGCGTGAAGTTATACACGTCACCTTGGTCAATAGTAGCCGATGGCTCTGCGCCAGCACCAACTTCGATAGCAGGCGCTTCGTTAACATCGATAAGGTCAATAACCAAGGTAGCAGTATCACTAGCGCCTTCAGCGTCTGTCGCACGAACAATTAGCTCAAAACGCGAATTGGATTCATAATCTAATGCTTCGATTTGAGCAACAACGACTTCACCATTGGCGTTAATATCAAAAGCATTACCCGTGTTGCCACTGTCGATAGCATAGGTTAATGCGTGACGATCAACATCTTGTGCTGTATGTGTTCCAATAACACTGCCAACGGCGCTATTTTCAGCAATTGACATAAAGCCGTCGTCATATACAGGATCTTGGTTAGTGTTTTGAACTTCAATGGTAACCGTCATCGCGCTCGACAGCTCACCATCATTAACACTAATCACTACATCATCATGCACATTGGCATCGAAGATAGTTGGCGTACCTGTGATTTCACCTGTGTTTGCATTAATGCTCGCCCATGGCGGTAAATTACTAGCACTAAAGCTCAGCGAATCGTTTTCAATGTCACTGGCTGTTAGTAGCCAACCATAAGCCTGCGCTTCGACGGCAACAATTGGCGTACCAGATATAACGGGAGCATCATTTACTGCCATCACCGTCATAGGAATAGTTTTAGTGACATCTGGATTACCATCAGCTTTCACCGTAAAGGTAATATTCCCGGTGCCATGCTTGTTGGCTTTAGAGCGCAGTGTTAACTGCGCACTGGCGCGACTACTAGAAACAACAAGCGGTGTAACAGGCTCTAATAAATCGGCGTTATCAACACTCACTTCAACGGTGACCGATGGTTCACCAGCAAAGTCGATGTTTTCTAATGTGACTGTATAAGGCGCGTAATCTTCATTCAGTGCAATTGATTCCGTCGAGATATTTGGGAAATCAAGTACAGCAGGGATCACAATGTCAAAGCTCTTAACAGCACTTTCACCGTACATATCCGTTGCAATAAGCTGGATATTAGCAGCACCAAACTGGTCAAGAATACTCGCTACAGACAGGTTGTAAGCCGCATTTTCATAGTCGACAAAGCTTAACTCTGTAGTTGGCGCAACGCTTACATTAACCACTGAAGGCGTACTGTTGTTTAGTGACAATGTCAGCTTGTCTTTATCGCTATCAGTTACCATAAAGCCTAGTTGATAGTCACTAAAGTCTTCTTGCTGTGTCTGCTTAACCAATTCATCGCTAGTGATGGTTGGCGCCACATTGTAATTTGTCACTTCAATCACAAAGTCTTTGCTTGCATTATTATCATCGCTATCAACCGCGGTTAATGTCACTTGATAGTTATTGTCAGTGTTGGCATCTGCTGGTAACTCAAAATCTTGCGCTGGTAGCGTAAATTCGCCCGTGGTTGAATCGACGCTAAATAGCGCGGCATCATCACCGGTTAGCGCGTAGCTAAGCTCACCGATATGCTCACCAGTGGTTTGAATAACAGGTGATTGATACACCACATTTTCACTAACCTTGGTTGCACCAATATCATTAATGCTGAATGTTGCTGCTTCAACAACATCCGTCACATCGATAGTCACAACAGCTGTGTCGCCTAATTCACTGTCGCTCACCTCAATGGTTAGGCTGTATTGAGTTTTGTTCTCAAAGTTAAGTGCGCTTGGCGTTTTTACCGTTAATTGACCATTGTTATCAATAGCAAACGCATCATCGCCATTACCGTTAGTAATGGTATATGAAAGTGTGGTTGCTGCATCAGGATCGCTAGCACTTAACGGTGTGCCAACCAAGGTATCAGCCGTACTGTTTTCAGCGATGGCGAAATTTTGATTCGCTAATGACGGCGGTTGATTAACATTAATCACTTCGACATTAAACGCCGTTAATGCGGCGTTTGCGTCAGCGTTATCTGTAACCGTAATGACAATATTACTCGTCGTGCCCACGTGGCTGTTATCTGGCGTACCAGATAATTGGCCTGTTTGGGCATTAAAGTTCGCCCAGCTTGGCTTGTTAGTGATACTAAAGCTCAAGCTATCATTGTTATCGATATCTGACGCGACAGGTGTAAAGCTATAAGGAGCGTCTTCAAGCACTGATGTTGCCGGTGCACCGCTAATCACTGGTGCATCATTCACATTTACTACTTCGATAGCGAAACTTGCTAAAGAAGCTTTTGCACTCGCCTTATCAAGCACACTAATCACAATACCGTTGGTGGTACCAACATCGCTGTTATTCGGTGTACCTGCTAAGGCACCAGTTGCGCTGTCAAAGCTCGCCCAACTCGGCTTATTAACAATACTAAAGCTCAGCTCATCACCAACATCTTGATCGCTCGCGCTTGGCGTAAAGCTATAAACAGTATCTTGGTTAACGCTGGTATTTGGCACACCAGAAATTACTGGCGCGTCATTACTATTACTTACCGTAATAGTAAAGGCGGGCAGTGATGCCGTTGCATTGGCTTTGTCCTTCACCGATATCACGATGTTTGCAAAAACGCCGACATCAGCATTTGCTGGCACGCCACTGATTTGGCCGCTGCTGGTATCTAATGACAACCACGACGGTAAATTAGTCGCGCTAAAGGTTAGCTCATCGTTTACGTCAATATCATTGGCACTTGGAATAAAGCTATAAGCTTCACCTTGCAATACACCACCCACTGGTACACCAGAAATAGTCGGCGCATCATTAACGTTCGTGACTTCAATACTAAAGGCGGCTAAGCTCACTTTTTGATTGGCGGCGTCTTGCACACTAATCACGATATTGGCGGTTGTGCCAACATCACCGTTGCTCGGCGTACCTTGCAGCACACCGTTTGTGGTATTAAATACCGCCCAGCTTGGCTTGTTGGTGATGCTATAAGTAAGCGTATCGCCATCGTCGATATCATCACCTTGAGCAGTAAAGCGATATGCGCTGCCCTGAGCAATAGTTGTTGTTGGTGTGCCCGTGATCGTTGGTGCGTCATTGACGTTATTCACCGTCACGCTAAAGGCAGGTAGAGAAGCCCTAGCGCCTGCAGCATCTTGTACGGTTAACACAATATTGGCGTAACTGCCGACATCGGAATTAGACGGCGTACCAGAAATAACCCCAGTTGATGTATTTAGCGTTAGCCAGCTCGGTAAACCAGTTGCGCTAAAGCTATGGTTATCACCACTATCTATATCAAGTATGCTCGGGGTAAAGCTATATAAGCTATCTTCGTTTACTGACGACGCAGGCACGCCAGAAATTGTTGGCGCGTCATTGACGTTAACCACTGCAATGGCGAACGCAGAGAGACTGGCCTGTGCATCATTGCTGTCAGTTGCCGTGATAATAATATTGCTGTAATTACCAACATCACTATTACTCGGCGTGCCTGAAAGCTTACCCGTAGCCGTGTCAAAGGCTAACCAACTTGGCCTGCCGGTAATGCTAAAGCTAACGCTATCGCCTAAATCAACATCAACCACACCAGGAGTGAAGCTATATGCTACGCCTTGGTTAACTGTTGTTGCAGCAACGCCGCTAATCACAGGTACATCGTTGGTATTTTTAACGGTTAATTCAAACGGCGCTAGTGAGTTACTGCCATTACTGCTGTCGGTGACAGTCAGCGTAATGTCACTATACACACCCACATCGCCATTGCGCGGCGTACCTTCAAGGGTTTGAGTGGCTTGGTTAATGGTTAACCACGACGGAATATTTGCGCCGCTAATAACATGGGTGTCACCGACATCAAGATCAGAAATAGTTAATTTGAAGCTATAAGCACTGTCTTCATCGACAAATAATGCAGGGGTACCTGTAACTATCGGCAAGTCATTAACATCAGTTACCGTCACAGTAAATGGCGCTAGCTGTGCTGATAGATTCAGAGCGTCTTTTACGGTAATCGTAATGTTGCTGTGATCGCCTAAGTCGCTATTTGTTGGTGTACCAGACAAAATACCCGTCGCGCTATCAATAGTTAGCCACGTCGGTAAATTAGCAGCGCTATAGGTTAATGTATCCCCCGCATCAACATCATTACCTAGGGCGGTAAATTGATAAAATGCGTTCTGAGCGATAGTTGTTGGCGCAGCGCCGCCGATAGTTGGCGCTTCATTAACGTTAGTTAAGCCAACGGTCACCAATGCTAGATCTGATAAACCACCATTGTCTTGCGCTTTGACCTCTAGTGTAAATTCAGCGTTAGTCTCATAGTCTAGCGCCGTCACATCATTAACCGTAATTTTACCATCGTTATCAATCGCAAAGGCATTACCTGTGTTACCCGACTCAATGGAATACGTGTGAACATCACCGGCGTCAATATCACTAGCGATATGAGTGCCAACTAACGTGTTATTGGCTGAGTTTTCTGCAACAGTAAAGTCAGTATCTGTATAAACTGGCGCTTGATTAACATTATTAACGTTAATGGTAATCGACAAATTAGCACTTAATGCACCATCAGAAACTGTGATTACCGCATTTGAACTACCTTGATCGTTAACCGTTGGCGTACCACTAATTTCACCTGTTGCTGCATTTAGAGTTACCCACGCTGGCAAACCAGTTTGGCTAAATGTAAGTGCGTTTTTGGCATTATCAATATCATCAAATGTCGGTGTCCAAGCATAGGCTTGAAGCTCGGTTGCCACTGCTGCACTGCCGCTAATCGTCGGTGCGTCATTCACAGGGTTTACCGTAATAGTGATGTCTTTTGAAACAGGAGTTTGCCCATTTGCTGTAACAGTAATAGTCGCGGTAGTACTTCCAAATGCATCAGCAATGGACTGCAACGTAAACTTGCCTGTTGTGCCGTCGACACTATTTAAGATGACTTGAGAGACAGGTTGCACCACAGTGCTATCGCTAAAACTCACATCTATCGTCAAACTCGATTGGCCTGCAAAATCTAAGTTTTCCAGCGACACATCAAAATCCGAGAAATCTTCGTTTAACGAGATATCTAATGAAGCAAGCGTTGGGAAATCTAATACCGCAGGAATCGTCATGTTAAAACTAGCAACATCAGTCACGCCATACATGTCAGTGGCTACAAGCTCGATGGCCGCACTACCGAATTGATTATTTATGGAGTTAATCGCAATGTCATAGTTACCAACGTTATACGCCGCATAATCAATGGCGGTTGTTGGTGAGACACTAACATCAACAATCGTCGGCGCACTGTTATTGATGCTGAGCGTAATGTCATCTTGATCGGCATCAGTCACTGTAAAGCCAAGTGTGTAATCGGTAAAATCTTCCGCTTGTGTTTGATCCGTTAGATTAGTTTTATCGATAACAGGCGCAACGTTGAAATTGGTTACCGTGATAACGATGTCTTTCTCGGCTGTGTTTTGGTCATCATCCGTCGCAGTTAACGTCACCAGATAAGTATTATTGGTATCATTATCTGCTGGCGCTTCAAAGTCTTTCGCGCCAAGTCCCAATTCACCGGTCGCCGTATCTAGTGTAAATAGCGTGGCATCATCTCCCGATTTAGAGTAAGTCACATTGCCGATTGGTGTGCCGCTAATTGCTGCAACAGGTGATTGATAGACAGTATTCTCAAAAACTGATGTCGATTCAATATCAGCGATACTAAAGTTCGATATTTCCTGAACATCGTTCACTGTCACAGTAACTGAGGCTGTATCGGTTAACGCGCCGTCACTCACTTCAACTGTTAATGCGAAAGACTGCCTCTCTTCAAAGTTAAGCGCACTTGGCGTTAATACCTGCAGCTGACCATCATTAGTGATTTTAAATGCGTTATCTCTATTGCCGCTTGTAATGCTAAAGGTATGGCTATCGCCTATATCAGGATCAACCAAGCTTAGCGCAGTGCCAACATTGGCATTCAATACGCTGTTTTCAGCGATAGAAAAACTGCCACCACTTAAAGCCGGTGCTTGATTGAGATTAACAACTGTAAGGTCAAAGGCAGCTAACGATGCCGTTGCATTTGCAACGTCTTTGACACTAATCACGATATTACTTGTCGTGCCAACATCGTCATTAGTTGGAGTACCAGAAAACATACCCGTCGCCGTATCAAACGTCGCCCAACTTGGCGTCGTTGAGATACTAAAGGTAAGTGTGTCGCCAGTATCAACATCATTGGCGGATGGCGTAAAGCTATAAGCACTGTCTTCATTTACAGAAGTAATTGGAGACCCACTGATAGTGGGCGCGTCATTGACGTTATTTACCGTAAGGTTAAAGGCCGCTAAAAATGCAGTCTCATCTTCACTATCTTTCACGCTAATGACGATATTACTTGTGGTGCCAACATCATCATTAGTTGGAGTACCAGAAAGCTCCCCCGTCGCCGTATCAAAAGTCGTCCAACTTGGCGTCGCTGAGATACTAAAGGTAAGTGTGTCGCCAGTATCAACATCATTCGCGGATGGCGTAAAGCTATAAGCACTGTCTTCATTTACAGAGGTAATTGGAGACCCACTGATAGTCGGCTTGTCATTGACGTTATTTACCGTAAGGTTAAAGGCCGCTAAAGATGCAGTCTCATCTTCACTATCTCTCACGCTAATGACGATATTATTTGTGGTACCAACATCGTCATTAGTTGGAGTACCAGAAAGCTTACCTGTCGCCGCATCAAAAGTCGCCCATACAGGTTTATTGGTAATAGTAAAAGTGAGGTTGTCTCCTACATCTATATCATTTGCCGTCGGTGTAAAACTATAGCTAGCATCTTCATTGATAGTGATAGCAGGCGCACCTGAAATAGTCGGCGCGTCATTAGTATTATTAACAGTGATTGCAAAGCTCGTTAAGTCACTAAATAGACCGCTGCCATCTGTAATTCGAATACTTATATTGGTGTAAATCCCGACATCGTCGTTACTCGGGGTTCCCGATATCTGGCCAGTATTAGGATTAACCGTCAGCCAAGATGGTGCATTAATTAAACTGAACGTTTTGGTATCGCCCGCATCTACATCATTAGCTGTGGGGGTAAAGCTATACAACGCTTCTTCATTGATCGAACCTGCTGGTGTTCCTGTTATCGCTGGCGCTTCGTTAACGTTGGTTAAATTAATTACTACGGAAGCCGTATCGCTAGCGCCGTGTACATCTTCGGCACGTACCGTTAAATTAAAGCTATTTGACGCAGCTTCAAAATCTAATGCATTGTTCGCTTTAACGCTGATAACGCCACTGCTATTTACTTCAAACTGACCATTAGGATCACCAGTAGCAATACTGTATATCAGTACTTCTTCGTCCGGATCTCCCTGTGTCATTGTCCAGAGCGTATTACCTACTGCTGAATTCTCTGGCAAAGAAAGTGTTTTATCATTGAGTATTGGCGCTCTATTTAGCGCTAAGGTCGATACTCGAACACTATTGTCGCTGCTGGTACTTGCGTTATTCGTATTGTCTTTATAATCACTCACACTATCTGACATGATAGTTGCGGTAACTATACCGTTAGTCGATGCGATCACTTGGACGTCAAACACACGGCCATTGTTAGGTGATTGCTCGGTAATGCCACTACAGCTCGCGATGGCTGAGCCACTTAGTACAATATCGGCGCAGGTAAAGGTCTCTGGTTTTATCGGCTCATCAAAGGTTGCACGGTAAACTATGGTTCCGTCGCTAGTATCTGGATCAGCTTGGCTGCTAGCTTGCTCTATGCTGACATTAGGCTTAGTCGTATCTGCATGCCCTAACATCAGCATATTAGTATCACCACCAAATGGTGTTGGCATAAAGTTATTGCTGCTATCTTTCACCGAGTTCGAATTCATCGCGATAGTCAACGGGCCGTTATTAGCTGTCGTTAATTCAATGAAATACTTCGTATCATCATGCGGTGTCCCTTCCGTTATAGAATCACAAACAGCGCCTGCCGCACCTGCTATTGTGAAATCACCACAAGTTAATGTACTTTCATCGATGGGATGCCCGAACTTCAAACTAAATTTCACTGTAGTTTTATCAAGCACTGGATCTTGCTGATTAGATGTTTGAGTGAAAGTTACTGTGGTCAGACTATCAACCGGGCGGATCCAAATTGCACCTTTAGCTCCTCGGCCACCATCTGCTTTCTTACCATTGGTATTCTTACCAAAGATACCGCCACTACCAGCACCACCATATATGTTGCCGTCAAAACCATCTTTGGCCTGCGAATTACTACTACTGACTTTACCGTTGCCACCGTCTCCAGCACCGTCGGGGAAAAATGCCGTATTAGCAACACCACCACGACCGGGATCAAAACCATTCGCACCATCGCTGCCGTGACCGGCATATCCACCAGCACCACCGCCAGCACCAGCTTTTAAATTATTCGAATTATCATTGCCATTACCACCGTCACCGCCGTTAAAACGAATTTGCCCGATAGAGTCAGACGCTTGTCCGCCAGCAGCTCCCGTTGTTTGACTTGTGGTTTCCGCACTACTTGGGGTTTTACCACCTGCTGCTAGTACCAAAGCATTATTAGCATTCGTCAGGGTGAAATAACTATCCTCGCCATTTTTTTTTGATTCACCAACATTATTTTTACCGCCAGCGCCAACAAAAACTTTATAAACTTCACCAGGTAATACTGAAATCACTGAACTTGCAGATGCACCGCCACCGCCGCCACCGCCAGCAAGTGTTGGCCCGTTATTTCCATTACCATCAATCACTGCTTGACCACCGCCTCCGCCGCCGATGGCTAATACTTCAATCGCATAAACATTACTAGGAACGGTAAATTGACTATCCGATGTATAGGTTTTTAAATCAAAACCTCTGCAATCCTCTGGGCGTACAACATAGCGTGGTGAAATATCGCTCGTGTTATTTAAATCGCGGATTCGAA
The DNA here is from genome assembly GCF_022347785.1 of Psychrobium sp. MM17-31. Classification (NCBI taxonomy): domain Bacteria; kingdom Pseudomonadati; phylum Pseudomonadota; class Gammaproteobacteria; order Alteromonadales; family Shewanellaceae; genus Psychrobium; species Psychrobium sp. MM17-31. Next base: position 514,859 of record NZ_JAKRGA010000001.1, read on the forward strand.
TGTTAAAAGCCATTCTATTCGAGCTACTACTCTTGTTAACAATAACAGGTGAAGAGCTGCCAGAAGCCAATACCATGTCGTTATCATCTATTACCTGCATTTGAGTGACAGTGCCGGAATCATCATGCCAATGAACTTGATACTGAAAAGCTCTGTTGTTAAGACACATGCCACGCACTGTATCTATTTCGATATTATCGACATTGTCACGCACCACAAACAGTGACGCACCACAGGTAGCAAAACTTACTTTGCCATTTTGAACAATGGCTTGATTCGATTCATTAGAGGATATGCCATCGCTACAGCTGGCCAAAAAGTCTTGTGTTAAACCCGATTGCCCAAGCTCCTGTCCTGCATGCTTGGCGTAAATAGAAACAGGCGTGCCATCGGGGTAATCGACATTAATACTAAGCTCGATAGGTTTAGAAAAAATTAAATGTTGATCTTTGATGCCAAACTCAAAGGCGTGGACATCGCCCTCTATTTGAAACTGTGAAGCATCACTTTGATGCAAGGTTAACTGACGATAATCTATTGCGCCGCCAGAATAGCGACTAACCCGTGTATTTTTATGAACTCTCGCATAGAGACTGCCTCTTTCATCATTCACGTTTACCTGTTGTTCAAAAGTAAATGATAGTTGCTGTTCTTCGCGCTCTACAATACTTAGCGCCTGTTTATCAACTAGATACAGTGGTGTCGTAGAATCTAAAAGAGGAGGTGTTTTTTCTACTAGAATGTCAGTAGGCAAAGATTGCTGCTGAGCAACATTACTATCTTGCATCTGCCAATATACCGCACCTGTGCAAACCACTGCACCGATAGCAAATAGTGACTTATAAAATGATCGAACAGAACTGTTAAACGACTGTTTATCTGACTTGGATTTAGATACCACATCCATGTTTCACTCTCCGAACTCTATCTTTTACAGAACAAAGCCAAGAAATATGTAGTGACTCAATGCAGATTAAGACCACTACGACATGAGAAATCTTCCTTGACTTACTACTACAGGTATAAGTACAGGTTAAAACTTATACTAAACAAGAGTATATGATGAACAATATAGATTGTATACGGAAAAGTAATTATTCAGATAAGAATGAGACTTTTAGGTAAAAAGCACTAATTTTTATAATACTTTTTTACTATCGAAAGATGTATTTCATTGAAGATAATAATTAAACCTTAGTCTAAAGTCATTGAATTTTAAAGATTAACTAATTTACGTGCAAGTTAACACGCGGGCAAAAAACAAACAACTGCCAACTAACGATTATTTTGCACATAAACTATCAAGCGGCACTTTAGTGATATCGTGTTTAAAATACCAATAGTAAAGTATTAGATTGGATTTCAGACAAATAAAAAGGAGCCCGAAGGCTCCTTTTTCAGTAACTCAAAAGAGATTTTGAATTAAAGTGCAGCTTTTGCTTTTTCAACAAGAACGCTAAATGCATGCTTATCGAATACAGCGATGTCTGCTAAGATCTTACGATCGATTTCAATAGATGCTTTCTTAAGACCGTTGATGAAACGGCTGTAAGACATTTCGTTTTGACGTGCAGCAGCATTAATACGAGCAATCCATAATTGACGGAATTGACGTTTACGCTGACGACGGTCACGGTAAGCATATTGACCAGCTTTAGTTACAGCTTGGAAAGCAACACGATAAACACGTGAACGTGCACCGTAATAACCTTTAGCTTGCTTTAAAACTTTCTTGTGGCTCGCGCGAGCCTGTACACCACGTTTTACTCTAGGCATTGTTCAAATTCTCCAGTAAGTCTTATGCGAAAGGAAGCATACGGTTGATTGAAGGAACGTCCACTTTGTGGATCATACCTTTAGAACGTAACTGACGCTTACGCTTAGTACTTTTCTTAGTCAGGATGTGACGTAAGTGGTTGTGTTTGAATTTGAAGCCACCAGAACCCGTTTTCTTGAAACGTTTCGCAGCGCCTTTACAAGTTTTCATTTTAGGCATAATAAAATCTTCTACTTCGCATTGGGTTAAATTTACATAGCAAGGCGTACAAAATTCAGCCCCAACCTAGGTTAGGGCTGACATTGTAACTTTTAAGTTGCCTTAACTATTTCTTTTTCGGTGCTAATACCATTACCATTTGGCGACCTTCCATTGCTGGAAAAGACTCCACGTTAGCTAGTTCAGCTACATCATCTTTAATACGATTCAATAACTTAGTACCTAAACCTTGGTGTGCCATTTCGCGACCACGGAAACGCAGTGTAATTTTCACTTTGTTCCCGTCTTCAAGAAAGCGATTCAGGTTGCGTAGTTTTACCTGATAATCACCTTCGTCAGTTCCAGGACGGAATTTAAGTTCCTTGATCTGGACCTGTTTATTCTTTTGACGTTGCTCTTTTTCCTTTTTCGATTTCTCGAAAATGAATTTACCGTAGTCCATAACGCGACATACAGGCGGCTCGGCATTTGGACTGATCTCAACTAAGTCTAAGTTAGCTTCTTCGGCAGCACTCATGGCTTCATGTAGTGAAACAATTCCTACAGATTCGCCGTCTGCGCCAGTTAAACGAACTTCACTTGCGGTGATTTCACCATTTATTTGGTGCAAATTCTTCTTTTGCACTTGTCCTCTTCTTGCGCCTTTAATCGGTTATTCCTCCAGTTGTGTAAGACTACGTGTTTGAATCTCGTTAGTCAGTGCGGCGGTAAATGCTTCTAATGACATTTTACCTAGGTCAACACCACTTCGAGTTCGAACGGCAATTTCTTGCGCTTCTACCTCTTTATCACCAATTACAATTTGGTAAGGCACGCGCTTCAATGTGTGCTCACGGATTTTAAAGCCTATTTTCTCATTTCTCAAGTCTGCTTTGGCTCTAATTCCGTTAGATTTCAATTTATTTACGATATCTGTGACATATTCGCTTTGTTTGTCGGTGATATTCATCACCACAACTTGCATTGGCGATAACCACGTTGGGAATAATCCCGCGTATTCTTCAATTAAAATACCGATGAAACGCTCAAGTGAGCCCAAGATTGCACGGTGAATCATCACTGGTGTGTGACGCTCGTTATCTTCGGCAACAAAAGTGGCGTCTAAACGATCTGGCATTGAGAAATCAAGCTGGATTGTACCACATTGCCATGCACGACCTAGACAGTCGTGAAGCGTGAACTCAATCTTAGGACCGTAGAACGCGCCCTCACCCGGCTGAAGTTCGTACTCAAGTTCGTTTTTCTCTAGTGCTTCGCGCAGCGCTTGCTCAGCGTTATCCCACACTTCATCACTACCTACACGCTGCTCTGGGCGCGTTGATAGTTTAATGGCGATATCTTTAAAACCGAATGTCTCGTAACAATCGAATACCATCTTGATACAGTCTGTTACTTCATCCAAAATTTGTTCGTTAGTACAGAAGATATGGGCATCATCTTGAGTAAAAGCACGCACACGCATTAAACCGTGTAATGCACCCGATGGCTCGTTACGATGACAAGAACCAAACTCTGCCATACGCAACGGTAAATCGCGGTACGATTTTAAGCCTTGGTTAAAAATTTGTACGTGACCCGGACAGTTCATTGGCTTGATAGCGTAATCGCGCGCTTCACTGTGTGTTGTGAACATGCCGTCGGCGTATTTGTCCCAGTGACCCGATTTTTCCCACATTGTGCGATCCATGATTTGCGGACCTTTCACTTCTTGGTAATCGTATTGGTTTAGTTTTTCACGAACAAATGTCTCAAGTTCGCGGAATACTGTCCAACCATCGTTGTGCCAGAACACCATACCCGGTGCTTCTTCTTGCATGTGGTAAAGGTCAAGATGCTTACCAATTTTACGGTGATCGCGTTTCTCTGCTTCTTCTAAACGTTTTAAATAAGCTTTTAATTGCTTCTTATCTGCCCAGGCTGTGCCGTAAACACGTTGTAGCATTTTGTTTTTCGCATCACCGCGCCAGTAAGCACCAGCCACTTTCATGATCTTGAAATGGTGACAGTGTTTCATGTTTGGTACGTGAGGACCGCGACACATGTCGATGTATTCTTCGTGGTGATATAAACCTGGGCGTGCATCTTTGTCGATACCGTCGATGATTTCTAGCTTGTAGCTTTCACCGCGCTCTTCAAAAACTTTGCGCGCTTCATCAACTGATACTTTCTTGCGAATAACGTCGTAGTTAGTCTTGGCCAGTTTTAGCATGTGCTTTTCAAGCTTGGCTAAATCTTCAACCGTTAATGAGTGCTCCATGTCGATATCGTAGTAAAAACCGTTATCAATGGTCGGACCGATGGCCATTTTGGCATCAGGCCATAGTTGTTTCACCGCGTGACCAATCAAGTGGGCACACGAGTGACGAATGATTTCTAGACCGTCTTCGTCTTTTGCGGTAATGATTTCAATGGCGCTATCTTCGGTGATTAGTTCACAAGCGTCTACGCGCTGACCATTGATGCGACCTGCAATACAAGCTTTCGCTAAGCCTGGGCCGATGTCCGCCGCCACATCCATAATAGATACGGCATTGTCGAAAGAACGTTGGCTGCCATCTGGCAGTGTAATTGTAACTGGAGTACTCATTAAGCTAATTCCTAACAGTGGTGACCTATACCAAAGATCACATGTCTTTTTTATTAAAAAGGTAGTGCCGATAATCATAAAATTACGTCGGCATAAAACGTTTTCCTTTTGTTCGCCAAACGTAGGCGGGAGCAAAAGGCGGCTAATTCTACCTTATTGCCTATATAACAACAATGATCAAAGGCTAAAAACAAAAAAGCCAGCATAATGCTGGCTTTCTATTACATCGCAATGACTTATTTGTCGCGACGGTTACCGCGATTATCGCTGCGATTGCCACGAGACTCGTTGCGCTGACCACGATGGCCTCTGTTATCGCGGTCACGGCGGTTGCCGTTATCACGACGATTACCATTGTCACGGCGGAAACCACCTTCGCGGTTGCCATCACGGTTACCACCGCGCTCACCACGACGTGGACGGTCATCCGGTAAGGTACCTGATTGCAGTTTGGTAAGCTTCATTGGCTTAGAGCACACAAATGACTTGTAAAGGTGATTTAGTGTCTCTTTAGGCATATCTGCTGGTAATTCAACAGTGGTGTAGCTATCGTGTAGACGAATGCCACCAATGAATTGGCTATCGATATTCGCTTCGTTGGCAATAGCACCAACCACGTTTTTAACCTGTACGCCATCTTCACGGCCAACTTCCATGCGGTAAGTATCCATGTTGATGTTTTGACGCGGCTGACGTGGTCCACGTTCACGACGGTTACCGCGATCTTCGCGGTCACGACCACGGTCATCACGATCACGACGTGCAGGACGTTTTGGCTCTGGCTCAAGTTGCAATGGCTTATCTTTTTGCGCCATAAATAACAAGGCAGCAGCAATTTCTTCAACTGTAGCTTCATCTTCTGCGGCAATTTCTTGGCTCAGTTTGCGGTAGAAATCTAAATCTTCAGTTTTAATTACGTTATCTAAGGTCTCACGGAAACTAACGATACGCTTAGCAGAGATATCATCGCGTGATGGTAAGTCCATCTCAGCGATCTTATGGCGTGTTAGCTTCTCGATAGTGTAAAGCATGCGCTTTTCACGTGGTGCTACGAATAAAATTGCGCTACCAGTACGACCAGCACGGCCAGTACGACCGATGCGGTGAACATAAGACTCGGCGTCATAAGGAATATCGTAGTTAATAACAAGATCTAAACGCGGAACATCAAGACCACGCGCCGCAACATCAGTTGCGATTAAGATATCAAGCTTGCCGTCTTTTAGGCGATTAATAGTGCGCTCACGCAATTGCTGAGTCATGTCACCATTGATAGCAGCAGCGCTGTAACCACGAGCTTCTAACTTCTCGGCGATTTCAACCGTCATAGTCTTAGTACGCGAGAAAATGATTACGCCATCGTAAGTCTCGGTTTCTAAGATACGCGTTAGCGCTTCCATCTTAGTGTTGCCGCGTACGAACCAGTAACGTTGGTCAATGTTTTCAACCGTTGCTGTTTTCGCTTCAATTTTCACGTGCGCCGGATCATTCATGTAGCTGTTACCAATGCGCTTGATGCTGTCAGGCATAGTTGCTGAGAACAATGCTGTTTGCTTGTCCTTTGGCGTCGCCTTCATCATAGTTTCAACGTCATCGATAAAGCCCATGCGTAGCATCTCATCAGCTTCGTCAAGTACTAGTGCCTTAATGCTATCAAGCTTAAGCGTGCCGCGATCTAAATGATCTAATAAACGACCTGGCGTACCAACAATAACTTGTGGACCGCGTTTAAGCGCTTTGATTTGCTGTGGGTAAGCTTGACCGCCGTAAATTGGTAAAACGTGGAAGCCTTTGATGTAACGTGAGTAAGCTTGGAAAGCTTCAGCCACTTGAATAGCTAGTTCGCGCGTTGGCGCCATCACTAGAATTTGTGGCTCGCTGCGTTCAACATCGATATTGGTTAATAACGGCAGAGCAAAAGCAGCGGTTTTACCGGTACCTGTTTGTGCTAATGCCATCACATCTTTGCCTTTTAGCATGTGCGGGATAGCCGCTTCTTGCACAGGCGAAGGACGCTCGTATCCAAGGTCTGCGAGTGCTTTGTGTAGAGGCTGAGCTAGCTCTAAATCGCTAAAAGTGAGAGTCGATTCTGACATATTTCGGGGTACCGGGCTAAAAAAAGGGCGCAAATTATAACGCTTAATGTGGTTATAGGATAGTCATTATTGGAATTAATTCCGATTTGGCGGGGATTTAGCGGCATTGATCACACGCTTTCTGGGCGGTTTTACAATTATTTGACAAAAATCATGCCAAAATCGTTAAACGTGAAATATTTCCCCTTTTACTAACAAATGAAATTGACAAATCGGTGGCAAATGATGCATCTTCCTACTTATCACCTAAATAGATTAGCTACACACATTTTGTAGCACTTAAGTACTAGAAAATAATGGATTGCTAATCCTATGCTCAGCAAAGATACCCTTGATATCTCTAACGACAAGATATCTATCAATATTGTCGCGCAAGAAAGCGAAATAAAAGCGATAGAGATTTGTCAGTTGTTACGGCGACTTAAAAACAATGATCTCATGGAGCTTGACGAAAACATCGCCCAAGCAGCGGACATGATCAATCAACTAACCCGTGACCATACCGCTAATGTCGTGAGTGATATCGTTATCGCCCAAGCCAAAGATGCTAGTTTAAGCGTTGAAATCATTAACGATGATATGAAAGCGATAGTGACAGTCAACGCGCCTTGGGGTGGCAAGCATGTACGCAAGAAAGATCTTGAACACTTTATTGTATTGCAAGGCATTACTTCAGGCATACAAACCGAGTATTTTGATGAACACTTAAAGGCAGCCGAGAAATTAAAACCCGGCCAAACCTATCAATTTGATGCAGCTATCGGTCAAGCCGCCATCGATGGCAATGACAGCGAGTTTAAAATTCTCGTTGGCACCATGGAAGATCGAGAGCTAAAACCGCAACAACGTGCTAATGGCAAAGTGGATATGCACGACTTGGGCGAAGTCACCACAGTTGCGGTAAATACGCCGCTGATTGAACGTATTCCACCAACCGAAGGTAAAGCAGGATTTACCGTCTTTGGTAAGGCGCTCGCGCCAACTCCCGGTGAAACTTTCGAATTTACTGTCAACGATGGTACACAAATATCGTCAGATAACAGTAATCTACTGGTAAGCGCAATTGAAGGTGTGCCGCGCCTTTATCAAGGTTCAATCGCCATCAACGATACCTTAAAGGTGAAAAACGTTGATATTGGTTTTGGCAATATTGATTACAAAGGCAACGTGGTGGTGCAAGGCGATGTCTGCGAAGGCATGACAGTAAAAACACAAGGGGATATTACCATTGGCGGCTGCGTTAATTCCGCCACCTTAATCGCTGGCGGTAATATTATTGTTGAGCAAGGTATTTTCGGCAAAAAGCGCCGTGAAGACGAATCCCTCACTTGTCATGTAGAAGCCGAGGGAAGTGTTAGCGCGCAATATATGCAGTATGCCGAGCTCTCAGCAGGCGTGAATGTTGAAGCGCAAACGCAGTTATTACATTGTCATGTCACTGCAGGCGATAGCGTGAAAGCCGCCAACAAAGGCGCGACCAAAGGGACGATATTCGGCGGCCATATTACGGCTAAAAATAAAGTGTCCTGTGTAGAGCTAGGCGGTAATGCCGGTAGTAAAACCGAACTAACCCTAACCGCAGAGCTTGGTAGCGTGCGTGAAAAACTCGATGCTCATCAGGAAACACTCAATAAAGAATTTAAAGTTTTACAACAACTTATAGCTGCTCACGACAAGGTCAAAGGCATTGATTCAAAACAAGAAAAAAAGCAGCTATTAAGCAAGCTAAAACGCAATATCGATAAGAAAGTGGCCATTATTGTTTCTGTTAAAAAAACCATGGCATCGCTAAATGAGCAGATTGCTCAAGCACGGGAATCTATGAGTATAGTTACTAAAAAAACCTTGTATGACGGCGTAAAAATCACCATGGATAATTGTGAGTCACAGACGCTTGAGCAATATAAAGCCATTAAAATCACACTGTCCGATGGCGCCATTACCATCGGTTCGTTGAAAGAAGACTGATCGCTCAAATAGACTCGTTAGAATTGGTACTTAAGGCTTAAATTGACCATACGCCCTAGTGCACTAGATGTAGTAAACAATTCAGAGTCGCGAGGAAATTCTACCAATTGATTATTAGTTAAGTTTTGCCCGACGATGCTCAAAATCAATTCATCTTGTAGGTGCCAGTTAATTGATAAATCTACCACCTCATATGCTGGTGTTTCGAACCAACTGTGCTTGCCAACGAATTTGGCGAGTAATTGCATTGAGACATCTTGATGCGGCGAGTACTGCACTCTGGCATAGAACTGCGTGTTGTCGTAATCCGATGACGTCACATTCACTTCTAAATGCGCTAAATCATCGAGTTCGTAATCAAGATAGGAGTAACCAATTAACGCATTAAGTTCAGGTGTAACTTGCCACCCCAATGCAACATCATAGCCATAGGTCGTTGCCGTGCCTTCATTGACCAAGGTGTTAACCACAGTAGGAACGCCGTTGATTAATTCACCGGTAATTCGACCGATAAATATTGAATCTAAATCTGTGTGAAATGCCGAGACATTGACATTAAAGTCTTCAGTTACATACCGATAGCCAAGTTCTTTACTCGTTGAGTAATCAATAGCATTTTTGCTACTTGCCCGTAAAATTAGTGCCGTTGAGTCCACGTCATTGGGAAATGGTGCACTAAAGCTGACATCTTGATCGGTATTGATCAACGTGCGATAACCTTTAGAGTAAGCCCCCCAAATGGAATGTTGAGGATTTATTTGATAATTAAAACGAGCACTTGGCGAATCTTCCCACTTCTCCATCAACGCCATATAGTCAAAGCGTGCACCAACAATTACCTTCAACCGTTCGTCAAAAAACTTTAATTCATCTTGAACGAAGGCTCCCCTATTTATTGAGCTAAGTCTAATAGCCAAGCTGTTGTCGGGAAAATCGCCTTCATTGGACACATAATCAGCGCCAAAAGACAACAGATGTTGTCCCATTTGATAATTCGCCGCGGTGTTAAAAGCAATCACTCTTTGCGAATTATCTGAACCATCAACGCCCCACTTCACTCGATTACCATAAAGCTGTGAATACCATTTTAAGCCATTGTCAAAAGTGTGGTCGACTCGAAAGTTATAATTGGTATGGCGCGAGTGACTTTCGCCATTTTGATAATACAGCCGATTTGTCGCAGGATTGGTTAAGCGCTCTACTATACCGTCGGTATTTTTACGCTGAAGAATTTGTGCTTTAAAAGAGCTTTTTTCACTGTATTGCAAGTCGTATTGTGCGCCAACGTGATGCCCTTTAGTGTAGTCATTAGGCAAGATATCAACGCCAAACTTTTGCTTAGTTTTAGATTCATTGCCGCGAATATAACCGCCAAATAGGCGAAAACTGCTGACATCATCAATTTGCGCGCCATAACGCAAATTCACCATTTGTTCGATTTCGTTGCCGACAGACGCACTCAGTGACACGCCTTGCGTATCAGCGGTATGACGCGAAATGATATTCAAAAGTCCGTTGTTTGAGCTGTTGCCCCATAGGCTACCGCTGGGACCACGTACCAACTCAATGCGTTCGATATCTTCGACTGGAAAATTTAAAGTTTCCCACGAAATACCATTAACGATAGGATCAGATACATTTTGCCCATCTATCATCACCAATACATTGCTGTTAAAGCGACTAGCAGCAGATCTTACCGAAATGGCCCACTGGTTATTATCAATACGTCTGGCATCGACGCCCAATAACAGTTTAAGTAACTGAGGTAAACGCGTATAACCAGAAAGCTCAATGTCGCGACGCTCAAGTACAAAGATACTGGCAGGTGTACCATCAATAGCCTGAGGACGTTTCATCGCCGAAGTTGTTTCAACTTCCAGTGACATCAATTTCATTAAATCATCGTCAATCGACAGGTTTTGAGCCTGTACCCCACCACTAATCACAGTCGCACCAATGAGCAGTCGCTTCAACATAAGAGTTCCTTACTGATATATCAAAAATTGATTTCGGCCTGACTGCTTCGCTTGATACATCGCAGCATCAGCGCGCGCTTTTAAGACATCGAAATCTTGACCATGAGTCGGATAAATAGCAACGCCTAAGCTCATGGTCATTAGCATAGGGCGATCCAAAATATTAAAAGGTACTTGGAATACATCGATAATTCGACGGGCTATTTCCGATGCGTCGTCACCGTCTTCGAGCATAAATAACATGGTAAATTCGTCGCCACCAATCCTAGCGACAGAATCCATTGCTCGACATTGTTTTTCTAATCGTTGGCCCACCTGACACAACAACTCATCGCCAGCAGCATGGCCATAGGTATCGTTAATGTCCTTAAATTTATCTAAGTCGATAAACATTAAGGCAACTTTAGTGTTATCGCGGTTTGCAGCAGCAATGGATTGTTTAAGGCGATCTTCATATAAAGCGCGGTTAGGAAGTTTGGTTAAATTATCGTAATAGGCCTGATTTTCCAATTGCTTGTTAAGCGCCTCAAGATCACGTGTACGCTCTGCGACTAAGGCTTCTAATGCCATTTCGCGATCATTAGTTTTTGCCAACATGTCGTTAAAAACATCCTGCAATAAAGCAATTTCGCCAGAGGCAACAGTTTGCGTTCGTTTGCTGTAATCGCCGCTGTCGGAAATCTCACTGGCCAAGGTCGCAAGCTCAATAATTGGCGTCGCAAAGCGCCGTTGTACCCACAATGACAACACAAATGAAAATACTAACGAGATAAAAATGACTGCAACCACAACGGTTAAATACACACGAATAGATTCTTTTATTTGCGTGTTGTTAACGACTAATATTAACTCTCCCGCTCGCTTGTCATCGATATAAAGCGGGGTCTTTATCGCGTAATACCCCATGTCGTCAACCACAGATTCATCGCTAAATTCACTGTTGCCGAAATCAACAAAGGATTGACCTAATTCATCAGTGACTTTGGCATATTCAACCATGTCATTTGTTTGCAGTGCATCCAATAGCGTTTGCGCTGACTGCGTATCGTTAAACACAACTGCGGCGGTAATATTGTCTGCTAACACGTCACTAATGACCGATATTTCTTTGGTCATTCGTTGCTGTGCGGCGCGATATTCATTGATGCTAAGACCGGCAATGGCAATTAATATTGAAACCATGCTTACCGAAACTATTAACGCAACGATTTTCTGACCCATTGAAAGCTTGAGAAGTAGCTTATTAATCACTGGCCACCTCCTTCGCTTTGAGTAATTCGGGCTAATCGCAGCAAACTAGCATTTATTGTTAAATTCGATGATGCGACTCTTGAGGGGTTGATTTCAAAACGGAGTTTATTGTCGGCAAGGAAGAAATTGATATGACTCATCGACTGACTCATTCCCCTACTCTCACTGACAATCAATAAATTATCAGTCGCTAAATCGTTATTATGGGCAAGCCATTGTGCAGCGGATGATTTGTCAATAAACAGCAAATCACAATCTTGAGCGTCGTATTTTTCAACAACACTAAAAGAAGGCTTTAAATCGAACCAGGTTTCATTGGCGAGTTTTGAGGAAAAAATATCGCTGATCTCGACATCGCTGACACAAAACCGAAAGCGTTTGCCAGCGAAATGATCCCAGCGGGTATAACGGACAAAATTGGCGATGAAGGCGGCTTTTATATGATATTCACGCTCGTTAACGCTAGCGGCAGGAGCCGCAAAAGAAAGGTTCTGTAAACAGAAATATAGAGCGAGAAGTAACAACAAACGCATCATAGATATCCGCAATTACAATATTAGCGAGCTGCGATCACAACGAAATTCACCGCACTATTCAAATTTTAACTCCTTGTCTTATTTTGATAGATACCAAGTAACGAAAGTTGAAAAAACACTATAGCTCAACGCCAAGTTAATAATATGAAGCTTGGTATTACATTTCATTTGAACTGCAAACTAATACATTTGTTATAGAAAGGTACAGTCAGTGGTACAAATGTTAGCACATAATAAAGTAATCGACAGACAAATGTCGTGATAAACGATTCTTTGCGTATGAATATTGATTTTTATAGGTTTATTTAGAAATTTTTAGATATTGAACTGCTAACGAATGCTAACAGAGTTGGCGTCCCCTAGGGGTTTCGAACCCCTGTTACCGCCGTGAAAGGGCGGTGTCCTAGGCCACTAGACGAAGGGGACCCATGGACTGTTTTATCGATTGTGCAATGTTGGCGTCCCCTAGGGGTTTCGAACCCCTGTTACCGCCGTGAAAGGGCGGTGTCCTAGGCCACTAGACGAAGGGGACACATTAATTGCATCGATAAATGCTTGCTTGAAATAAAGATTGGCGTCCCCTAGGGGTTTCGAACCCCTGTTACCGCCGTGAAAGGGCGGTGTCCTAGGCCACTAGACGAAGGGGACACAGTTTCTTTACTTAAAGCAAAATTGTCATTTGTATTATATGTTGGCGTCCCCTAGGGGTTTCGAACCCCTGTTACCGCCGTGAAAGGGCGGTGTCCTAGGCCACTAGACGAAGGGGACACAGAGCGCTTAGTTTTCAAGTAAGCATAATACTTTTGATGAGAATAATAGTGGCGTCCCCTAGGGGTTTCGAACCCCTGTTACCGCCGTGAAAGGGCGGTGTCCTAGGCCACTAGACGAAGGGGACACATATATTACTATCATCGGTGTTATTAATTGGCGTCCCCTAGGGGTTTCGAACCCCTGTTACCGCCGTGAAAGGGCGGTGTCCTAGGCCACTAGACGAAGGGGACGCATCTTAATAACTAGTTAGTGGTGGAGCTATGCGGGATCGAACCGCAGACCTCTTCGCTGCCAGCGAAGCGCTCTCCCAGCTGAGCTATAGCCCCTCTACTAACTACGTTGTTCAGGAGGATGACTCATCCCTGACAACGAGGCGCATTCTATGCACCTCTCGTAAAAGAGTCAACTCATTTTTTTTAAATTATTACTACTCGATAAAAAAATGCGCACTTCGTTGAATCTTTAAACGTAAACCCTTATTACACCCTGTATTTTGCGCATAAAAAAAGCATATCCGAAGATATGCTTTTATGCTGTTCTACTAAATAGTATTAATAGAAAGAATTAACCTTCCAAACGAGCACGACAAAACTCAACAGCTTTGGCAATGCGCGCAACACTGCGCTCTTTACCTACAAGTTGTAGTGTCACATCTAAAGATGGTGACTGCCCTGCCCCTGTTACGGCAACGCGAAGTGGCATCCCCACTTTACCCATACCAATTTCTAACTCTTTAGCCGTTTCATCAATTGCATTGTGTAAGTTTTCTAATGACCACTCTTCTAACGCAGCGAGTTTCTCACCAACTAATTGCAATGGCTCAAGCGCTACACCACGTAAATGCTTCTTCGCTGCTGCTGCATCGAACTCTTCAAAGTCTTCATAACAGTAACGCGACTGCGCTGCTAATTCTTTAAGGGTATTAACACGCTCGCCTAATGCCGAAACAATGGCTTCTAACGATGGACCATTCGACGTATCAATGTTTTGATCATCCATGTGCCAGCTTAAGTATTTAGCAACATGTGATGGCTCACTAGTTTTAATGTAGTGATTGTTTAACCACAATAACTTGTCAGTGTTAAAACCAGACGCTGCTTTATTAATAGCATCTAGTGAAAATAGCTCTTTCATTTCATCAACACTAAATACTTCTTGCTCACCGTGAGACCAACCTAAACGCACTAAGTAATTAAGTAGTGCTTCTGGCAGATAACCATCATCGCGATATTGCATAACACCTACAGCGCCGTGACGCTTAGATAGCTTCTTGCCATCGTCACCTAAGATCATAGATACGTGAGCGTATTCAGGAATCGGCGCGCCTAATGCTTTTAAGATATTAATTTGACGCGGTGTGTTATTGATATGGTCTTCACCACGCACAACATGAGTGATGCCCATATCCCAGTCATCAACAACTACACAGAAGTTATAAGTTGGGCTGCCGTCAGTACGTTGAATGATAAGATCGTCAAGCTCACTGTTAGCAATAGTAATGTTGTCACGCACGTGATCGTCAAATGATACTTCACCCTCCAATGGGTTTTTAAAGCGAATTACGTGAGGAACATCTGTTGGCTGCTCAGCCAAGTTACGACAGTGACCGTCATAACGTGGTTTTTCACCTGCCGCCATTTTCTCTTCGCGCAACTTATCTAAACGTTCGCTTGAACAGTAACAACGATACGCTTTGTCTTCTTCAATTAACTGAGCAATCAACTCTTTATAACGATCAAAACGCTTAGTTTGGTAGTAAGGACCTTCGTTCCATTCTAGACCTAACCATTCCATACCTTCCATAATGGCGTCGATAGCTTCTTGAGTTGAGCGTTCAATATCCGTATCTTCAATACGCAATACAAATTCGCCACCAAGTTTTTGTGCAACAAGCCAAGAATAAAGAGCAGTACGGGCACCACCAACGTGTAAATAACCAGTTGGACTCGGTGCGAAACGTGTTTTGATTGTCATAATCAACAGTAACCTTAATTAGTGCTATCTATAGCAAGCTATAAATAAAGCAGAAGAAAAATAATTGCGTTGCCATAACTACAATAATGATATGGCTGATATGGGGCAGCATTTTAGCAATTTACACCACAACTACAATCAAGTTTGCCTGTGAATGTGAAATATTCGATTGAAATTGTTCCAAAATGGAATTATTTTGTTCAACTTGATGCAAAAGTCACCGCTTGGTGGTAATTATCAAAAAAAGCGTTGACTCTAAATCGAGTCTCTCTATAATACGCTCCCGAAACGACGAGACAGCAAATGCTTTTTCATCACCTTCTAATTTATAGAAGTAAAACAAAGACCCGGACGATTAGCTCAGTTGGGAGAGCATCGCCCTTACAAGGCGAGGGTCACTGGTTCGAGCCCAGTATCGTCCACCATTCTTTTACTAAAGAATCAAAACATTAGTTATCAAGACCCGGACGATTAGCTCAGTTGGGAGAGCATCGCCCTTACAAGGCGAGGGTCACTGGTTCGAGCCCAGTATCGTCCACCATTCTTCTACTAAAGAATTAAAACATTAGTAACTTTGTTTAGTGTAAAACAAGACCCTTGGACGATTAGCTCAGTTGGGAGAGCATCGCCCTTACAAGGCGAGGGTCACTGGTTCGAGCCCAGTATCGTCCACCATTCTTTTACTAAAGAATTAAAACATTAGTTATCAAGACCTTGTACGATTAGTGCAGGTTAAGAGCGGAGAGCATCGCCCTCTTCTCACCTTCTAATTTATAGAAGTAAAACAAAAGACCCGGACGATTAGCTCAGTTGGGAGAGCATCGCCCTTACAAGGCGAGGGTCACTGGTTCGAGCCCAGTATCGTCCACCACTTCCCCTTTTCTTATTTTTCCAAGATTTAAACTAACTCTGATTCTAGAGTTATATCTCTTTTTAAGATTTGCGAGAGAGCATCTTCAACTCTTTACAACCCGAACCGAATCACTGGTTCGAGCCCAGTATCGTCCACCACTTCCCTTTTTCTTATTTTTCCAAGATTAAAACTCACTCTGATTCTATAGTTATATCTATTTATAAGATTTTCGAAAGAGCATCTTCAACTCTTTACAACCCGAACCAAATCACTGGTTCGAGCCCAGTATCGTCCACCACTTTCCTTTTTCTTATTTTTCCAAGATTAAAACTCACTTTGATTCTATAGTTATATCTATTTATATGATTTGCGAGAGAGCATCTTCCACTCTTTACAACCCGAACCGAATCACTGGTTCGAGCCCAGTATCGTCCACCATTCCCCTTTTTCTTATTTTTCCAAGATTAAAACTCACCTTTACTCTATAGTTATATCTATTTAGAAGATTTGCGAAAGAGCATCTTCAATTCTTTACAACCCAAACTGAATCGCCGAGCGGAGCTTCATCTACCACTCGTACTTTTCTCGTCATGTCAAAAATGGCTTGTATCGTCAAATCTTATCAAATGCTCTATTTCTAACACCAATGCATCATTTTCCACAGAATAATGCGAAATAACGTTGTTTTTATTGATAATTTCTTAGCGATAATTTGCTCTTTTACCGATGTAGACTAACCTTACATAATTGTATAAAAAACACACACGATGAATCGCTGTGTAAGGAAGACTAATATGTGTTTAACGACACCGCTCGTTAGCAATGCGCTATCACTTAACGCAGCACCTAAGCTAATGGAAATGATGAACTTAATGCCAAGCATTGGCCAAGGCGTAGATCATTGTATTAACGATTTAGTGCATGCGTTATGTGACTCAGCAAACCAAACAGCGGCCAATAAGCTAATTAATAATGATCTATGTATGTTCTGTGATGAAATATTTTCTATGGTTCGTTCTAGGATGCCGCAAGTGCTCGAAAAATACAGTGACGACATTGATGATCTTAGTGAGTCAGGAGAATTAGATAGAGCAAATGAGTTAGCAACAAATATCCACTTTCTCTTCCCATCACTAGCACCACTAAACAACGAGTTAACCAATCAACAAATATTAGCTTATTGTAATGTAATACGATGCGATAATTTATTAATCGATGAATATCTATCGATTTTCAAACCACTCTACGACAAAATTGAAGCTAGTAGGACTTATGCTAAAGCTGCAAATTAACTCCTATTAATATTAATTCAACTAAAATTTAATATCCTTAAAATCCGAAAATTCCCACAAAGAACATAAAATCACTACGATTATTATCCCATCATCAACTAAAACACTATATTGAACTGTCTCTAGTTAAACTACTCTAGGAAAGGCAAGGTCAAACTAAATGCACCGCGCAAATCGCCGGCATTAAAACCAATGGCTTTGTCTTGCGGATAGAGCAATCTTATTTGCTGCAACAACTGCGGTTTGATATTTGTTCCATGACAAGTTAAACAGGGTTTCTGCGCTGTCGGAATCGCTTTCATATAGCGTAAGTAACGCTTATTGCCCCGTTCAATTATCGCTGAAGCTTCTAACGCTTTTGGGTTAACACCTTGCTGTTTTTGCGACTCGAAATGTAAAAGTACCGACTTTTCCCAATCAGACGGCATATTCGCCTGACTGCGGGGCTTTAGACTGGTGCGACTAACTTGCCATTTACTTTGGTTATTCACCGCTTTAGTTATTGACGGCACCGATACATTGCATGCCTTTAATGCGCCGGCTGGACCAGAAGATTTTAATGCCGGTTTAAGGGTATTTTGCAGCGCGCTGGCATAAGATTTAGTGAGTGTTCTAGCTTGAGCAATCTGCGTGTTATACCCTTGAGCGACCTGCTCAACAGACGCCATATCTTGGGCATTAACGCCCATGACTGCCAAGCTACTAGTGGAGAATAACGCCATCAATTGACGAGATACAATAGCCATTATTATACATACCCAACCTTAAATTAGAAAAAACTAATATAACAATCACTGAGTAAAAGGCAAATAGACTTTAAGCTAAAAAGTTTTACTTCTTCTCGCTCACCCATAGCTTGATGTGACCATTAACCACTTCAACATCATTTGCATCGAAAGCAGTCACTTCCACCAATAAATCCCCCGGCTGCCACGCGTCTTCAGGGACTTTAGCAACACAACGAATATCGGTGCCAGCTTTAGCAACATAGTTAACGTCCATGCCTTTAGGAAGCCAACGCAAATGCTTGGGAATTGACGCTTCAGCCATCATGCCCATTGCTAGTTCTAATCCGTTACACACAGCAATGGCGTGAACTGTTTTTATGTGATTATGCACACTGCGCTTTTTCTTAATCACACACTCACAATGATTGGCTTTAAGGGTAATAATTCGCGAATCAATGCTATTAAAATACGGCGCTTTAAAACCGATCATTCGAGAAAATAACCATTGTCCCGCTGGCCAATTTGAAACACGTTCATAAAGTTTTAGAATTTTGTTTTTATTCATAAGTTTTTATCTATAACCTTTTTATTTTTAAATAGTTTTCATTGCGATTTTATCACTACAGACTATCATTAGAGCTAAGGTATTTAACAGAGTAAATTATGACAAAGGCAGTCATTCCCAAGGATTGGTGTGAAGAAGCTCACCAACATTGGCTTAATGAAGATAAGGGTCAATGCATCAAACTCACCATTGAAGCACTCAATCAGCATGGCGTTGTTAAGCCCAAAGGCTTATACGAACAGATTTCCTATTACTTATACCTATCAGATGATTTTAAATCTGCGGCCTTTTTTATCGAACAAGGCTTAACGCATTACCCAGACGACAAGCAAATGGGTAGCAATTTAGTCAGTATTTATAGTCAGCTAAAGCGCCATCAAGAGGCCATTGAGGTGGCTGAAAAACTACTCCGTAGTGGTGTTGAAGACAGTAACCTGCTAGATGCCTTGTGCTCGTCCCTCTATCAGTCTAAACACTATCAACGTGCTACTGAAATAGGCACAAAGTCGCTGACTTTAAAAGATAAGCGCTATAGCCAGAACCCGCCCCAGCTCAAGTTAAACTTAGATATCTGCTACAGCTCAGTAGCTCAAAAAAACAAAGTCATCGCGTATTCGCTGTGGGGCAACAATCCGCGATACATCAATGGCACACTGCGCAACCTTATCTTAGCGAAAGATATCTATCCTGACTGGCAGGTTTGGCTCTATTTAGATAACTCAGTCGATGAAGCACATATCGAAGCGTTTAAACAGCTTGGCGCCATTATCCATCGTCAGCCCGAAAATCAGAGTATTAAGCAAAAATTGTGTTGGCGTTTTCTCGTTGCAAGTGATCGCCGCGTTGGCTATTTCATGGTGCGCGATGCCGATTCAGTCATTAACCCTCGAGAATTCCAAGCGGTTGAGCATTGGCTAATCTCACAAAAACCTTTTCATATTTTGCGCGACTGGTGGTCCCACACAGATTTAATACTCGCAGGAATGTGGGGAGGTATTAGCGGTGTCTTACCGCCCATGGCGCCGATGATCGAGTCATTCCAAAGTGGCAAAATGATGACGCCACATATTGACCAGTGGTTTTTAGGTCAAGTGTTGTGGCCTACGATTAAAGATCACAGCCTCATTCACGATCGATGTTTTAAGCATGCGCTCTCAACACCGATGCCAGGGATAAATCCAGGCGATATTCGCCATATTGGTAGCTGTGAATACACCCAAGACAGCGCGAAACAGGAAGCTTATTTAGCCCCTTGGAAACAAATGCTCTACGCAGGAACTAACACCGAAAAATAATCAAAAAAATAGCCAATTAACTTGGCTATTTTTGTTTATTAT
Source organism: Psychrobium sp. MM17-31 (assembly GCF_022347785.1). NCBI lineage: Bacteria > Pseudomonadati > Pseudomonadota > Gammaproteobacteria > Alteromonadales > Shewanellaceae > Psychrobium > Psychrobium sp. MM17-31. The sequence continues at coordinate 534,789 of NZ_JAKRGA010000001.1, forward strand.
TCTCGAACAATTTGAATTGCCGTTAAGTTGGATTAACTATCCAGCGCACTTTTCCGAGTATTTGGGTGGGTTTAATACAGCCCATTTGTTCAACTGACAAACTGGCATGACTGTCACCTGCCAAATAGAAACCACTAATATTATCACCCCAGATAATACGTTTAACGATGGGGCCATAATAAGGATGCTCTACCTGAACCACATCGTTAACTTGATACAAAGGAGCAGGTTTTACAAACAAATAAGCACCATGCTTAATCGCCGGCAACATACTGCGTCCTGCTGCTTTTATAATCTGGTACCCGAACATCGTAAATTAGTTAAGTTTTGGGTAAACCAGCTCTTGTGCTGGCGGATAAGGTGATACCGCGCGAAATACTTCAACGCCCTTGGTTGCCCAGAAAATCTCAGCAAAGCGGTTAACCAGCTCCAGTAACTCCAATGTTACCGCTCTATCGATATGCTGCTTGGCCGCTGATGTTTTTAGCATAATAGAATGAACTAGTTGGTGAATTTCTGGAAATGCATCTAGCTGAGGCTGCTTAATATAATCCCCCCAAATTACCCGAACCTCTTCTTTAACTTTATGCCCATGCGTTTCTTTTTCGCTGACTAAACGCGAAAATTGCGCCTTATCATTAGCAGTCCAATCGGACTTTTGATTGAGCTCTTCAAGAAGGTCAACCATACGGATCATTGTTAAAACCGCTAGCTGCGCTGAAATTGGATCGTAAATCTTACAGGGAATATCGCAGTGAGCTGATACGCGCTCAAAACCCATTTTTGCATCTAGCTTGTTGAGTAACTTAAATAACATATCGCCTCCTAGCCGTTGTCTTTATTGCGTTTTTCAAGCTGCTTCTTACGCAATTTGTAGCTGATGACAGCTCCTACAATAAGAACTGGCGCAGCCCATAATAGATGAATTAATCCTGCACTCGGATGACTGTGATCATGGCCTTCGTGTGCCATGCTAGCGAAAGAGACTAATGTAAATGAAAGTGCGACTAACGCATAAAAAGCTCGGTTAAGCATGAAGTTCCCCTAATAATAATTGAGCATAATTAATTAAGTTAATGAAATTGATGAGCAGGCGTCGATAGCCATTCTTTATTGAGATTAAGTGTGTTAATACAACCATCGCACATTGGATTGCGCTGCCCGTATTCCAATAATGGCTGCAACGTAATTTTAGCTGTCAACATCAATTGCTGATGGAAGCGCTGAGAGCATGCGCCTTGTTGAATCAGCTCCAACACTCGTCGGTGCGGAATCGTTAAATAACGCAACGCTTCGCACTCAAGTCCCTGCTTTTCAAATAACGACGATAGATTGTGCTGGCCAGCAATCCACGCTTGCAGCAACTCAATATTCTCTGCGTCGTCATTCCATAAGTCTTCGATGATATCTACCGCTTGATAATAAGATTGTTCAGCATCGAGCCACGATTGCTCGTGAAAACTATCGTTTCCTAGCGCCATCATCATTTTCCACTGATCCATAAAACACCCTTAATGAAAATAATTATCATTTGTAACTGATAATTATTCCCGTGTAAAGAGAAACTTTCGATCAATTTAGTGGTCAATGGTCAGTGTGGCGCTTACAAAGCCTTACGTAACAAAAAGTTCAGATAGATATTATTGAAACCAATTCCGTTAATATTTAAGCTGGCAGAAAGATTTATGAATACTATCCCCAACCAATCTTCAATTCCTATGACAGTAACCAATAACAATCAGCAACCTACGTCATCGTTTGAGAAAGCGTCAATCTCGCCAGATAAGCTATCGGTGCAGCTTTCAGATCTTGGAAAAATCAGTCAAGAAATCGATATGACCGCCAACACTATTGATTCGATATTGATGAGTAATATGTCAGATAGCGATAGAAAAGAAGTTGAGCAAGTTTTTGCGAAACTCGATGGAATATTCGATGAGAGCAAGAGACAAGATTCAACTTCAGAACACGCTGATAAGTTAATGGCCCGAGCCGATGAGCTAATGGGAAAAGCATTTGACTCGCTGTCAGATGATAAGAAACAGCAGGTGTTGGATCTTTCTGCCAGAGTTGAACAACTAGAGATGAATATTGCTCAAGCGGAGTATAACAACACATATTCTAAACAAGAAATGATGGCGAATTCACAAACGATGGGGATGTCTTCTCCGCAAAACAATCAAGCTGAACTTGTAAACAACGCCTCATCGGCAAGCAAATCTGATAGTCAATCTGGGGATAAAACACTATCGGCGGCGGCACTTAATAATCTATCAGCAAACGAATTAAAGAAACTACCGCTTAGCGAACTCAAAAAGTTAAATGCAGCTCAGCTCAATAAACTTTCAACCGCTCAACTCAATATGCTTGAGTTACCACAGTTAAAACAACTATCAAGCGCCGCTAGAGCGAAGCTCAATGATGCTCAGCTTGCAAAACTTGGCAACCTATAAGCAGGAGCCATTGCCATAAAAAAGCCGGTACTCTTTTAAGAGCACCGGCTTTATCATTCATCATCCAGTCGGATTGATTTAGATCGCCATCAAGTGACCGCGCAGCTCACTAAAATCAATCTCGATATCTTTTGATAAGATTTCTTTATCTGCCACATCAGCCAAGGCTTTTGGTAAGGTGATATGAATATCTAGCACCTCTTCCACCGACTCTTGGAATTTAGACGGATGCGCCGTACACAAGAACACACCTGTCTCACCAGCTTGCAGCGAATTATTAAGTGCATATGAAGCAATTGCGCCATGTGGCTCACATAAATAATCGATAGCGTATAAGTCTTTTAAGCCAGCTTCTGTCTGCGCTTCATCTACCTTAACGCCAGTGATCAGGGATTTATCCCAGAATTTAACCTTGAGCAATTCTTCGATGCGCGGCCAGTTATTTGGCGCCGATACATCCATTGCATTAGAGCGCGTTGCAACAGTTGGCTCTGGTGACCATTCGCCTGTTGCTAGATAACGTGGCACCGTGTCATTGAGGTTAGTTGCAGCAATAAAGCGCTTAATAGGTAAGCCCATTGCTTTAGCTAGCATCCCCGCCGTCAAATCACCAAAGTTACCTGATGGGACACTTACTACGACTTCTTTGCGCTCAGCTGCTGGAATTTTTGCAACCGCTTCAAAAAAGTAACAAATCTGCGCCAAAAGACGAGCGATATTTATAGAGTTTGCAGAGTTTAAGCTAATTGCCTGTTTTAGCTCTAAATCATCAAAGGCGTCTTTCACTAGCTGCTGACAATCATCAAAGCGACCATTCACCGAATAGGTAGAGATGTTGCCGCCCAGAGTACAGAACAGTTTCTCCTGCAGCACACTGATTTTCCCTTTCGGATAAAGTACAGCAACATTAACATTATCAAGTCCATAAAAAGCGTGCGCTACTGCCGCGCCAGTGTCACCCGAAGTTGCCGTTAAAATTGTCGCTTTTTCATCTTTACACAAATGGTTAAGACACTGGGCTAAAAAACGCGCACCAAAGTCTTTAAACGCCAAGGTTGGGCCATGTGTTAGCTCTAATGCATAAACACCATCGCGTACTGGCTGAACCGCTAGTGGGAAATTAAAGGCATTGCGCACCATAGTCTCAACAGTGTCATTACCCAACTCGTCCCCTAACAGGGCAGTTAAGATATTAACGCTGCGGGTTACAAAATCTTGTTCAAGTAGTTCATCTACATTGCCTAGCTGTGGAATGTAAGATGGGAAAAACAGCCCTTGCTCATCACCTAATCCCAATTTTACCGCTTGAGCAAAAGATACTCGTTGCTCGTTTTTCTTTAAATTATACAGTTCCACGTTTTGCCTCCCTACGGGCACCTTGATTATCTAATTTACACACGTGGCTAAAGCCATCGTCGTTTTGAATATAGTTGTCGTTTAAATACTGCGCGAGCTGCTCAGCCTTGGTGAGATTATCCGTCACCGCAAATAGTGTCGGACCACTGCCACTGATACCGCTAGCTAATGCGCCCATATCGAGCATCGCTGCTTTATTCTCTAAAAATTTAGGAATGATCGGCCCGCGCAATGGCTCGGCAATCACATCCACTAGCAGCTTAGCGGCAAGTTCGTCGTCACGGCGATGACAGGCATCAACAAAGGCGCTGAGGTTTTTACCGAACAGCAACGCCGTTTTTAGATCCACCTGCTTAGGCATAATTTCACGCGCTTCACTGGTTGATACTTTGACACCTGAATACGCCACCACCCAATACCACTCATCAAAGGTCGGTAACGACGAGCACAATGTCTCTCCTTCTTCCACCATCAACTGCAGGCCACCCAAATAACTTGGTGCAACATTGTCATAATGCACGCTGCCGCTAATTTGTCCTTCCAGTTCCCCCATCATGATAAGAAGCTGGCGCTGATTAAAGGCATTGTCGTAAAACTCATTGAGGGCATAAAAGGCAGCAACCACTGATGCAGCGCTAGAGCCTAAACCGCTGCCCACAGGAAGCTCTTTTTCGAGCACCATTTCAATAGTTTTGGCACTTTGCCCCTTATTGCGCAATGCCTTGTGATAATGCACAGCGCAGTCATACAAAATATTTTGCTTAGGATCGCTCGGCAGTTTATGCGCGAATTTTCCTACGGTATTTACTACAATATCGCCTTGCCCGCCGTTTGTTTCAGAGATAGTGACAAAATCCCCTAACAAACAGCCATCAACTGGTGCAAGCGCGCCGCCGAGCACGTCAAAACCAACACTGACATTGCCCATAGATGCTGGCGCAAAAACTCTAATACTCATTAATAACCTCGTTAAACTTCACGCTGCCACGCAAGCGTTCTTAGCATATCGGCAAAAACACCCGCCGCTGTCACTTCATTACCAGCACCGTAGCCACGTAACACTAGTGGAATTGGTTGATAATAACGCGAAGTAAAGGCTAATGCATTCTCACCGCCTTTGACGCCATAAAGTGGCTGATCAGCAGCAAACTCCTTGATCTGAACCTTACATACTCGCTCATCACCTTCGCCTTCAATGATACCAACATAGCGTAAAACCTTACCTTCGCTGTTGGCTTTGGCAACACGCTCGGCAATTGCCGCATCAGCTTTTGGCAAATTAGCCATAAACTCTTCAACCGTGCCAGACGCATCAAAGTCAGCAGGCAACACAGAGTCGACTTCAATATCATCAAGCTCTAATTCCATGCCTGTTTCACGAGCAAGAATCAATACTTTACGCGCCACATCCATTCCACTTAAATCGTCGCGAGGATCAGGCTCAGTAAAGCACTTATCTTTAGCCACTTGCGTCGCTTGTGACAATGTCATTCCTTCGTCAAGTTGACCGAAGATAAACGAAAGGGAGCCCGATAATACGCCGCTAAACTCAACGAGTTCATCACCAGCGCTTAACAACTTTTGTAAGTTATCCATCACAGGTAAACCAGCACCAACAGTGGTTTCATACAAGAAGCGGCGACGCTTTAACAATGCTGCTTGGCGCAGTTTAGCGTAATAATCTTGCGATGATGTATTAGCCTTTTTATTAGGTGTTACAACGTGGAAACCAGCTTCGAGTAACGACACATACTGATCGGCAATAAATTGGCTCGACGTACAATCAACCACTAGTGGATTGAGCAAGTGATTATCTTTGGCAAAAGCGATCAAGCGAGCGACATCGTAACCTTCTTGAGCAACAGCGAGAGCCTCACGCCACTGCGACAAATCAATGCCCTCAGTCGTTAATAACATTTGCTTAGAATTGGAGATACCACAGACGCGAATTGCCGTATTCCGTTTGGCCAAATAAGCCTGCTGCTGACTGATTTGATTGAGTAGTTCAGCACCGACATTTCCAGCACCTACTAAGAATAAATCAATATATTGCATCGAATTAAAAAAGCGCTGATGACAAGCTTTGATAGCGCGTGAACAGCGATGCTGGTCGACAACGGTTGATATCGAGCGTTCTGAACTCCCTTGAGCAATCGCCACGACATTGACCCGCGCTTGGGTTAGTGCTTGGAAAAATTTCGCCGCCACACCTTGTACCGTTTTCATGCGATCACCAATCACCGAGACAATGGCCAATTGATGACGAATTTCTAACGGCTCTAACAAATCGTTTTTAAGTTCAAGTTCAAACTCTGCTTCAAGTGCAGCCTTAGCCACCAGATGATCACTTGATGGCACACAGAAACTGATGCTGTATTCACTAGAAGATTGGGTGATCAAGCTGATTGACACACCTGCCAGCGAGATAGACTCAAAAATGCGTGATGCCATACCCACCATGCCTTTCATGCCAGGGCCAGAAACACTGATCATCGAGATATCATCGAGATTTGAGATGGCCTTAACTTGATTCTCATCGTCTTGACGGTCGCTAGACACTAAGGACCCCGGCGCATTTGGATTAAAGCTATTTTTGATCAAACAAGGAATGTGATATTGGGCGATTGGCGTGATGGTTTTCGGATGCAATACTTTAGCGCCAAAGTACGATAATTCCATCGCCTCTTGATAGCTTAGCTGCTCAATGAGTTGTGCATCACTGACAAGACGTGGATCGGCGTTGTACACACCATCAACGTCAGTCCAAATTTCACAACAATCTGCGCGTAAACACGCCGCTAAACAGGCCGCCGAATAATCTGAACCATTGCGGCCAAGCGTGACAATTTCACCATCGCTATTTACTGCCGTGAACCCTGGCATTAACCACACACGTGCCGCAGATAAATCTTTGCTTTCAACTTTTGAGCGCGATAATTCAATATCCACCTGCGCTTCTAAATAATCACTATTGGCCATCATAAACTCTCGCGGATCGAGAATATCGACACTCAGACCGCGGGCCGCTAGCAGCTGACGCATAATAGCGATAGATAGGCGCTCGCCAACAACGAGTAATTGCGCGCGAATATTATCAGGACACTGAGCCAGTAATTTAACACCGTTTAACGTGCGACTGACTAAATCGTATTCAGCGTCCCACACTGCGTCAACTTGTTTCTTATCAAACGCTGGGTACTTAGCCGCTAAGCCATCAACAATTTGACGAAAAGTTGTTTTTACGCGCTGCAACGCATCTGCGTCGCTCGCGCCGCTGCTATTGCAATCAACGGCTTCAACAATGTTGTTGGTGGTTTTACCCGGCGCAGAAAGCACCACGGCCAATTGCCCTTTACCACTTCGTTCAACCAATATATCGGCAACTCGTTCTACTCGCTCCAAATCGGCTAACGAGGAACCACCAAACTTCATTACGCGCATTTCTTTACTCCACTCTTCCTAAATCTAATTTAAATAATTTCTTATCGCTTTTCACATGCTCTAAAACGAAAAAACCCGCGTCGGTTACGGCGCGGGTTTTTGCTAAAATCTGTTTTCTCTTACAGCGCAAACACCCCTCCGGAAATAATACCGGTGGTAATAATAATGTGGGTGTTAGTCAGTGTGATCATTTCGATTTATGCTCGTTGTTCGCTGCGTTTAATCGCTGTGCTTAATAATTGCCCTTTAGAATGACAGATAAAAAACGTCTGTCAATCACAAATTATTAACAACACAGAAGACTTTAGTCGACCCCAACAAAAAGCTTGATTGATAATTTCAAAAACGTATCTCTTTATTCGATTAAACACGCTATAAGCTATATCTCATGGCTTTTTGGTATATACAATCAGTATCGATTTAAGTCTAGCTCACGTCATTATCAAGCAATAGAAATCTTATCTATAGTCAACATTTGTAAATTCGTTGTTATTGCGGTTGCATCTAACGCCCAAGTTACATTAAATTTAAACGCACGTTTGCATTTGGAAGTACGATTCTTGTCTAGACTGACTCACGCGATTAAACAACCGCCGTTAACGCCATCCTCGTTAGCTGTGAATATTCTAAAAGGCTTTGAAAAAAGCTATCGGCAATTTTGTGCAATTACTCAAGACTCTAAAGCCCGCTTTGAAAATCGCGATTGGGCGGGCGTGCAATTAGCCACTAAAGAGCGCCTGCAAAGCTACGAGCGCATGATAAACATGCTTTCATCTAAACTCTACAGCCAGCTAGAAACGCCGCAAATATCGACAGAGTTATGGCAACAAACCAAAGATTATTACAGCAGGTTACTCATTGGCCATCCGCAGGCTAAACAAGCGGAAACATTTTTTAATTCAACGTTTTCAAGGTTGTTTCGTCGTCAAGGTATTAGCCCACAACACATCTATATCCAATCCCAATCTGACACACAGATTAGTTATCAGAACGAAGATTTATGCCAAGATTTTACCATCGGCGGGATTGTTTCAACCACAATAGAAAGACTTCTAAACTTCTATAAGTTTAACAATGCATGGCGGGATTTCGGCGGCGATGTTACCGCCATTAGAATGCAACTCACGCCGCTGATCAAAAAGCACTGTTTTCGTCATATTGAATTAATAAAGCACGTCTTTTATCGCAACAAAGGCGCTTACCTGATTGGACGCTTGAAAGGTAAGAAACATCAACTACCTATTGTTTTTGCAATCTTAAACGATGACAACGGGCAGCTTTACGTTGATGCAGTGCTCACTCAACGGGATGATTTAAGCATCTTGTTTGGCTTTGCCCGCGCTTACTTTATGGTTGATGGCAGAGCCACCAGCCAAATCATTGCTTATTTACAAGAGTTAATGCCAAGCAAGCCAAACTATGAATTGTGGTCGGCGCTTGGCTTAGTGAAGCACAGTAAAACAGAGTTTTATCGCCAACACCTTGAGCAATTAGCCCACAGTGACGACTATTTTGAAGTTGCAGAGGGAATAAAAGGCATGGTGATGACGGTGTTTACCTTACCGTCCAGTGATATCGTTTTTAAAATTATTAAAGATGAGTTTGCGCCTCCTAAACAAGTTACTCACGCCATCGTTAAAGAAAAATATCAACTCGTGAAAGAGCACGACCGCGTTGGCCGTATGGCTGATACACAAGAGTTTTCTAACTTTCATTTTCCTCGCCACCGCATGTCGCAAGCATTAATCGAAGAGCTTCAAAAAGTCGCGCCATCACAATTAGTGTTTAGTGATGATGAAGTCATCATCAAACACCTTTACACCGAGCGACGAATGATTCCCCTCAACATATTTTTGCGCAGCGCCAACCCAACGCAAGTTGACAATGCGATTGATGAATATGGCAATGCCATAAAACAGCTGGCTGCAGCCAACATATTTCCTGGCGATATGTTGTTTAAAAACTTTGGCGTAACCCGCCATGGCCGCGTTATTTTTTACGATTACGATGAAATTTGGTATATGCAGCAATGTAAATTTAGAGAATTGCCGCAACCGCAAACTTATGAACAAATGATTGCCAGTGAACCTTGGTATAGCGTGGGCAAATATGATGTATTTCCCGAGGAGTTTGCGCACTTTATGCTGGGACAGCCGCGGGTCAAACGCAGCTTTATGAAATTGCATCCCGAATTGCTCAGCGCGCAATATTGGCGCCAATTGCAAGACAATTTCAAGCGCGGGATTTATCCCGATGTCTATCCCTATCGCAAACACAAACAATTATCATACAAACCTCTTTAAAGCACATGCGCAAGGGAGTAGACTAGCCGTTTATTTATCATGAACGAGCAAATTTACTATGCATATCGAAAAAGACATTGTCGTAAGTCTTCACTACCGCCTAACTGACGATCAACATCAAGAGATCGAAAACTCATTCGGCGACGTGCCAATGTCATACCTTCACGGCCACAATACAATGATCCCAGGTTTAGAAGCTGCTGTTGAAGGCAAGCAAGCTGGTGACCGTTTAGACGTGACCATTACTCCTGAAAATGGTTACGGCGAATACATCGACGCTCGCAAACAAGACGTACCAGCATCTGCGTTTGAAGGCTTAGATCCTCAACCTGGTATGCAATTTACAGCCGATACTGATCAAGGCCCAATGCCAGTAACAGTTGTTGAAGTAACAGACGAATTTGTGACTGTTGATGGCAACCACCCATTTGCAGGTCAAACACTGCACTTTGAAATTGAAATCGTTGAGCTGCGTGATGCAACACCAACTGAAATCGAACACGGTCATCTTCACGGTCAAGGCGGCTGTGGCCATGACCACGATGAAGGCGAGAGCTGCTGCAATCACTAGCCTACAGCAAGCCATAAAAATGCCGCTGTTTAAGCGGCATTTTTGTAGGTATAACAGTTCATATTTTTCTCAATTAGGCTACCAATTTTACAATTGATAACCTTTTATTGAGTTGCGACAACAAACTATTTGATTAAGTTACGACGACGTAACCAAATTAATGGTGCTAATAGTAATGCACTAAAACCTAGCGAACCACTGCTACTATTTTTCTTAGTTTCAGGTAGCTCAGGAGCTTTATCTGCAACTTCAGTAACCATTACAGTTACTTGCTTAGCAACTGTAACTGTGCCGTCAGATACAGCAACTTCAAACACTAATTCAGTATCCGCTGATACTTGCGGGGCAGTATAAACAGCAGTAGCACTGTTAACATTATTCAGTGCAGCATCAGGGCCTGAAATTTGAGTCCAAGTATAAGTTAACTCATTCTCATCAACATCAGAAGCAGTTACGGTCAACTCGCCTGTATTGAAAGCACCACCAGCACTAACACGTTCAGCAACACTTTCACCAGTTACTTCAGCAATCATCGGTGCTCGATTATTACACGCGTATATATCACCAGCAATAACATCATGGAACACACCCGACTCAATGTTATTAAATCGAATATTATCAATGTACCAACCATCTTCGTTGGCAAATGCATCAGAGCCTAGGCGGAAACGGAATCGAACTTTGTTGCCATTAAGCGCACTACCGAAATTAACCGATTCATTACCGAAAGCAAAACCTGTAAACGTTTCTCTTTCTGATAAAACTTGGTCTTCATTCTCCTCTAATGCTCCAGTATAACCAGTAGCAAAAGTACCGCCCATTTTGGTAACATCAGCCCAGTCACCGCCATTAACGCTAACTTCAACTACGCCGCCATCCCAATCTTCTTCAAGATCAAAGTAATGCCACCAGCTAACAGAGAAGTCGCCATTGTATCCAACTTCAAATTCTTTAGTTTCAAAAGAGACATCTGACTTAAAACCATTATTCGTCATACCTAACATTTGGGTGCCAGTGTCCAATCCAAATGAGTCAAAAATTGCTGCTGAGGCTTGATCTAAAAATGCAGTACCTTTTGCATCATCACCACCAACTTGAACATTTTCAGTCCAGTTAGCAAAACCAGCGACGCTCTCTACATCATCGAAGTCACTGTTCGCTTTTGGCGTTCTTAACTCAAAATCATAGTTAACAGTAGCAGTAATTGTTTCTTCAACTGCCTCTACGATATCATCACCTTCTACTAACTCTGGGAAAGTGACTTTAAATCGCAGTTGGTCCGCAATTGCAGCGCCAGCTAGTGTTATTTCAATAGGTGAAGAAGTTGCGGTAGAGTACGGGGCAAGCGTATCAAATATATACTCACCATCATTAGCGAAAGTAACGTCTTGTTCAGTTTCCATCACAAGCTTCACTTTTACATTGTTAAGAACTTTATTACCTGAATTAGCTATTTTAACAGTAACAGTACCTGTTTCACCGTTATCTAAAACGCTGTCATTAGAGCAGTATCCTAAATTACCTTTACGGTAGTCTGTTTCAATTTTAGTGTCTACTAATGAATATGTTGCTAAATCGGTTTTAAATGACTCTACAACACCAGAATGAGTATCGTCGAATCTCTCTGGAGATACAGCACCTAAACCCAAGCCACGTTTAGCGAATGCACCTAACATAACTTTATAATCTTCAACATCTCTCGCATATGCAACAGATAAGATAGCATCACGAGCTTCTGTATAAGTTGGTGCAATAGGAGTCATCTTATAACCCGCAACAAGATAGTCCATCATCAAGCTTTGAGCTTCTTTGAAGGTGTAACGTTCATCGTTAATTAATGCAACATAAACTTCCCATAAAGTTAATGCCCAAATTTCACCTGAAGCATGTACCTGCGCATTATTTGAACCGACACGTACACCTTCAGGTAAATCAACACCTTGTTCGATATGTTTGAAAGTTAATGGGTTGATATCCATTTGCGTTGAGTAAGGCGCACGACGAATACCAAAGTAGAAGTTATCTGTATAACCTGAGCCTGTGTAGGCTGCTTGGAATAATTCATTACCTTCGATCTTCGCATCATCTTCACGAACCATTAGTAATAAAGCATGGAAATCCCCCCAGCCTTCACCCATAGCACGGCCTTGGTTGTTCACTAAACCAGAAGAGTTACCTACTAAACGGTTAGAGATGTAATGCCCCCATTCATGAGCAACAGTACCATTGTCAAATGTTCCGTCACGATAAGGCGTGTCATTAAACATCGAAATTTTCGAATTACCAGCTTCAATTGCATCGTAAATAGCTTGGCCGTCTGTAGAGGAAAGTCCCATATTAGGAATTTTTACTGTATCGTCATCGCCGCCCATAGGAGCAGGTGTTTTACCATCAGGATCACGAGATGGAGTATTTGCGACTAAAGCACCGATAGCACCCGCGTCTTGAGCAAATTTAACTTTAACAGTGAAGTTACAACCACCACGATCGATAATTGCAATCTTGCCAGCTAAATCAGCAGCGTTGGTAGGAGCCTGACAGCCATCATAAACACTTCCACCGTCGGCATCATCACCATCAATCATTCGCACAACATCACCAACAACAGGCGCAGAAAAACGACGTGCACCAAAATTAGAAACTTGTGTAGATTCTAATAATGTGTCTGAATCACCAACAATAGAGACACCGTAATCTTCGCCAATTTCTGAAATGAAGTCATCATACAAATACATTTGCATACGAGGTGATGCACCATCAGCAGGAGTTGCCATATTAGCGTTATTAAAGCCTGAATTATCTTGTGCTTCGGCTTGAATCGGATCACCTTCTACACCACCACGCCCATAGTTAACTTTCTGAGCATTACCAGCTTTCTCGTCAAAACCATGATCATAAAATTGATCATGTAAATAGTTATTAACGTAGAATAAATTAGTAATAGCTGCTTTACGATTATCTACCGAATAATGCTTTTGGTCAGGTTTTAGCGGATAATCAAACGTGGCATCACTAGTTGTTTCAGCATAGTAATCACCGTTACTAAAACCCGATGGTGCTACAGCATCAACATAGGCTACAACATTATTACCGGATGTTGTCGTAGCATCATCAGCAAGCCATGGATCATTGGTGCTAATAGGACCAGCAACTAAAGATACAAGTTTTGCTTCAGTGATCTCTGTCGGATGATCTTTATTTTCTGATTTAGCCACAGGCCAAGGTGACACATCACCAAATGGGCCATCATGTGGAATATTCCCTAACGTAGTATCAGCATACACTCGATAGTTAAACGCCTTCTCTGAATTTACCAAATTCTTTTTATACAATACTCGTCCACTATCTGCTGCGATAACATACGCGTAATAATCCGAAGAAAGCTCATCCGCTTTTCCTGCCTCAATTTCAACATAATGAGCAGCAATTAGCTTACCGTCTAGCTCATACATTACACGTTTGGCACGTGGTTGATTTAATACTTGATAAGCTTCACCTTTGGCATCAACAGAGAAACGTTGATATTTCTTATCTAGTGTATCATCAGCTTTAATCTTAAAGTGCTGCTCTTCGCCGCCCATCGCTCTAAATGCACTTTTAAGCGCTTGCTCCGCGGTTCCAAAGTTAACAGCAGCGTTTGTTGAGTCGATAGAGCGTCTTTCCGCTAAGAAGCCAGATGCAGCAACCAATTCACGTTCAGCTGTCATCATAATGTTAAATTCACGATTGAAAACTTCAACGCCATAGACTTCTTGTTTGTATTTAGCAACTAAACTACCGCTTTTCTGACGTTGTAGATTACTTAATACTGCCTTATTTTTGAAAGAGCGTTCAGTCGAAACACCAGTTAAGTTGCCTAAATAAAACTCAGCCGCAACTCTATCTCTACTCTCTGGTTCAACTCCCTCAAACGAAGGCATAGCTTGGCTTTTAGATGCCCAAATAAACGTAGGACGATTCAAAGAATCATCGAATTGACTTCTCATTCCACTCACGGTGATTTGTCTATCTAAATCAGCTTTTTTAAGGCCTTGATACAAACCAAATTGTGCGCTCTGAGGTTTTAATGATGCATCGAAAAAGTTAGTGTTCTCTCCAGCATTTGCCATGCTTGCAAGAGAAGAGCACACAACTAACGAAATCATTGAAGGTTTAAAAAATTTCATCCAATATATCCTTATGAAATTGTTATTATTATTTTGATTTTTATTACTTTTACGAATCTTAAGTCTAACAATCTGAAAAATTCGAATAGCACTTATAATCCTTTAGACCTATAATTACAACAAAAACAATCAATTCTAATTACATTTATTTAACACCGATCACCAATTAATTACTTTGAGGTTATAGTTTGAAATTATCTTCAATTGCAGCTTTTACATCTATTGCATTACTTACTGCGTGCGATTCTACGAATAACAAAGAATCTACGAATAAGACTTCTCCAACATCTATTCAACCCCTAGAGAAGGAAATCAAGAACATTAACCCGTTTGAATTAAAAAAAACGAGATTATTAACGATTAATAATCAAAAATTTGAATTTAATGGAAAAAAACTCACGACAAGTAGCAAGATAAGAAGCATTAGAACATCACAAATAGGTAGTATTTCAGGGAGCTTTATTATTCTATCCAAAGAACGACCAACACCTGCTGTCTTAGGCTTACCAATTAATGATGATGCCAGTCTTGTTTCACCCAATACTTGGCGTTTTACCGCAAATCGTGGCACTGACTTTTTAGCCTTATACAAACAGCTTAAGAGCAAGTATAAAAAAGTAGAAATGTCTATAAAATATGGTGGAATTGATAGAGAAGAACAGTGATTTATTCTTCTCTAGAGATCATTAATTTATTGTGGTGGAAAGTTCTCAAGAATTTCCGCCACTGCAAGATTAACTTTTTTACTGCGTTTTTCTGGCGTCGATTTAGCACTTAATCGAGTTTCGAAAGAGCCGCGCCATACTAGTTCTTTATTCGGCGTAACAAAATCAACAATCAAAGAGCCTTCTTTGTATTCTCGCTGCAGGCTATTGAGATTCATATGTACGCCCCAACGTGAGCCGTAATATCCGCGGCCAAAGCTCCAATAATATGGATGAGTATTTGCAACGTCGCGTTCACGTTTCTTGCTAATAGCGGTGTGAAAATTAACTAATACAGATGCTTCGTTTGGCGCCACTTTACGCAGGCCTTTAGCGGCTAATTGCTCTTCAATTGCACTGATAATGCGCTTGTTATTAATATCACTATTGAAATATTCTTTATCACTGCCAGCCGGCTTAGACTCTACTACCCAAGCATAGGTTTTAAGCTGGGAGAAGTTCACCGTCGTGTCATAATCATAGTTCGGTGTTGTTTTACATCCTGTGATTAACACTGCCAAACCAATCAGTGGGGCAATTGCTATTTTCATATAAGACTCCTTAAATTCGAATACAGACGAGTGTATCACCTACCGTATTAAACATCGTAATTAATTGTTATTAAACATCAGCCTTTCGCGGGCGAACGCTAAAGTAGATAATCACTCGCGCTAACGCATATCCCATCCCTAAAAATAACAATAAATCCTCAAAGCCAATTAACCACCCAAAGGCTACATAGGCATAAAAGACATATAACTCCCACGGAAAGGCGCTTAGATATTCTTCGCGATATAGCAACAGCTCAGTCCATGGAAAAATAAAGCCGCACAGCATCATTATAAACTTTGCATCGATGAACTCACCGACCATTATATAGCACAGTGCAAACGAACCAATGGCGACTAAGCGTTTCGATTGATAGCGAGAATTATCGTCATCAAACATCAATATAATCCCTTTGTTGTGAACCTAAAGTGAATAGCAAATGAATACTAATCATCTTCGATGATACAAGGTGTGTCTAACCAAGGTGCAGCTGATTGTCGGTGCAAGACTTTTATAGAAGAAGCAAGCCTTTGATTGTCTAGCAAGGGCAGCGCTATTGCGACTGATTCAAGCGAGTAGTTAGGCATGGTCCATTCGATGTTACTGCCACACTTTGCGCAAAACTTGCGTTTAACGCCGGCGCTGGAATCGTAACAAGTGAGTAATTCTTCGCCTTTGAGGTATATTATATCGCGACGCAAAAATCTCGCATAAGTAGCAAAGGCGGCGCCGTGTTGTTTCTGACACATAGTGCAATGACAATGAGAAACTTTTAGCGCGTCGCCTTTAACCGAAAAAGCAATCTCGCCGCATAAACAACTTCCGTGATTCATGTCCTTTTACTCCCTAGTTAAGTTTTAAGGCATTAGCTCTTGAAATAAGTCGCCTTATCGATATCAACAACTTCAACGGTTACCACAGTATCTTCTAGCTCTGATTTTAACGCACTTCCAACTGCTTGCGATAACGCCAGCTTTTGCGCTACTGTCCTGCCCTGCCAAATTCGCGCTTGTACATGTACAAATTTAGCTGGGATTGAATTTTCATATGACGTCGCTCTAACTTGAATATCCGGTCCAGTAAATAATCCGGATTGACGCGCGGCATTGTCAATAAACGGCAGTAAATCACAAGCCTTAATATTGGCACTGTGTTCAACAATAAAATGAGGCATATTTCTATCTTATCAGGCATTAACGACAAGCAACTTTATCGCTGCATTTGGCTGCTGTCATCATTTTTAAAAATGTTACATTTACTTACACTTGAATAACAATCCTCGTCTGTTTTATATGACATCCCCTTCCCCATAATTTAAAGTATGCTCAGCAGTTTTTCTCACTGTTTAAAATAACAACGATAAGAGATAATTATGATAAAAAAAGCACTCAGCAGTGCCGTTATCGCGGGTCTCGTCAGCCAAAGTGCAATGGCTGATCAAACATCCCCGGTGTTAGGCATGCATCACAAAACGCCTGATTTAATGGCGTTTACCAACGCCACTATTTATACATCCCCGAATGTCAAACTAACTAACGCGACCTTGGTCATCGAAAATGGTCATGTTAAATCAGTATCAAAAAACGCTAAGTTGCCAAAAGGCGCGAGTGTTATCGATGCTAAAGGCATGACGATTTACCCAGGATTTATCGACGTTTACTCAGAGTACGGCATCGACTACAGCTACCCTAAATCAAAAACACGTGGCCCGGTTTATCGCATTGACCGCATTGGTGGCAATGCAGCCAATGGCGCCATTCACGCCCAAATGAACTGGAGTGATTATTTCGCGCCAGATGAAAAAGCCGCTAGCAACTACATTAAAAATGGTTTTACAGCCGTACAAACGGCCAAACACGACGGTATTTTACGTGGTCGTGGCGTAACTGTTTCACTAGCTAATGGCATTGCGAATGATTTGGTCTACAACGCGCAATCACAACACTTTGCATCGTTTAATAAGGGCAGCTCGGCGCAAAATTATCCAAGTTCATTAATGGGAAGTATTGCCCTGTTGCGCCAAACATTTTCAGATGCCAATTGGTATCAAAAGGCGCAAGGTAAATCAGTGACCTTCGACGGTGATAACATCGAATACAATGCCGCGCTTAACGCCATTGCCAATATCGAAAAGCAAGGTGTTTTCTTCGCCACTCAAAACGAACAATCGCTGTTACGTGCCGCCGAACTCCTGAAAAAATTTGATATCAACGCCACTTTCCTTGGCAGTGGTTTTGAATACGCTCGCCTCGATGAAATTGGCAAACTAAACGCCAATCTTGTTATGCCAATGAGTTTTGCTGACAAGCCAACACTGGGCACAACGCAAGGATACGATATTTCACTGGCTGATTTACGCCATTGGGAGCGTAGCCCTGGTAACCTAGCAGCGCTTGAAGATACTAAACTGACGTTAGCCCTAACAAGTCACGGAACTAAAGGCAGTGAGTTTTTAACCAACCTTCGCACCGCCGTGAAACACGGTTTAAGTGAGAAGGCAGCATTAGCGGCACTCACCACTAACCCTGCGAAAATCGCTGGCATCGCCAATGAAGCAGGCCAATTAAAAGCCGGCTATAACGCTGACTTTATTATTGCTAAAGGCGATATTTTTAAAGACGGAAAAATTGTTTCTGTGTGGACTCAAGGCCAAGCACATCAACTTGTTGAGCCGAACCATCTTGCGATGAACGGCCAGTACACTGTAAATAGCAAATATAGCAACGAGCCATTAGCGCTGACGTTAGATATTGCAGGCAAAAAAGCGAAAGTTACTGTCAAGCAAGGCGACAAAACCTTAAAAGCGACTAACGTTGAGAAAACCAGCGACAGTGTGAGTTTTGTCGTTACAGAGAATGGCCAAGCTATTCGCTACCGCTTATGGCAAGGGGATAATGCGAAACAACTAGAAGGCCGTCAGATCGACGCCGAGCAGCAATCGCAACTTATCACTGCAGTCGCTAAAGCAGCTACAGATAAAGCAGCGAAAAAAGCAGATGGCGAAGCTATTGAATACGTGGGGCAGCTAACATGGCCAAATCGTGCATTCGGTCAAAGCACCCTGCCAAAATCGCAAAAACTGCATCTTAAAAACGCCACTGTATGGACCAGTGAAAAAGACGGTATCTTAGAGAATACCGACGTTATCGTTGCCAATGGCAAGTTCGTTAAAATTGGCAAAAACCTAAAAACGCCATCGGGATATGAGGCTATCGACGCCACAGGTAAACACATTACCGCAGGTATTATCGATGAGCATTCACATATCGCCATTTCGCGCGGTGTCAATGAAGGTACTGAAGCGATCACCGCAGAAGTACGTATCGGTGATGTAGTCAATCCAGATGACATTCAGATTTATCGCTCGCTTGCTGGTGGTACCACTACTGCACAACTTCTTCACGGCAGTGCCAACCCTATTGGCGGTCAAGCGCAAATCATCCAACTAAAATGGGGTGAGTCGGCGCAAAACATGAAGATGAAAAACGTACCAGGTTCGATTAAATTCGCCCTTGGTGAAAACGTGAAACAAAGCAACTGGGGCTCAGACTATCGCAGTCGTTACCCGCAAACACGTATGGGTGTTGAAGCGGTAATGAAAGATGCTTTCGTGCGCACAAACGAGTACAAAGCAGCACAGCGTGCTTACGATAAGTTAAGCCGCAGCGAAAAGCGCAAAACAGCGCCTATCCGCACCGACTACCGTTTAGAAACCATTGACGAGATCTTACAATCTCAGCGTCACGTGCACATTCACTCGTACGTTCAATCTGAAATCTTAATGTTCTTACGCTTAGCGGAAAAATTTGATTTCACGGTAACAACCTTCACCCATATTTTAGAAGGCTACAAACTAGCCGACGAAATGGCCAAACACGGCGCGGGTGGTTCAACCTTTGCTGACTGGTGGGGTTATAAGTTTGAGGTTTATGATGCCATCCCACAAAACGCCTGTTTAATGAATCAACGTGGCGTATTGACCAGTATCAACTCTGACAGTCCAGATCTACAACGTCGTCTGAACCAAGAGGCAGCTAAGTCAATTACTTACTGTGACATGTCACAAGAAGATGCATGGAACATGGTGACATTAAATCCAGCTAAGCAGCTAAAAATCGACAACCGCGTTGGTTCTATTAAAGCAGGTAAACAAGCTGACTTCGTGATCTGGGATCACAATCCACTGTCAGTTTACGCTCGTGCAGAGCAAACGTGGATCGACGGTCGTAAATACTTTGACCTAACCACTGATATGGCAGCGCGTAAGGCACAGCGCATTGAGAAATCGCAATTAATCAACAAGCTCATTGCCGATAAATCAGCTAAAACCAGCTCAACAGCACTCAGTGCAACCGAAAAAATGATTCAACCTGTTTGGCATTGTGACGATCAGCATGACACATGGCAACAACACATCGACCATGGAGTACACTAGTGATGACAGCTCGAATTTCTAAATTACAACAGTGGATGCTAGGCGCTGCCTGCGCGCTAACCATGGGCGGCGCAGCTGCCCACGATATGGTGCCGGGCAAACCACAAAGTGCGCCAATTTTAATTAAAGGTGCCACACTACACACCGTTAGCAATGGTGTATTAAACAACAGCGATATTCTGCTTAAAGACGGAAAAATTGCTGCCATTGGCCAGCAGCTAGCACAGCCTGCAAACGCGCAAGTTATTGATGGCAACGGCAAACACGTCTACCCGGGATTAATTTCTACTGTGAGCCAACTTGGTCTACGTGAAATTGAAGCGGTACGCGCAACAGTCGATATTACAGAAGTCGGTGAAGACAACCCACATCTGCTTGCAGAAGTTGCCTATAATCCTGATTCTGAAATCATTCCAACGATTCGCGCTAACGGTATTACCCACGTGCAAGTGACGCCAAGCGGCTATATGCTGGGCGGCCAATCATCGGTGATCAACCTCGATGCATGGAATGTTGACGATGGCGTTGTGAAATCAGCAGTAGGTGTTCACCTATTTTGGCCGTCTAAGCCAGGCTATTGGGTGTCGAAAGAGCGTATGCCAAAGGCACTTAAATCCTATCACAAGCGTTTAGATCGTTTGCAAGATTACTTCGCTCAATCAAAGCGCTACGCCACTGCCTACAAAGCCGATAAATCAATCGAGCAAGATATCCGTTGGCATGCAATGTTAGGGTTGTGGAACAAAGAGAAAATCTTATTTGTTCACGCCGATGCCATCAATGAAATCGAGCAAGCGTTGCGTTTCGAGCGCAGCCACGATCTCAACATGGTAATCGTTGGCGGCCGCGATGCATGGCTAGCTAAAGAGCAAATCGCAGCGCAAAAAGTGCCAGTGATTTATACGCATGCCTTTGGTATTCCAGCACGTGGTGATGAAGACATCGACCAAGCCTTTAAAACACCAAGCGAGTTAAAAGAAGCTGGAGTGACTGTTGTTATCGGTTACGAAAGCGCATGGGACAGCCGTTCACTTGCATTTGCAGCAGGCATGGCCGCTAAATACGGTCTAGGTAAAGAAGCAGCGCTAGAAGCCATTACGCTAACGCCTGCTAAATTACTTGGTGTCGATAACAAACTTGGCTCACTAGAGGTTGGTAAATCAGCGTCTATCATCATTACCAATGGTGATGTGATGGACTATCAAACCCATCGCGTTGGCCAGATGTTTATCGATGGGCGCAAGGTTGATCTTAACAACCGTCACCGTCAACTTTACGACAAATACCAACAAAAAGTTGCAAAAAAGTAAAAGCTATTACTATTAAGTAATTAGCCCACAAAGCCACTTTATTATTTTTAAACAAATATTTAGTGGCTTTTTTAATGCCTAACTCTCGAATGTTAAGCCTAGGTTAAAAAAAGACTATTTTTTAGGCCGATAATAATTGACTCACCTACTTTCGTCGATATAATAATTTTCAGCTTGTTAGTAAATCTGATATTTATGCTCAACCTCGATGTTCTACCTCTGGCTTAGATCTCGCCTTGTTTCTCATAAGTAATAGCAACGCTTACAACGCTTAACCGATAGAAATAATCGGTACAAAATACTAATGAAATTTATAGGATATAACTATGTCTAAAACGACTGGCACCGTAAAATGGTTCAACGAATCTAAAGGCTTCGGCTTCATTTCTCAAGAATCAGGTCCAGATGTGTTCGCACATTTTAGCGCAATCAACGCCGAGGGTTTTAAAACTCTTGCTGAAGGCCAAACTGTAGAGTTCACTGTAACTCAAGGTCAAAAAGGTCCTCAAGCTGAGAACATCACTGTAGTTTAATTACTGCATCTTGATGAATTTAAAAAAGGGTAAGCATGCTTACCCTTTTTTGTTGCCTCAATCAAAGCTACACTAACTACTTTTTCAAGCGCTACTATTATGCTCGGATCCACAACCATAGAACCAATTGGCATCTTATCTTCACCTTTTAAACAAAAGTTTTCTATTCCGCGTCAGCCTAATTTGGCTCCAGCAGCCAAGGGGACTATCACTTTGTGTGACGGTTATAATTCACCGGAAATGGTACGCGACTTAGAAACATTTTCTCACTTGTGGCTACTTTTTGGTTTTCACGAAAACGCGAGTAAGGGTTGGCAGCCACTAGTGAGACCGCCGCGGTTAGGCGGCAATAAAAAGACTGGCGTACTTGCGACTCGCTCCACGTTTCGTCCCAACGGACTTGGTATGTCAGTTGTAAAACTAGAGCGCGTTATCACAGATAACAATAACGTATGCATTGCAATTAGCGGCATGGACTTACTTGACGGTACGCCAATATTCGATATTAAGCCCTATATTAGCTATAGCGACGCAATTGAAGCAGATTGTGGCTTCGCGCCTGATGCTCCCAACTTAAAAGCCGTAGCCTTTTCATCTGCGGCATCTGATTTTATCAATAACAACACACTACCTGACGAATTTGAGAGTCTGGTGATACAAATTCTGGCGCAAGATCCTCGTCCCGCGTATAAACAGCAAAAAGACGACGATAAAACCTATAGTGTGCATCTTTACGACTACGATATTCACTGGCGGGTTATCGGTGACAAAATCAATGTCATAAATATTGAAGCTATCTAGTTACACTGCCCTTTTCACCTGTTACAATCCGCCTTTAATTTTTTGTTTAATCACTTTTTAAAGGCGTTCACAATGCGTACGACTAGCTACTTATTAGCCACTCAAAAAGAAACTCCAAACGATGCTGAAATCGTCAGCCACCAATTAATGATCCGCGCCGGCATGGTTCGCCGCCTTGCTTCAGGATTGTACACGTGGCTACCCTCGGGTTTGCGAGTGATGAAGAAAGTGGAAACTATCGTTCGCGAAGAAATGGAACGCGCTGGTAGCGTTGAAGTATTAATGTCAATGGTTCAACCTGCTGACTTATGGGCGGAAACCGGCCGTATCGAACAATTTGGTCCAGAGCTACTTCGCTTAAAAGACCGTCACGAGCGTGACTTTGTATTAGGCCCAACTCACGAAGAAGTCATTACGGATATGGTTCGCAACCAGCTTAAAAGCTACAAGCAATTGCCAATGAATCTGTTCCAAATTCAAACTAAATTCCGTGACGAGGTTCGTCCACGCTTTGGTGTAATGCGCTCACGTGAATTCTTAATGAAAGATGCCTATTCTTTCCATCTTTCAGACGAGTGTATGGAAAAAACCTATAACGTAATGTTTGATGCCTACTGCCGCATCTTCGACCGTTTAGGCTTAAAATACCGCCCTGTATTAGCAGACAGCGGCAGCATCGGCGGCGCGTTATCTCACGAATTCCATGTATTAGCGGATTCTGGCGAAGATGCCATCGTATTCTCTGACGGCTCAGACTACGCTGCGAACATAGAAAAAGCCGAAGCATTAGCGCCAGAAGGTGAGCGTGCAGCGCCATCTCAAGAGCTTGCAAAAGTAGATACGCCAAATGCTCGTTCTATCGAAGATGTTGCCAAACTATTAGATATCGACGCGACAACTACAGTGAAAACACTGCTCGTGAAAGGCGACAGCGAAGAAGCGCCAGTGATTGCATTAGTACTACGTGGCGATCACGAACTAAACGATGTTAAAGCTGAGAAAGTTGACGGTGTTGCAGCGCCATTTGAATTTGCCACTGACGAGCAAGTGAAAGAAGCCGCTAAAGCAAGCCCAGGTTCTATTGGCCCTATTGGCTTAAACATTCCAGTATTTGTTGATCGTTCAGCTGCTCACTTAAGTGACTTTGTCTGTGGTGCCAACGAAAATGGCGTTCACTTTACTGGCGCTAACTGGGTTCGCGATGTTGCCTTAGAAGATGCGCAAATCGTTGATATCCGCAACGTTGAAGTTGGCGATCCTAGCCCATGTGGTCAAGGTAAACTAGACATCGCTCGTGGTATCGAAGTAGGTCATATCTTCCAACTTGGCGACAAATACGCGCAAGCCATGGGCGCTGGTGTGTTAAACGAGCAAGGTAAACAGCAGATCCTTAACATGGGTTGTTACGGCGTTGGTGTTTCACGTATTGTGGCTGCAGCAATCGAGCAAAACCACGACAAACACGGCATTATCTGGCCACAAGAAATTGCTCCATTTAAAGTGGTTATTGTGCCAATGAACATGCACAAATCAGAAACGATTAGCGATGCAGCGCACAAGCTATACAGCGATTTACAAGGCGCTGGTATCGAAGTGTTATTTGACGATCGTAAAGAGCGCGCTGGTGTTATGTTTGCCGATATGGAATTAGTGGGTATTCCACATACTATCGTTATCGGTCAAAAGAGCTTAGACAACGGCGTGTTTGAATATAAATCACGTCGCGATGGCGAAAAGCAAGAAGTAGCGATTGGCGAAATCGTTGATTTCTTAAAGCAGCAACTTGCTTAATTAAGTCATAAACGAACAAAAGGCAGCTACTGAGCTGCCTTTTTTATTTCCTCAACACTATATTTTCTCGACACTTACTTCCCCAACACTTATTTCCTTAACATAGTGCCAATATGCAGCTTCATCAAACACCGACAATTGGCGATTCATAAATCCATGCGCTAACGGCAGCTGACGAGCAGAAACCATCTCTTTATTCGACACCTTTTCAATCACAGGTGCTAAATCAAAATGCGCTTCTTTGGCGG
Organism: Psychrobium sp. MM17-31; assembly: GCF_022347785.1. Taxonomy (NCBI): domain Bacteria; kingdom Pseudomonadati; phylum Pseudomonadota; class Gammaproteobacteria; order Alteromonadales; family Shewanellaceae; genus Psychrobium; species Psychrobium sp. MM17-31. The sequence continues at coordinate 559,450 of NZ_JAKRGA010000001.1, forward strand.
GAAAAACTATCGTTAGCGGCTTAAGCGGCACTAACCCCTGATAGTGGCGGATCCGCCCCGGATAAAAACACAGAGCCTTTTCGACATGTGCAGCCGATGAGTCATTTGCTAATACACGCCAGATGGCGCTTGCTCCAGCGCTAAAACCAATTAATCGACACGGCTCTGTTTGATTAACAAGTATTTGAGATAAAGACGCGATATAAGCGTCTAGGCCACCGTTGTCGATAAAACACTGATAGGCTTGTTCTTGACTGGCAAACTGATGTTCGATACCTAGATAAGGGTCGACAATTAATGTGTCAGCAGGTAACTGACAGTCTTGAATAAACTGAAGAAGAAATTGATTACGGCCAAAAATGTCCGTAGCTATAATGGTGCGCATAATGAGAACTCACAAAAATCGATTATACCGCGAATGTTGTTATTTATGCGCTTGTTTTTGCATTAATTTAAATGCCTTAGGTGTAAAGCCAAAACACTCTTTAAACGTACGGCTGTAATGTGCGCTGTCGGCGAACCCGTAATCATGCGCGACGATTGTTATCGAGTTCGAAAGCAATAGATCATCGATAGACGCCATTAGCTTTAACCACAGTTGATAACGTCGATAACTGATGGCCATTTGTGCTTTAAACAAATGTAAAAAGCGCGATGGTGACAAACCAACTTGCTCTGCAATTTCACTAGCGCTCGTGACTTGCAATGACTTTTCCTCAAGTAATCTCATCGCCTGCTCAATTCTTGGCTCCATCGTCACCACAGAGCAGGAATCGCAATAATGCTGGATAATATTTTCGATTAAGGTAAGCAAAGAGCGATTCATTTCATTATGCGGGCTAAAAAGTGACGCGATCGTGATACAACAAGCTTCTAGTGAAGAATCGTCAGTGCGACATCGCAACCATCGTGCAAATGATGATGCTGGATTGATTAGCAAAATAACAACGTCAGACGTTGCTGTTAAACGGTGCTCCTGCATCACTGGCAAGATGTGATACATATCCTTAATAACTTGCTTATCAACTTCAAAGGCTTCGTCTAAACGAATAGTAAGTTGAATCGCATAATGGCGATGGCTCCTGTTGTCATTAACACTGCCCTTGATTAACGCACACTGAGAATTACGCGCAAAAAACATCGATTAAAGCCTTTCTTTTAACCTTTCACTATTAAAACTGGTTTAACACAATAAATCATTATCTCTATAGATTATTTTTTGATATCTTCAAAGATAACTCGCTGATTTTGGAAAATTATTATCATGAACGCCGCCCATAAATCTCTACACAACAGCAAGCACAAAATAGGCTTATTGCTCAGTGGCGGCGGCGCGCGCGGTGCCTATCAAGTTGGGGTGTTAAAAGCGATTGCCACCTTTTATCCTCGTAACCACAGCATCCCCTTTCCCGTTTTATGCGGCACATCCGCAGGCGCCATTAACAGCACGGCATTAGGTTGTTACGCGTCTAGTTTTCACCTTGGGGTCAAGAAACTCGATTGGATTTGGCGCAATATGCGCACTCATCACATTTATCGTAGTGACTTGGGACGGGTGTCTCATCACATGTTTAATAATGTCACCAAATGGATGCGTAGTGATTTATATCGCAACAGGCCAACGTCCCTGTTGGACAATTCACCACTGCGAGAGCTAATTAATCAAATGGTGCCCTTTGAGCGTCTTGAACGTAACATTGCCAATGGTTATCTGCATGCGCTTGCAGTGACAGCATCGAGTTACGAAACCGGAAATTCGGTGTCATTTTACCAAGGACACCCTTCGATAGAAGACTGGAAACGCTCTAAACGCGAAAGCTTACGCGGTGTGCTGCACGCCGATCACCTAATGGCGTCATCAGCACTGCCGTTGGTTTTTCCAGCCATTGAGGTAAGGCAATCATTCTACGGTGATGGCTCTATCCACCAGCTATCTCCTTTGAGTCCGCCGATTCATTTAGGTGCTGAGAAAATTCTTTGTATTGGTTTAGATTCGCCACATGATAAGCCAGCTCACGGTATGATGCGTCATCCGAGCGCCTCTTCCATCGCTGGTCATCTACTCGATAGTGTGTTTAGTGATACGCTGGATTCAGATATCGAACGTGCACAGCGAGTTAATGCAACGTTGGAACTAATTCCGAAAGAAAAATTAGAACAACATGATTTACGCCGCATAGATACGTTTTTAATCAATCCAAGTATCGATATCAATAAAATCGCCCATCGCCACTTTGACGAGGTTCCTTGGGCCATTCGCAGGTTAATGGCAACAATTGGCGTGACTAGACAAAGTGAATCGAGTTTAATCAGCTACTTATTATTCGAAAAGGATTACTGCAAAGAACTTATTGAAGCAGGTTTTAATGATGGCATGGCGCAAGCTAAAGAGCTGAAAGAATTTTTAGATATCAGTGATGTAAAAGTGCGCGCTAAACACGCACAATATGACGAGCTTGCCAATCAACATTAGCCACCGTTAAGTAAATAGCGCTCTGCCCGCTCCACGCGGCGTGGCTTGCCACACAAAATGAGCACATCATCCTCAGCAATAACAAAGTTATGCTCGGGTTCGCTGATCTCTTGGTGATTGCGACGAATACCCCGCAATGTAATGCGCAAGCGCTCTAGCGGCAGCTCACCAATGCTATTACCAATAACATGGGCGTCAAATGGTAAAGCCACAGCATGGAGCTGCTCTAAATCCAGCTCCATACTATGGGAAGACTCATCACCGTGGAAATAACCATGCATAAACTTGTACTGATTTTTACGTTCAATTTGAATGCGCTTAAGTACTCGGCTCATGGGTACACCAGATAAGAACAATACTTGCGACACTAACATTAAACTGCCCTCCAAGGCTTCTGGCACCACTGTTTGTGCCCCAGCCTCTTTAAGCTTTGCCATATCGGTATCATCTCGCGTTCTGATCATTACTTTAATGTCTTGCCCCATTTCCTTACAGGCGCTAAGAACCTGCATTACGGAATGATTATCATCGAAAGTTATAACAACAAGTTTTGCTTTGTCGACATGACAACTCTTTAGAATATCGCGATGACGACTGTCACCAAAGAGCACGTTTTCACCACCTACTAAGGCTTCTTGAATACGAACAGGATCTTGATCCATCGCGATATAAGATATGGCTTCTTTTTTAAGGAAACGAGCAATGGTTTGTCCTACGCGACCAAAGCCACAGATTACCACGTGATCTTTCATTAACTCACACGTTGTTGGGATAGGCAGCGGCTGCTCGAGCAACGTTTGTGACTTGATAAGTTTCTTAGCTAGTTTATCTGCTCGATGCATCAAGATTGGCGTTAATGCCATGCTCAGAACACCAAGCGCAATAATAAAGGAAACGGTGCTATCCGACAGCAAACTATTCTTCTGCGCTAGCGCAAGCACCACAAAACCAAATTCGCCAACTTGTGCCAAATAAATACCGCTCTTTAACGCACTGCGACGCTTGGCGCGCCGATTGAGGTAAAACGCCGTGATAATGAGCGATTTTGTCAGAATCAATAAGGGTAAGCACAACAACAATAACGGCCACTGCTGAGCCACTAAGGATAAATTGAGCATCATACCGATGGACACGAAAAATAGTCCCATCAAGATATCTTTAAAAGGTCTAATATCCGCATCGAGTTGATGACGATACTTACTTTCACCAAGCATCATCCCTGATAGAAATGCGCCGAGAGCAGCAGATAATCCCAATGAATAAGTCAGTGCTCCCGTTAACACCACAACCATTATCGCCGTTAATACAAACAATTCATCTGAGCGCGCCCTAGCGATTTCATCAAACAGTTTAGGCAGTATTAACTTACCGGCGAGAAAAATAATGACGAAAGCCCCAACCCCTTTACCGAGAGCGAGTAACAGAGATAAGCCAAAGTCAGAATCGGTACCGAGCATGGGAATCAAAATAAGAATAGGCACCACCGCGATATCTTGAAATAGCAATACCGATATCGCCATCTGTCCACTGCCGCTGTTAGTCTGGCGCATTTCTGATAGTTGCTTTATCACAATCGCCGTCGAAGACAACGCAACAACAGCGCCAACAATTAGCGCTTGCTCTAGATCTAAACCAACTAAGAGACACACGGCGGCTATCACCCCCGTGGTCACTGAGAGTTGCGCGCTGCCCAAACCAAATACTAAGCCTTTCATCGACATCAATTTAGGTAGTGAAAACTCAAGACCAAGAGAAAACAACAAGAAAACGACGCCAAGCTCCGCCAGAAAGTGCATTTGCTCGGAATCCGCTAACAGCTCAAACACGCTAGGGCCAACTAAAATGCCTGTCACCAAATAGCCCAAAACAGGTGGGATCCTCATGCGCCTAAAGACCAGCAACACTAAAATAACCAACAGTAATGAGATCAATACAGACAGCATAGACGATGGGATCCTTGTGGCATTTCCTAAACAATGTCTTCTACTGTAGCGCAACAAGTGGCTATTTTAAAAGCACTCTTTAGTGGGATAACAAATTTGATCCTTTTTGGCACACCCTTTGCTTTGTTACTAGTAAATAACGCTGTGTCAATTTTTTGAACAGCACGAGAAAGTTTCCGAGCAAGGATGTAGTGCCGGTTATCACACAATAGAGTGAGAATTAAAATGCAACGTCTAAACTTAACTATCAATGAACTAGAGAGCATTGAATTTACTTCAATCGCCAAAGAATTCAGTGACAACGCCAATGCGCCAGTACGCAGAGCGTTAGATAAACTTGATTTTTTACAAAAACTTAGTGTTGCTATCGAACTTCAACCACTATTAGCAATATACGCTAGAGAAGTGAGTATGCGCCTGCAAATCACAGGCCTTGAGTTTGAATATCAAGATCAAGTATTTCAGCCTAAATACTCACAAGGTAGTTGTTGTGTATTGAGTAGCCAATTGTTTCTACACGACAAATCGTTAGGCACAATGCGCTACTTATCAACTAAACCGTTGGCACAGCCGCAGCGGCAGTTAATTGCCTCTTTAGAGCAGCAATTATTGCAACCGTTAAACAATGTACTTATTTTCGAGCACAACCGTCGTTTAAGCCTACGTGATCATTTAACTGGTTTAGGTAATCGCAGCTATTTCGATGAGACGCTAAGCTCAATGAAGGCGACTGCACAGCGCGAAGATCGTCCGTTTAGTCTGTTGATGTTAGATCTCGATAACTTTAAGCAGGTCAATGATCAACACGGCCATGCTGAAGGCGATGCGGTACTTAAGCAGTTTGCGAAGATTTTACGCGAAGCATTACGCTCGAATGATTATGTGTTTAGGTTTGGTGGTGACGAGTTTGTATTATTACTCGCCCATAGTGATTCGTTAAACCCGGGGTTAGTTGCGCAACGCATTATCGATAATGTGTGTAACGATGCGCTCTTAAACGGTCATCATGTAACAACCTCTATCGGTTTTACTAATTGGCAGCAAGGTGACTGCAGCGCCTCAATGGTTGAGCGTGCAGACAAGGCTTTATATCAAGCTAAAGGCGACGGTAAAAACAACTACCGCAGCCTATGATGTAAACCTTTAAATTCAGGTCTTAATACTAAATGGCAAAGACGATTAACCGCGTCTTTGCCATTTTATGTTTATAGCATCATCATCTTCAACAGCACACCAATCTTTTTCAACCCAATAACCAATCGCCGCGACTAATTCACCATCAGCGCACAAACAAGGTACTAGCCCTCGTTCCCAGGGGGGCACCCTATGCTCTTGCCACAGTTTTTTTAACGTTCTGCGCTTATCTCGAGTGCTCGGCCACGATTTTATTGATCCAGCCAAGCCGTATTCAATAGTGACTTTGCAATGTTGATTTGGCTGCTTAATAGCAATATCACCTTCGTTATCATTTAACATGACTTTCCCAAGCGGCGTCGTGATAACGTCTGACTGATTAATATCTTTGATCGCTATGGTGGCAGGCATTTCTTCATTAGTTGTCTCCACGATATATAAGCGCTGCTGAAAACGCCTAATAACAGCTTCGCCTAATTCTATTTTTACCTGAGCATCGTCTTTGCTTTGTGTTTGCTTGATAAGCTGAGCGAGTTGTTTTTGTGACGGTAAACTGACACTGTTTATTCGCAGCCAATAACGCATAAGGTTATTGCGCCTTGCTGGCGAGAGTTCATCAAGTAGTGAAAGCGCTAGCTGCTGATTAGAACAGTCCTGACGCGCTAAATCACTACTTGCCACTTCATCAGCAAGCTCCATTTGCTCTTGGCATAATTGTGCTGTGCGTGCGACATTACGGCTAAATGACGGCCAACGCTGATTGAGCTCTTTTATAACGCTGTGACGCAGATAATTACGATCAAATTGCTCGTCAGTGTTACTTTCGTCTTCCACCCATTCAAGCTTATTTTGCGCAGCCCAGGCTTCAATGTCAGCTTGCGAAATATCGAGTAATGGTCTGGCGTGTAAGCCATCACTAAAAGGCGTGTCAGGCATCATACCTGCAAGGCCCAATACGCCGCTGCCACGCTTTAACGCTAATAATAACGTCTCTGCTTGATCGTCAAGGTGCTGCGCCGTGACTAAAACGCAATCACTATTTACATGCGACGATAAAGCGTTATAGCGCAAACGCCTTGCCTCACCTTCAATCCCTAATTTACCCGAAGTCACTTGAACCTTTTCAGCGCGAAAGCTAACGCCATAGTCTTTGCATAGAGAGTGACAAAACAGCTGCCAATCATCAGCTTGTTGGCTAAGACTGTGATTTACATGCACCGCCTTTAAGTTGCGCAGTGGAATATCAGATTTAACCAATAAATCCAGTAATACAACAGAATCTATGCCACCACTTAAACCAATCACGAACTGCTTGTTCGCGAGCTGATGGGTTGCAATAAATTGATTAACCTTAGCAATGAGGTTCATAGCGCTCTAACGGAAATAAAAAGTTATTAGGAGTATATATCACTCCCCAAAAAACAAAAACGCCGTTAAAGTTTCCTTTAACGGCGTTTTACGTCAGTAATTACTATTATGCGTAACCGAACGACATTAAGCGCTTGTAACGGTTATCAAGCATAGTATCTAGATCTAATGCTTTTAGAACAGCGATTTGATCAACAAGCGTTGTTTTGATGTTATTAGCCATTGCATCGAAATCGCGATGTGCGCCGCCTAATGGCTCTTCGATGATGTTATCGATTAAATCTAAATCTAATAAACGATCTGAAGTAATACCCATAGCTTCAGCCGCTAGTGATGCTTTTTCAGCACTCTTCCACAAAATTGAAGCACAACCTTCTGGAGAAATTACTGAATAGGTACTGTATTGCAGCATGTTAACCGTATCACCAACACCGATAGCCAATGCGCCACCAGAACCACCTTCGCCGATAACGGTACAAACTACAGGTACCTTAAGACCAGCCATCACTTTTAAGTTACGTGCGATAGCTTCTGATTGTCCGCGCTCTTCAGCACCAACACCTGGGTAAGCTCCCGGAGTATCAATTAGTGTAACGATAGGCATGTTAAAACGTTCTGCCATTTCCATTAAACGCAAGGCTTTGCGGTAACCTTCTGGACGCGGCATACCAAAGTTACGCTTTACTTTCTCTTTAGTGCTGCGGCCTTTTTGATGGCCAATGACCATCACAGGCATACCATTTAAACGAGCTGTACCGCCGATAATCGCTTTGTCATCAGCATAGGCACGATCACCACAGATTTCATCGAAGTCTTCAAAAACGCGCTCAATGTAATCATAAGTATATGGACGCTCTGGATGACGAGCGATTTGGCTTACTTGCCACGGACCTAGATCTGAGAAAATCTTTTGCGCCATTGAAACACTTTTTTCTTCTAGTGTTGCAATCTCTTGGGCTAAATCGATGTTAAGTGAACTATTGCTGCTTACGTTACGCAATTCATCAATTTGCGCGTGTAGTTCGGCAATTGGTTTTTCAAACTCTAAAAAATTCTGACTCATTAACTCATCTCTATTAAATTGTGGTGTTCGCCCAGATACAATCCTAGTGGATTATAGCCCAAACGACTAAAATATCTCAGGGGCTGTTTGCCTTTGTTGAAGTTTTTTGCAGCGAATTGTTCGGGTTTTATACAAGGCAGAGCCTGCGACGCTTAGTGGGCTAAGCTAGCAGGCGATAACGCCGTAGAAATCACGAACAAGCGCTGTCCTTCGGATGCAATGACAAGACATTTTCACCGCATTATTCGTCGCTCGCCTAGGTAAACTAGGTGTCGCTCCTCATGCCTTGCGAAACAGCCTTGTCAATTGCACAAAATTCATCTTCAAGGGTAAACAGGCCCTCTTTAGGTCTTTAGAACTTCAATCGCACATGCCGCTTACCAAGTAGCATTCGCAAGTTGTCCAACAGTTCATCATCTGGCGTTACCCGCCATTGAATCCCCAACTCGAGTTTGGCAGTGGCTTCAGCACGTGAATAAAAAATATTAACCGGCAATGCACCGTATTGAAATGGTGCTAAAGCTTGGTTAAATCGTGTAAAAAAGTGCTTATCGATCTGTTGTTGTTCAACCTTGAGTTCCAACGCTGTAGCAAAGCGCTCACGGGCATTTGCGACGTCATAGACCTCTTTGACCGACATTCTATTACCACCGGAAAAATCATCAAAGCTGACCTCTCCCTCTAATATCAATATTTTGTCTTTTTGCAGTAATTCTTCGTACTTTTCCAAGACTTCGGCATATAAAGTTGCCTCTAAACGACCACTTTTATCATCGATGGTTAAAATCCCCATCTTAGATCCGCGCTTAGTGATCATCACACGCGAGGCGATAACTAAACCAGCTGCTTTAACTTGTTGGCCGCGCTCCGTCGGCGCAATGTCTTTTAAACGACAACGAGTATAGTGTTTAAGTTCAGGTAAATACTGATTTATTGGGTGACCTGTCAGGTAAAGACCAAGGGTCTCTCGCTCGCCTTCTAGCCAGATTTTATCGGGCCACGGCATCACATCGGCAAACTCGTGTGTCACGTCTTCATCGTGACTCGCCAACAGGCCAAATAAATCGTGCTGACCAACGGCTCTGTCTTTGGCATGTTGCTCAGATGCTTTTATAGCTTCAGGTAATGACGCCATCATAGCCGCACGATGTGGCCCTAGCTTGTCTAGTGCCCCTGCTTTAATCAGCTTTTCGAAGGTGCGCTTATTAACGCGTTTAGTATCGACACGACCACAAAAATCAAACAGATCTTTGAAAGGACCACCTTCGGCGCGCGCTTCTAAAATCGCATCCACAGGGCCTTCACCCACACCTTTGATAGCGCCGATGCCATAAACAATCTCTTCGTCTTCGTTAACACTGAACATGTATTGGCCAGAGTTTACATCTGGCGGATGCAGCACTAACTTCATGCGATCACATTCATCCACCAAGGTCACGATCTTATCGGTGTTATCCATATCCGCCGACATTACCGCCGCCATGAAATAGGCAGGATAGTGACACTTCATCCACAGCGTTTGATAAGAAACCAGTGCGTAGGCTGCCGAGTGAGATTTATTAAATCCGTAACCCGCGAATTTCTCTACCAAGTCGAAGATTTTCATGGCGAGTTCGCCATCGATGCCATTTTTTATTGCACCTTCTTCGAACGTCGAGCGCTGCTTAGCCATTTCCTCTGGTTTTTTCTTACCCATCGCACGACGCAACATATCCGCGCCACCAAGGGTATAACCCGAAAGTACCTGCGCAATCTGCATTACCTGCTCTTGATACAAGATAATGCCATAGGTTGGCTCAAGTACGTCTTTTAGCGATTCGTGCTGCCATTGTTGGTCAGGGTAAGAGACTTCCTCGCGGCCGTGTTTACGGTCGATAAAGTTATCTACCATGCCCGACTGTAGCGGCCCCGGTCTAAACAGGGCTACTAGTGCGACGATATCTTCAAAACAGTCAGGTAAAAGACGGCTAATAAGCTCTTTCATACCCCGAGATTCCAACTGGAATACGGCGGTGGTTTCACTGCGCTTGAGCATATCAAATGACGGTTTATCATCGAGGGGAATCGATTCGATCATCACAGGCTCTAGGCCTTTATCCTTACGTGCTGCGTTAAGTGGATCTAACGCCCATTTCAAGATGGTCAGCGTACGCAGACCTAAGAAGTCAAACTTTACCAGTCCCGCTGTTTCAACGTCATTTTTATCAAACTGAGTAACAGGATTTTTACCTTCATCGTCACACAGCAGCGGCGCAAAATCGGTAATGGTGGTTGGCGAGATAACAACACCACCGGCGTGTTTACCGGCATTACGCGTTGTACCTTCAAGGCGGCGCGCCATATCGATAAGCTCGCGCACGTCTTCGTCTGCTTGATAAAGCTGATCGAGCTGCGGTTCAACATCCCATGCTTTAGCCAGCGACATCCCCGGCTCTGCGGGAATCAATTTTGTTAAACGGTCAACGAAACCATAAGGCTGCCCCATCACACGGCCTACGTCGCGTACAACAGCCTTTGCCGCCATGGTACCAAAGGTAATGATCTGGGATACCGCATCACGGCCATACAATTCAGCTACGTGATCGATTACTCTATCGCGACCTTCCATACAAAAATCGACGTCGAAATCCGGCATCGAAACACGTTCAGGGTTTAGGAAGCGCTCAAATAGCAAATCGTATTCAAGAGGATCGAGATCGGTAATTTTTAGCGCATAAGCCACTAATGAACCAGCACCAGAACCACGCCCAGGGCCCACAGGTACATCGTTATCTTTACTCCACTGGATAAACTCCATTACGATAAGGAAGTAACCGGGGAATCCCATTTGGTTAACAACGTCGAGCTCGACTTTTAAGCGATCATCATACTCAGGGCGACGTCTGCTGCGCTCTTCTTCATCAGGAAATAAGAATTCTAAACGTTCTTCAAGACCTTCTTCAGATACCTTAACTAAGAAGTCTTCAATTTCTAAATCACCTGTTGGGTAATCAGGCAGCACGTATTCATCGAGTACAACGGTAACATTACAGCGTTTAGCAATCTCGACGCTGTTTTCTAATGCCGATGGAATATCGCTAAACAGCTCGCACATCTCTTCTTCGGTGCGCAGGTATTGTTCTTCGCTGTATCGTTTTGGGCGCCTAGGATCAGCTAACGCATAACCATCGTGAATCGCCACGCGCACTTCATGGGCATCGAAATCGTCACTATTTAAGAATACAACTTCGTTTGTGGCAACTACAGGAACGTTAGTCTGGCTAGCAAGCTGACAGGCAGCGTGTAAATACTCTTCTTCGTTAACGCGGCCTGTGCGCAATAGTTCTAAATAATAGCTATCTGGAAAATGCTCTTGGTAGAAAGCCAAACACTGGCGAGCGAGTTTTTCGTTGCCCTTTAACAGCGCCATGCCTACATCGCCTTCACGACCACCAGAGAGAATGATCAGGCCTTCGTTATATTTTGCTAGCCATTTTTTGTCGATAACGGCTTTATCTTGAATCTTACCGCGTAAATAGGCTTCGGAAATCAATAAGGTGAGATTGTTGTAACCCTTGTTATCTTTACAGAGAATGGTAATACGCCATGGCTCTTCATCGAACTCATCGCTTTGCACCCACATATCTGCGCCAATAATTGGCTTGATGCCAGCACCGTGCGTGCCGCGATAAAACTTCACCAGGCCACACATGTTAACCAGATCGGTAATAGCCATTGCAGGCATTTTTAACTCATCGACTTTGCCAACAATCTTACCAACTTTGGCAACACCATCGGCCATCGAGAAATCAGAGTGGATTCTCAGGTGAACAAATTTAGGATCGGTCACAACAATTCCTTGCTAAAAAGCAGCTTAGTTATTTTATTTCTAGTGCCGCTTTTACAGGTTTAAAACTACGTCGATGATAAGGGGTTACGCCAAATTGCTCAATCATTTCCATGTGCAATTTCGTCGGGTAACCTTTGTGTTTAGCAAAGCCAAACTGCGGAAACTCTTTGTCCAGCGCTTCCATTTCGCGATCACGGGTTACTTTGGCGATAATAGAGGCAGCACTTATTTCTTCAACGCGAGCATCCCCTTTTACCACAGACTGCGATGAAATCGGCAGCTCAGGACAACGATTACCATCAATCAGTACATGTTGCGGCGTTACAGGCAGGCCAGCGACTGCTCGCTGCATCGCCAGCATAGTCGCGTGAAGAATATTCAATTCATCAATTTCTTGTGGGCTAGCACGGCCGACACAATAGGCCAGCGCATTTTCAATAATAATATCGTACAGGGCATCGCGCTTTTTATCAGAAAGCTTTTTAGAATCCGCTAAGCCTTCGATTGGTTTATTGGGATCTAAAATAACCGCGGCGGTGACCACGTCACCGACTAATGGGCCGCGGCCAACTTCATCGACGCCAGCGACGATGAGATCAGGAAAAATAAATTCTGGTTCTGTCGGCATACTATTATTCTTATTGTTTTTATTTCTGTTTGATTAGGCCAAGGACACTGTCGGCAGCACGCTCACTAGCATCACACTTAAGTAATTGCTGTAACTTACTAAATTCACCCAACATCGCTTGGTTATCACTATCGAGTAATTTCGACGCTTCAGTGACTATATTATCGATAGTCGCGTCATCTTGAATCAGCTCGACAATCAGCTCCTTTTTAGCGAGTAGATTAGGTAATGAGTAATGCTCAACTTTCATCATCGGCTTAAAGATTTTATAGGTTAGCCAATGAATCTTATGCACAACCACCATAGGACGGTTAACGAGCAAGCCCTCTAAAGTCGCGGTGCCAGAAGCAAGCATGATAACATCACTTGCCGCCATCACATCGCGTGACTGGCCATCGATAATGGCGATATCAAGATTTGGTGCAAGCTCCGCTTTCGCGGCAAGAAATTGCGCCTTGCGTTGCTCATTTACTAATGGAATAACAAAACGTAATTCAGGGTATTTTTCTTTTAACCGCAACGCCGCTTCAAGATACATTTGACTATTGTATTTAAGCTCACTGCCACGACTTCCTGGCATTAGTGCGAGATATTTAGCGTCTAGTTCAAGGCCTAGTTTATCTCTGGCATCTTGTTTAGACATATCTGGCGCGATTTGATCCGCCAAAGTATGACCGACAAAATCACAGGGAAAATCGTATTTATCGTAAAATTCTTTTTCAAACGGCAGCAAAGCTAGTACTAGGTTAGTAGCCTTGGCAACTTTAAAAATGCGCTTTTGACGCCATGCCCAAATCGATGGACTCACGTATTGCACGGTTTTAATACCCGCTTCTTTCAATTGGAGCTCTAAGCGCAGATTAAAATCAGGTGCGTCGATACCAACAAAGACATCAGGTGGATTCGCCGTAAAGTGCTCGAACAAAGCGCGCTTAACAGCAAACAGGCGGCGCAGGCGGCTAAATACTTCAACGAGTCCCATCACCGACAGCTCTTCCATATCAAACAGACTGTGACAGCCTTGTTCAATCATTTGCGGGCCACCAATGCCTTCGAAGACGGCGTTAGGGTAACGTTTTTTTATAGACTTGATAAAACTCGCACCAAGAATATCGCCGGAGATTTCTCCGGCGACAATACCGATGCGAATTGGAATGAGATCAACGTCTGTAGTAGGGGTTATCTGGCTCACGCCAACTCCTTAAGTCGTTGGTTAGCGAATGATTCCGCGGGTAGATTTGTTAATGAAATCAACAAAGAGTGCAACGTTTTCATCGTCTGAACTATTTAATTCAGTAACAGCATCTTCAAGCGACAATTGCTGCTTGTAAAGTGTTTTAAAGCCTCGGCGAATCGCCAAGATTGAAGCTTTACTAAAATCACGACGCTTCAATCCTTCACTGTTAATACCCCGTGGCACACAAGGTTGCCCAGAACAAATCACAAACGGCGGTACATCTTGATTGACCCAAGAAGTCGCACCAACAAAACAGTGAGCACCAATTTTCACAAATTGATGTACGCCTGTCATGCCGCCGATAATTGCAAAGTCATCAACATGAACATGGCCAGCAAGATTAACGCTGTTAGCTAAAATACAGTTGTTGCCAATCATACAGTCATGAGCAACATGTACATAAGCCATCAGCAGGTTATCACTGCCGATTTGTGTAATTCCTTTATCTTGTACTGTTCCACGATGAATTGTCACGCCTTCACGCACGACATTGCGATCCCCCATGATTAATTGGGTATCTTCACCGGCAAATTTCTTGTCCTGACATTGCTCACCCACCGAAGAAAATTGGAAAAAATGATTTTCTTTACCAATCTTCGATGGACCTTTAATGACCACATGAGATTCGACAATACAACCGTCGCCTAGTGTCACATCGGCACCGATATAACTCCACGGTCCTACGCTAACGTTCTTGCCTAGGGTTGCATTGGGATGTACAAATGCTAAGGGATCTATCACAATTTAGTCCTTACGAGCACACATAAGATCTGCACTACAAACAACCTTGCCATCAACTTTGGCTTCACAATAAAACTTACCAATACCGCGACGTTCTTTTAAATATTCAACATGAATATGAACAACATCACCTGGCACAACTGGTTGCTTGAATCGCGCGTTATCAATTGCTGCAAAGTAGTAAAGAGTATCGTCTGACTTTTCAATCGTTTTAAAACCAAGAACACCGGTTGCCTGAGCCATTGCTTCTAACAACAACACACCTGGCATAATAGGTTTGATTGGAAAGTGACCTTGGAAAAACGGCTCGTTAATAGTTACGTTTTTAACGGCGTGCAATGATTTACCCACCTCGAAGTCAATAACCTTATCGATTAATAAAAAAGGGTAACGATGAGGCAAAAGCTCCATGATTTCATTGATTTCAAGTGGTGATAATTCGTTAGACAAAACAATTCTTCCTGAGTAAAAGTTTTCTTAAGCTTGATTAAGTCGTTTTTCAACGGCTTTGAGTCGTTTGGCCATATCGTCGAGCTGACGATAACGCGCGCCATTTTTGCGCCATTCACGGTTAGTTTGAGAAGGCATACCCGAAGAGTATACACCAGCTTCAGAAATATCTTTAATAACCATGCTCATCCCTGTGATCGTGACCCCGTCACAAATAGAGAGATGACCATTGATGGCACATGCACCACCGATGATACAGTTATTGCCAATATTGACACTACCCGCCACACAGGTATTCGCCGCCATAGCACAAAAATCGCCAAGGATTACATTGTGGCCAAGGTGAACTTGATCATCAATAATACAACCTTTACCGACAACAGTGGCATCTAACGCGCCGCGATCTATTGTTGTACCAGCACCAACTTCTGTACCAGCACCAATTTTAACACCACCAAGCTGTGGGATTTTATGCCATTGCCCGTTATGTGGTGCAAACCCAAAACCATCGGCGCCGATAACCGCGCTAGAATGAATCAAACAGTTAGCACCGAGCTTAACGTTGTGATATATCACAACGTTTGCCCACAGTTTAACACCGTCACCTAATGACGTGTTCTCACCAACGAAACAATTAGCGCCAATCACGCAGTTGTCGCCAACAATAGCACCAGCTTCTATAACGCTGTTAGCCCCAATGGCTACGTTTTCTCCGATAGTCGCCTGCGCAGATATTTTTGCCATCGGGCTAATGCCAACAGCCGGGGCAGGCGTCGAGTCCATAATATTGGCTAGCATAGCGTAACCAACATAAGGCTCATCCAAAATCAGAGCATTACCATCAAAATCAGCGGCATCAACTTCACGCATAATAATCGCGCTTGCTTGTGACTCAAAGATTTGCTCTTTATATTTCGGGTTAGACAAAAAAGAAATCTGCCCAGATTGAGCAGATTTCAAAGTCGCGATGCTAGAGACGACTACACTGTCGTCCCCTTTCACTAATGCATTTAGCTCTTTCGCTAATTGAGCGAGAGTAAATTTTGCCATATTACTTAGACTTAGCTACTTTCTTTGCAACCAATTGAGAAATGTCATTCTCTTTATTGATATAAGCTACAGCGTTCGATTGCAGAATTACATCGTATTTCTTTTCTTTTGCAACTTCGTTAACCGCTTTTTGAACCTGCAATAACAATTTGTTTTGCTCTTCAGCACCACGACGACGCATATCTTCTTCTAATGCTTTACCTTTTAATTGGTAATCGCTTTTTAGAGATTCCATTTCGCGCTGCATATCTAGTTTTTGTTGCTGAGTTAATAACGCAGCATCGCGCTTACTTTTCTCAGATAGATCTTGCATTTTCTTAACGATAGCTTGCACCGCTTCACGACGTTCTTTGAACTCTGATTCTAGATTCTGGCTTAACTGTTCACGTTGTGGCAGGTTCTGAAAAATAGTTCCCATATCGATTACGCCAATCTTTTGCTCGAAAGCGTAACTCGCACTGCTAAATGAAGTGCCTACTAATAATGCTGCTGCAGTAACTGCTGTTGCTAACTTGTTCAAAATTTTCTCCTTTAAATACTGTTTTTACTAAACAGTGAATTCTTTATAATTAAAATGTTGTTCCGATATTAAACGAAAATACTTCTAAACGATCACCTTCCACTTCGCGAATTGGTCTCGCCAAACTAAATACCAATGGTCCCATTGGTGATAACCATTGGAAAGATACACCGTATGACGCTCTAAACTCACTAGGATCTGAGAAATCATAAATTTTATCAAACTCAGATGCGGAAAACTGACGATAGCGGTCATAATCAAATTCCGTATCCCATACATTGCCGCCTTCAACAAATAGACTTGTTCGAACAGAGCTCGACGCTCCCTCATCAACAAATGGCGTCGGTACGAAAAGTTCAAGTGTTGCTAATGCTTGAGCATTACCACCAATCGCGAAACCGCGCTTGGGGTTATTTTGAATACCGTACTGGCTATATGAAATAGTTGTAGGGTCACCATAAATCAAGTTTGATTGATCAGTAATGATATCAATTGGGCTACCAGAACCTTGTTCCCTATTACCTAATAAGTATATTGCTTTAGGGCCGACTGTATTGGCTTCAAAGCCACGCAGAGAGCCTGGACCACCAGCACGGAAGTTTTCATTAAACGCGTATAAATGATCATTGCCATCAACTTTACCATAGCCATTGCCATAGCCAAGTTTAATCTTTCCCATCAATGAATAACGATGATCACGCGTTAATGGGAAATAATGTCTCGACTCTAGCGCTAGACGGAAATACTGAATCTCACTACCAGGAACTGTCATTTTACCATTGAAAGTAGTATTAGACCCAGCTGATGGAAAGCGAGCACGATTTAAGGTATTTCTGCTCCATCCAGCGGATATTTCGAAGTTGTCAAAAGCAATATCACCGTTACTAGCGCCACCGTATACAGCATAAAATGGTTTAACCTGCTCGTACTGATTTAGTTCAGAAATATCATTATGTCTAAAAGCAATACCTAAATTTATTCGGCTTACAGGATTAATTGGAAAACCTAAATCAAAACCAATGCCATATGATTTGTTGTTATAACGCGCTAAATTTGCATTACCCGCATCATATTCAGACCAATAAATATTTGCTCCGCCACTAATCCCATCATGTGTTAAATATGGATCGCGATAAGACAAATTAACGTTTTTTTGATACTTATTGGTATTAAAATTAATACCTACGCGGTTACCTGTCCCCAACCAATTATTCTGAGTAACGCCTAATTGTAGACTTAGGCCGCCATAGCTACCGTAACCAACACCAGCATTAAATGACCCTGATGCAGTTTCTTTAACTTTAACTTCAACGTCGACTCTGTCGTCATGTCCAGCCACCGGAACTACTTCAGTTTCTACATCCTCAAAGAAACCTAAACGATTTAAATAATTCTTTGATCCTTCAAGTTTACTATTATTGAGCCAAGTACCTTCTAATTGGAGCATTTCACGGCGTAAAACTTCGTCTTTGGTATTATAATTCCCGACAAATCGAATATCATTGACATAAACACGAGCACCAGGCTCTATATTCATGTTTAAAGTTACTTCTTTTGTCTCATCATCTATTTCTGGATAGGTTGTTACTTTTGGAAAAGCAAATCCATAATTGCCAAGAAAACGAGACAATCTTTCTTCAGTAAAAGTAACCTCTGCGCCGTTATAAGTATCACCCTCTTGCATAGGAATTAAGCGCTCAAGAATAGTTCGATATTTCTCTATATCACCAATTAAGTTAACTTTCTTGATTTTATAAATCTCACCTTCATCAAGATTAAGTGAAATATATAAACTCTTCTTGTCTGGCGTCATTGATACCTGAGTGCTGTCAACTTTAAACCGAATATAACCGCGATCTTTGTAAAAAGATTCCAATGTCTCTATATCACCCTGCAGCTTTTGTTTTTGGTACTTTCGTTCACCGAAAACATTCCACCACGCGGTATAATCTGTTAATTCAAAACCTTCTTTTAATTCTTCATCACTAAAGACAGTATTACCAACTAAATTAATCTGCTCGATACTTGCGGCATCACCTTCTTTAAAGTTGAAATTAAGTTCAATACGGTTACGTGCCAAAGGCGTAACGCTGGCTTCAACCTTTGCAGAATATTTACCGACACTATAGTAAAAATCTTCAAGTCCTTTTTCGATTTCCGTAAGCAGCGTTCTGTCCAAGGGTTCACCAACCTTGATGCCAGAACCACCGAGACTTTCAGCCAACTGCTCATCCTTGAGGTCTTTATTGCCTTCATAGTTAATCGCAGAAATCGTCGGACGCTCTTTGACCTTAATAATTAATAAACCTTCATCGCGGAAGACTTGAATATCTTCGAAGTTTGTTGACTTATAAAGGGTCTTAATAATACGAGCAATGTCAGCGTCTGTTACTACATCGCCAACTTTAACCGGGGTATTTAATAATGCTGCACCTAGTGCAACGCGTTGTAAGCCTTGAATTCGAATATCAGTTACTGTAAACGGTTCAGCTGCTAGGGAACTAAAACTTGTTCCTAATAAGGCGATTGGCGCCAAAAGCTTTGGAAACTTCATAATGCTGTTTTTATAATCCTAATTTCTCGTCTTGCTTACAAGCGGGTAAAATCGTTAAAAATTGCAATGCTCATCAGCATTAACAACAGTGCGCCGCCAATTCTAAAACCGACGTCTTGTATTTTTTCTGGCACAGGCTTGCCAGTTAAAAGCTCAATAAAGTAATACATCAAATGGCCACCATCAAGCACTGGTAATGGCAATAGATTAAATATTCCCAAATTGACACTTATCAAAGCTAAAAAGCTCAAAAAAGCAACTATTCCATAGGCTGCACTTTGGCCTGCACCTTGCGCAATAGAGATTGGCCCGCTGAGATTTTTTACCGATAGATCACCAGTAATCAACTTACCAATCATGTTGAAACTTAACAGGGTTAAATCCCACGTTTTTTGCGCACCGACAACAATTGCATCAATAGGTCCATATTCTAGAGTCAATTGATAGTCTTTTGGTATCGGCTCACCATAAGGAGCAATGCCAGCAAAACCAATTTTGTTACCCTCACTATCTTCCTTAAGGCGCGGAAATAATGCGGTGGTATGCTGCTTTGTGTTTCTTTGATAGAGCAAGTCGATGGAAGTTCCATGACTTTGTTGAATTAATATTGCGAAGCTTTGCCAACTGTTGATTTTCTCGCCATTTGCGGCGATTAAGACATCACCCTGTTGCAATCCAGCTTCTTTCGCTGCTGAACCTTCGGTCACCTGAGCAACTGTCAGCGTTGCCTTTGAGCGATAAGGAACAATTCCCCAAGAATTTAAGGAACTTTGTTTTTGCGGATCGAATTGCCAATTGGCCAAATCAATGGATTTAGTTTTCATAACCTCACTGCCAACCGGACCATAACCAATCGTAGCAGTATTACTTCCAATCAATCCAACAATGGCGTGATTAACATCTTGCCAATGGGCAACAGTTTTACCGTTGATTGACTTGATTTGATCACCAGCGGCTAAGTTGACTTGAGCGGCGATTGAGTCCTTTTTAACCTCACCCACAATTGGCTTAATGGTGCTCACACCAATCATATACATCAACGCCAGCGCAAATATAGCAAAAATGAAGTTAGCAAGTGGGCCAGCTGCGACTATGGCAATTCGCGCTAATACTGGTTTGCGATTAAAAGCACCGTGGGCAAGATTTTCTGGTACGTCTTCAACACGCTCATCGAGCATTTTGACGTATCCCCCCAACGGAATAGCACAAATGACATATTCACAGCCATCTTTGCCCACCCGTCGCCATAGCACTTTACCAAAACCAATAGCAAAACGCTGGACGATAACACCACATTTTCGCGCTACCCAAAAATGGCCAAACTCATGAAAGGCTACCAAGACACTCAGGGCAACGATGAAAAATGTAATGTTGCGCAATAACTCAATCACACTACAGCTCCTTGTCTAAGAAACTCGGTGGCTAAGCTGCGTGCTCGACTATCGACATTGAGAATTGACTCTACACAATCGGCGCGCTCTGTAGCTAACGCATCTAGCGCGCGCTCATTAAGTTGAGCAATCTGCGTAAACTTGATCTGCTGATTTAGAAATGCAGCAACACTAATCTCATTGGCAGCATTCAATGCAGTTGTAGCCCCTTGTCCCATATAACAAGCGTCAATTGCCAGTTTTAAACATGGAAAGCGAGTAAAGTCAGGCGCGTGAAAGGTAAAGTCTTTCATCGCAGTAAAATCTAACGGAGCCACACCAGCGTCAATTCGCTCGGGATAAGACATCGCGTAAGCGATTGGCGTTCGCATGTCAGGATTTCCCATCTGAGCAATCACTGAGCCATCGTTATATTGCACCATCGAATGGATAACGCTTTGGGGGTGAATAACGACCTCTATTTGATCGCGGTTTGTATCAAACAACCAACGAGCTTCAATATATTCAAGCCCTTTATTCATCATGGTTGCTGAATCAACGGAAATCTTCTGCCCCATCGACCAATTAGGATGTGCGCAAGCTTGCACTGGCGTCATTTGAGATAAAGAAGCCAGTGGTGATGTTAAGAAAGGACCGCCAGAGCCAGTAAGGAGTAATTTTTCAACCCCTAGCTCATTTAAACCACAATAACCAAGTTTCTGCTGTGCCTGTGTTGGCAGCGCCTGAAAGATAGCATTGTGCTCACTATCAACAGGCAATAACGATGCTTTAGATTTTCTAAGTTCATCAATAAAAAGCTGACCAGACATTACCAAAGACTCTTTATTGGCTAGTAATACTCGTTTATCAGACTTTATTGCAGCAAGCGTAGGTAACAGCCCAGCCGCGCCGACAATTGCAGACATTACGACATCAACGTCGCTATCACTGGCAATATCACATAGCGCATCGCTTCCAGAAAGAACCACAGTATCGTTATTTAAACGCCCTTTGAGCTCTGCAGCTGCTTGCTCGTTAACAAGCACGGCATAGTTTGGATTAAACTCCAAACATTGCTCAAATAATTTATCGACGTTACTTTGTGCCGCTAACGCGAATACCGAGAATTTATCTCGGTTTCGTCTCACTACATCTAAGGTTGATTCTCCAATAGAACCTGTCGCACCAAGAATGGTAAGTTTTTGCATTAGGCCACCAAGAACAAGTAACCAAGTGCAAATACTGGGATCGCCGCCGTCAAACTATCGATGCGATCTAGCACACCACCGTGTCCCGGTAAAATCGTTCCACTGTCTTTTATATTGCTATTGCGCTTAAGCATACTCTCACTTAAATCACCAAAAGCAGATACTAAGGCGGTGATAAAGACCAACACCAATAAAGGTAATAGCTCGATGTTATAGAAATAAGACTTGGTAATAAAAATGGCTAACATCGCAGTGATTAAGCCGCCAAGCATACCTTCTAATGTTTTACCCGGACTTACATTTGGCATTAACTTGCGCTTTCCGATACTTCGACCAACAAAATAAGCGCCAACATCAGCGCCCCATACAATCAGAAATACACTAACAATTAACATGCCGCCAAGCATAGGATCATTGGCATAACCATAGCTTCGCAGCGCGATTAAACCAATCCAGAATGGGATCAAGGTTAGCTGACCAAATAAGCCTTTATAAAACTCACTCTCTCCCCAAAAACCAGTCGCTCGCGGGTAAATAAATACCAGCAGCATGCTTATTAACCACCACATGGCACCAATAAATAGCGCGGCTTGGTAAATAGGATGTAATTGCCCAGCATTCCAAATATGACTAATTGGCACTAAGACCAAAAAAGCAGACATTAAAATTGCCAAAGAAATGGTAAATACAATGCGGTGAAGTTTGGTTTGTGGCATCGTTTTACTTGGTAAAAATGCCCCCCACTCCCAAGCTCCTAATAAGGTAACGGCAGCGGCAAAAAAAGGAAATAATGACAGGGGAAGATAAAATACACTACCTAGTGCTAATGGCGCTAACACTAGCGCGGTAATAATTCGTTGTTTTAACAAAGCTGTTTCCTATTTATTCTTGTAATGATGCAGAAACCTGCTCACTGGTGCAGCCAAAACGGCGCTCCACATTGGCAAAGTTTGCCAAAATATCTAAATATTCGGTCTCACCGAAATCTGGCCACAGTGTGGCGGAAAAATGTAACTCACTATAGGCTGCTTGCCACAATAAAAAGTTACTAATGCGGCAATCGCCACCGGTGCGAATCATCAAATCTAATGCTGGTAACTGCGCTGTGCAAATGTGTTGCTCGATAGCCTCTTCAGAAATATCGGTCGCTGACATTTCACCTGCAGCCACTTTTGCTGCTAATTGCTGACAAGCCTGAGTAATATCCCAACGGCCACCGTAATTTGCAGCTACATTTAATATCAAGCCTGAATTATCTTTTGTTTTATCTTCGGCTTTTGCTATTTTTTGCTGCAATTTATCACTGAATCGACTGGTATCGCCAATCACTTTCAGCTTGACATTGTTACGATGTAATTTGCTAACTTCACGGGATAATACCGTAAAGAACAATTCCATGAGCAATGAGACTTCATCTGCTGGTCGTTGCCAATTCTCGCTACTAAACGCAAATAAAGTTAACGATTCGATGCCTAACTCACGGCTTACTTTTACCGCTTCGCGCACGCGATCTACACCAGCTTTATGGCCCATCACACGACGTTTACCTTGTCGCTGTGCCCAACGTCCATTGCCATCCATAATCATAGCAACATGACGAGGCAACTTATTAGATGCCATCAATTGGGTTTTCAACTGGTCGCTCATTAACACTCCATAAGCTCACTAAACTAAAATTTCGTGCCTACAATAACACAAACGCTGCGTAGTATAACTAACACAGCGTTTAAATCATAGCGTATCACTCCGCCATTTATGGCAGGTGAATAAAGCTTAAACTTCTAGTAGCTCTTGCTCTTTTTCTGCTAACAAGGCGTCCATTTCTTTAATGTACTTGTTTGTTAACTCTTGGATTTGCTCTTCGCCTTTACGCGCTTCGTCTTCACCCACTTCTTTTTCTTTCTCAAGTGCTTTGATATCGCTGTTAGCGTCACGACGAATGTTACGAACAGCAACACGACCTTTTTCAGCTTCGCCACGAACAACCTTAATTAGGTCTTTACGACGTTCTTCAGTCAATGGCGGCAATGGGATGCGAATTAGGTTACCCGCTGAGTTAGGGTTTAAACCTAGATCAGACGTCATAATCGCTTTTTCAACAGCAGCGATCATCGTCGTGTCGAATACAGTAATAGTCAGTGTACGCGCATCACCAATACCAACGTTACCCACTTGGTTTAACGGTGTTTCAGCACCGTAATAAGGTACAGTGATCGAATCTAATAAACTTGGGTGTGCACGACCAGTACGCACTTTTTGCATTTGAACTTTTAGTGCTTCTACACTTTTCCCCATACGGGTTGCAGCATCATCTTTAATTTCGTTAATCACGTTAATATCCTAATTATAAGAGTTCGTTAAATTTTAGTCGTTCCGGCGTGGATTAAGGTACCAGTGCCTTCACCCATAATTACGCTGCGCAGCGCACCAGGCTTATTCATATTGAACACGCGAATTGGCATGTCATGGTCACGAGCTAGCGTGAATGCCGCTAAATCCATCACCTTAAGTTCTTTTTCTAATACCGTGGCGTAATCAAGTTCAGCGTACATTTCAGCGTCAGGGTTCTTTACAGGATCATCAGAATAAACGCCGTCCACTTTAGTACCCTTTAACACAACATCAGCTTCAATTTCGATACCGCGTAAACATGCTGCTGAATCTGTTGTAAAGAATGGGTTACCAGTACCAGCAGAAAAAATCACTACGCGGCCTTCTTTAAGCATGCTAATAGCTTCTGCCCAGTTGTATGAATCACACACACCTTTTAAATCAACTGCTGACATGAGTCGCGCGTTAACATAGGCACGGTGTAGTGCATCACGCATCGCAAGGCCATTCATTACCGTTGCAAGCATACCCATTTGGTCACCAACAACACGATTCATGCCCGCTTCAGCTAAGCTTTCACCGCGGTAGATATTACCACCGCCTAATACGATACCTACTTGAACACCTAACTCAACCAATTCTTTGATTTCCTGAGCCATGCGATCAAGTACCTTAGGGTCAATCCCAAATCCTTGCTCACCTACTAGTGCTTCACCACTTAGTTTCAATAAAATTCGACGGTAAGTCGGTTTTGGATTTGCAGTCATTCTAATTACCTTTGCCTGATTTATAGCGAATGTGGTTAACACCACTTAGTTTATGATTGCACTCTTTATCGTAATTTTAAAAGTACAGATTAAAAGTCCAATCATAAATTAAGCATTCAAAAAGACCGCAGCTAGGCCACGGTCTTTTTTTAACAACAAAAATGTTGTTATTTACTCAATCGATTACTGTTTTGCAGCAGCGATTTGAGCTTCAACTTCTGCAGCGAAGTCTTCTTCTTTCTTCTCGATACCTTCACCAACTTCTAGGCGAATGAATGAAGAAACTGAAGCGTTCTTAGCTTTAAGAATTTGACCAACAGTTTGCTTAGGTTCCATGATGAACGCTTGACCAGTAAGAGAAACCTCACCAGTGAATTTCTTCATGCGACCAGCAACCATTTTCTCAGCGATTTCAGCAGGCTTGCCTTCGTTCATCGCGATTTCGATTTGTAGTTTACGCTCGCGCTCAACTACTTCAGCAGGTACGTCTTCTGGGTTAACGAACTCTGGACGAGAAGCAGCAACGTGCATAGCAACGTGCTTAAGTGTTTCTTCGTCAGCTTCACCAGCAACAACAACACCAATGCGCTCACCGTGACGGTAAGAAGCAAGAGAACCACCTTTCACGTACTCAACGCGACGGATGTTCATGTTCTCACCGATTTTAGCAACTAAAGCGATACGCGTTTCTTCGAATTTCGCTTGTAGCTCTTCAGAAGTTAGTTCTTCAGCGATAGCTGCATCAGCAACTTCGTTAGCGAACGCTAAGAAACCAGCATCTTTAGCAACGAAGTCAGTTTGACAGTTAACTTCAACTAGCGCAGCAACGCCTTCTTTTTGCTTAACGATGATAGTACCTTCAGCAGCGATGTTACCCGCTTTCTTAGCAGCTTTAGCTTGACCGTTTTTACGCATTTGGTCGATTGCCGCTTCGATGTCACCATTAGTTTCAGTTAATGCTTTTTTACAGTCCATCATGCCCGCGCCAGTGCGGTCACGAAGTTCTTTTACTAACTTAGCAGTAATTGCCATTTTATATTCCTCTGTATTTCAAAAAGGCACCAAGGATTACTCCTTGCTGCCTACTTAAATGTGTGATTTAGAAAGCTCTAAATTACTCAGCTTCAACGAAACCGTCAGTTTCAGCTTGTGCAGCAACAGTGTTGTTACGACCTTCGTTAACAGCAGTTGCAGCAGCTTTAGTGTAAAGCTGGATAGCGCGGATCGCGTCATCGTTACCAGGAACGATGTAGTCGATACCATCTGGGTTAGAGTTAGTATCAACGATAGCAACAACAGGAATACCTAGGTTGTTAGCTTCTTTAACAGCAATGTGCTCGTGGTCAGCATCAATTACAAAAATCACGTCTGGTAGACCGTTCATGTTTTTGATACCGCCTAGAGATTTCTCTAGTTTTTCCATTTCACGAGTACGCATTAACGCTTCTTTCTTAACTAGCTTAGCGAAAGTACCGTCTTGTGATTGTTGCTCAAGGTCTTTTAGACGCTTGATTGATTGACGAACTGTTTTCCAGTTAGTCAACATACCACCTAACCAACGGTGGTTTACGTAGAATTGGTCACACTCTAGTGCCGCTTCTTTGATAGCATCGCCAGCAGCGCGCTTAGTACCAACGAAAAGGATTTTACCTTTCTTAGATGCAACGTTGCTTAATACAGCAAGTGCTTCGTTGAACATTGGTGCAGTTTGCTCTAAGTTGATGATATGAACCTTGTTACGAGCACCGAAGATGAATGGCTTCATCTTTGGATTCCAGTAACGAGTTTGGTGACCGAAGTGAACACCAGCTTGCAGCATATCGCGCATTGAAACAGTAGCCATAATAAATTTCCTCTTGGGGTTAGGCCTCCACGCATCCCAAATTTCGAACTTTTCGTCAATTTGACGATAAAGCACCCCGAAATCGGTTAAAAATACGTGTGTGATTTAAGATAAATGTAATTTTTAGTGGTTCTTTATAGACAAGATCATTAAAATCAGCGTAAAACCGACTTTAGATGAAAGTTGAATATATTCCCCGGCGCGCTTTATACCAAAAACACGCGGAGAAAACAAGTTTTAGCCAAGATTAATGGCAATTAAAAATAGAGATACCACCATGGCAATAACCATCAAAACTGCAGAAGAAATTGAAAAAATGCGCGTTGCAGGGCGCTTAGCGGCAGAAGTATTAGAAATGATCGGTCCTTTTGTAAAAAAAGGCGTAACAACTGACGAATTAAACGACATTTGCCACCGCTATATTGTCGAAGAGCAAGACGCAATTCCTGCACCGCTCAATTATCATGGATTTCCAAAGTCGATTTGTACTTCTGTTAACCATGTCATCTGTCACGGTATCCCAAGCGATAAAAAACTAAAAGACGGCGACATTATTAACGTCGATGTAACTGTCATCAAAGATGGCTACCACGGCGATACTAGTAAAATGTTTATCGTAGGCAAAGGCAGCATTTTAGCCAACCGCTTAGTTAAGACGACACAAGAGAGTCTTTACAAAGCAATTAGAATGGTAAAACCAGGTGTCCAGCTTGGTGATATCGGCCACGCTATCCAAACATACTGTGAAGGTATGAACTACTCAATCGTGCGCGAATACTGTGGTCACGGCATTGGTGCAGAGTTTCACGAAGACCCACAAGTTGTGCACTACGGCCGACCAGGTACAGGTGAAACGCTACAAGCTGGCATGTGTTTAACTATCGAGCCAATGGTTAATGCGGGTAAGCGTCACAGTAAAATGGCCAACAATGACGGTTGGACTGTTGTAACAAAAGATCGCTCGCTTTCGGCGCAATGGGAACATACGCTACTTGTAACCGACAACGGCGTAGAAATTCTAACACTGCGTAGCGATGAAGAAATAGAACGCGTCATCGAGCACGCTTAATCAGTAAGGAAAAATATGTCGCCACCACCAGCACCGTTAACTATTGACAATACCGAGCCAAGAAACCTCATTAGCACCTGTAAGCAGGCTAGTATTGATTTTTCTCATTGGCTAAATGAGCAATTTAACAATGGTGGCGCAATTCGTGAGCTCCTTCATCAACGCTGTAATTTCGTCGATGACATGTTGCGTCAACTATGGCAACACTTTGATCTACACCAAGAGCAAGTTGCCCTGATAGCCGTTGGTGGCTATGGTCGCGGCGAATTACACCCTCACTCCGACGTCGATCTATTATTGCTCTCAGCAAAATCACTATCAAATGAACAAACTGAAAAAATTGGTCAGTTCATTACTATGATGTGGGATGTAAAATTTGACGTTGGACACAGCGTTCGAACGCTAAAAGAAACCCTCAACATCGGACAAGCTGATATTACTGTCGCGACAAATCTCATGGAAAGCCGTTTACTGGCGGGCCCAGAAGATTTATATCAGCAATTACAAGATGCCATCGAACAACCTGACTTTTGGCCAAGTAGCGAATTTTATCTCGCTAAACGCGATGAACAAATTGCCAGACACGAAGCCAATAATGCTTTTGATTTAGAACCCAATATAAAAACCTGTCCAGGTGGATTGCGCGATATTCAAACCGTTGGTTGGATTGCCAAGCGCCATTTTAAGACCACCATTGTCGAACATCTAGTTCAACACGGTTTTTTATCACAAGATGAGTTAGAGCAATTACTGCGCTGTCAGGATTTTTTGTGGCGCATGCGGTTTGCCTTGCATCAAACTGCGGGTCGTGGCGAAGACAAACTATTATTTAATCATCAGCACGATGTAGCAATTGCCATGGGCTACAGCGACAGCGAACAACTTGCTGTTGAATGTATGATGAAGCATTACTATCAGGTTGTTCGCGAAGTTGCAGAGCTTTGTGAGATGCTACTTCAATTATTCAAACGCGAGTTTTTGGGCCGTATCAAATCACTAGATGTTTGTATTATTGATGACAATTACCAACGCCGTGGTCACTTTTTAGAAACCAGCAATGACAACTTGTTTGCAGATCCATCTCACATTATTTCACTGTTTCTCAACGTAGCCAAAGACAAAGAAATCACCGGCATTTACGCTCCGACCTTGCGTCAATTGCGGATTGCCCGTGATGGTTTGCGTGAGCCTCTGTGCGATGATGAGAAATGCCGCACCGCATTTATGAGTATCATCAAGCACCCCGACGGAATTCGCGCGTTATCGATGATGCACAAACACGGCATCTTAGGCAGTTACCTGCCTGCATGGCAACAAATAAGCGGACAAATGCAGTTCGACTTATTTCACGCTTATACAGTTGATGAGCACACACATCGCCTATTAAAGAATATCGACCGCTTTTCACAAGCAAAATACAAAGATGAATTCCCACTGTGCAGTGTCTTGATCCACACACTCGCTAAAAAAGGGTTATTGGTGTTAGCGGCAATATTTCACGATATTGGCAAAGGACGCGGTGGTGATCACAGCGAACTAGGCGCATTAGACGCTCTAGAGTTTGGTCGCCAGCACAAACTCAATGAACACGATACGCGCCTCATTGCATGGCTGGTTGAAAATCACCTTGTGATGTCAGTAACGGCCCAACGCCGTGATATTCATGATCCCGATGTCATCAACACTTTCGCCAATATAGTGCAAGATGAAACTCGCCTTGCCTACCTTTACTGTCTAACGGTGGCAGATATTTGCGCAACAAATAACAAACTGTGGAACAACTGGAAAGGCTCTTTATTACGCGAATTATATTTCTATACGTTGCGCGCGCTGCGCCGCGGCGCACAAGGCGATGTAGACGCCGAGGAACGTATTATCGAATACAAAGCTAAGGCACTGCATCAGTTAACTAGTATTGAAGCACCATATAGCAGCGATGAGGTTGAACGCCTGTGGGGCAGCTTTCAGCCTGATTACTTCCTGCGACATACGCCAGTTGCTATTGCCCAACACAGCGATTTAATTTTACGCAGTAAAAAGCCTAACAAACCGATTATTTCTATCTTCCACAGTAAAGACAACACGGTGAGTGAGCTCTTTGTTTACACGCAGGACATGAGTAACTTATTTGCCAAAGTAATGCGTGTGCTGGGCAGCAAAAACGTGCAAATTAACGATGCTCACGTGATGGCAACGACAGATGGCTGGGCGTTAGACACCTTTAATATTACTGAACATACTGGCGATGCTATAATCGACGCACCGCGCGTTAAGTCTATAGTTCAGGCGTTGACTAAATCGCTAACGCAGAAAAACTTTAGACCCCACAGTAATCGCAGAATATCGCGCCAAACTAAACAGTTTAACGTACCAACTCAAGTCGCTTTTATTAATAGCGATCACGAACAACACACGCTATTTGAATTGGTCGCACTAGACATGCCCGGTCTGTTAGCCACCGTTGGTGATGTTTTTACAAAACACAAAATAACCCTACACAATGCAAAGATCACCACTATTGGTGAACGCGTAGAAGACTTTTTTATTATCGCTAATCAAGAAGGGCTTCCCCTTTGTTCTGATCAGCAATCGACATTACAACAATCACTTATCAAAGCGATTGAGAAATTAAATCAACATTAAAAATTTAAATAATAGGAATTAGTCATGAGTGACTTACAACAAATTATTGAACACGCTTTTGAAACCCGCGATTCATACACGGCGCAAACAGCAACTGATGAAGTAAAAAACGCCGTTGCTCAAGCCATTGCAATGCTAGATAGCGGTGAGGCACGCGTTGCTGAAAAAATCAGTGGTGAGTGGGTTGTGCACCAATGGCTAAAGAAAGCCGTACTTTTATTCTTCAAGTTACACGATAACGAAATTATCGACGGTGGTGATACCCAATACTTCGATAAAGTACCACAAAAGTTCGCCAACTACACCGAGCAGCAATTTAAAGATGAAGGCATGCGCGTTGTGCCACCAGCAACCGTTCGTCAAGGCTGTTACATTGCTAAAAACGTGGTGCTAATGCCGTCATACACCAACATCGGCGCCTATGTTGATGAAGGTACAATGGTTGATACTTGGGCAACCGTTGGTTCATGTGCGCAAATTGGTAAAAACGTTCATTTATCTGGCGGCGTAGGTATCGGTGGCGTATTAGAGCCATTACAAGCGAATCCAACCATTATCGAAGATAACTGTTTTATCGGCGCGCGCTCTGAAATCGTTGAAGGTGTGGTAGTCGAAGAAGGTAGCGTTATCTCAATGGGTGTATACATCAGTCAAAGTACCCGTATCTATGACCGCGAAACAGGCACTATCCATTACGGCCGCGTTCCGGCTGGCTCAGTTGTTGTTTCTGGGACGTTGCCATCAAAGTGCGGGACTCACAACCTATATGCAGCAATTATCGTTAAGAAAGTTGACGCAAAAACCCGTGCTAAAGTTGGTGTAAACGCCCTATTACGCGGCGTGGAATAACTTCTATAACTACAGCTACAATGCTTGTAGCTATACAAAATTGCTATCCGCGTCACAGAAAAGTCATATTAGTTTGATAGACTGAAGATTAGTAATAATTTCAGGAGCATACATATGACTCACTTAGATCAATTGCAAACATTGAAAATTGTTTGCCCTAACTGCGGACAGAAACATTTAAAAACTGTTGGCTGGCTAGCAGAGCACCAAACTATCGATTGTAATTGCGGCGTAGAAACTAGCTGCACTGATATTCAATCACTAGTAAATCAAGCTATCGAGGAACTGAAATAATTTCCTCTTTGGCTTGTGCCAAACCGCTTTTCCCTGCAAAAATTCAATTTCCCTATCGACACTAATCGCGCTTATTTAACCAGAGCTCAGGTTAATTAAAAAAGCCGATGACATGCACCGGCTTAGATCTAATTTATTTATCGAACTATTGCGCTTTCAACGCTAAACGTCGCTTGTGTAACACGGGTTCAGTATAACCGCTAGGCTGTGCGCAACCTTCAAATACTAACTCACAAGCTGCTTGGAATGCGATACTGTTATCAAAATCAGCTGCCATTGGTTGGTATGTTGGATCATTGGCATTTTGCTCATCCACCACCACGGCCATTTTCTTAAGCACCGCCATCACCTGCTCTTCACTGCAGATATCATGACGCAACCAGTTCGCCATGTGTTGCGATGAAATACGCAAGGTTGCGCGATCTTCCATTAAGCCAACATTGTTGATATCAGGTACTTTTGAACAGCCGATGCCCGCATCAACCCAACGCACAACATAGCCCAATAGTCCTTGTGCATTATTCTCAAGCTCTTCTTCAATTTCAGCGGCGCTCCAATTTGGATTTTGCGCAGCTGGAATAGTTAGAATATCGTCAATATTGGCTATCGCGCGCTGTTTAATTTCAGCTTGGCGCGCAAATACGTCAACTTGATGATAGTGAAGCGCATGCAGCGTTGCTGCTGTTGGTGACGGTACCCACGCAGTATTAGCACCAGATTGCGGATGGGCGATCTTCGTTTTGAGCATATTATCCATTTGATCTGGAATTGCCCACATACCTTTACCAATCTGAGCGCGACCACTTAGTCCGCAAGCTAAGCCGATATCGACATTCCAATTCTCATAAGCACCAATCCACGCTGCTGACTTCATATCGCCTTTGCGGATCATAGGCCCGGCTTCCATTGAGGTATGAATTTCATCACCAGTGCGATCTAAAAATCCGGTATTAATAAATACAACACGTTCTTTCGCGGCATAAATACACTGCTTTAGATTTACCGTTGTGCGGCGCTCTTCATCCATAATGCCCATTTTTACAGTATGGCGAGCCAAACCAAGCATATCTTCAATGGCGTTAAATAAATCATTGGCAAATGTAACTTCTTCTGGGCCGTGCATTTTCGGCTTCACGATATAGATTGAGCCAGTCTTAGAGTTACTAAATTCACTGTTGCCTTGCAAATCGTGCAATGAAATTAGTGACGTGATAATCCCATCTAAAATACCTTCAGGTACTTCGTTATTGTCACTATCCAACACCGCTGGATTAGTCATTAAGTGGCCAACATTACGCACAAACATCAAACTGCGACCTTTAAGCGAAAATGGCTGACCCTTGGTATCTAAATATTGGCGGTCGGCATTGAGTGAGCGAGTAAAGGTTTTACCACCTTTAGTTATTTCCTCGCTTAAGTCCCCTTGCATCAAACCAAGCCAGTTTTTATAAACAACAACTTTATCTTCAGCATCAACGGCAGCCACTGAATCTTCACAATCCATAATTGTCGTCAATGCCGACTCTAAAATAATGTCACTTACGCCCGCAGCATCACTTGCGCCAATTTGGCTAGTCGCATCGATAACAACCTCAATATGCATGCCGTTGTTTTTCAGCAACACCGCACTTGGCGATTGAGCGTCACCATTAAAACCAATCAGTTTGGATGGATTGGCAAGTCTTGTTTGCTCGCCGCTTTGCAAGGTTGCAACTAAAGCGCCATCGATAATTTGATAACGACTCACATCACTGTGACTTGCATCGGCTAACTCACAAGCACTGTCTAAGAACTCACGTCCTTTAGCAATCACCAAATCTCCACGTACCTTATTGTAGCTTGTTCCAGCTTCTGCGCCATTGTCAGAACTGATAGCATCGGTACCATACAGCGCGTCATAGAGAGAGCCCCAGCGCGCATTTGCAGCATTAAGGGCAAAGCGAGAATTCATTACAGGCACTACCAACTGTGGGCCAGCCATAGTCGCCATTTCTTCATCGACATTTGCGGTAGAAACACTAAAGTCTTCACACGGTGGCAACAGATAATCTATATCCTGCAAAAACGCTTTGTAGTTAGCAAAGTCATAATCATTATTGGCGTGCCATTCATCAATTTGCTGTTGAATCGATTCACGTTTTTCTAACAACGCCTTGTTGCGGGGTGCAAATTCATTGACGATAGATTCAAACCCTTGCCAAAACTCTGCTTGTTTAATATTGGTTTTAGGAAGCGCTTGTTGATTAATAAAATCGTAAAGAAGTTGGGATACTTGTAATCCCCCAACAGAAAAGCGTTGCGTCATAATAGCCTCATGAATAACGATAAAGTGCTAAAAAATATAACACCTCAATAGTTCAGATGCGATCTATCTTAGCGCAGCAACAAAATTGACACAAGTGACAACAAAACCCCTATACAATTGTTTTAAAATGGAAATGATTTTTCATTATTTAACGCCATAATGACAAGTATTCAAGGCGTGAATGAAAGGTGAACAAGAAATTAATCAAATGAATAAAAAAAGACCAGCACAGATGGCTGGTCAATGAGAGATAAATGCAGTGGTAATTTCTATTTCAGTTTAATTGATGCATCCCCAACACCAACTTCTACTTTAATCGCGTAGTCTCCTTGACCGCTCCAACTAACGCTTTCGCTAACCATGGCACGATTTTGATCTTTTTGACCGCTATTGCTGTAAACATTGGCAGCGCCAACACCTGATTCTGCTTTTACACTATTATATGAGTCAGCCATGCTGTAAACACTAACTTCACCAACGCCTACATCTACTGACATATTCGCTTGTAATCCCTTGATGGTCATTTCGCCCACGCCTAAATCTGCGTCGATTGTTTCCATTTGCGGCACTTCAATACGCCATTCTTCGCCAAAGTCATCTTCGTTGAGAGAAATTACTATACGATTTCCACTATTGTTAATCTTTAACTCTGCATCTTCAGGACTGGCCTTAAACATGCTCCAACCGTCTTTTTCAGTGACCTTAACGTAAATATGAATTTGATTATCATTTGACGGCGATAACTTAACCGTGCCCACATGCGCATCAATCACGAATTCTTTAATATCATCAACGGCAATTTTCTTAGTCAGAACTTTGTCTTCTGCTGCATAAGCCGCACCTGATGCAGCTACTAGTGCGATACCTGTCACTGTACTAACAAGTGCTAAACGGCGATTAAGTAATTTCATGTTGTATTCCTTGCTTGTGCTAATTGGGTTTAAACAAACGATAATGTGTTTTGTGACTGACTAACTGCCAATTTGGTGCCAAAAATACATTTATCAATATTTTCAAAAGCTTAAATACAAAACCCACAACTACCTGATATTGTTTTTAACACTTTATTTGTCAATCACACTAATTAACGGTGAAGTTCACACTCAATTGAAATTATATAAAGCGGCAATGTTTCACCCATTCAGTGAGCGCATAAATTCAAACGAAATTTCTTTTCAGATATAACTAAGACTAAAAAACAATCACTTAAACTGATTTTATTGCCATTTTTAAATTTAGGTACGCTAATTGCTTTTTGATTCGATGTAGCCAACTAACTATCAGTTTTTTGGCAATCATATTGTCAGTAAGGAGTTTTTATGTGGAAAGATGAATCGCAGCAATCTCATGCACACTACCTGTTTCAGTGCATGCTGTGGGTTGCTTTAGCCTGCGCGGTATTACTATTTATGCCGTCAAAACTAGCGTCACTCACTCAAGTAGACAAGTTTTTGACAGAGTATGCACACTTCGTTGGTATCGCATTTATTGTTAGTAGCGCCTATCTCGTTTTAGATTTAAGTAAGCACATTATTAACAACCTAAAACAAAAGAAACGTCAGCAGCAATTGGCAGAAGACATTCAATCACGCATGCAAACACTAAGCAGTGGCGAACGAGCAATTTTGCGCGAATTCTACTTACGTCGTCAAACCTCACTGTGGTTGCCGCATCAAGAAGCTGATGTGAAGAGCTTACGTAGCTCAGGCATTCTGATCCCTGTCGATTTCTATAGTTCAACCAAAACCAATGGCCAAGGTGTTAAAGAAATCGAATTAATGATCTCACATATCGCGCGTCCATTCTTAACTAAAACGCGTCTAAAACTGCCACAGGGCAAGCCAAGTTTCGAAGACATTAGCTACTTAAAGCAAGCCAGACCAAGCTACTTAGAGCCGCTAACCACCTTAAAAAAGAGTGCTTAACGCTCACCCCTTTCATTGATAGATTAGTATGATCAAAAAAGGCTTGTGTATTCTCTACACAAGCCTTTTTATTTATGCATCTCAAGTCACTGGGAAGGTGATGATAAAGCAGCCGCCCTTTTTATAATCTTCATTGACAATAATGTCCCCATCATTGCTATTAACTAGTGTTTTAGCGATACATAAGCCAACACCGAGTCCTTTGTCTCTGGTACTAAAAAACGGCTGGAATATTTTATCAATAATCAAATCGCTTAAGCCGGGGCCATTGTCTTCAATACGAACAACAACTTGTTCGCCAAATACTGTCGCTGAAACTTCAATACTGCGGTTATCTGATTGATGAGAGCTCAGTGCTTCAATTGAATTACGCATGACATTTAACATTACTTGCTCAATTTGTAATTCATCTGCACAAATCATCACATCTTCGTCTGGTGCGTGATGATGCACAGCAATGCCATTACTCTCTATCTCTTGAGCTAGCAAAAACATAGCTTTCGCGACTAACGCGTTCACGTTTATTAACTCTTTTTGCGGCTCATTGCGCTGCATGATTTCTTTAGTGCGATTAACGATATCTAATGCATGACAACTATTTTCGATAATTTTATCTACCGCTAGCTCTAGCCGTTTAGGCTCAATTGACGGTTGTTGCATTTGCTCCAAGGTAAGCTTACAAAAAGCCTTGATGTTAATGAGAGGAACATTTAATTCATTCGCCAAACTACGCACTATCTCTGAAATAGACACTTTATGCTCTAGCTTAAGTAGCTTCTCTTTTTGCTCACCAATTTGTAGTTGAATGTCTTCTTTTTGCTTGATCTCACTAACCGCCTTGCTACGTTCGAAATAAATGCGTTGCTGCATATTATTAATGCTGTCGACAAGATGATCTATTTCGTCGTTCTCATCGTGATATTTACGATCAAGCACTATGGGCGTTGGTTTATCAACTTCGCTAAATTCTGACAATTTTCCGCTAATTTGCATTAAATGTCGGCCAATGAGTTTGTCCGACAAGTAGAGCATAAAAATCACCACCAATGCCGTTTTAAAGAAATTTGAAAACAGCATCACGCCGCCAAAGGCAATAAGGTGGTTGTAGGTGCTATCCATCTCGCTATAAATCGTTAAATCCCCCATTTTACGCGGGATCCCCGATTGGTTATATTGCACATCGAACTGCTGAGTAATGATACTACTTGCGGTAATTTCACCAATGTTAAACTCAACGTTTTCAGGTAGGTTTAACACCGCCCTTTCAATATTTGGAATATTGACGATCCCCTGCAGTTGCAAATAAATTTGTGCATCGTCATAGGTCCAAATACTTTTACTCAGACTGTCGAGTAAACTGTCTTCAATAATTTGATTGAACAAGGCTCGTTGATCCAATTGCTTGTTGTATTCAGCACTTAACTGCACCACAGTAAATAACAAGGTAATAATCGAGCTAAAAAGTACTGTAAACAGCACAAATCTGCGGCCGACCAAACTGTGACGATAGGTAAAATTAAACATAGTTAGCTATTGAATATAAAAAGAGTTGTTTATCTAATAAACCGCATCATACTTTATTTGATTGCAAATACAAAAAACTGACTATTATTCAGACATTAAAACTGCTACACCAACTACAGCCGCCTCAAATGAAAAACTGTGATAAACCTCAAAGTATCCATGCACTTTGCCTTGATTTAGTTTATTATACGCGGGCAAAAATCTAACCCAACTTAGGACTTATCCATGCAACGCTTTGTGCCTGTACTTCGTCGCGACAATGTCGATCCAGAACTTATTTCTCTTATCAATACCTTAATGGCAGCTTGTAAAGAAATTTCATTTCGCCTTCATCAGGGTGAACTAGCGGGCATCCTAGGTTCTACGCTAGATGAAAACATTCAGGGTGAAACCCAAAAGAAGCTCGATATTATTTCTAATCAATTAATCAAAGATATTCTATTAGAGTCTGGATTAGTTCGAGCTATCGCATCAGAGGAAGAAGACACAATAGTAGCAGGCTCAGAAAATGGTCGTTACCTTGTGTGTTTCGATCCACTCGATGGCTCATCAAATATCGATATCAACAGCTTAGTCGGTACTATCTTCTCCATTATGGAAGTGCCAAAAGGTCAAACTGGTGCTAACGAAGAGATGTTCCTGCAACCTGGTACTGCGCAAGTGGCGGCAGGTTACGTGCTTTACGGTGCATCAACGCAACTAGCCTTAACCACAGGTAATGGCGTACGTTTGTTTACGCTAGATAACACCATTGGCGAATTCTTATTAACCCAAGAAAAGATGACCATCACGCCAGATACCGCAGAATTTGCCATTAATATGTCAAACCAGCGTTTCTGGGAGCCAGCAATGCAAAACTACATTGGTGATTTACTCGACGGCACCACAGGTACCCGCGATAAAAACTTCAACATGCGTTGGATTGCCGCAATGGTTGGTGATGTTCATCGCGTTTTATGTCGCGGCGGTATCTTCACCTACCCTACCGACAACAAGAACCCGGCCAAGCCATACAAATTGCGTTTAATGTATGAAGCCAATCCAATGAGTTTCTTAGTTGAACAAGCAGGCGGTGTTTCTTCAACAGGTTACGAGCGCATCATGGATATTCAACCACAAGAAATCCATCAACGCGTTGCCGTGATTTTAGGCTCTAAAAACGAAGTCGAAACTTGTTTGAGTTACCATAAATAATCACTTAACGTGCCCAAAGCATGATTTAGCCAAAAATCGCATAGCAATTTTTGGCTAACTCGATAAAATAGCCGCTAATTTCCGATTATTTAAAAGAGAAAAATTATGGCTGTATACGCAGTTGGGCACAAAGTTCCAGATTCAGATTCTATCGTTGGTGCAATCGCACTAGCCTACCTAAAAAACCAAATTGGCGAGGAAGTAATTCCAACCCGTCTTGGTGAACCGTCTCCTGAAACACAATTCATCTTAGATAAGTTCGGTTATGAAGCACCAGAACTTAAGATGAGCTACGCAGGCGATAGCCTATACATCGTTGATCACTCTGACGTTGCACTAGCACCAGATGACGTTGACCAAGCGACACTACTTGGCATTGTCGATCACCACAAACTAGGCGACTTAACCTCAGACACGCCATTAGAGTGTTGGATCCGCCCAGTTGGTTGTAGTAATACCGTTATCAAAATGATGTACGATTTCCACAATGTTGAAATCCCAAAAGACATCGCAGGTATGATGATGTGTGCGATTCTTTCTGACACTGTTGTATTCAAGTCACCAACCTGTACTACTGCTGATATCCGTTGTGTTGAAATCCTAGCTGAAATTGCTGGCATCGAAGACTACAAAGCACTAGGCATGGAAATGTTTGAAGTAAAATCAGCAGTACTAGGCACGCCAATGCGTGATCTTGTAATGCGCGATTTTAAAAACTTCAACATGAATGGTACTAAAATTGGTATCGGTCAATTAGAAGTTTTAGATCTTGCTATCTTCGATGAAATGAAGCCAGATCTAGAAGCTGAAATAGCTAAACTACGCGACGAAGAAGGTCAACACGCTGTACTGTTACTGCTAACAGACATCATGAAAGAAGGCTCTGAGCTATTAATCGTTGGTGACGATGCCCTAGCTGAGAAAGCTTTTGGTCAAGCATCTGTTGAAGGCAAAGTATGGCTAGACGGCGTACTTAGCCGTAAAAAGCAAGTTGTACCGCCACTTGAGCAAGCATTCGCTTAATCAATACTTTATAAAGCAATCATTAAAAAGCCATCTTCACGATGGCTTTTTTATTATTGAGCGCCCGCCCTACATGGCAGCAAGAATATCTAACTTGTTGCTATAGCGAATACGCTCTTCCAACGTCGAGCTTTTCTTCTTCGCTAATTTTAAGTTTTTAAGGGCTAACTTATCCTTATCTAGTGCCGAATAACCTTTAAATAGGCCGAAATAGAACTGATCAACGTGGGGTGATAGTTTTATGGCTTTTTTATAGAGCTTCACCGCAGCTTCGTATTTACGATTACTCATTGCCACTTCCGCTTGATCAAAATAGCGATAAGGATTGCGCATTTCTGCCAGATTGATTTGACGTTGGTACTCAAATAGCTCCTGATAGCGTCCTTGAGAGCTCAATAAGATGGCTAAATTAGTAATAACATTGGTATCCTCTGGATCTAGTGCAAGCGCATATTTATATAGCCGCTCTGCGAGATCTTCCCGCTTGTTGTATCGATACAGCACTGCTAACGAATTCCATGCCGCAGCGTGCTCAGATGCATAACTTAACGACTCTTTGATGAGCCAATAAGCTCTGTCCCAATCGCGCTTAACCATGGCGTCAGCCGCCAAATTGGTAAAATACATCGCGGCCAGCTGCT
The DNA here is from genome assembly GCF_022347785.1 of Psychrobium sp. MM17-31. NCBI lineage: Bacteria > Pseudomonadati > Pseudomonadota > Gammaproteobacteria > Alteromonadales > Shewanellaceae > Psychrobium > Psychrobium sp. MM17-31. Next base: position 599,426 of record NZ_JAKRGA010000001.1, read on the forward strand.
GCTCGGTAATTTGCTCTTTTGCAAGACTACGGCGAGTCTCTCGTGGTAAAAAATCCAAAGTAACAAATCTACTTTGCATAAATTCATACACGGAATGCTTGGTATCATAGTTGGTATTTTGCAATTGAATATTAACGTGGCCATTAACCAAGAACAGTCCGCCATTGCGATCCCAAATTGGCGCAGTTTTAACATCGTATATTTTGTATTTAAGATCGAAGTGTTTTGCCATAGCCACGCTTAAAATCACCATCGATAGACAATTTCCTTGCTTAGACTCAAGGGTTTGAGATGCAGTGCGGGTATAGCTATTGTCATAGTCAAATCCACGATAATCTTTTTGTAATAAATTGTCGACGATTTGCTGAGTGAAAGATTGGCGGACCGAAGGCTTAATGGTGCGACTTAGCATTGCTTTTTGTACGGGCGTTAAATAATAGATATCGGTGATTTGACTAAAATCATCCGGTTTGGCGAAGTCAGAGTCGATAAAAAAAGACTGAGTATTCACATCCTCAATATCACTTTTCGTAGTAGCACAACTGGTAATAAAAAATACACAACTAATGCTAATC